>NZ_JAKKFI010000046.1 GCF_022230955.1 Micromonospora cabrerizensis
GCCTGCCCGCCGGAGAACGTGTCACCTCGGATGAGTGGCCGGCCCAGCGCGTCGTGGAATGGCCCGGTGGGGCTGTCGGCCACCGCGACGCCCAGGTGTTTGGTGGTGTTGCCGCTGGCCGCGCCGCCGCTGAAGTACAGGTAGTAGCGGCCGTTGGCGCTCGCCACCGCCGGCGCCCAGGCCGAGTTGTCCGCCCAGGACACGTCCGGGCCGTGATCGAGGATCACGCCGTGGTCGGTCCAGTTGACCAGGTCGGTGGAGGAGAACGCCTTGTAGTAGCTGCCGGCCCAGCTCGCGTAGCCGTCAGTGGTCGGGTACAGGTAGTAGCGACCGTTGAAGGCGGCGATGTGCGGGTCGGCGAAGAGGCCCGGGATCACCGGGCCTCTGGTGGTCCTGGGCGCCCAGGGCGCGACGAGGCGGAAGGAGCTGTCCGCCCGAAACGTGGCCGTGTCCTGGTAGGCGTCGAGCCAGAGCGCGAAGTCGCGGTGCCGGATGCGCCGGTTCGGGTAGTTGTACGAGGTCAGCGTCACCGATCCGGCGACCGATCCCTCCACCGCGCAGAATGTGGCGTCGGCTCGGAACGTCGCGTCACCGGCGTTGGGGTCGATCCGCAGCCGGTAGTCGCGGTGCCGCAGGAACATGCCGTTCTTGGTCTGGAACGAGTAGCAGGCGGGTGATGCCAGACCGTTGACCACTGTGAAGGTGGCATCGAGCTTGACCTGGTTGGCGCTGCCGGAGGTCACCGGATCGAGTTGCCCGAGGTAGTCGACGTGCCGCACGTACCGTCCGGGCTGGTTGACCGCCTCCAGGGAGACGGCACCGGTCGGCAGCGTGGCGGCCTGCGCCGGTCCGTCGGCGACCACCACGAGAGCGGCGGCGGCCACGGCGGAGAGGGCCAGGATCCGGATGCGGACGTAGCCGTTGGCCAGGGTCACGACTCCTCCTCCGGGCGACCATCAATGTTAGCGTTAACAAGATCAAACCGTGCGTGGCTCGGGGTCAAGATGGTTTTGCGCGACGGGCAACCTGCCGAACGGGACAACACTGGTGCGCCGAGCGGTACAGGCACAATGTGTTCTGCTCGTTAAGTGCGCGTTGCGGACCAGTGTTAGCGATCGCATCAACGGGTGTCAAGGATCGACCAATCTCGTTTTCCTTGATCGCGCCGCCACGGGCGGGCGCTATCGTTCTGGCATGGTGCTCACGTCATCCGATGCCATCGGTGCCGCCTTCCTCGCCGACGAGCCGGCCGACGGCGTCGACCTCAGCCTGTTCGGACAGTTCACCGGCTCCTGGGCGTTGGACTGCACGGAGTACGGCCCCGACGGGTCCTCGACCGTTCGACGAGGCGAGTGGCACTTCGGGTACGCCCTGGGCGGCCGGGCCACCACCGATGTCTGGATCCTGCCGGGCGTCGAACACGGCGTCAGCGTGCGATTCCCCGATCCCACCGCCGGCGCCGGGGTCTGGCGCTCGACGTGGGTGGGACCGGGACGGCGTCGAACTCACACATTCCTGGCCGCCCGTGTCGGCGACCAGATCGTGCTCGACGGCGGCGACCTCCGCTGGACCTTCTCGGACATCGAGGCAGACGAGTTCCGCTGGCGCAACGAGGCACGACAACCCGATGGCACGTGGCGACGTGAGCAGACGTTCCGGGTGTGGCGGCAGACCTGATCCTCCGCAGCCGAAGTCTCTCCTGCCGGGTCTCCCAGGGGCCTGCTCGGCTCGGACTATCCGTACCGCCTGGATCGCGGCGGCCCTCACCGGCCTGTTCGGTGTCGCCCTCATCGCCTTCGGGCTGTTCGTCACCGACGTCGCTGGGCAGGCCCAGCGCAGCTGGCACGGCATCGCGCACCACGCCGCCGGCAGCGTGGCGTTCCTGTCCCTGCCGCTGCTGACCTTCACCTGGGCACTCCACGCGGCCCACCGTCGGTCCTGTGTCTGGGCGCCAACAAGCACGGTCGCCCGCGTGACCATGCTTGTCCTCATCCAGGGCCTGGCCATCGCCGAATACCGCGGCCTGTGCCAGCGCCTCACCATCGGAGCTGGCTGGACCTGGATCACCGCCTTCGCCCTGCACCTCCGTCGCGCGACGCCCGTTTGGCCAGGTGCGGCAGCAGATCGCCGCGGTCCCGGGCGGCGTCGGTGGCACGAGAGTTCCTGGTGTCAGGCGGTGGCGAGTCGGACAACGTCCCGTCGGTGCCCCAGCCCGCCGTAAGCTCCTCGCGGGCCGCGGTCATTTGCCGGCCGACATCCCGTGTGTTCGACCGAGAGGGTAGTCAGATCCGGTGTCCGGTCCGGCTGCACCTGGCCAGCGTTCAGGGCGGTGACCAGCTGGGGTCAGCGGGTTTTCTCAAACCAGGCCGCGACCAACTCCAGCGGGCGGCGGCGACCGGTGAACATCGTGACCGTGTTACGGAGGTCGTAGGTCTGGCGGGTATCCGTGGGCGTGGTTATGAGGTGGTTGAGCATAAAGGGGGCTAACCAGAAGTACTTCGCGGCGCCGGTGAGTTGGATGGCACGGCGGACGGTAGCGGCGTCCACCGCGCCGGCGAGGCCGCGAAGGTAGCCGGTGGTGACCAGTTCGACGACCTCGTCGATCAGGACCAGGTCGACCAGGCCGTCGAAGAACGTGTCGAGGATGAGGTTGGCGGCGTCCTCGCCGAGTGGACCTGGGCCGACGAAGCTCCAGTCCAGCAGCACCGGCCCCGAGTCGTCGACGATCAGGTTCGTCGGCCAGACGTCGTGGTGGCAGAGGGTGCGGGGCAGCTCATCCGTGGCACGCAGCACGTCGTACCGGCGGAGCCAAAGCTCTCGTAGGCTGGCCCGCAGGTCGTGCGGCCAGGCCGAGGCCGCGGTGGGATGGTCCCAGGGGATCGGTTCGGTGACGGGGCGGGTCGTGGTGTAGTCGCGCAGCCAGTCGCGGGACAACCATGGCTCGGTGGGGCGCCGGCGCAGCCAAAACGCGTGCCCAGCGCCGAGCCGCTCGGCGAAGTCGCCAAGCGTCGCGGGCGTTGCCGCGGTGCCTGGCACACCGTCGACGTGCTCCAGCCACAGCGCGACCGACCCGTCGGGCCGGTCCGTCCACTCCAGCAGGGCCGGAGCGCGGATGCCCGCCGCCGAATAGGCAGTCTCCGCCAGCCCATCGCGGTAGGCCAGGGCTTCTCGCTGCCAGTAGTTCCAGTGGCCCTGGTCGGTGCTCGCCGCCCAGTGCGCGGGCACCCCGTTCCGGCCAGGCGGGGCCGCGATCTTCAAGATCGTATTCCGGCTATCGCGGTTCACCCGCCAGATACCACCGGTCGCCCCGTTGAGTGAGTTATGAGTCAGCAGCTCGGCCTCCGACTGCCGCCCCACGAGATCACCAGGCGGGTTCATCAGCGCATCCTATGTACCGCTCTCGGCTGGACGCTGGCCAACCCGCCGGGCTTGGTCGGTCACCCACGGGGTGAGACGCGACTATCGACGCTCTGTCGGCCCTCCGCCGGAGCAGTGAGCAGGGCTTCCGAGGGTCACCGTCCGGAAATGTCAGCGTCGTCTGCAAGGCTGCTGCGCGATAAATGCCACCACGTCCTGCAACACAGCGCACCCGGCAGCCACGGTGAGCAACTCGCGATCCGCGTCGTCCCGGGAACAGGCTCCGGTGACCTCACCGGGCTCGCGGGAGCTTTCGAGATCATCCAGTCCGACGACGGCGGCCACTCCTACGTCTTGGAGTACACCCTGGCCTGACGCACGCAGGCGTCGCCGTCTTCTGGGTGTGGCGTCTGCCCCCGGCGCACAAACCGCTCCAGAAACTCGTGGCCGGCCGAAGGCGGGCGCGTCAGTTCTGGATGGAGAATGTCGCGACGACACCGTTGTGGTCGGATTTGGTGCCCCCGACTATGTCGTAGCCGGTCATCCACATCAGCTGGTACTCGGGCAGCCGCTTCCAGAAGTAGACGTAGTCGATATGTCGGTTGCCGTGGGTTCCGGTGCCCTTCTCGCCGTAGAGGTTGTAGTTGGAGCGCAGATTCGGCAGCTCGCTGGCCTCGAAGACCTGCCACGGGAACTTCGCGTACCCGTAGCTCCGGTCGGCGCTGAAGTCGACGTTGAGGTCTCCGCTCACGATGACCTGGCCCTCGTCCTGCTTGTCGACCGCCAGGTCCTTGAGGCCGCGGAAGTGCGCCTCGGCGCATCTGGTGCGCGGCAGATCCTCGGGCCGGCCGGCGTTTTCGATGCCGGCCACCGCGTGGGCGTTGATGTGGGTCACGTTGCGGCCACTGGCCTTGTGCCGGTACTTGACCCAGTTGTTGTACCGCGCGGGCGGCACCTCGCCGGGGCCGTTGGTGTCACAGACGAAGATCGACCCCTTGTCGAGTACGTCGAACATGCTCTTCCTGGCGATCAACGCTTCGCCAGCCTGGTTGGTCCCGCCCGGCGCGTACAACCACCAGCCGTTGTCGGCCGCCCAGCTCTCCAGGAACGCCTTGCGGGCACCGACCTCGTTGAGACCGACGAGGTCTGCCTTGGACGCGATCAGGTTCAGGTCGTGCACGAAGTCGGCCTGGCTCAGCCCGTAGAAGATGTTCAGCGTCGCCGCCTTGAAGCCCGCGCTCGCGGCAGCCGCAGGGGCCGGCGGCAGCAGGGCCGCCACCAGCGCGACCGCAACCGCGAGAGCGCCCAGGGCGCGGGCCTGCCAGTCCGTTGTCCTGCGCATCGACGTCCCTCCGCACAAACCGCCGTCGGTGGCGGCCAACAAACCCTATCGATTCAAGTCGACGCGACACCGAACGTCCGGTAACGAAGGATCGACAGACCTGGGTCGTCCGAAGGGCAACTCGGGGTCGTCCACGTGCCGTTCGCCGACCCCCTACTGTCCGGTGGGCGCGCCACCGTCCTCGACGCCGCCCGCAATGCCGATTGGCGGCCGGTCGGCGGCGGCACATGGTCGTCATCGAGGGGCCGCGCTCCTCCACCCGCGCCGAATCGGTGTGGCACGCTGGTGACGCCGCCGCGCCGGGCGGGCCGCAGCGGACGGCGCTGTCAGCCCGCCGGCTCGGGCGGGGCCGGCAGCCGGTGCCGCCGGATCAGCCGCTGCCCGATGAAGGTCCGCCAGACCCGGTCCGCGACTGTCGGCTCGACGATCCAGAGCCGACGCTGCGCCTCGGCGAGGGTGAGCGGCGCATTGAACAGATCCAGGAACAGCCGACTGCTGCGGTTGAGCGCGAACACCTGACCGTCGACCCGGCGGAACAGGTGCCGGTCCGCCGGCAGGTCGCCGGGGACGCCCTCCTGCTCGTCGGACCGGATCCGCCGGTACGCCTCCCAGACCTGCTCGTCGTCGCGGTCCACGAAGGAGCCGTTCGCGAGGAACTCGGTCTGGTCGTCGGTGTCGTGCCGAACCCGGTCGTGGGCGAGGACGCCACGCACGGCCGTGCCGTACCGGTCGTGGTAGAAGAACGTGTGCGGGGTGTCGGTGCTGCCCAGCCACGGACGGTGGTAGTGCCCGGGGTTCAGGCCGGCCTTGGCCTGGGCGACCTCGGCCTGCGCCGCCTCGGTCACCGGCTCGTCGTACTTGAGCATCCGGACGATGTCCGACCCCTCCACCGGCCGTACGTTGGTGAGGCCGAACCGGTCCGGCTCCTTGGCGACGATGGCACCCGGGGTCAGCATGAAGTCGCCGAGCCCGCCGAGGGTCCACAGGTCCGGGTTGTCACGCAGGAAGTTGACGCTGTCCAGCGCCTCTTCGCGGGTCTCGGTGGGAAAGCCGGTGAAGCCCATCATCTGCACACCGATGTTGGCCTTGGTCATCGCCATCATGGTGCGTCGTGCCTGCTCCGGCTTCGTGCCCTTGTCGATCAGGTCGAGGATGCGCTGGTTACCGGACTCGAAGCCGACCGAGATGGCCACGCAGCCACTGCGCCTCAACAACTCGCAGCGCTCGTCCGACCAGTACTTCTCCAGCCGGATCTCGGCACCCCACCGGAAGTCCAGCCCTCGCTCGACGACCCGCTCGGCGAAACGCAGGATGGTCGCGGGAGCGAGCACGTCGACCGAGAAGTAGATGAACTTGGCGAACTTCGACAGCTCGGTGACGTCCGCGACCATGGTGTCCACCGTGTCCTGCCGCCACGGGCTGGTCGGGCCGTCGGTGTTCAGGCCGTAGTCGCAGAACGTGCACTTGTTCCAGTAGCAGCCTCGGCTCGGCGAGTAGTAGACGAACCGCTCCGGGCTGAGGTAGAGGTCCCAGGGCAGGCCGGAGAAGTCCGGCACCGGCACCTGCGCCAGGCGCTCGTAGCGCAGGGGCAGTTGACGCTGGCGACCGTACTTGGGGTGCAGCCGGACGTTGGGGTGCCCGGCCGGCAGCGTGCCCGCCGCCACCGCGTCCAGGATCTCCGTGTACGCGCTCTCCCCCTCCCCGACCACGATCGTGTCGAAGTCGGCCAGCACCTGGAAGACGTACTCGGGTTTGCTGGCGCACTTCCAGACGTCGGAGATCTCCGTGCCGCCCGCGATGAGGAAGACGTCCGGGCAGGCCTGCCGGATGAGTCGGGCGATCCAGAGCGCGAACGGCAGCTGCCACTGGTAGGTGGCGCTGATGCCGATCACCTGGTGCCCTCCGGCGGCCAGCCGCGGGATCAGCACGTCCTCGTAGTACGGCAGGAAGGGACGGTTGAGCCGCGCGAGCAGTGCCTCGTCGGTCAGCGCCGCCACCGAGCCGATCGAGATCATCGGTGGCGGGTGGAGCCGGAAGCCGGCGTGGAACTGCCCGGGGAACCCGACCGTGCCGAGCGCGTCCATCCAGGAGATGACGCCCTCGACGGCGTCCTGGTAGTGCCGGTAGTCGTAGAACAGGGTCGGATCCTGCAACACCCCGATCGACCGGCGCAGTCGCTCCGGATCGGGGTCGGGCAGGCCGAGCTGGTTCGCCCGGGCCATCAGCGCGTCCGGGCCGCTGAGGTCGTCGATCGAGAGCCGGGACAGCTCCTTCCGCAGCCACTCGTAGGCCGATGGGGTGTACGAGTGGTGGAACGCCTCGATGTTGGCATCGATGATCTCCGCCGGCCGGTGCCCCTGCGCCCGGGCGTAGGAGTCGAGGTAGTTCAGGGAGTGGTATCCCGACGTGGGATCGGTCAGCGGGGGGTAGATCAGTGCCGCCTTCACGGTGCCGCTCATCCGACTCCTCCTCAGCCGATCCGGGCCGCTGAACCGGCCAGGGTGTTCTCCTGCGCGCGCGTGGCCACCGCAGGCAGTCGCGGGGCACCGAACGCCTTGACGTACGCGACCAGCGGTTCGGCGGCGTACCGGAACGCCGCCAGGTCGACGAACCCCCGGTCCCACGCCGCCGCTTCCAGCCCGTCGGCGGCACAGCCCCACAGCCGCGCGAAGCACGCGTCGACGACCTCGGTGCGGAAGTGCAGCCGGCCACCCGGGCGGCGGTGCCCCGTCGTACGCGGAACGAGCGTCTCGTTCAGCGACGCCGCGGTCGCCGCGACCTGCCGTGCCGCGGCGAGCAACGCGGGGGTACGCAGTGGCGCCGCGACCATCCACAGCGCGAGGCTGCGGTGTGGCGAGGTGCCGAACGCCCGTACCAGCACCCGCAGCACCGCCTCGCGGTCGTCGAGTGCCCGTTCGGAGTCGGTCAGCCAGTCCCACCCGCTCGGCGGCGCGGCGGTCAGCCCTCGCCGGCGGGCCACCTCCCGGGCGTGCTCCTCGACCATCGGGTCGGCGATGTCGACCTCGGCCAACCCGGCCAGCACGCCCCGCCGGTGCCAGGCCGTCGACTCGGGGTGCAGCAGCATCAGCACCGTGGCGGCCTCCCGGTCGCTGACCCAGTGCCCGCCGACCGACTCTCCGGCGAACCGCGACCGCCAGGTGTCCAGGAAGCGGGTGTGCAGGTTGTCGATCGGCTGGTCGCCGGCATGCGCCGGACACAGCTCGGGAGCGTCGTCCGCGGCCATCGACAGCAGCAACCGCGCGTCGGTGCCCTTGGTGTCGCAGGGGTCCTGCCGGTGCCACGTCAGGAACCGGTTCACCACGCCCGCCGCCTCGGGTGGCGCGCTGCGCTCCAGCGCCCGGTACGACCGCCGCCGGAAGGGCAGCTCCCGGCCGATGTCCAGCAGCAGCACCGCCTCGGCGTCGCTGAGCACGCCGGCCGCGACGGCGCGGCGCAGCGCCACCCGGATGTTCACCAGCGGGACACTCAGGGCCTGGTGGCCCTCCTCGGCGGGCCCGTGCACGACCGCCACCTCGTCGTCGCCCGTGACGATCCCGTCGCGGTAGAGCTGGAACACCTCGCCCACGCCACGCATCCCGAACGGCCACAGCTCGGCGGCGCGCAGGGCGCCCATGCTGGCGGCGCCGGCCACGGTCACACCACGGTCGAGCAGGTCGAGAATCTCCCGGTGGCGGACCGGTGGGTGTTGCAGGAAGAACCCGTCGATGACGAGGACCCGGTCACCGGGTACGACGTCCAGGCGGAGCAGGTCGCCGTGCGCGACGGGCGGCAGCACCACCGCGTCGGGCAGCAGCCGACCGACCTCCTCGGCCGGCAGGCTCGGGCCGATGAAGACGACGTCAGTCACGGGGCACTCCCGGTCGGGTACTCAGGGCCCGCTCGTCGAACATCCGCAGGCCGGGGGCGAACACCTTGCTCACCGGGATGCCGATGTCGTCGTGCGTCAGGTCGACGCTGAACGGCTCGACGCCGGTGACCCGTTGCACCCGCGACGCAAGCTCACGCAGCACCTGGGTCACGTCCCCCACCGGTGGGGCATTCCGCCGGACCGGCCGGACGGGTCGGTCGACGGTAGGAGGTGGCACCGGAGGCGCGCCGACGTCGTGGTACGCGGTGGCGTCGATGTCGTCCCGGGCGCCGGAGACCATGACCAGCCGTGACTGCGCCGCCTCCGCCATGGCCCGACCGACGGCGATCTCCGGGTCCACGTGGCAGCCGAAGCCGCCGAAGGTGACCGGCAGGTCCTCCGACCAGATCGAGGCGGCGTAGCAGGGCACGTCGACCGCGTTGGTGATGTCGCAGACCTCCACCCAGCAACCGGCCCGCAGCAGCGCCTCGTGCACCGTGCGGGTCATCGCGTTGGTGGCGGTGCCCGGGTCGGCATAGGTGCGCTCGGCCAACGGTGAGGTGCAGTACGGGGCGATGCAGTCGCGTTCGACGACCTCCAGCAGGGCGTGCAGGCTGGCCTCGGCGAAGGTGTTCCCGGTGGCCAGCCCGTTGCTGCTGGGGGTGAACAGGGCGCGGTCCCAGTCGCGCCGGACGGTGAAGTCGAGCTCGATGGTGGCGCGGGGCACCAGGCAACGCGCACCGGTCACCAGCCCACGGCCGGCCACCCAGTCGAGCTCGACGGCAGAGGTCAGGGGTGACCGTTCCGCCAGGTGCAGCCACCGGACGTCGTACGGGAGGTCGAGCGCCTCGGCCGGGGACCGGACGACGGTCCCCGGCCGGAGGTTCTCGGCATGCCAGGACTCGATGCTCTCCATGACCGCGCTGACCCGGGCCTGCGTCGCGGTGGCGCCGGTGCCGACGCTCACCGCCATGGTGGCTCCGACCGGCCGGTAGGCGACGTGCACCGGTAGGCCGATCTCGTCGAGCCGGGTGATGTCGGCGACCCGGGTGATCCGGAACCGGTCGAGGATGCCACCGACCCGCTCCCAGGTCTGCTCCACGGTGGCCGTCCGGTAGGTGCCGGATCGGAACGCGATGGTCTCGGTCGTGTCAGTCATCGAGGCTCCCGGCGGGGGGTGGGGAACTCAGAGGATGAGGACGGCGATGATGTTGACGTTGTTGTCGGCGATCGGGGCCACGCCGCCGGCGACCGTCTCCAGCTCGGCCTCGGTCAGCTCGTTGAGGTCGACCAGCGGCACCTCGGGCACGTGCAGCACGTGCAGGCCGGGCGTGCCGGCCCAGTCGGCGACGACCTGGTCCTTGGTGTAGAGCGTGGCGGGCTGGGCGCGGTCGACCTCGACCCTGGCGCCGGGGGCGACCGGCAGGCCGGCCGCCGTCGCGTAGGCGGTCGGGTCGGCGAGCAGGCGCTGGAGTTCGTCGTCGCTGCGCCATACCGCGGTGACCAGTTCCGAGTACTTGGTCACGAACCTCGCGCCATATTCCTGTTCGTCGTTGCTCATCGTTCGGTCCTTTCCTCGGGGTGACTGCGAGACGGGGGTGATCGCTGTGGCGAGAACGCTACGAAGATCGAGCTTCGACAATCAACGATTTCGCGTTACTGCCATCAGAATCTGCCGCGCCGGCCAGTGCGCGGCTGACTTCGGTGTCAGGTGCAGCAGCACGGGCAGCAGCAGGCGCAGCTGGGGTCCAGGCCGGCGACGACGCTGTCCAGCTCGTCCTCGGCCAGTTCCGCCTGGGCCACCGGCAACAGCGACGGCACGAAGAGCACGAAGGTGCCGGTGCTCCCCGCCTGCTGCCAGGACTCGACCTGCACCTCGAGGTCCGGATCGGAGTCGGCGACGTCCCGCACCACGCGGACCTGCACATCCTCCGACAGGTGCAGCCCGTAGCCGGCGAGGAACCCGCGGGGGTCCCGGTCGAGCGCCTGCTCCTTGACCGGGTCGGCCCAGACGTCGGCGACCAGCCGGCTGTACGCGGCCACGAAGACCGCTCGATCGACAGGTGTCACACCCTGCTCCCTTCGGTGGTCGACCGCCGGTGGCGGCGACGGGCAGCGCGGGAGGTTCCGGGCCGCCGGTTTCGCTTCATGGTGGGTCACCGGCGAATCCGGTCCGTCCGGAGAGCGGGAATTTCATCGAATGTGGCCGCGAAAAGGTCACGCTGCGGCGAAAGCCGGGTAATTGGGAATCCGTGACTTGCGGCGGATGGCGATCCTAATGATTGTCACCACTGTGGACAAGTAGTAATTCCTCGCCTGTCACCCGCCCGGTGCCCACACCTACGCTGCGATCGGCGGACCGCACAGCGCGACAGCGGTTCGACGGGGTTGCCGTGTTCCGTCACCGAGTGCTGCCGGAGGCCACCGTGACCATCGACGAGGTGACGACGCCCGGCGGCCCGGGCGGGTACAGCGTGGAGGAACTCGCCCGCAAGGTGGGGATGTCGCCCCGCAACATCCGTGCCCACCAGGCCCGGCGACTGCTGCCGCCGCCGGTGCGGCGTGGCCGGGCGGCGCTCTACGACGACTCCCACGTCCGTCGGCTGGACGCGATCCTCGCTCTGCAACGACAGGGCTTCAACCTGGTGTCCATCGAGGCGATGCTCGGGGTCCGGGCCAGTGACGAGGCGCCCGACGGATTGACCGCGATGCTGCAACGCCTGACCGCCGACCGTCCCGCGCTGGCCCACGCGCTGACCCGGCACGGCGTGATCGGCCGGACCACCGACGGCACCGTCCGCACCGTTCGGCCACGCCCGCTGCGCGCCGCCCTGGACCTGCACCGGGTACGAGTGGGCACGGTGCCGGCTCTACAGACCCTCAGCGAGGTGCTGGACAGCCTCCGGCCGGTGGCCGACGAACTGGTCGCCGCCGTCACCGCCCGACTGCTGGCCCTCGCCCCGGAGCTGGTACGCGGCGGTGCCCGGTCGTCCTGGGCCGACCTCGACCGGGAAACCCTGCTGCTGACCCAGGGCGTGGTCAACGTGCTCACCGAGGCGTTCCGGCTCGCCGTGGAGAACCAGTCGGAGGCGCACGTCGCCGAGCTGCTGGAGAACCACCTCGACGCGGACGTGTGCCTGGAGGACAGCACTGACATCGACAACGGCTGACCGGCCCGTCAGCTCGTGGCGGGCTGCCCGTCCGCCTGCCGGCTCTCCGGCACGGCGTCGGACCGCTCCGGCTCGGTGAGCAGTTGCCGCCGCGCCAACCGGTGGAAAAGCCCCTCCGGGTGGTCCATCAGCTCGTCGAAGGTGCCCCGCTGGACGATCCGTCCCGCTTCGAGGACCACGATGGTGTCCGCCGCCCGGACCGTGGACAACCGGTGGGCGATGACCACCCGGGTCGCGGCCAGGGCCGCGGTGCTCCGGCTGACCACCTCCTGGGTGCGGTTGTCCAGGGCGCTCGTCGCCTCGTCGAGGTAGATGATCCGGGGCAGCGGGGCCAGCGCGCGGGCGATCAGCACCCGCTGCCGCTGCCCGACGGAGAGCGTCCCACCGCCGAAGGGCACCATCGTGCTCATCCCCATCGGCAGCGCCTCCAGGTCGTCGGCGAGGCCGGCCATCCGCGCCGCCTCCCAGACCTGGTCGAGGGGGAAGCTGCCGGCCCCGCAGATGTTGTCCCGTACCGAGCCGGCGAAGAGCTGGCCGTCCTGCAGGACCACCCCGCACTGCCGGCGGACCGCGTGCACGTCGAGTTCGGAGAGATCCTGGCCGTCGTAGAGCACCGCGCCCTGCTGCTGGCGTTCGAAGCCGAGCAGCAACCGGAGAAGCGTGGACTTACCGCAGCCACTCGGTCCGACGATGGCGACGAACTCACCCGGGCGGATGTGCAGGTCGATGTCGACGAGCACGGGTGGCTCGTCCGGCTGGTAGGCGAAGGTGAGCCGGTGCAGCGCGATCTCGCCGCGCAACTCCCCCGGGTCCACCCGGTCCGGGCGCGCCTCGGGGTCGGCCCGCAGGATCTCCCGCAGGCTGCCCAGCCGGGGCACCGCCGCGATCACCTCGACCCCGGCCGACACCAGCACCAGCAGCGCGCCGAGCAGCATCGCGAAACCGACGTTGAGAACGAAGAAGTTGGCCGGCGTGACCCGGCCGGCCAGCGGCCCCATCAGCACGGCGAACAGCACCAGTTGACCGGCGACCGGCAGCACGGTGCCGAAGGCGACCAGGCCCGCCTGACTCTGCCGGACCCGTTGCAGCGCCGCCCGGGCCGTCGCGGCCACCTCCGACCACCGTGCGTGGGCACGGGTCTCGGCCGCCGCCAGCTTGATCTTGACGATGCCGCCGAGCAGTTGGTTGGTCATCGCCGCCGCCCGGTGCTCGGCCGGCAGCGCGGACCGTTGCTGGCGGACGATCAGGACGGCGAACGCGCCGAAGGTCAGCATCGTGACGGCGACGATCCCCGCCGCCCACAGCCCGAGCACGGGCTCGACCACCAGGAGCATGCCGAGGGTCACCGCGACGGTCGCGGCCGCCGTGACGAGCTGCGGCAGCAGCGCGCTCAGCGCCTCACCGACGAACGAGATCCCCAACATCGAGTTGGCGATCTCACCGCTGCTGCGACCGGCGAAGAACCGGGCCGGCAGCCGCATGAGCCGGTCCCAGATCGCCAGCTGCGCGCCGGACTGCATTCGGCCGTCCAACCGCAGCAGGCGCAGGTTCTGCACCACACCCACCAGCCCCGCGACCACGGCGGCGCTGAGCATCAGCGCGAGGAAGCCGACCAGGCCGTCCACCTCGCCCTGCCGGGCCAGTTGGCCGAGCACCTGGCCGGTGGCCAGCGGCACGCCCAGGCCCAGCAGGGCCACGCAGGTGGCGGCGAACAGCAGACCCCGCACGTCGCGGGACGCACCGACCAGCCCGGCCCGCAGCAGGTGACGCATCCGGGCGGTCGATGGCAGCGGCGCCTGCACCTCGGTCGCCTCGGCGGCGAACGTCGCGGCCGTCGTCGCGTCGATCGGCCCGTACGCCCGGGTGTCCGGGTCGACGTGGTGGTAGCGGCCCCGGCGAAACACCAGCGGCACCGCGACGGCGCGCTCCGGGTCGTCGCCGGCCCGCCACCCCACCAGTGGCCCCAGGTCCCGCCGCCACCACCGGTCCGGCAGCCGCACCTCCCGCAGGAACAGGCTGGAGGCCCGGGTCACCGCGTGCACCGCCGCCCGGTCGTCCAGTGGCGCGCGGCTGCGGTCGGCCGGCTCGTTGATCGGGCTGCCCATCCCCTCGGTGACCACCCGGACCACCGAGGCCGCCCGCCCGTACCGGTCGAAGCCGGCCTCGGTGTCCGGCACCGGGACCGCACCGCCCGCACCGATCACCCCGATCGACCGGCGGGCCGCCGCGGCGAGCACCGCCGCGTCGGTCTCCCGGCGCCGCTGCACGGCGCTCAGCAGGGCCGCGTCGGCCTCCTCGATCCGGGTCTCCACCATCCGCAGGAGCCGGGCCACGTGCTGGTCCACGGCCGATCGCAGCTGACCGTTGACCAGCAGGTCCCAGCTGCCGTGGCTCTCCACCGCGCACGGCGACTCGGCCACCACCCAGTCCCGCTCGGCGACCAGCAGCAGCTCCCGCTCCCCCGACATCTCCGCCGGGCCACCATCGTTGCGTCGCAGTTGTCCACCGGCGCTGCGCAGCCACCACGCGCCGCCGGTGGAGGTGAGGGCACTCCCCTCCGACAGCGAGATGATCTCGCGGCCAGAGAGCGTGGACGCCTCCCGAGGGGCCTGCCCGCGGCGCAGCGCGTCGGCGATCGTGACCAGCACCAAATCCACCGCCGCGACCAGCTCCGTCGCGGCGGTCCGCGCGCGCAGCAACGCTGCCTCGTCCGCCACCCGGCCGAGCCGGACGTGCCGCTCCAGCAGCGAGAGGTGACGCCGGGACAGCCCGCGCAGCTCCGTGCCGGGCAGCGGCACCAGGATCAACTGCCACGCACCGATCGCGGTGGACGTCGGCACCAGGCCACCGGCGGGCAGCCGGGCCACGTGGTGACGACGCGAGGGGCTCATCCCGGCCCGGCGCACCGCGAACAGGTCGGCCTCACCCCCGGTCACCAACCAGCCGGCCGCCGGGCCGTCCAGGCGACAGACCTGTCGTACGCCGTCCGAGCAGAAGCCGATCAGGCCGCCGGCCGGGGGATCCTCCACCGCGCCACTCATCAGCGTCTCCTCGGATCGTCGTGGTCAGTGGTCCCGGACCAGGCGCGCGTACGCCCCGTCCCGGGCGACGAGCTGCTCGTGGGTGCCACGCTCCACCTCCCGACCGCCGTCGAGCACGACGATCAGGTCGCAGTCGCGGACCGTGGACAGGCGGTGGGCCACGATCAGGCAGGTCGCTCCCCGCCGGCGCAGGTGCAGGTCGATCCGGCGCTCGGTCTCGGCGTCCAGAGCGCTGGTGGCCTCGTCCAGCACCAGCACCCGGGGGTTGCGCACGAGGGCACGGGCGATCTCCAGCCGCTGCCGCTGGCCACCGGAGAAGTTGCGGGCGTTCTCCCGCACCGGGCTGCCGAGACCACCCGGACGGGCCGCGACCTCGTCGTAGAGGCACGCGTCGGTCAGCGCGGTGACGACGTCCTCGTCGGCGACCGTGAGGTCCCACATGGTGACGTTGTCCCGGACCGTCCCCTCGAACAGCCGTTGGTCCTGGTCCACCATGGCGACGGTGGCCGCCCAGAGCCCGTCGTCGGCCGTCGCCCGTTCGAGGCCGTCCACGGTGACCCGGCCGGTCCAGGGACGGTAGAGCCCCGCGACCAGCCGGCCAACCGTCGACTTGCCACTGCCGGACCGCCCGACGAGCGCCACCCGGGCACCCGGCGGCAGGTCCAGGCTGAAGTTCTCCAGCAGTGGACGACCCAGCGGGTTGTAGCCGAAGGTGACCTCCTCGATGCGCAGGTGCCCCTCCATCGGCGTCAGCGGGCGGGCGGGTCGGTCCTGGGCCGACGGCAGTGGGTAGCGCTCCACGTCCCGCAGCCGGTTCAGGTCGGCGCTCATGTCCTGCAGGCGCGAGCCCAGCGCGGTCAGATTGCCCAGCGGCCGGTTCATCGCGACGGCCAGACTCTGCATGCCGACCAGCACGCCGACGCTCATCGCCTCCGCCACGACCTGCCGGCTACCCAACCCCAGCAGCACCGCGGTGGTCCCCGAGGCGAGCAGCGCCGGCAGGACCGAGAGCACCGCGGTGGGCACCCCGAGCCGTTGCTGACGGGTGGCGACGGTGGCGTGGCGCGCCGCGAACCGGGCCACGGCGCGTTCCTCCTCGCCGCCGGCCTTCACCGTCTCGATCATCTGAACGGTGGTGTAGACCGTCGTCACCAGCTTGCTGCGATCCGCCTGGAGGCCGGCGACGGCGGTGGACCGGGTCGAGGCGACATAGCGGAGCACGCTGACGTTCAGCCCGGCGAGGACCACCGCGCACAACCCGAGCAGCAGGTCGTAGTGGCAGAGCAGAGCCCCGTACGCCAGCACCAGGCCGGTGTCCACCACGGTGGTGGCCGTCCGGCGGGTGAGCACCTCGGCGACCACCTCGTTGCCGCGGACCCGCTGGCTGAGATCGGCGGCCTGCCGCTGGTCGAAGAACGCCGGCGGCAGCCGCAGCAGATGTCGGAAGAACCGGGCGGCGCTGGCGAGGGCGAGCGCCGTCTCCGCGCGTACGGTCAGGCGTTGCTGAAGCAGGCTGGCCAGGAAGGTCAGCACGGTGGCCACCGCCACCGCCGCCACCAGGCCGGCGAACGCGGCCCGGTCCTCCTGCAACAGCACCCGGTCGACGAAGACCTTGGCCATCACCGGGACGGTCAGACCGACCACGGCGATCAGCAGGCCGAGCAGCAGCATCTGCGCGATCGCCGAGCCCGGGCCGCGCCACCGCTCGGCCAGCGCCCGCAGCAGTCGGTAGCGGGTGCCGCCGGGCCGGAACTCCGGGCCGGGCTCCATGGTGAGCACGATGCCGGTGAAGGCGCCGTCGAACTCCTCCCAGCTCACCGCGCGGGGGCCGGTGGCCGGATCGTTGATGAAGACCTTACGGCCGAGCCCTTCCAGCACCACGAAGTGCTCGAACCGCCAGAACAGCACCGCCGGCAGCGCCACGGTGGCCAGGCCGGTCAGGTCCATCTGGAAACCCTTGGCCACCATCCCGTACCGGCGGGCGCCCTTGAGCACGGTGGCCGCGGTGGAGCCGTCCCGGCTCACGCCGCACACCCGACGCAACTCCTCCAGCGGCACGTGCCGACCGTGGTGAGCGAGCAGGATCCCCAGCGCGGCGGCACCGCACTCCACCGCCTCCATCTGGATCAGCGTGGGCGTACGGACCCGTCGACGCCGAAGCCTGGGCAGCTCCGGGGTGCCGCCGACAGCGGTCGTCGGCGCGCTCATCGCCGCAGCAACCAGTCGATCGGGTGTTCCCGGTCCACCGTGAACCAGGCGGTGACCTCGCTGGCCGAGTTGAGCTGGAACGGCGGCGGGGACCTGGTCCAGCGCAGGCCGCCCGGGGCGGCCGGGTCGGGCTCCAGGGCGACCGTCACCCGCACCACGCTGCCGCGGGCGAGCAGCCGCCGGACGTCCGGCCCGGTGCCCAGGAAGGCGCGCAGCGAGGCCTCGGTCTCCGGGAAGGCACCGACCGTGGTCACCTGACCGGCCAGCGTGCCGAACACGTTGCGCGGGGCGGCAGCCGCGGCCACCTCGACGGACACGCCGGGTTGCAGCAGCGGGGCGGCGACGGCGGGGGCGTAGACGACGGCCTGCAACGCGTCCCCGGCGGCGTCGAGCCGTTCCAGGTCGGCCAGGTGCGTGCCCGGGGTGACGATCTCGCCCTCCGAGACCAGCCAGGCGACGACGTACGCGTCACCCGGCGCGGTCTCCACCCGCACCTTGCCGTCGGCCGTACGCAGGCTGTAGAGGGGTGTGCCCTTCGGCACCCGCTGGTGCGGTGACGCCCACACCTTGGTGACCTGGCCGCTGTCGAGCGCGTCGAGGGCCGAGATCCCGTTCGAGTGGATGAGCACCCCGGCCGCCTCGACGGTCCGGGGCACCACCGTGCGAACAGACCAGACACCCGCGGCGACCACGACGATGACCAGCGCGGTGGTGGCCAGCCAGTTCGGCACCGTGGTCAGTCGGACCGCCCGGTCGAGTTGCTCGGGCGCCTCCAACTGGCGTAGCGCCTGCCGCCGGAACTTCATGGCCGGCCCTCCCCCGTGGCCGGGCCGGTGGCGCGGCGTGAGCCGAGCAGGAAGTCGGCCACGCTCGGCTCGACCAGCGGGTCGAGCCCGGACAGCTCGGCGAAGGCCTGGGAGTCCCCGGCGCCGAGGGCGCACGGTGCCAGCCCCATGGCGGTGGCGACGAGGTACATCTGCTGGGTCAGCACACCCGCGTCCTTGAGAATCATGGCGTAGCTCATCCCTTCGTACTTCCACATGAGCCGCTGGACCCGGGCGGTGACCACCAGGACCGTCTGCGGTGGCCGAGGCAGGGCGCCGGACGCCCGGGCGTACGCCAGCAGCCGGTCCGCGGCCGGCCCCCAGGCGGCGACGGGCTCCAGCCGGTGCCCGACGGCGTCGTAGTGGTAGAGCCCGGGGTCGAGCCCGGCGCAGCGCGCTACCAGTGGATAGATCTCCAGCTCGTAGACTCCGCCGCCGCCCGGGTAGGGACGGTGGCCGATCTCCTGCCCGCCGGCCGCACCGACGGCGCTGGTGTGCTGCGACCGGTGCAGGAACTCGGCCAGCCGTTCCAGGGGCAGCGGCGCGGCGTCGTCGTGTTCGCGCACGCTGCGCCGGTCCGTGACGACCTGACTGAACGCGGGGTCCGCCTTGGCGATCGTCGCCAGGTCCGGCAGCGGCAGCTCGATCGCCCGGCCCCCCTCGTACGGGCGGCGCAGCGGTTGCGGCGCGAAGCGCCCCCGCATCCGGTAGGTGCCGCCCACCGGCAGCGCGTGTCCGCCAGCCCGGGACCGGTGGTGCAACCGCAACTCCTCCGGCGACCAGTAGGCCAGCGGCGCGTCGTCGCACTCCGCCTCGAACTCGGCGTCGGTGACCAGGATCCGGGCGGTGGCCAACTCGTCGAGCACCCGCCCGGCGGCTTCCGGCGGCACGCCGAGCGTGCGGGCCACCGTGTCGGCTCCGACGCCCGGCACGGCGGCGGCCAGTACCGCGCCGACGGCGACGTCGGCGCAGCCGACAACGAGGGTGCTCAGCGGCGATGCGGCCACCAGCATTCCCCGGTCGTGCTGGAGGGCGGCGAAGCGGGAGAGCCGGTAACGGATCCCGGGTGTGTGCAGGCGACTCTCCGGCAGGCTGCCCCGACCCAGCCCGGTGGGCACCAGGTCGAGCAGCGGCCGATCGTCGACCTGGACGCGGCGCTCCAGCCAGGAGTGGGCGAGCAGCCGGCGCAGCAGCAACTGCGCGGGCAACACCCGGTTCTCGCCCTCCAGGCCGCTGATCAGCCGGCCGACCTCGACGTCGTTGACCCAGTCGGCGGCGAGCCGCAGCAGCAGGGCCCGCCGGCCCATGCCCGGTTGCTCCAGGGTGAGCTGGAAGCGGGTCTGCCGCAGTGTCAGTGAGCCGTCCTCACCGAGCCGCAGCTCCGCGTCGCGGCGCAGCCGGTACGACTCCTGGATCGGCGGACCGCCGACCGAGCCGCTCACGACGGCCACCGACCGACCGGGTCCACCACGGTGGTCATCCCCACATCCTTCCCACGGTCCCGGTGTGCCCGGGAACGCCGGCTAGAAGAAGACGTTCAGCGGGTTGGCCGACGTCTCGTCGGCGGCCAGCGGACCCCGGCCGAGCTGGGCCGGCACGTTCCACAGCCGGCCGGGGCCGAGCCGCCGCCAGAAGTGCCGCAGGCCCGGCACGACGACCTTCACAACTGCCAGGTCGACATCCGGGCGGGACTGGTCGACGACGATCACCTCCAGGCCGGCCCGCTCCGCCCGGCGTACGCACCGACGCACGTCATCCCCGACGTCGCCGGTGGTCAGCGCCGGGTGGTCCGTGGCGGTGCGCGGCGGCCGGGTCGGATCCGGGGCCAGCCAGGGTTGGTCGGCGACCCGTACGGTGCCGAACCAGCGCGCGGTGTCCGGGTCGTCGACGCCGTACCGGTTGCGGGCGGAGGCGGGTCCGGCGACGGCGGGCAGGAACTGGTTCACCTCGGTGAGCGCCCGGGTCAGCGCGACCCGCGCGTCCAGGTGCGCGCCGAAGCCGACCAGGACGTCCTCCGGCCCTCCGTCGACCCGCTGGGACACCGCGGCGAACGTGGGTACGCCGAGGTCGGCGGTCAGGTCGAGGGCCCACAGTTCACGGCCCAGGGCGGTGGCGTGATGGTCGACGCAGGCCGCGGTCCACGGGTCGCCGAACGAGGCGAGGTCCACGCCGGGCATCCGGGACCGGTGGTACCACCACAGGGCCACGCTGTCGCGCTCCACGAGTTCGCAGAAGCCCTGGAGGATCGCCTCGGACAGGTTGCCGCCGGCCGCGCAGCCGTTCGAGTCGGCCGAGCACACCCCCAGCCCGGTCAGCTCCGGATGCCCGTACCAGCAGTGCGCGGCGGGCAGCTCGCGCGGTGTCTGCCGGGTCAGCGACCAACCCGTGGTCCAGTCCAGCTCCACCTCGTCGGGCAGCGGGCGGGGAACGCGGTGCAGGTGGCCCAGGTCGCGGTTGAGCCGGTCCCGGTCGGCGTACTGGCGTTCCGAGAAGAGCAGCAACTCCCGCAGGTGCACCGCACGGTCCGGACCGAGCTGCCGGTAGGTGGCCCGGTGCACCGGGCGGTCGCCGCGCCACACCCCGCAGTAGCGCTCCACCGCCTCCCCGACCGCGCTCACCCGGGCCTGCAGGTCGGTTCGGCCCTTGCCGCCGCTCTGGCCGCGCAGGTTGCGGCGCAACGCGGCGAGCTGGCGGGGCTGGGCGAAGTTGTGCCCGGCCGAGTAGGTGTGGGTGACGCCGTTGTCGGTCACCTCCAACGGGGTCAGCCGGCTCACCACACCCAGATACCGGCTGACGTGGTGGGCGAGCGAGGCGTACGCCTCGGCGGGATCCCGGGTGCGGGAGTCCCCGGTCCGGCTGGGCTGGGCGCCGCTCGGTGGGAGGTCGATCCGTGGCTCGGCCTTGCCGACGAGGTCCGGGTCGCCGCAGGCGGGGCACTGTGGCTGGCGTACCAGTTGGTGGCTCTCCGTGCTCAGGTCCCGGGTGTCCAGGGCGACCATCCGACCGGTGAGGCGGGGCGACGCGCCCCGGACGGCGAGCACGGCGAGTTCCGCGGCGAGCAGACCGGCGGCCATGGTGGCCAGGCCGGGCAGGACCGCGCGGCCGGGCTGCGGCAGCGGACCGGCCAGGTCCTGTCCGTCGAGGAAGGCGTTCACCTGTTCGTTCTCCTGCCAGCGTTGCCGCAGGCAGGCCCAGCATCCGGTGCGGCCCGGCACGAGGTGCGGGCCGAGGAAGACGACGTTGCCGTGTGGCCGGGCCAGCGTCCACGGGCGACCGGCGGCCAGGTGGCGGTCGTTGATCAGCGCCAGCCGAGGGTCGAGCATCGACGATGGCAGCACCAGCACCTGGGCGGTGCCGGGGCCCGGATCCAGTGTGTCCGGCCCGATCACTGTCGGGGCGAGCCCGAGGGCGCGCAGCGCGTCGGCGGTCTCGGCCACCCGGGGCGCTCCCAGGTCCACGATGGTGACCGTGCCCCCGGCCATCCACCGCCGCCCGGCGTCGGGAGGCACACCTCGGGCGTCCCAGCCGGCGGCCTCGGCTGCCGAGGTGTTCGCCGGACCGGACACCAGAAGGCCGTGGTCGCGCAGCCGGGCGAGGGCTGCGGCGACGGCGGCGACCGGATGTTTGGTGGCCAGCCGCGCCACCACGTCGGCCAGCGGCACGGCACCGTCGAGCTGGTCGGCCAGGTCCGCGGCGACCGGGTCGTCGATGAGCAGGCTGCGGGTCTCCCCCAGCACCACGAGCGGACCGTCGGGCAGCCGCACCGGCACGTAGTCCGATCGGAAGCGCGGACGCCACATGGGTTCCTCCCGAGCCTCGTGGCCGGACCGCGGCACCACCGACCCCGTCGGCGGTCACGGCTGCTGTCATCGTCGCGGTCCGGTGTGCCCCGATCCGAGTGATGCCACCGGTTTCTGCCGTCACCGGCGCCGGTGGGCCGGGTCAGCCGGCGGTGACGGTCAGCGCGGTGTCGTTGAGCCCCAGCACCGAAGTGCCGACCGTCTGTGCCGGTACGAGCACCACGAAGGTCTCCACCCGGGTGACCCGGATCGACTTTCCGCTGATCGCCTTGAGCTGACCGGTGGCGATCAGGTCCGGGCTCTGCGGCTCCAACCGGACGGTGGCCGGGCCGCCGGGCGCCGGGCGCAGCGTGTCGGTGGCGTGGATCGTCAGGAAGGTCAGCGTGCCAGTCGGCACCGCGACGGCGCAGTCGGACCACTCCGCCCGGTCCATCGTCCGCTGCACGGCCCCGCCGACACCGGCGAGCTGCTGCCCGTAGACCTCCCAACCGCCGGCGAACTGGCCGTCGAGCAGCGGGCTCGACACGACGAGGGACCGGTTGCCCGTCGTGGACCCGATGCTGCGGGCGAACACCTCGGCGGCGAGGGCCCGGCGGCTGGTCTCGTCCAGGGCGGCGCCGCCCGCGGTGGCCGGCCGGCCGGCGATGCTCCGGGCGACCACCAGCGAGGGCTGCGTGACCTGAACGTTGTGACTGAGCTTCCACTGGCCGTCGGCACCCAGCACGAACTGGCTGACGTCCGTGGGAGCCAGCTCCGAGCCGGCCAACCGGAGAGTGGCCGTCGCGAGGAAACAGGACGGTTCGCCGGGTGGCACCGCGAAGACCGGGTTGATGTGCTGGAAGGACGGTTGCGCACGCTGGTTGTAGGTGGCCCGGCGGACTGCGGCGATGCTGAGGTCCAGCGAGGGTGAAACCTCCTGGGCCCGCAGCGCCTCGACGTCACCGGCCACCGAGGCGGCCGAGTCGGCCTGGTCGAAGGCGGTGAGCACGAGCGCGGCCCGGTCCCGACCGAACGCGGCCGAACCGTTCGGCGCCGGGGTGGCCGCGTCCACCGGCTCGCCACCGCAACCGGTCAGCAGGACCAGCGCCACGGTGGCGGCGGCGAACGGCGTCACCGGCACGACGGGGGTACGCGGGCTCCTGACGGATCTTCTGCCCAGCATCTCGTCCTCCATCCACCACCGGTGCACGGGAATCGCGCCCGATGAAGTCGAGTATGTGAGCGGCTGTCGGGCCACGACGGTGGCGGCGCGGCCTCGTGCTGCCCGGCCTGTCGACGTTGCACCGATCGACGTCATCGGACCTGGGTCGCGGTCACCGATCGGTGTCATCGAGCCGAGCGACCCAGGCGGCCAGACCTGACCGGGAAGCGACGCCGGTCTTGCGGTAGAGGCGGGTCAGGTGCGCCTCCACCGTGCGGGGACTGATGTTCAGCTGTCGCCCGATCAGCCGACTGGTGGCCCCGGTCGCCGCCAGCCGCGCGATGTGCCACTCCCGGTCGGTCAGGGCGGCGACCTCGCGCGGGCCGACCGGACGGGCCAGTCGCAGGCCGACCCGTTCCGTCCCGCACCACCCGGCCAGCTCCAGCGCCCGGCGGCTGGCCCGCGTCGCCAGGCCGGTCTGGCCTGCGGCTTCGGCCGCCCGGGCCAGGGAGGCCAGGGCAAGGCTGCGCCGCAGCACCATCCCGCCGGCACGGAACAGGTCGGCCGCGGTCTCCAGGTGCGACAGCGCCGCCCGGACCTCGCCGCGGGCGAGCAGCACCTCGCCGTACGCCGACTCGGCGAAGCCCCGCTGCCCGGGCAGACCGACCTGATCCGCCTCGGCCATTGCCAACCGTGCCTGCCGCTCGGCGTCGTCCACCTCGCCCGCGGCGAGCGCGGCGGCGCAGAGCAGCTCGTACCACCTGGGCCGCAGCGACGTCTGAAGACGGCTCAGCCGGCTGTCGCCGCCGGCGGAGCGCACCAGTTCGGCGCAGGTCGCCGGATCACCCGACAGCAGCGCCGCGGTCGCCAGCGCCGTCGCGGCGGTACGACCGCACCAGGTGGCGAGGTCGGTGGCGATTCCGGTGGCGCTGCGGGCCAGCGCCACCGCCCGGTCGTCGTCCCGGAGGCCACCACGCCACGCCGTCGCCTCCGCCTCGAACGCCAGGGCGAAGCTCAGCAGGTGGTGACTGCCGATGCGCCGGGCGACGATGCCCGCCTCGGTGGCCAGTCCGATGGCGGTGTTCAGCTGCCCGCCGTGGTAGGCCACCTGACTGCGGCCGAGCAGCAGCTGGCACAGGCCGTCGTCGCGGTGCGAGGCCCGGACGAGCGCCAGCCCCCGGTCGAGGTGCCGCACCGCGTCGGCCTGCCGTTCGACGTACAACTCGCTCAGGCCGAGTGCGGTGAGGCAGTCCGGGTGGTCCCGCACGTCGGTGTCCGGCAGCGAGTCGACGATCCGGGCGCCGGCATCGAGCAGACCCCGGGCGTCGTCGAGCGCGCCGTCGTGTGCGGCGGCCAGACTGCGGACGGCCAGCAGGCTGGCCCGGTCCGCGCCGGAGCCGCCGGCATCTCCGCTGAGCACGTCGGGCAGCCCCGTCACGGGACGACCGGCCAGGATGCCGGCGACGCCGATCTCGGTGGCGAGGCGGTAGCCGTCACTGGGGCCGGCACCGGCTGGCAGGGCGGCCAACTCCCGCCGGCTGATGGCCGCCGCCTCCGCGTAGTTGCCGAGCAGGCGTTCCACTCGCGCCCACAGGGCTACTGCCTGCGCCCGTCGTCCTTCGGGGCCGGCGGGGAACAGCGGCACGATCTCCTGGAGCAGGGCCCTGCTCTCGGCCAGGTCGCCCGCCTCGCCGGTGATCTCGGCCAGCGCGAGCGACACGTCCTGGCGACGTTGCGTCAGACCGGCCGTCGGCCGCAGCGCACGCAACGCCAACCGCAGCCACCGGATGGCCAGGTCCGGCGTCTCGCGCCGGACCTCCTGCGCGGCCCGGCACAGCACGTTGACGCAGCGGTCGGCCCAGCGGCCGCTCGGCAGGGCGAGCAGGCGCTCCGCGTAGCGGGCCCGGTCCGCCGGTGGCGCGCCCAGATCGACCAGCGCGGTGAGCGCTCGCGCACACGCCTCCACCTGCCACTGCGCGTCGGTGTCCTGGGCGACCGCCATCCGCAGCACCGGGTGCCGGAAGGCGAACCGTCCGGTGCCGGGGACGCGGCGGATCAGGTCGAGCCTGGCCAACCGCCAGCCGGCCTCGACCGCCAGGGACGTCGGGACCTGCGCGACCTCGGCCAGCAGGTCCGCGGTGAAGGGCGCGTCGACGATCGCCCCGGCCCGCAGACAGGCCAGCTCGACGGGAGGCAGGTTCGTCCACTCGCGGCGCAGCACGGCCACCGCGGCGTCGGACAGCCGGGCGCCGTGTGCCTCCCGGATCGGGTCCGGGCTGTTCGAGGTGGGCCCGCTCGGCAGCACCGCCAGGTAGCCGGGGTTGCCGCCGCTCAGGTCGTACCGGGTGCGCAGCTCGACCTGGTCGACGTGCGGGTGCAGGAGTGCGACCTCAGCGAGGCTGAGTGGGCGGAGTTCGATCCGGTCGTGTGAGGTCGGTGTCGCATCGGCGTGCTCGTCGGGATGGGGTGGGCCGAACGGCATCGGGGTCGCCGTCTGCCGCGGGCGATAGACGAGCACGAGCAGCAGCGGGGCGGGCACCGGATACCGCAGGAGGTGGGCGATCAGGCCGATGGAGGATGGATCCGCCCAGTGCAGGTCGTCGAGGACCAGCACCAGACCGTCCCGGGCAGCGAGGCCGATCAGCCGGCGGGCCAGCTGGTAGGTCCGGAACCGCCGGGCGTCGGACGCCCGCGCCGGCGCCGCTGGCACCGCGGCGGCGGACGCCGCCCAGCTCTCCCCGGTGGACCGGCCGGCACGCAGCCCACGGCGCAGTGACTGCCCCTCGGTGAAGGCGTGTCGAAACACGTGGAAGGGGACCCCTCGCTCATCCGGCGAGCAGGTTCCGACAGCCCAGGGGACGGTGGGGGCGCACCGCTCCAGTGCCTCGTGGACGAACCGCGTCTTGCCGATGCCCGGCTCCCCGACGACCTCGCACACCATCTGCCGACCACGGCTCAGCACGGCGGCCTGGGCTCTTCCGATACGTGCCAACTGTGCTCGCCGCCCGACGAAGCGCGGGCTCGATGCGCTTTCCAGCCCAGGTGTCATCACATAGACCAGCGCCTTCCGGCACACACTCAATGGGAATTGATAGCACTATACCGGAGCGTCGCCAAACGATGAAACATACCGACCCCTATTCAACGGGTGGTGAGACGCAGGTTCCTTTCGACACCGCGTCACGACCCGCAGAAAAGGACCGGTCACCAGAAGCGCGGAATGATGTCCCTGAAACCCAATAAATCACCCGCACCTCCTGCACTGCACAACCAACGATTCCCAGGTCAACGCAGGTCTCGGGAGGCTTATCGCCAGGACGCCCAAGTAATCATTGAAGGCTCACGCCCAATCCGATATCACCACGATCATGGCCGCCCGTCTCGAATCGCCCGAAGCGGTCATATTTCTACCTCGGACTTCGGCCAGGACGCTCACCGCCCACCTGATGAACGGTCGACGACGGCCCTCCGGCGACAAATGACTGGGATCCCACCCGCAATCTTCCACCCGCCGCCAATCGTCAACATGCGAACAGCAACTTGCACCCAAGAAGGCCGCAGGCGTCCAGCTCGATCCGCTGCTCTGGCCTGCGGGTGTGGCCGGTGCGCGGCCGACCGGTCGGACACGATGCCCCAGGTGAGCGTTTCCGCCCGCGTCGGCTCAGGCAGTGGCGTCATCCTGCCGTCTGAGCGCGCCGCGTCGGGCCGACGATCTCGGGTTCCCTGATCACCCGTGGCGGCACCGGTTGCCAGCGGATCTCTGCGGCGCTAGGTTGAAACGTCATTGATGAGGATCTCTATGGCAAGGTACCCGGGGGCCGCATGTCCACGTCTGTCACTCGCCGCACCGTCCTGGCCGGTGGTGCCGGCGCCGCCATCGGCCTCGCGCTGCCCGGCTCCGCCGCCCAGGCCGGTGGCCACCACCCCGCCAGCGTGAGATTTACCCTCGACGCGAGGACGCTCGACGGCGGTGAGCAGATCACCTCGGTCACCCTCGACACCAGCCGGCTCGGGCCGATCGACCCCGCCGGGCTCACCCCCGGCACGTTCACCGTGCATGCCCGGGCCACCAGCCCGATCCCGATGGCACCCGGCGACCTGATCTTCAGCGAGTACGACCTGGACCGCACCGTGACCGCGGCGCGGCTCGACCGGCGCGGAAACATCGTGCTGGAGCTGAGCCACGCCGAAGGTCAGCTCGGCGGCGGCACCCTCGGCTACATCGTGAGCAGGGGCCGCAACGTCCGGCTGGACCTCGTCTACACCATTACGCAGAACACCCCGCTCGTCCGGCGCCACGGCTCGCCGGTCACCATCACGCGCTTCGTGCAGGGGCGGCTGTCGAACCCCGAGGTGGACGCCTTCAGCCACCACGTCTCGGGCTCGGGCCTGAAGTACCGGTTGTACTCCCCGGAGCGCTCGCCCCGCCAGAGTCGGCCGCCGCTGATCCTCTGGCTGCACGGTGGCGGCGAGGGTGCCTCACTGCCCGACGACTACTACGACAACGAGACCACGCTGCGTGCCAACCGCGGCGCGCTGGGCTTCGCCACCCCGGAGGCTCAACGGATCTTCGCCGGCGCGTACGTCGTCGCTCCGCAGAGCACCTCCTACTGGATGGAGGACGGCCCCCGGTTCGCCCCGCTGATCCGCGAGATCGTCCAGGACCTCGTCCGTCGCAGGCGCGTCGACCCGGACCGGATCTACGTGGCCGGTTGCAGCAACGGCGGCTACATGTCCCTGGAGATGACCGTCGCCTATCCCGACCTGTTCGCCGCGTCGGTGCCGATCTGCGGTGTCGTCGAGCCGCTCGGCGGGGACGGTCCGCCGCTCATCACCGACGCGGAGCTGGCCAGCATCCACACCCCGACCTGGCTGGTCACCTCGCGTGACGACGACACCGTGCCACCCGAGACCAACACGATCCACGCCCACGACCTCATCCCGAGATCACTGATCACCCTGTACGACCACGTCGTCTGGAACGGCTACCAGTTCCCCGGTCACTGGTCCTGGATCTACGTGGCCCGCAACGACCCGAGCCGCAACGGCACCCACATCTGGGAGTGGATGGCCCGCCGTCGTCGGTGATCGGCGTCCGAGGTGGAGCGTGCGGGCCACCCGCGTGTCCCCTTCGGCGGGGGCCAGCGTGTCCCACCCCTGTGCTCTAATCCCGTCATGCATGTCGTGGTCACCGGCGCACTCGTCGCAGACGGCAGGGTCCTGCTGGTACACCGCAGTCCGACCCGCCGGGCCTACCCAGACCTCTGGGACCTGCCCGGAGGGCATGTCGAAGCGGGTGAGTCCGAGCTACAAGCCCTCGCGCGCGAGATGCACGAGGAGGTCGGTGTTCACATCGCGGCGGAGTCCACTTCCCGTCTGGGCGACTGGCGTGCCGGCAGTGGTGAGGACGCCGTTCACGTGAGCGTCTGGCACATCGGAGCCTGGGCCGGCTCCCCCACCAACTGTGCACCTGACGAGCATGACGACATCGCCTGGACCAGCATCGACGAGCTGGGCGACCTCCCCCTCGCACATGGCGACCTGGCGGCACTGCTCAAGCCTGACCGGCTGCCGCGTGGGCTCCGACAGGCCCTTCCCGCACTCCAGGACCGCAGAGTTGAGGGGGTAGGGGCATGGCAAAGCTGACCTACGTGACAAACGTGTCGCTTGACGGCTACATCGAGGACGATCGCGGCGCGATCGACTGGTTTCCGCTCGGCGACGAGGTGTTCGCGTTCCACACCCACCTTTTGCGATCCGTGGGCACGCTTCTCTACGGGCGGCGACTGTACGAAGCGATGGCCGTCTGGGAGACCGACGCCGCTCTGGCCGCGCGGTCCGACCTCACGGCCGACTTCGCCAGCGCCTGGCAGGCGGCCAGCAAGGTCGTCTACTCCACGACCCTCGCCGCGGCGTCGACCGCCGACACCCGACTCGAACGTCGTTTCGACCCCGCCGCGGTGCGCGAAATGAAGGCCGCGGCCAGCAGCGATCTCACCGTAGGAGGCGCGAACCTCGCGGCGCAGGCTTTCCAGGCTGGGCTGGTCGACGAGTGCCAGCTGATCGTCCTGCCCGTCGTCCTCGGCGGCGGCAAGCCAGGGCTGCCGACCGGCATGCGCGCCGACCTTGAGCTCCTCGATGAGCGCCGGTTCGAGAATGGTGTCGTACACCTTCGCTATCGCACTCTCGGGCAGTGAACGACAGCCCCGTCCGGGTCGCGTCGCCCCGCGTCGCCGAACGCACGGCGGTGGTTCAGTGGCCGCGGAACGCCTCCTCCAGCCACCACGAGGCGCGCCCCGCGCTGACCTTGGCGTCGACCACCAGCGGCCGGTCACGAGGGCCAGCGAGCCAGCGGCGTACCGGTCCGAGATCCTCGACGGTCCGGACGGTCAACCCGTCGCAGCCGTAGCCACGGGCGATCGCGGCCAGGTCGGTCTCGGGGAAGGTGACCGTCCCCAACGGGTGCCCGTCCGGGCCGAAGTGGTGCACCTCGGCGCCGTACGCCGCGTCGTCGTAGATCACCACGACGAGGGGCAGCGCCAGCCGGACGGCGGTGACCAGTTCGGTCGCGGACATGACGAAGCCACCGTCGCCGAGCGCCGCGACGGTGAGCCGGTCCGGCCGGGCGACCGCCGCGCCGAGCGCACTGGCCAGTCCGAGCCCGACCGACTGGAACGCCTGGGTGAAGCAGAACCCGGCCACGTCCGGCACGTCGAGCCACATCGACGGGTAGCCCATGAAGTTGCCCGAGTCGACCACCACCGTCCGGTCGGGCGGCAGCAGGTCGTCCAGGGCGGCCGAGAGGGTCCTCGGGTCGAGCGTCTCCGGGGCGCCGGCCTGCGCCGGCCCACCCTCGTCCGTGTACGGGACCGTCCGCCACCGGCCGTGATCCTGAATCCGCTTCGCCAGCTCCGGCGTACGCCAGCCGCCGGGCGCGGCGTTCACGTACCCCGTGGAGCCGGCACCCAGCCGGCCGAGCACCGCCTCGGCGACCGCCGACACGTCGCCGGCCACCGTCACGTCAACCGGCCGGTTCACCCCGAACGCGGCCGGGTCGCGGTCCACCTGGGCGACGACGGCGGAGGGCGGGATCAGTTCGCCGTGCCGGGTCGTCCACATGTTCAGCGTGCTGCCCCACGCGACGACCAGGTCCGCCGCGCCGATCAGCTCGGCGGCGAGCGGGGTGGCGAAGCCTCCCGCCACGTCGACGTACCACGGGTTGCCGGCGAACAGTCCCTTCGCCGCGGCCGAGACCGCCAGCAGCGCGCCGCACGCGTCGGCGAGCCGGGTCAGCGGTTCCCGGGCCGCCCGTGCGCCCCGACCCGCGACGAAGACCGGTCGACGGGCGGCCTGGAGCGCGGCCAGCAGCGGTTCGACCTGCGGGACGGCGGCCGGGGTCGGCGCGACCGCAGGGATCGGGCCGGACCACGGTTCGGTCACGGTGAGCTGCACCTCCAACGGGAGGCCCAGCACCACCGTCGCGCCCCGGGCCGCGGCCCGGTACGCCGCGCCCGCGTCCTCGGCCGCGTGTGTCGCGCGTACCCGAAGGAAGTCGGCCCCGACCGAGGCGGCGAGTGCCGGCAGGTCGATGAAGAAGTTCGACCGGGGGGCCGTCGCCTCGGGGGCCAGGACCACCACCGGGGTACGGCTCTTCGCGGCCTCGGTGAGGCCGGTCAGCGCGTTGGTGACGCCCGGGCCCTGGTGCACCGAGAGCAGACCCACCGTCCCGGAGGTGCGGGCGTACCCGTCCGCCATGCTCGCCGCACCGCCCTCGTGAGCCGCCGCCACGAACCGGGCACCAGCCGCCACGAGCGCGTTCGTGACATGGAAGTTGCCACTGCCGACCACTCCGAAGACGTACCGCGCGCCGTGTTCGTACAGAACCCGCCCGACCACCTCGGCGACCCGCATCTGTGGCCCGGTCCTACCGTTCGACCAGCGCGAGGACCCGGCACGGGCTGCCGGACCCGGAGACGATCGGCAGCGGCCCGGCGATCACCACCGCGCCGGTCGTCGGCAACTGCGCCAGGTTGCGGAGCTGGGTCAGGCCGTACTTCTCCTGGCCGAGCAGGAACGAGTGGCACGGGAACGGCGGGTCGAACGAGTGCGCGGCGCCCGCGTCGGTGCCGACCGTCTCCACCCCGACGCCCTGGATCGGCGACTCCTCGGCCAGCCAGCGGGCGCACTCGACGGAGATGCCCGGGGTACGACCGGCGTTGGCGTACCGCTCCGGGTCGTCGCCGTACGCGTCCCAGCCGGTGCGGTAGAGCAGCCAGCCACCGGTGGGCAGCCCGCCGTGTTCCGCCTCCCACGCCTTGATGTGCTCGACCTCGAGCAGGAAGTCAGGGTTGTCGGCGGCGTCGGCCGCGTGGTCGATGACCACCGCCGGGGCGATCAACTGGCTGACCGGAACCTGCGAGACGTCCGCGCCCTGTTGACCGGAGACCCAGTGCACCGGGGCGTCGAAGTGGGTGCCGGTGTGCTCGCCGGTGGAGAAGTTGTTCCAGTACCAGGCGGGACCCCGGTCGTCGTACCGGCTGATCTCGCTGAGCCGGAACGGCCAGGTCTGGCCGAACTGCTCGGGCAGGCCCAGGATCGGGGTCTGGTCCGAGAGCGGAGCGGTGAGGTCGACAACCTGGATCCGGCCGCTGGAAAGAGCGGCGACAAACTCCTGCAGCACCGTCATGCGGCGACGGTACACCGCGTGCACGCTCCACGATGGATCCTCGATCGGGAGGTGTCGGTGTCAGAGACCGTCCCCGACCGGTCAGCTGATCTGCTCGGCCAGCGCGACGATGATGCCGGCGGGGCCGCGCAGATAACAGAGCCGGTAGCTGTTCTCGTACCGCACCAGTTCGCCGACGAGTTCGGCTCCGTGTGGCCGCAGGCGGTCGAGGACGGCGTCCATGTCCTCGACGGCGAACATGATGCGATGCGCGCCCAGCGTGTTCGCCGGGGCGTGCGGATCACCGTCGGGGCTCGACGGCGTGTGGTACCGGGTCAGCTCGACCCGTCCGTGGCCGTCGGGGGTGCGCATCACCGCGATGTCTGAGCGGACTCCCCCAAGCCCGACCAGACGATCGACGGCGCTGCCCTCGACCGTCGCCTCGCCCTCCAGCTCCAGTCCGAGTGCCACGAAGAATGCCCGGGCGGCCGCCAGGTCGTCGACGACGATGGCGATGTTGTCCATCCGCTGGATCGTCCCACGCCCAGGTTGGGGGTCGCGCTGGTCGGTGTCGTTCATGGTGATCTCCCGTCGGGATGGTCCGCCGGGGTTGGTGGCACCGGCCTGGTCCATCGTCCCAGCTCCCCAGTCGCAGGATGGGAAAGGGCCCGGCGCGGAGAGGGGTCCTCCGCGCCGGGCCACGGCCGGGTGGGGTCAGCCGACGCAGGTGGCCGTCACGCCTGGGCCGGTGCCGGTGCCCTGGAAGCCGAAGGTGGTCGACTGCCGGCCGAGGACGCGTCCGTTGTAGCCCACGTTCGTGAACTGGACGGTGCCGCTGGAGCCGCTGGCCTGGGCGTTCCAGGTGCCGGTGATCGCGGCGCCGCCGGGCAGAGCGACGGTCACGGTCCAGCCGTTGATGTCCGACTTGCCGGCGGTGACCGTCACGCTCGCGGTGAAGCCACCGGCCCACTGGTTGACCGCCACGTCCGCGTAGCAGCCGTCACCGGCCGGCGGCGTGGTGTTCGGCGGAGGGGTCGTCGGCGGGGTGGTCGTCGGCGGGGTCGTGGTCGGCGGCGTGGTCGTGGGCGGCGCGGTGGTGGGCGGGTTGGGCGCGCCGTTGGCCAGGCTGAAGGCCAGGTCAGGCTGGAACGAACCGGCCGTGTAGCGGCAGCCGTCCGCCTCCCCCGGCGGCTTCACCCAGAGGTACGCGTCGATGTTGGCGTCGCCGGTGTTGGTCGTCGGGTACTGCCCGATGCGACGGTCGGTGTTGTCGTCGCCGCACCAGTCCCCGCTCGCGCCACCGTTACGGCTGGTGTCGATGACCTGGCGCTTACCCGAGATCCCCATGCCGTTGAGGGAGGAGATGACCGCCCGACCGAAGTTCGCCTCGTTGGAGGTGGAGTTGTAGTTCGACACGTTGGTGAAGAAGCCGTCGGCGTACTGCACGCCGGCTGCCCGGAGCCGGTTTGCCGTCTCACCCGCGCTGTTCCAGGTGGAGTGGCCGCCGTCGAGGTACACCTTGGCATTGGGGTTGCCCGACTTGATGGTCCGGGTGGCGGTCGAGATCGCCTCGTTACGCGCGTTGATCTCCGCGCTGCTCAGGCACGTCAGCAGGGCGAGCGAGTCGGTTTCCAGGATGATGATGACCGTCTGGTTGCCCAGTCCCCTGGCGAAGTTGGACACCCACGTCTGGTACTGGTTTAGGTCGGGCGCCCCACCGGCGCTGGCCCCGCCGCAGTCCCGGTTGGTGATCTCGTACACCGCCAACACCGGGATCTGCTGCGCCGCGTTGGCGGCGCCGATGTGCTCGGAGACCTCGGACTGCACGGTCGACGGGTTGAAGTTGGCGAACCAGCGGGCCTGCGGCTGGCTGGCGATCTTGTCGCGGATGACGGCGGCACGCGAGTCGCCGGGGTTGGCGGCGACCCAGCGGACGACGGCCGAGCTCGGGTCGCGGTACAGGGATCCGGAAAGAGTGCCGGCGGAGGCGCTGCTGACGGCGAGGCAGACGCCGACGGCAGTAGCGCCGGCGACGGCCGCCACGCTGATGGCCGCGGATCTGCGGCGCAGCGAGGAGAGGATAGCCACGACGTGTTGCCTCCTGATCACATTGATGTTACCAAGTTTGTGGGAGCGTTCCCATGGACGGTAGCGGAGGCGCGCGTCGCTGCCAAGGCGTGCAGGCTCATCGATGGGTCAGCGGCGACGCCGGTGCGTCAGCCAGCGGCATCGCAGGCGGCGGTGCCCAGCCGACCGAAGGACGACCGCAGTGCGGCAGGGGAAGGCCAACACTGAGGTCCATCGATGTTGCCAGAGCGGTCCCAGTGTGTTGGAATTGCTCATATCGCCGCAGCGCGGGGGCAACCGCGTTGAGAACGGCCAGCACGGGAGCATCGCAGTGCCGGCAGCGCGCCGCTTCGACGGTCGCTCGCATGCCGCATCGCCGGGCCACCTCCAGGACGACGGGCATCGTGCCGGGCAGGCATTCTCGCCCGCCGTACGTACTCCCCCAGTGCGTGCCCCCGACGGCCGACGCGCTCGACGCCTGACACTCCGGGCGTCCGATTCGGTCCGCCAGCGCACCAAAACCGGCGACGAGGTGAAAGCAATCATGACTACCCGAGAGAGCTTCGCGGGTTGGTACCGAAACCGCTTCGTGTGGGTGGCGGTGATCCTGCTGGTGGTGTCGGCCGGCACGGTCGTCCTGCTCAACCGGGCCGGGCCGGAGGCGGAGCCGGCGGATCTGCACGGCCAGATCGTGGCCCGGATGCGTACCACGCTCGAGCGGGCGGACCCGGGGCAGCACAACCACGCCGGACACGCCGTCCAGCAGGTGACCACCGAGGAGAAGCCGGCGGTGATCTGCGGGGTCCGCGTCTACGGCTACGAGCCGGCCGAGGTCACCGCGCTCGCCGACGTGCAGACCGTCTACGGCTTTCACCTCTGTGGAGTAGCCGAGCAGAAGCGCCCCTGGGACGTGGCGGTCAAGCTGGCCGGCCCCGTGATCATGGACATGTCCAGCGACCCTCCGGGCATCCAGGTGGTCGAGGCGACCGCCGACGTCATGTTCACCGACCGACTGCGGGAGATGTTCCCGGACAAGTACGAGCAACTGGCACTCAAGGAGGCGCTGACCGCCTCGGAGATGGCCGACCAGCGCCGCCGGTACGACGCCGCAGCCGGGCTGTGATCATGCCGGGCTGCCGGTGGCGCGGTCACACCCGCACCGACCCGGCCGCCTGATCGGACTTTGCGGAACCAGAGGCCCGCCATCTTCTGCGCCGGACCCTCCCGGTAGCTGCGCGCTGCCCACATTCCACCACAAATAGATAAGCATTGATATTTACAGGGATAGATGTAACAGTTGGGTGGGAGCGTTCCCATCTAGATCTTTAGTACCGAAGAGCGGAGGATGAACAGTGCATCCACACAAGTTCGACCAATCCGGCGGGCGATCCCGGTCGACCGCCCGCCAGTCCCTCCGAGCGCTCGTCTTGCTGTTCGCCATGGTGGTCGGCATGCTGCCCTGGGCCGGCGCAGCTCAGGCGCACGGCACCGTCATCAACCCGGCGAGCCGCGCCTACCAGTGCTGGAAGGCCTGGGGCAACCAGCACACGAACCCGGCCATGCAGCAACAGGACCCGATGTGCTGGCAGGCGTTCCAGGCCAATCCCGACACCATGTGGAACTGGATGAGCCAGTTGCGGGACGGCCTGGCCGGCCAGTTCCAGGCCCGCACCCCGGACGGACAGCTGTGCAGCAACGCCCTCTCCAGGAACAACACGGTGAACAAGCCCGGGGCGTGGAAGGCGACAAACGTCAGCCGCAACTTCACGGTCCAGATGTACGACCAGGCCAGCCACGGTGCTGACTACTTCCGGGTCTACGTCACCAAGCAGGGATTCAACCCGGCCACCCAGCAGCTCGGGTGGGGCAACCTCGACCTGGTCACGACGACCGGGCGCTACGCGCCAGCGCAGAACATCTCGTTCAACGTCTCGGTCTCCGGACGCACCGGCAACCACATCCTGTTCGTGGTCTGGAAGGCGTCACACATGGACCAGACCTACATGTGGTGCAGCGACATCAACGTCGCCTGATCAGCAACACGGCACTGGTCCGGCCCAGGACGTCAACGTCCTGGGCCGGATCGCTCCTCCGGCAGTCCTGGCGACCGAGGCGTCGCGAAGGGCTGGACCAGATCTGTAAACAACCCTTGATATTAAACTTCACGAACGTCAATATGTGGAGGTCACGGGTCGCCGAAGCCTGGGGAGTGAGCCATGAGACGACGTCGGATATTCGCAGTGGTAGCCGGGGCGGCGATGACGGTCACCGCCGCCGTCGCGTTCGTCCCCAGCAGCATGGCGGCCGTGTCCTCGGCCAACGCCGTCCCGATGGTCGCCTGCAGCGCCCCGGGCTGGGCCGAGGGCACCACGTACCAGGCGGGCGGGCAGGTCACCTACGGCAGCCGGCTCTACCAGGCGCTGGTCACCCACACCGCGCACCCCGGGGCCGGCTGGAACCCCGCCGCGACCCCCTCACTGTGGCGTGACCTGGGCGCCTGCTCGGGAACCACTCCGCCGCCGACCACGCCACCGCCGACGACCCCGCCACCCACCACGCCACCGCCCACCATGCCGCCACCGACCACGCCGCCGCCGACCGGCGGAACCTGCGCGGTGAAGTCGCGGCCCACCGGCAAGGTGTTGCAGGGCTACTGGGAGAACTGGGACGGCGCCTCCAACGGCGTACACCCCGGCCTGGGCTGGATCCCCATCACCGACAGCCGACTCGGCCAGCACGGCTACAACGTGATCAACGCGGCGTTCCCGGTGATCCGCTCGGACGGCACGGTCCTCTGGGAGAACGGCATGGACGCCGGCGTGAAGGTGGCCACCCCGGCCGAGATGTGCCAGGCCAAAGCCGCCGGCGCCACCATCCTGATGTCGATCGGCGGTGCCGCCGCGGGCATCGACCTGAGCTCCGCCGCGGTCGCCGACCGGTTCGTCGCGACGATCGTGCCGATCCTGACGGCCTACCACTTCGACGGCATCGACATCGACATCGAGACCGGCCTGACCGGCAGCGGCAACATCAACACCCTGTCGACGTCGCAGGCGAACCTGATCCGGATCATCGACGGGGTGCTGGCCCGGATGCCGTCGAACTTCGGCCTGACCATGGCACCGGAGACGGCCTACGTCACCGGCGGCAGCGTGGTCTACGGCTCGATCTGGGGCTCGTACCTGCCGATCATCAAGAAGTACGTGGACAACGGCCGGCTCTGGTGGCTGAACATGCAGTACTACAACGGCAGCATGTACGGCTGCGCCGGCGACTCGTACCCGGCGGGCACCGTGCAGGGCTTCACCGTGCAGACGCAGTGCCTGAACAACGGCCTCACCATCCAGGGCACCACCATCCGCGTCCCGTACGACAAGCAGGTGCCGGGCCTGCCCGCGCAGACCGGGGCGGGCGGCGGCTACATGTCGACGTCGCTGGTCACGCAGGCCTGGAACTCCGTGCCCGGCCTCAAGGGCCTGATGACCTGGTCGGCGAACTGGGACGGGTCGAAGGGATGGACCTTCGGCGACAACGTGAAGCGCCTGCAGGGCCGCTGACGGGTGATGCGCCGGGCATACCGTCCGCCACACGGCAGGCGGATGCCCGGCAACTCGTCGGGTCGCACCAGCACCGCGACCCAGTCGTGCGCTCCGGCGGAACGCCGAGCAGGAATGAGGAGTAACCGGCGCCGCCCCACGGGGCGTTCTGAGCGGACCGAGGCGCTACCTGGACGATGGAGCACCGCTCGGGCGCGGGCCGGGTGGCGGTCCGCTCGGCGGGGTCCGGCCCGGGCCGCCGGCCCCGTCATCGCCGGGACGCTGCCCTCCGGTCGGTGTGGTGGTCGTGTCGACACCGACGTCGAGCGAGACCGTATAACCGCTGGTGATATCACCGGTCACGCTGCCGAGTTGGCGAACGCCGTCGTCGTCGCCGAAGACGGTGTCGTCCTGGACGGTGACCTGAGCGAGGTTGGCGACGGAGCTCTCGTAGCCCGGCTGCGCGTACACCGTGTCGCAGGTGCTCTTGGGCAGCGCGACCTGTGAGGTCGCGACGGCCCTGCTCGCGTCGGTGCTGCTCGCCTGGTCCGGGTAGACCTCGAAGTGGATGTGGGGCAGCGTCCGGCGTAGCAGGCGGGGAAGATGCTGGTGAAACACGCCGTGCCGGCCTGTTTCACAAGAACTGGCCCTAGGCGAAGGTGCCGCGGGTGCGTGCCGCGATGCGGATGGTGGTGCCCGCGGGTCCGCTGACGACGAGGAGGTAGTCGGCCATCTGCCCGACCACCCACAGGCCCATTCCCCCGTTTTCGGACAGGGCCGGTCGCTCGGTGCGCGGAACGTAGTGCGCTGTGTCGAAGCCCGGCCCGTGGTCGGTGACTTCACAGGTGAGCTGGCCGTCCAGGAGCAGGCGTAGGCCACCTCTGCCGCCCCCGTGCCGAATCACGTTGATCATAAGTTCGTTGACCGCGGTGACCCAGTTGTCCATCTCGTCGTGGTCGAGGCCGCACCGCCCACTGACCGCCTGGACCTCGCGTCGGACGCGGTTGAGGTCGGCGAGGGTGAACGACGTCGAGAGCAGGGGCTTCCTGGCGGTGGGGGCATGGCGGTCGAGCGGTGGGTGCGCCACTGCTTCCCCTCCCTGTCGGACGTGGGGCCGGTGAACGTGCCGGCGGCACGAGGGAGGATAGCTCTCCGGAACGGTTCACCGGACCTTCGACGCATCGATGTGACATGGGAAGGTACCCCACGTCAGCGACGCGACACTGTTGATCTCGCTGCTGGTATGCGGTCGGGCGGCGGCACCTTCCGGTGCGGGACCACCAGTGCGACGGCGGATCGTCTGCACCTAGGGCGGGCATGGGTATGGCTGCGTCGAAATCACCCGATCAGTTGACTACCCGTTGGCAGACCGGCCCGGGCCAGTCGTCCACCCCTCGCGCTGTCGGCCCTGCGGCGGCCGGATTCACCGACCGTCGCAGGGCGCGGGGCCCTCAAGGAGTGACAGCGAGCTGCACCCTCAGCTTGGCCAGCGCGCGGGTAAGCAGCCGGGAGACGTGCATCTGTGACACCCCGACCTGCTCGGCGATGCCCTGCTGGGTCAAGTTGCCGTGAAAGCACAGTGCGATGACCTTCCGCTCCCGGTCGTCAAGGCGCACGAGGGCCGATGCGAGAGCCACCCTCAGCTCGGCGAGGGCGAGTTCGTTGTCGTCGCCGCCGAGGGTGTCGCCCAGTTCCCTGGACGTGGTGCCATCGCCGACCGGGGTGGACAGTGAGACCGCGTTGTAGGCACGGGCGCCTTCCAGCCCTTCCAGGACCTCCTCCTCCGTGAGGTCCAGATGTCCGGCGACGTCGGCGACGGTCGGCGAGCGACCCAGCAGCTGGGTGAGCGTGTTGTTGGCCTCGGCGATGGCGAGTCGCCGCTCCTGCAACCGTCGGGGAACACGGACGTCCCAGGTGCGGTCACGGAAGTGCCGCTTGATCTCCCCGACGATGGTGGGGACCGCGTAGCTGACGAATTCGATCCCACGTGACGGGTCGAACCGGTCGACCGCGTTGATCAGCCCCAGCGCCGCCGTCTGGGTCAGGTCCTCGTTCGGCTCGCCGCGGCCGCTGTAGCGCCGGGCGAGGTGATGGGCCAGCGGAAGCCAGGCCTCGATGGCCCGGGTCCGGGCGGCGGGCCTGGACGGATGATCAACCGGCAGCGCGACCAGCACGGCGAGGAGGTGGCTGGCTGGCGACTCGGGCGCGGTGCAGCGGTCAGTCGGGCTGTTCGTTGGCGCGGGCCGACCCGTCGAGACGGTGATCATTGGTTTCCTCCGCTGTCCGATGTGGGCGTCGTCGCGACCTCCGCAGGGGGAACCGCATCGTGCCCAGACCGGGCGGGTCACCAGCCGCCGCGTGAACCTGTATCAAAGGACATCAGGTGGGCCTTCACGGCCGCTGCGGTTGCCGGATCGTCGGTCACGTGCGGACTCCCGAGACTCGGGATCGTGTCGGGCACGTGGCTTGACCCAGTGGAAAGCCTAGAACGGGCGGCGGGATTCTGCCACTGGTGCGGTTGCCTCTCCGGTGTGCAGGGGCGGCCCGGCGGGGCCGCGGGCGATACCCTCTCGTTCGGCGCCACCGCCAGGCGTCAGCACGGCATCGGCGGCGAATGGTGGTCCGCGCACCCAGCAGTGCACCAACGGGCAGGTGCGCTACTGCTTACACTGCCGCCATGAACGACACCACCCGCGGCGTACGTGTCAGACGCGGTGGCCCGGCCGACGCACCCGCCGTACTGGACATGCTCGACGCCGCGGTGATCTGGATGAATGATCGCGGCAACACCGAGCAGTGGGGCACGACACCGTTCTCCCAGAAGCCCGGAGGGATCGAGCGGGTCAATCGGTACCTGACCGAGCAAACCCCGTACATCGCGGAAGTGGACGGCACGCCGGCCGCGGCAATGGTGTTGCACTCCGGGCCCGACCCGCAGGCACCGATCGCGCCGGCGGAAGAACCCGAGCGCTTCGTCCGCCTCCTGGTCTCCGACCGACGATTCGCCGGCCGGCAGCTGGGCTCGGCCCTGTTGGCACACGCCGTGAACGAGACCCGGCGGGCGGGCGTACGGCTCCTACGGGTCGACTGCTGGGCCGGCGGCGGTGGTGCGTTGGTGGCGTTCTACGAGCGCCACGGGTTCACCCCCACCCACACCTTCCTGGCGGGATCCTGGCCGGGCCAGGTGCTGGCCCAACGCGTCGACTGAGCCATCGAGGGCTCCGTCGAGCGGCAGCGCGCCGTGCTCGACACCGGGCGGCGCGGTGAGACCAACGCCGCACGATCAGCTCCACTGCCAGTCGATCAGCCGTTGGCGGCATCGCCCCGCGCCCGGCGACGCCGGGCGTCCCGGATGAGCGTCAGGGCGATGACGAGCAGGCCGAGCAGGGCGACGACGGCATTGGCGGTGGTGAGGAACACCTTCTCACCACCGCTGGCGTGGTGCAGGTGGGTCAGGTGAAAGAAGAAGTGGGGTACGGCGAAGGTGGAGAATGCCGCCGCCGCGGGGATGGTGAAGGCGGCTCGAGGTACGACGAGCGCTGTGCCGAGGACGACGGCGAGGCCGAGGGTGGCGCCGCCGAAGTCTCGCGCGTAGTGGTCGCTGAACGGCGGGGTGAGGCTGACGGTCGGAAAGTTGTTGTAGAAGCTCTCGGGAAAGACCTGGTTCCAGAACCCGACAACCAGCTCGTCGAGGAAGAGGACGGCCAGGGCGACCCGGATCAGTGCGGTCAGCACGGAATCCCGTCCGTCTGTTGACCGAGCCTGGCGCGTGGCGGCTGTGGGTGACTGGCCCTCGTTCATCAGCGCTGCCCGGTGCTGTGCTGCGCTGCGCTGCTGGCCAGCCACTGGTCGAAGGTCTGTTTGCCGCGAGGGCCGGGGCCGGTGGGCAGCAGGCCGCCTCCGGCCATGGCTCGACCGGTCGCTCCCGGAAGGCGGACGGGCAGGACAACGCGGTGACGTCCGCGGGCGCGTAGCAGGCGGCGGGCCATGTCCGGCATGTGCAGTTGTTGTGGGCCGGCGATCTCCGGTGCCCGGCCGGACGGGTCCGCCAGGGCGAGGTCGACGAGACAGTGAGCGACCTCGTGGGCCGCGATCGGCTGGCTGAGCATCTGGGGCACCACGGCGACCGGTCCGGGAATGGTGGCGAGCATCTGCGCGGCCAATTCATGGAACTGGGTCGAGCGGAGCACCGTCGCGGGTACCGCACCGTCCAGGACGAGCTTCTCCTGAAGCCGTTTGCCGGCGTAGTAACCCCAGTTCACCCGGTCGGCACCGACAACCGACAGCGCGACGTGGTGTCGCACCCCGACGCGCTGGCCTGCGGCGAGCAGGTTGCCGGTCGCCGCGCCAAAGAAGTTCTCTGATGTCTTCCGGTTGACCGTCGACGTGTTGCTGACGTCGATGACGACCGGCACGCCGGTCAACGCCTCGTCCAGCCCGGACCCGCGGACCAGGTCCACGCCCGTGGAGCGGGCGAGGATGACCGGCTCATGGCCGGTGGCCCGGACGGCGTCGACGACGAGTCGTCCGACCCAGCCGGTTCCGCCAGCTACCGCGATACGCACTGGACGACCTCTCGATCTGCGGTCGTCGTGACGCCGCAGTGGTGCGCCGCCCGGACCGGGCGCCGGGGTGACAGGGGGATGAACGGCTGTGATGCCACTGTTGGTTGTACCTCTCCGAGACTTCTGGGCCGGGAACGGGCCACGCAAATAGCCCTAAAGGGTGGAGCCCTCGCGTGGGCTCTCGTGCTTGCTGGCGGCGTAGACACCGCGGGAGAGGGTCATGACCGCCAGAAGGAGCGCGAAGACCGCCGTACCTGCGGCGAATTGGAACGCGACGACCCCGCCATGCGAGACGCGGGCCTGAAACGGATTCGGTGCCGCCGCAGCTCGCGCTCCCACACGGAACTCCGCCGTGCCGGTTACCGGGTGTCCGTCGGTGAAGGTTACGTGCCACCTGATCTCGTACCCGCCGTCGGGCATTCCCGCTCTCACCCGGTGCCGCAGCGTCGCTCCATGGACAACCGGCGGACCGTCTGCCCAATCCGTGCCGGTGCGGTCGATGACCGCCACGGTGCTGTCGGACGTGATCTGGGCGGCGAACACCACCTCGACCTGCGCCGGGGCCGTCGCGAGCGCGGCGCCGGCGGCCGGCGTGATCGAGTGCGTCGCACCGTGCGCGGACGCGGGAGCGGCCGTGACCGCCAGCGGCAGACCGGCAGCGAGCGCGACCGTGACGATCAATCCGACGGTACGACGAGCGCGAGGCGTCCGAGCGGCGTCCGCTGCACCGGTCACGCGCGCCGTGACTCTTCTCCTCATGGCGAGTTCCCATCCGCCGCGACCGACCGCGGCATCCACGAAGTGGACCGAGCGGCCCTGCGATTCGTGACAGCACAGCCATCCCCTTGGCCATCTGTCACGAATCGGAGGCCTGCTCGGTCCGTACCTGGTGGCACGCGCCCACCACCGGTGGGCTCCCGGTGTGCCCCTAGCCACGTCGGCTGGCGCGTCGAGGACGACGCCCCGGGCCGAGCCCGGACAGCAAGGAGCGACAGTCATGACCATCTTCATCCGCATCGCACTGGCGATCCTGTTTCTCGACACCTTCGTGGTCGGGGCCTGGAACGCGATCTGGCCGGCCAGTTTCTACGCGAACTTCCCGACGGTGGACCTCACGCCGCCGTTCAGCGAGCACTACGCGCGCGACTTCGGCACGGCATCACTGGCGATCGCCCTGCTGCTGGGCATCGCGGCGGTCAAGCCCAGGGCCCACTTCGTCGTCCCTGCCGCGGCTGCCTACTCGGTCTTCGCGCTGCCCCACTTCTTCTACCACCTCAGGAACTTGGAGGGGGCGACCGTCGGTGAGGCGATCCTTCTCACCACGGCAAACGCAGCCGTGGCGCTCGTCGGCCTGGTGGTCATCCTGCTGACGGTGCTGCGTGACCGCTCGGCGGCCCGGCGCGGATCCGCCTCGGCCCGGGCCGCCACCTGAACCTTTCGTGTCCACCAACGGGAGAATCGATGGCAGAGTCGGGTCGGTCTGCTCGACTCATCGTCGCCTTCGAAACCGCTGCAGATCAGGGACAGAAGCGACGAGGCTGGCGGTCATGGTGGAGCGAGCGAAAGACGGCACACTGGGCGACGCGTTGGAGGTGTTCGGCGCGGTCCGTCCACGGCTCTTCGGCATCGCCTACCGGATGCTCGGAAGTGTCGCGGAGGCCGAGGACGTCGTGCAGGAAGCCTGGCTGCGGTGGCAACAGACCGACCGCAGCCAGGTACAGGACCCGATCGGGTTCCTGGTCACGACGACGTCTCGGCTCGCCCTGAACACCGCGACATCGGCTCGCGCCCGCCGCGAGCTGTATCCCGGGCCGTGGCTACCAGAACCCGTCGACACCTCCGCCGACCCGACACTGCGGGCCGAGCGCACCGAGTCACTCGAACTCGCCGTACTGCTCCTGTTGGAACGGCTCACGCCGGCCGAGCGGGCCGTGTACGTGCTGCGGGAGGCGTTCGACTACCCGTTCCGGCGCATCGGCGAGGTGCTCGACGTCAGCGAGGCGTACGCACGGCAGCTCGGCCGACGCGCCCGCACGCACCTGGCCCGGCAGCGGCGTGATCCGATCGCCCGCGCCGACCACGGTCGCCTGCTGCACGCCTTCCTCGCCGCCGCCCGAACCGGTGACCTGACGCGGCTGGAGGAACTGCTGGCCGAGACAGCCACCTCGTACGCCGACGGCGGTGGCGTCGTCCGCGCCGCCCAGGCGCCCGTCGTGGGACGGGACAACGTCGCACGCTACATCCTGGGGCTGGTGGGGAAGTTCGGCCAGGACCTCGCACTGGAGATCGTCGAGTCCAACGGCCAGGCCGCGATCCTCGTCTCGCGGCCCGGAACAACGGTCGCGTTGGTCACCATCGACGCCTCACCCGCCGGAATCGAACGGGTGCTGATCATCCTCAACCCGCAGAAACTGAGCCGGTTCCAGCGGTGACCGTCGGCCCCGGTGACACCGCCGCCCGGCGACGCGTGGTCCGGCGACGCCACGTGCGCCGAGGTCGACGGGTCTGGCGCGTGAGTCGTCGCCGAACCAGCCAGCGCTGCTGGCACAGGTGAGATCGTTACCGAGTGACGAAGTCGCTTGACCTGCACCTGGAGCTCGACCGGGATGCGGGTTTCCCGGGTCGTTCCCTGGAGAGCGCGTTGCGCGAGAGCATTCGGGCCGGCCGACTGCGAGCCGGGTCCCGCCTACCCGGAAGCCGGAGCCTGGCCAGCGACCTGGGCCTCGCCCGGGGCACGGTGGTGCAGGCGTACGCGCAGCTGGTTGCCGAAGGGTGGCTGGTGACGGCCCCCGGCTCGGGCACCCGGGTCGCGGAGGTGCTGCATGATCCGCCCGGCTCGCGCCGGCAGCCGCGACCGTCGACGGCGGCCGGGACGATGATCGAGCTACGGCCGGGGATTCCCGATCTCGGCTCGTTTCCCCGCACGGCCTGGGCGGGCAGTGTCCGCCGGGCGCTGGCGACGGCCTCGCGTGGCACGCTGGACTACCCCGAGCCGACGGGGCTGCCCGTGTTGCGGGCGGCGGTGGCCGGCTATCTCGCGCGTACCCGTGGTGTGCGCTGTGACCCGGACGCGGTCGTCATCACGGCGGGCTTCACCCAGGGCCTCTCCCTGGTGGCGCGGACGCTGTACCGGCGCGGCGCGCGCGCCATCGCCACCGAGAACCCTGGTCTGGCCCACCACCGCACCGTGCTGCACGCTGCGGGCCTGACGGTCACCCCGCTCACCGTGGGCGCGGACGGGGCCGACCCGGACGACGTGACCGGTCACGCCGCACTGCTCACACCGGCACACCAGCATCCGACCGGGGTGGTCCTCAGCCCGGGGCACCGCTACCGGTTCATCGCCTGGGCGCGGAAGCACGACGCGTTCCTGATCGAGGACGACTACGACGGCGAGTTCCGCTACGACCAGCGGCCGGTGGGCGCGATGCAGGCGCTGGCGCCGGAGCGGGTCGTCTATGCCGGCAGCACGAGCAAGTCGCTGGCGCCGGGCGTACGCCTGGGCTGGTTCGTCGTTCCCGAGTCACTACGTCGCGACCTGACGTCGACCATCCTGGAGGCCGGCGCCGCGGTGTCCGCGATCGACCAGCTCGCCATGGCCGACCTGCTCGCACACGGTGACTACGACCGGCACGTCCGCCGTATGCGGTTGACCTACCGACGCCGCCGCATCGAGTTGGCGGACCGCCTGGCCGAGGTGACCCCCACACCGCTCGAGGGCATCGCGGCCGGCATGCACGCGCTGCTGCCGCTGGCCTCGGTGGCGGAGGAACGCTGGCTGATCCGGGCCGGGCGCCGCCAGGGGCTGCACCTGATCGGCCTGCACGGCAACGGCTACTGGCAGGACCCGGCGGATGAGCGGCAGGTGGCGGCCCTGGTCCTCGGCTACGCGGCACCGCCGGATCACGCCTGGCAGGCGGCGCTGTCCGGGCTCGGCGAACTGGTCCATCAGACCGGGCGTCAACTGGTCCATCCGGTTGATCCGGTCGGGGATACGTTCGATCCATGCAGACCATGAAGATCGGAAACAACGAGATCGTGCTGCTGGGCACGGCCATGCCTCCGGAGCTACCGGAAGGCTCGCACGTGATGACGGCGACGATCGAACTACCGCCGGGCGATCCGGGTACGCCGCCGCACCGGCACTCCGGCCCCGTCTTCGGCTATCTGCTCGAAGGCGAGATGGTCTTCGAGCTGGAGGGCGAGCCGGAACGGGTCATCAGGGCCGGCGAGGCGTTCTGGGAGCCGGGCGGTGACGTCATCCACTACCGGTCCGCCAACAACCTGCCCGATCGGGTGACCAAATTCCTGGTCGTCATGGTGTGCGCACCCGACCAGGAAATGCTGGTGTTGATCAGCCCGGAGGAGCTCGAACAGCGTAAGGACCGCCGCGCGCCGCGGCCGAACTGACGGAGGAGCACAGCAATGCGTATCGTTCTCGCCGGTTCGACCGGCGTCATCGGCCGACGGCTCCAGCCGCTCCTGACCGCCCAGGGGCACGAGGTCATCGGGCTGGCCCGCAACGGCCCGGTCGCCGTGGACGTACTCGACCGGGACGCGGTGGCGTCCGCCGTCCGCGACGCCCGCCCGGACGTGGTGATGCACCAACTGACCAGCCTGAGCACCGGCGACTTCGCCGCCAATTCGCAGCTGCGTCGGGTCGGGACCCGCAACCTGGTCGACGCGGCGCTCGCTGCCGGGGTACGCCGGATCGTGGCACAGAGCATCGCCTGGGCGTACGAGCCGGGTGCCGAGCCCGCCGCCGAGAAGACCCCGCTCGACCTCCGCGCACCAGAGCCGCGGCAGACCAGTGTGGCCGGTGCCGCCGCGCTCGAGTCCGCCGTTCAGGAGGCGCCCGAGTGGGTCGTGCTTCGGTACGGCACCCTCTACGGCCCGGGCACCTGGTACGCCCGCGACGGCCTGATGGCCCAGCTCGCCGCCGCTGGCAAGGTCCCCGCCGACGCGGACGTGAGCAGCCTGCTGCATGTCGACGACGCGGTCGCCGCCGCGGTCGCGGCCCTGGAGTGGCCCACCGGCACCGTCAACGTCTGCGACGACGAACCCGCCGCGGCCTCGGAGTGGGTGCCCGCGTTCTGTACGGCGGCCGGGGTCCCAGCTCCCCCGGTGACCGCTGGCGAGCGGCATGGCTGGGCACGGGGAGCAAGCAACCACCACGCCCGCACGCACCTCGGCTGGACCCCGGCTCACCCCTCCTGGCGAGAGGGATTCGCCACCCTGTGAGCCGTCCGCCCACCGTCGGCGGGAGGATCCGGGTCGGCGCGACGCGGCCCTGAGCCCGCCGGCTTGCGAAGGCGCTCGACCAACGCGTGTGCCGCCTCGGCGTACCGCTGGTCCGATCCATGGGGCCGGTGGCCCTGGATGGGTGGCGGGACGCTGTCGCCGGGTGGAGCCACCACATCGGCGGGGTCCCGAAGCCGGCGGTCCACAGTGGCTCCCGGGCCGTCGGCGGCGACCGGCGCGACTGTCCGGTGAGCGGAGAAGGTCCAGCCGCCGATCGGGTCGGTGTCGCGCCACAGGTTCACCCACCGCCAATCGACTCGTGCGCCGACCTCCTGCAACACCTCGTCGTCCACGTAGGCCGGGAACAGTCGCGCGTAGAGTCGGCGAAGTGGTGACGCGTGGGTGAGTAGGGCGACCCGGCTGCTGACCTGGGGCGGTAACTGGAGCACGGTCGCCGCGGCCAGGACCGCACCGTGGCTGTGCGCGGAGAGCAGCACCGCGTTGCCGCGTCCGACCAGGTAGGTGATTCGTCGGGTCAGCTCCGGCACCGCCCGTTCGGCGTAGCAGGGTGGCGCGAACGGGTGGGCGGCCCGGGGCCAGAACGTACCCAGGTCCCACAGGACACCGACGTGGCGCCGAAATTCGGCTGTCCGATAGGCGAAGATCCCGCCGAGGGTCAGGCCGAGGATGATCGCGGCGATCCCCCAGCTGCCGAACGCGATGGAGAAGGTGATCAGGTCGCCCGGCAGCCGTGCGTACCGCTGCACCGATTCGCTCGGGAGCAACTCCAGCAGACCGAGGGTGGTGGTGGCCGTACCGATCCCGGCCAGGCAGGCGTACACCACGGCCAGTGGGATCAGTCTTTCCGTGAAGCGGGCCCTGGCTATCGCCCTCTGCACCTGCCGCAGTCGGGTCGCCGCTCCGGGCGGGCGATGCGGGTAGTCGCAGGCCACGATCGCCGCCGCGGCACGGAGGCGACGGCGTCGGGAGATGAGGACGACCGGAACCGCGATCACCAGCGTGAACAGCACTGTCCGGAGGAAGCCGAAGATCGCCCAGGTGAACGCCGGCGGCAGGCCGGAGGCCAGGCCCTCCCCGGTCGGCGCGTCGCGGTCCAGGAAATCCGCCACCCGGTAGACCAGCTCGGCGGACACCGCCACCGCCAGACTGACCGCGCTGGCCGCGATCACCAGCGCACCCAGCCCGAACAGCGGGGTGGCGTCCCGCCGCCGGTCCCGGCGCCACAGCAGCACCGCCGCGAGGGCGGTCAGCAGTGCCGTCTGGGATACGAACAGCGAGGTGAGGATGGGGCCGTAGCCGGGTAGGACGCCTCCCCGCTGCCATGGCCCCGCGCTGGCCAGGACGTGGACCGTCACCACGATGGTCAGGGCGACGGCGACCGTCCGCACCGTGCGGGTGATCCGGTCCAGTCGCTGATCGGAGGCGGCCCGGTCGATCAGCGGGGGTAGGCACAGCATGACGATGCAGGTGGCCAGCACCGCGCCGGTGGCCACGGCCAGCGCGATCGTAGCGGCCGAGGCGCCGCTTGCGGCTCGGGCGGCCAGCAGAACGACGTCGAGTGTCGCGAACGCCGCCGCGACGTGAATCGAGCGCAGTCGACCCACCAGTGGCCCGGCGTCCCACTGACCGATTCCGCTGAGTCGATGCTCGGACACCTCGTCCGCGGGAGCGCGGAACGCGTCGAAGACCTTCTTCGGTCGCGCACTGGCCCGCCACAGCAGGCCGATGGCGGCGGCCGGAACCACCGCGAGTACCGCCAGCCGCAGGCCCACCGGTTGCCCACCCAACCAGGACAACCAGATGCGCCCGGCCAGGCAGCGTGACGAGCCCATGCACTTCCACGCGATCAGGTCCAGCGTGACGCCGGCGACGGCAAGCACGTAGAGCGCCGTGAGAGTGAGCGCCAGCAAGCGGCACAGGGATCTGACCGTGGCGTCGGAGCCGGAGTTCGCCGGGCGCATCCAGATCGCCAGGTTGGCCAGCATGAACGGCAGGAGGAACACCAGCGACAGCGTTCGGACCACGGTCCCGGAGGGCAGGTCGGCCCAGCGGTACGCCTCCAACGTCACCCGGTCGGCCCTGTCGCACGAACAGTCGCGGCGGGGACGGTAGAAGCCCCCACTGCGGTCACCCGCGACCTGCTCCACCTGCGGCACGTCCAAGACCTGGTCGGCGCTCGCACTGGCGGCCCCGTGCACCCGCAGCTCCACCACGTCATCGGACACACCCGCACCGCTCGACCACGCTGATGCACCCGACATCGGCCCCCCGGAGCGCTTCCGTGGCCAAACCGGGTGCACCCGTTCGGGAACGCCGCCCTCGCCACTCGCGGCGGGATACCCCGTCGGGCCGGCAGCAATCCAGGTGATTTGTCGGGTGTCGGTCATCGGGCGCCCTTGAAGGGTCACCGCACGGTTCGCACGCGGTTTCCCTGTGGCCAGTCCGAATTCACCGCGTCTCTCTACCTTGCCATCGGATCACTACCGCGGGGTACGTGGTCCTTCGGTCCGACGAAATGAGGATTGATGGCAGTAAGCAAGCGGGTGGGCCTGGGCGCTGCGGTGGCCGCGCTGATCCTGACGCTGCCGGGCGCCGCGTCCGCAGCCGAGCGGAGCACGTGGGACCGGGCTGAGTTGACCAGGTTCGCCATGCTGCCGGCGGCGACCTTCGTTCCCGGCAGCGAACCGTCCGGCGCGTCACTCGGCACTGCCCCGATCAACGGCATCACCCCGCCGTTCGCGGACCAACCGGTCCAGGGGTTCAGTGGGGTCCTCCGCAACAGCGACGGCACCTACGACGTGTTGTCCGACAACGGGTTCGGAAACAAGGCCAACAGTGCCGACTTCCTGCTGCGTGTCCAGCGGGTCGCGCCCAGCTTCACCGGCGGCGCCGTCGACGTCGTCGGCGGTATCAACCTGACCGACCCGTACGGCAAGGTTCCGTTCGCTCTGACCCGCGCCGACCGCGTGCTCACCGGCGCCGATTTCGACGTCGAGTCGATCACTCGGACGGCCGACGGCACGTACTGGATCGGTGACGAGTTCGGTCCGTACCTGCTGCACTTCGACCGGGCGGGCCGGCTCCTGCAGGCACCGGTGCCACTGCCCGGGGTGTTCGCTCCGGAGAACCCGACCCGCGGTACGACCCCGGCCAACCTCTCCAGCAGCAAGGGCTTCGAGGGCATGGCCCAGTCGCCGGACGGGGGCACGCTCTATCCCCTGCTCGAGGGCACGGTCGCGGGCGACCCGGCGGGCACACTGCGGCTCAACGAGTTCGACGTGAGGACCAACAGCTACACCGGTCGGCGCTGGACCTACGCGCTCGACGCTGCCGACCACGCGATCGGCGACGCGATCATGGTCGACCGCGACCGCTTCCTGATCATCGAGCGGGACAACGGTCAGGGCGAGACGGCGAAGGTGAAGAGGATCTACCTGGCCGACAAGCGCGACCGGAACCGGGACGGGCGCCTCGACAAGACGCTGGTCGCCGACCTGATGAACATCGCCAACCCCCGGCACGTCGGCGGGTTCGGCAGCACCTTCACGTTCCCGTTCCAGACCATCGAGGACGTGGTGATCCTCGACGACCGCACGATCGCCGTCCTCAACGACAACAACTTCCCGTCCTCCTCGGGCCGCACGACCGGCCAGGCGGACAACAACGAGTTCATCGTGCTCAAGCTGGACCGCGGGCTGGATGCCGACAAGCGCGTCCTGCGTCGCTACTGACCCGGGCACCAGGGGTGGGTGGCCTGATCCGCCGCCCACCCCGTACCGGGCAGCCGGCGCGGGCGCCCTATCCCTGCGAGAGATCGTCGCTCCCCGTGACGGCACGCAGTTCCTTGAGCACGTACGTGGCGGCCTTCTCTACGACGCGGACGCCCTCTTCCTGGCTCACGTGATGGTCGGACAGCACGGCGATCAGCCAGTCATGACGGGCCTCGACGATCCGTCCGATGCTGTTGACCAACCAGCGGCCACCGTCGACATCCACGGTGTCCCAGCCGTTCTTGACGGAGGCGGAACGACTGCCCGTCTCCCGTGCGGCGGTCACGCCCCATCGTTGCTCGGGGATGACCCTGTTCATGAGGCCCATGATGAGGTCACGGTCCTGCGGCGTCAGCGGTCCGGTCGGCGACGTCAACGCAGTCAGCAGACGGAGTTGGTCGGCAACAGTGGTCGTGGTGAGTCCCCACCGTGAGTTGGGCCTGGTCTCACGCAGACCGAGTGCGCGGTTCGCGGCGGTGAGGCCGCGCGAGCCCTCGATTCTCTGCCACAGGGCCACCGCCGCATCGTTGTCACTGGACGTGATCATGGCCTCGGCCAACCGCCGGGTGTCAGAACTCAGAGCCTTGCCCGGTGGTTTCTGGCGCAGCAGAAGGGCCGCGAGAATGTTGACCTTGACGATGCTGGCCGTCTCGAACCGTCTGGCGCCGACGGTCACCGCAGCCGTTCCTCGTCGATCCAGTGCCGCGACCGCGAGATGGCCCCCATACCGCTCCACGTACGCACTGATGCGCGTTCTGGCCCGCTCAAGTCGGTCGATGGCCGGCGTCGTGGGGATCGGATCGGCATGGGAAGGGCCGGGCGATGGGCCGGCTCCGTCGCCGTGGTGACCGTGCGTGGCACCGAAGGCGGCCGTCGCGATGCCGGCGAGAGACGTGGTGACCGCGGAGACGACCCAGCGGCGTGACAGCTGTCGAGCTTTCCGCTCAGCCAAGGCGCGCCACCGCCCTCGCCGCGATCGAGTCCACCGCGACCTGGCTGCCCGGGTCGGGCAGGCTGACCGTCGAGACCGTCTCGCCCCGTCTCAGCATCACGAAGTACGTGACGGTATCCGGAATGTCGGCATGCGCGATGCGACCCCGGACCAGCATGCCGAGACCCTCGAAGTAACGTGGATCGACGACGTCGAACGAGACCTGCGATCCGAGAACCCGGTAGCTCGCGCACCGCAGCAGGACGCGACGGACGTCATCGAGATTCCGCTCGGCCCACCCAGGTTCGTACGTCTCCACGACGTGGTGGGCCGCCGAGCCGTCAGCCAGCCGGTAGTAGCGCTGTACGGCAGCCCGCCGATGCGACTTGGCCGGATAGTCGCCGCTCCGATAGTGGGGGCAGGTGTCCTGCTCCCACGGCCACGGCGGCGAACCGGTTCGGGCAGCGTCCGCACGCCAGTCCGAACCCAGATCGCCCGCCCCCAGCAGCATGCTCGAGTCGTCCCGTTGCGGGTTTGCGGTGCGTCGCTCATCGGGGCCGACGCCGGGCTCTGACTGATGACACCCTGCGACCATGACCACCAGTGCCGACAGGACCGCCGGCACGACGACAACCGCACCTCGGCCTCTGCCGCGAATCCGGCGTCGGCACGCCCTGCTGCTCGATACGGACACCCTGGACCTCCCCCAACACAGACAGTTGCCACCGCGGGTCGCGCTCCGGCGACGATGCGTGGTGGCAGGTTCCTCTCACCGCCGCACGACGGGCACGGAGGTTGCCGGCCTGCGACCCGGCAGTGCGGGATCGCGGCACCCCGGCCGCAGCCGGAACCGGTCAATGGCGTTCCTCGGCGAACAGCTCGGAGCGGGTCTCACCGAGCAGCTCGCGCAGGCGGTTGAGGGAGCGCATGCTCTGGCTCTTGACGACCGCGGTGGAGACGCCCACAACCTCGGCGGTCGCCTCCACGCTCAGGTCGTCCCAGTAGCGCAGGACGATGATCGCCCGATCCCGTATTGGCAGGGTGGCGACCGCGTCCAGCAACGTCATGCGCAGCTCGGCCGGATGTTCCTCGCCCCGATCCGGCGGCGCCGACATCGCCAACTCGCGGCTGGAGCGACGCCGCTGCTGGTCGATCATGCAGCGCAGAAGTATCTTGCGGGCGTACGCGTGGGGGTCGTCGGCCCGGTGGACCCGCCTCCAGTTGGCGTACACCTTGGCCAGCGTCGTCTGGGTGAGATCCTGGGCGAGATGCCAGTCGCGGCACATCAGGAACGCGGCGTCGCGCAGGCGGCCGGCGGCGGCCTGCGCGAACTCCACGAAGTCTTCGTCAGCCATTCGACCGAGCCAGCGTCGGGAACCTCTTGGCACCGTTGATGACCAACTCGGCCGGCAGTTCCGTCCCCCAGATCGGGTTGCCGACGATCTCGGTCGCCTCTTTCACGGAGAGGACGGGCCGCGCCGGCGAGGTCCCCTTGCCGTCCCAGGTCAGACAGGTGGAGATTGTCAGATCGACCTTGAGGCGACCACGGTGGTGCACGGTGACAATCTTGTTCTGCACGCAGTTGTCGGGTGCTTCGGTCAGCTCCACCGTCCCCGGGGGCGGGTCGCCGCCGAGATTGTCCCGGTGGATGGCGAGCCGCAGCATTCCCGGTCCGTCGCCTCGGTCCAGGTAGAGCTGGACGTACGGCATGCCGGGCCTCGCCCCGCTGCTCTGCAGAATCGCATAACCGCTGGCCTCTCCCTTGGGTAGAAGCCGGGTCAGCAGCTCCAGAGCGCCCTGCGGTGTGGTGGTCAGCAGCTCACCGCCCGGGCCCGCCCCGATCCTCAAGGTGTCGATCACCGTGGTCGAGGACACCGGCGGCAGCGACCGACGGGGATACCCTCGCTGCTCCTCGTTGGTGCTCTCCTCGAACCCGCTCGGCCCGCCGTCCGGGGACTCGGCCGGAGACGACGTGGCGGTGTCGACCGGCCCGCCCGGCGAACCTACGGTCGGCCCGCCGGGCTGACCGGCGTCCTCCGCACCGCCGCCGAGCGGCCCGGCGGTCAGGCCGATCACGAGCAGGATCACCAACGCCGATCCGCTGGCGCCGAACTGCGTCAGGCGGCGCTGGCGCCGCAGTCGACGGCCCTGGGCCATCGACTCCTGGATCAGATCACCCAGCGGCGGGGCGGGATGTTGGGCCAGGTCGTCCCGGAAACGTCCCTGAACATCACCCATGTTCCGTGCCCTCCTCGGCCGACCGCCCGCGGTGGCGATCCGTCACCTGACCTGACGGGTTGGCCAGCCGATTTGGTTACCGCCTTCCGGGCACGAATTCTCAGCCACCGTCCGTGCACCGGCAGCCCTCTTGCCATCATCCGCGCCCACCTCGACGCCGGTCCCCGGGGCTTGCGGCGCTCGCTGCCGAACCATGGGCACCAGGTCAGGTGATGGTGACGGTGGTGCTGTGCCAGCCGGTCGCGCCGTCGGGGAAGGGCGCCGCCCGTTGGTCGGTCTGGGTGGCACCGGTGGCGTCGGTGGCACGTACGCGCAGGGTGTGGCTGCCGGGGGTGGCGTCCCAGCGGTAGGTCCACTGCCGCCACAGGTCTGGTGACGGGCCGTCGGCGAGGCGGGTCTGTCGCCACGGCCCGTCGTCGATCTGCACCTCGACGGCAGTGATCCCGCGACGTTGCGCCCAGGCGACGCCGGCGATCATCACGGGTCCGGCGCGCCGTTGGGCGAAGGGTTTCGGGGTGTCGATGCGGGATGCGGTCTTGACGGGTGCTTCGGCGGCCCACCCGCGTTGCACCCAGTAGGGATCGAACGCGTCGAAGGTGGTCACCTTCATGGAGGTGAGCCATTTGCAGGCGCCGACGTAGCCGTAGAGGCCGGGGACGAGCATGCGGACGGGGAAGCCGTGTTCCAGGGGCAGGGGTTCGCCGTTCATGGCCACGGCCAGGAGCGCGTCGCGGCCGTCGAGGATCGCCTCGAGCGGGGTGCCGATGGTCATGCCCTCCACGGCACGGCTGACGAGCTGGTTCTGCCCGGCGTGGATGCCCGCCTCGCGGAGCAGCGGTGCCAGGGGGATCCCGGCCCAGCGGGCGGTGCCGATGTAGGGACCGCCGACCTCGTTGGAAACACAGTTGAGGGTGATGTGACGCTCCACGAGGCCGCGGGCGAGGAGGTCGTCGAATGTCCAGGTGCGGGGCCGGTCGACCGCTCCGTCCAGGGTCAGCCGCCAGGTTGCCACGTCGACCTGCGGGACGGTCAGGGCGGTGTCGACCCGGTAGAAGTCCCGGTTGGGGGTGAGAAATGCCGAGACCCCGTCTACGCCAGCGGAGACGCCACCGGGTAGCGGTGGCACGGGTTGCGCTGGCTGCGGTAGGCGAACGCTGGTGCGGGAACGGGCGCCCACCGCGCTGCGGCGACCGAGAGCCTGGCCGATGGTTGCCGTGGCGCCGGCGGTGAGCGCTGTCCCCGCCGCCGTCGCCAGAAACTGGCGGCGGTTGAGCAGCCGTGGCCGACCCCGACCAGCGACCACGACCGTCCGAGCGGCAGGCACCAACACCAGCATCGCGGCCATCCCGATTCCCACGCCCGCCAGCACCGGGAGGACGTCCACCGGCGTCGCGGTCGGGCGGGACAGGACGGCGGCAACACCGAGGGAGGCGAACGCGGCGAGGCCGGCCAGACCGTAGCGGCGTCGTCGTAGCGCCGCCGCGCCGAGCAGGACCGCGGCCAGTGCCAGCAGGGCGTAGACGCCGGTGAGGAGGGCGATCTTGTCGTTGGCGCCGAAGGTACGGATGGCGAACGCCTTGACCGGTTGCGGTGCCAGATCGATCGCGGTGCTGCCGACCGCCAGCACCGGATCGGCCGCCGGATTGACAAGAGCCGCGACGAGGTGCGCCACGCCGAGGGCAACCCCGGCGCTCAGCACACCGACGACCAGGCCGCGGGCAGCGGCGGTCCTGCGGGAGGGCCCCGGCCGGCGGATCGCCGGCCGGGGTTCGATGTCGGTGGACACCATCAGCTCTTGGGCATCAGAACGGTGTCAACGATGTACACGGTGGCGTTGGCCGTCGAGACGTTCCCGCAGACCACCATCGAGGTGCCGTTGACGGTGAACGAGGTCCCACTACCGGCCACCGTGACGTCCTCGCCCTGCATCGTCTTGTGGGTCCCGACCAGGGTGTCCGGGGACAACTGGGTCGACACCACGTGGTAGGTCAGGATCTTCTGCAGCGTGGCGTCGTCGGCCAGGACCTTGTCCAGGTCGGCCTTCGGAATCTTGGCGAACGCGTCGTTGGTCGGCGCGAACACCGTCACGCCCTGCGCGCCGTTGAGCGAATCCACCAGGTTGGCCTTCTTCACCGCCGTCACCAGCGTCGACAACAGCGGGTTGCCGGACGCGGCGGTGGCCACCGGCACCTTCGCCATCGCCTCGAAACTTCCCGGGTTGGCCGCATCCGTCGGCACCGCCGCACATCCTGAGCCGAACTGACCCGACATCATCGTCGACGGCGACGTCGATGCCATCGGCGCGCTGGCCGACGTGCTCGGCGTGGCGCTCGCACCGCTGGCGGTGCCCTCGGTGTCGGTGCCGCCACAGGCGGACGACGCCAGCACGGCGATGACGCCGACCGTGGCAAACAGGTGCCGCTTCATACGAGCTCCTCAAATCTTGTACTCCGTGTTGCTGACACGAGGCATTCGAGCCCGACAGGCACATGGATGGGTACAAGATCGGAGAGTCTTGTGAGGCAGCCAATCGACGCCGGGTGAGAAGACGTTGCTCCTCGGAGCAGGCTCAGGTCGGCGGCGACTGGTACGCGCACCTCTGGCCGCGTGGTCGCCTGCCACGGAGTTGGCCCGCCGCACCGAACCCTCGGATGTTTCTCCTGCTCAGGGCACTCTTCAGCCGAACGGGCCCAACATCACTCATTGCCACTCGGAAGGTCTAAGCGAGCTGCTTTCATGTTGTTGGGACCGATCGGAGCCTTTCGGTCCATCCGCGTCAGAGAGGTGCTCGCCATGAAGTATCCGCTCAACAGGAACCTGCTGGTCGCTGGTCTGTCCGTGGCCCTCGGGGCCGGCGCGTTCGCCACCCCGGCGTTCGCCGACGGCGGGTCGGGCAACGACGGACGGCACGACCGCGACAACTCGTGCCACTCCTACGCCGGCTACGACAAGAGCCGCCACTCCTCGAGGGACGACAACGGCGACGACCGGTCGAAGTACGACAGGAAAGGAGGGCGCGAGGGTCTCAAGGCTGTCGGTTTGACCGACGACCAGAAGCTGATCAAGTTCGACGTCGACAAGCCGTGGGACGCCTGCACCATCGGGCGGGTGCGGCTGGAGGACGACGAGAAGCTCGTCGGCATCGACTACCGGGTGCAGAACGACCGGCTCTACGGCGTCGGCGACGAGGGCGGCATCTATCTGATCTCCACCCGTGACGCGAAGGCCACCGAGGTCAGCCAGCTCAGCGTCGCACTCAAGGGCGACTACTTCGGCGTCGACTTCAACCCCGCCGCCGACCGGCTGCGCGTCATCAGCGACCAGGGCCAGAACCTGCGCCACAACCTCAACGACGACGTCACCGTCGAGGACGGCAACCTCACCTACCCGCCGTCCACGGACGTCGCCAAGGGAGTGACCGGCGCGGCGTACACCAACAACGACCTCGATGCCGACACCGCCACCACCCTGTTCGACATCGACACCAACCTCGACCAGGTCGCGGTGCAGTCCCCGGCCAACTCCGGACAACTGGCCGCCACCGGCAAGCTCGGCGTCGACGCCGGAGACTGGGCCGGCTTCGACATCTACAGCAGCATCCGCGACGACAAGGCCGTCTACAACAAGGGCTACGCCGTCCTGCAGGTCAACCACCACAGCAACCTCTACCAGATCGACATGCTGACCGGGAACGCCGACAAGCAGGGCACCTTCGGCGACCACACCGTCGTCGACCTCGCGCTGCCGCTCGAGCAGCACTGATCCTCGGGCAGAGCGCACACAGACAGCGGCAGGCAGGCGGGGACCTATCCCGCCTGCCTGCCGCTGCGCCCACAGCCGTGTGCGCCTGACATCGCCTCGCCGCACTCGTGACCAAATAGTTCAGTACGCTGTTTATTCAGCCGATGATGTACCGTGCGCTCGTGGAGACTCTGACGCACGGACAGGTCCTGGCCCGCTTCGGTCACGCCCTGTCCGACCCGGTCCGCGCCCGGCTCCTGCTCGCTCTGCGCGAGGGGCCCGGCTACCCGGCCGACCTCGCCGACCTGCTGGGCACGAGCCGGCAGAACCTGTCCAACCACCTGGCGTGCCTGCGCGGCTGCGGCCTCGTCGTCGCGGTGCCGGAGGGCCGGCGTAGCCGCTACGAACTGGCTGATGCCCGCCTCGCGCACGCCCTCGGGGACCTGCTCGGCCTGGCCCTGGCCGTCGACCCGGCCGCCTGCCCGGCCGCCGAGGCCGAGGGGTGCTGCTGATGAACGCGCCGCTTCCGCTGACATCGGTTGGCCCGTCAGCGGCCCGTCGCTCGGTCCTGATCCGGCGGGTACGCCTGTTCGTCGCCGCGACGATCACCTACAACGTGATCGAGGCGGTCGTTGCCATCAGCGCCGGGAGGATGGCCTCCTCGACCGCGCTGATCGGGTTCGGGCTCGACTCCGTCATCGAGGTGGCCTCCGCCGCCGCCGTCGCCTGGCAGTTCTCCGGCACCGACCACGAACGCCGCGAGCGCGCCGCGCTGCGGGTCATCGCGCTGTCGTTCTTCGCTCTGGCCGCGTACGTGTCCGTCGAGTCGGTGCGCGCGCTCGTCGGCGCGGACCGCGCGGAGCACTCCACGATCGGTCTGGGTCTGGCCGCGGTGTCCCTGGCGGTGATGCCGGTCCTGTCGGCCGCGCAACGCCGCGCGGGACGCGAACTCGGGTCGGCGTCGGCCGTCGCAGACTCCAAGCAGACTCTGCTGTGCACGTACCTCTCGGCGGTGCTGCTGGTCGGGCTCGCGGTCAACTCGCTGTTCGGCTGGTGGTGGGCCGACCCCGCCGCCGCGTTGGTCATCGCCGCGGTCGCGGTGATGGAAGGCCGCGAAGCCTGGCGGGGCGACACCTGCTGCGCCCCCGGTGCCGCCCTGCGCTCCCCCGACGCAGGCGGCGACACCAGCGAATGCACCGACGGGTGCTGCACCACCGACAACCGCTGAGGGGTCCTACGGGCGCGGGAGCATCCTTCGACTCACCGCACCTTCCCTGCGGAAAGCCGGAAGCAGCGGACACGCTAGACCAGCGTGATCCAGTAATCCCAGAAGCGGTTCAGGATCGCGATCAGGATGACCGCGTACCAGGCGGTGAGGATGAGGCTGTGGTAGCTGACAGCAGCGGCGGTGACCCGCCGCACCGGCCCGGGAAGCACGGCCTCGTGCTCGCGCAGGGTGCGCAGGGTGACGTAGAGGAAGATCGGGATGGTGACGGCCCAGACCAGCATGCAGTACGGGCACAGCGCGCCGATGACGTAGAGGCTCTGATAGATCAACCAGTGCACGAAGACCACGCCGAACGCCGCGCCGGCCTGTAGCCCCAGCCAGAACCAGCCGGGCAGGCGCACCCCGGCCAGCAGGACGACGCCGATCGTGGTGACCACGGCGAACCCCGCGACGCCGATCAGGGGATTGGGAATCCCGAACGCCTCGGCCTGGGGTGTGGTCATGACCGAGCCGCAGGACAGGATGGGGTTGATGCTGCAGCTCGGCACGTAGTCGGGATCGGCGAGCAGGTTGATTTTCTCGACGAGGAGAACCGCGGCGGCGACCAACCCGACAACCCCACCGACGGCGCAGATCCAGGCGGTGATCCGGGCCGGCAACCCCTGCTCGGGTGAGGTCGGGTCGGCGGCCGGTTCGACGGTGGTGACGCTCATCCGGCCAGCGCGGCGTCGATGGCGGCGACAAGGTCGTCCTGGCCGCGCAGGTCGGTCAGTCGCCGGCCGTTGAGGAAGAACGTCGGGGTGCCCTGCACACCGGCCGCCACGCCGTCGGCCTTGTCCTTGGCGACCCGGGTGGCGGTGGCGGGGTCGTCGAGGTCGCGCTGGAAGCGCGGCAGGTCCAGGCCGAGGGCGCGGGCGTAGCCGAGGAACAGCTCCGTCTGTGGCTGCTCCTGGTGACCCCAGCGGGTCTGGTTCTCGAACAGCTGGACGTACATGTCGGGGAAACGGCCCTGGTTGGCGGCGGCCTGAGCGGCCCGGGCGGCCAGATCCGCGTTCGGGTGGCTCGGGATCGGGAAATACCTGACCACGACGGTGATGCGGTCCTGATAGGTGGCCAGGATCTGCTTGACCGCCGGGTACGCCGCGGCACAGGACTCGCACTCGAAGTCGAGGAACTCGACCAGAGTCACCTTGCCGTCCGCTGCGGTGGACAGTCGGTGGCTGTCCTCGCGCACCAGCACCGTCGACTCGATCGCGCCCGTGTCGGTGGTAGCGGCGGGCGGGTGGTCGGGACGGTTGACGGCCAGCAGGCCGCCGACCACGAGCACCACCACTGCGATCAACGCCAAGGTCAGGCGCGTGTTCCTCGTCATTGTGCCGTCCCTCGTCCGCCGCGTGAACATCGTGATCAGCCCGCCCCCGCACCGGCGGCGCAGTCCCATCCGGACGATACAGAGACGGCTGTACCGACTTGCTGTCAGTTTCCTGAGACTGGCGCACGAGCAGTCCCTGGCCGGGACTCAGGCGGGGTCGCGTCGGTGCTGGCGTGTTCGGCTCAGCACGCCGACAAGCATGAGCAGGGCAACGGCCTGGGCAAGCACCACGGCGACGATCAGGCTCGGCACCGACCGGTCGTAGAGCAGCCCCGCCCCGGCACCACCCGCCAGGGCTCCGACACCCTGCACAGCGGCGAAGATGCCGTACGCGGTGGCCCGCCGCTCCCGTGGCACGAGATCGGCGACCATGGCCTTGACGGTGGAGTCCTGCAGCCCGACAGCAGCGCCCCAGATCACGACCCCGCACACCGCCGCCGACAGGCCGCCACCAAACGCCAGCGGCGGTACGACGGCAACCATGGCGGGCAGCGCCACCAGAACCCACGGACCGACCCGGTCGTAGAGCACCCCGGTCACCAGTGCGGCGAGCGCACCGGCGGCCATCGCCGCCGCGTACATCAGCGGCACCGCCGCGGTCGCGACCACGTCCTCGCGTACCAGATGGAACCCGATCAGCCCGAAGGTCACTAGACCCGCGGTGCACACCGCCATCGCCGCGGCGAACCAGTGGAACCTGCCCGGCAGCGGTTGCCGGCCGGCCTTCGCCGCGGCCCCTGACCGTGTGCTGGTGTCCTGCTCTGCCGGAGCGGTCCGGGCCCGTACCCGAAGCGTGGTCAGCAGGAGCATCGCCACCACGGCCGGCACGGTCAGCACCGCCAGCCCCGGCCAGAGTGCCCCGGCTGTCGTCGCCACGACCGCAGCGACCAGCAGCGGACCGGCGAACGCGCCGATCTGGTCGAGGGCCTTGTGCACGCCCAGCCCGCGGCCCATTCCGACCCGGCCTGCGGCGTCCGCGAGCAGAGCCGACTTGGCCGGACTGCGGATGGCCTTACCGAGCCGCTCGGCGAGAATCAGCACCGCGGCGACCGCCAGGCCGGCACCGCCCAGAATCGGAGTCACCGCCAGCAGCGGTACGCAGACCGCGGTCAGCCCGTACCCCACGATCGTCAAGGTCCAGTACCGGCGGGTCCGGTCCGCCAGTGGCCCGGACACCAGACGCAGCAGCAACGCCGCCGCCTCCCCAGCGCCCGTGACCAGGCCGACGACGACAGCCGACGCGCCCAACGAGGCCAGCAGCGGCCCGTAGATGGAGCGGGCACCCTCGTACACCATGTCCGCGGCCAGGCTCACCACACCGAACCCGACAACCAGCCGCCATGCCTGACCAGTGCTCGCCGCCACCGGGGTTCGACCGGCGGCGGGAGTCACCTGCCCCGCGTCGGCAGCATCGTCGACACGATCCACTCCAGCAGACATGCCGCAGATTATCCGCACCCCCGCCGGTGCCCTGAGCATGACGGTCCTTCAGCTACTCGCGCTCCACAGCCGATGACGTGACCACGTCCATCCCGCGGACCCGCGGTGACACCGCGCCGACCAACCGGAGACGGTCCACCCTTCCGTGCAACGCCTCGACCGCGCCCGGCAGGCCCAGCCTGGCAGCCTCCTCGGCGGCAAGATTACGCAGCAGCGGACCCACCCCGATCCGACCGAACTGGAACCCGAGTTGGCTGTGATAGCTGCCGGCGGCCGCCACCTTCCCGGCCAGATGATCGCCGATGTCGGCGCCCGCCTCGACACCGTCGGGCACGCCGCGCCACGGTGCCGCAGCTGGTTGGCGGCTGACGTACGGCACGTCCCGCCACCACAGGCCGTCCGGCCTGAGCGCGGCGACCGTCTCGGTGACGATGCGATGGTCGGCGTGGTCACCGAGGGCCTGTGGCGCGAGGACCACGTCGGCGTCCGCCAGGTGTGGACGCAGCGCTGATACGAGGGCCGCCGCCACCCGGTCGTCACCTCGGACACCGGCGAAGAGCGCGGCCGGGTCGGGATAACCGCGGTGTGGCGCCTCAGGCAGTGGCAGGTGCACCGGCTGTGCCCCGAGCACCGCACACGCTGCTTCGTCCTCCGCCCGGCGCAGCGCCATGTAATCGACGTCGGCCGCGATCCCCTTGTCGAGCTGGCAGGCCAGGGCGAACGGTGACAGCGCTGGCACGCTGGCGGTGAAGCAGGTGACCACTCGTACCGTCCAACCCGTCGCGGCCAGCGCCGCGAGGGTGCCGCCGACGGAGAACACCGCGTCGTCCAGGTGCGGGCTGACCGCCACCGCGACCCCGGGACGCTGCGGGACGCGCGAACCCGCGCTCACAGCAGGTGCGGTGCCGCGCGGAAGCGACAGGTCGGGTCGACCGGCGGGTCAGGGATCTCCGGTACGGATGCGGCCAGGCCGTCGTAGACGGCGGTGATCCGGTCAGCGATCACCGGCCAGCTCCACTGCTGCTCGACGTCACTGCGGGCCTGCCCGGCGAGCCGACGGCGCAGCGCAGGGTCGTCGAGCAGGCGACGGACGGCGCCCGCCAGAGCCGCCGGATCACCGGCCGGCACCAGCAGACCGTTCTCCTCCGGGCGCACACAGTCGCGGACGCCGACCACGTCGGTGGAGACGACCGGCAGACCGCTGGCCATCGCCTCCAGGATGGTGTTGGAGAAGCCCTCCGCGTAGGTGGGGCTGACGAAGATCTCCCCCCGCGCGTACACCTCGTGAGCCCGCTCGTAGGGCACCGCGCCGAGCATCTCGACGGTGTCGGCGAGACCCAGCTCGGTGATCCGGGTCTCGACGGCGCTCACGTCGGGGCCGATGCCCGAGAGCAGCAGACGCACCGGCACCGTCTCCGCGCGGAGCTTGGCGACCGCGTCGAGCAGGTCGAGCACGCCCTTCCGCGCGTCGACCCGGCCGTGGTAGAGCAGCACTGCCGGGTCGGAGACCCGACCGGGGGACGTGACCGGCACGAAACGTTCGCTGTCGGTGGCGCCGGGCACGACGGTGAAGCGGGTCGGATCGAGCTCGTGCCGTTGGCTGACCTCGGCGGCGAACGACGGTGACCCGATCAGCAGTGCCGGCGCGTGCGCGAAGACCGCCCGCACCAGGTCACGGTGGGTGGCACAGCAGGTGCCGACCCAGTGCCCGTCGCCGCCCTGCACCGAGACGACGGCGGGTAGCCCGGCCGCCCGTGCCGCACGCAGCACCGCCAGCCCGTTGGGGTACGCGTACTGCGCGTGCAGCACGTCGAAGGGCCGGCGAGCGTGCAGCCGCAGCACCGTGTCGGTCATCTCCGCGACGTCCGCCTCGAAATCCGCCGGCTCACCCCGGCCCACCGCCTGTTCCCCGTGCGCCTCCAGAGCGTGCACCTCGACGCCGGCCGGCACCCGGTCCGACGGTGGTGGGCCGCCGCCGTACACGGCGCGGCCCGCGGGGTCGCCCCGGTACTGGGACACCAGGGTGGGCTCGTGACCGGCGCGGACCAGGTGCCGCAGCAGGTTCTCGGCGTACGCGCTCATCCCGGAGACCGCCGGCCAGTAACGGCGCGACACGAAGCAGATCCTCATCGGACACCGACCTTCAGCTCGGCGGATGTGCGGGGCTGCTGCTCGGCGTGGCGCAGCGCGGCCAGTGCGGCAGGCACCAGGGTGTCGGCCCGATGGGCGTCCCGGGAGAGTTCGAGGCTGACCAGACCGGGATAGCCTGCCTCGGTCAGCGCGCCGAGCACCGCGGGGAAGTCCAGATCGCCCTCGCCGGGGGCGCGGTGCTCGTGCCGGCCGCGGGGCATGTCCTCGATGGCGCAGGCGCCCAGACTGGTCGCGAAGGCACGGACCGCGGCGGCGGGGTCGTACCGGCCGGACACGAGGCAGTGACCGGTGTCCAGGGCCAGCGTGAGGCCGGGGACCTCGGCCGCGAGTCGGGCCCAGTCGTCGCAGTCGTCCACCAGCATTCCCGGCTCCGGCTCGAGGGCGCACGTCATGCTGTGCCGGCCGGCGTACTCGACGACGTCGCGGACGCCGTCGGCGAGCCAGTGCCAACTGCGGTCCCGGTCGGTGCCGGGCTCCGGTACGCCGGCCCAGAACGACACCGCCTCGCTGCCCAGTTCGACCGCGACGTCCACGCAGAGACGGAGGAAGTCACGCCGCCGCGTCCGGTCGTCCTCGGCCGGTGAGACCAGGGTGGGATGGTGCTTGCGCCGCGGGTCGAGCAGGAACCGCGCGCCGGTCTCCACCACGCTGGCGAGGCCGAGCGTGTCGAGACGACGGGCCAGCCGGCGGGTGCGCCCGGAGAGGTCGGGCGCGTACGGGTCGTGGTGGGCCACGTCGAGGGTGAGCGCGACGCCGTCGTAGCCGCAGTCGGCCAGCAGGGTGAGCGCGTCGTCGAGCCGGTGCGAGGTCATCCCGTTGGTGTTGTACGCGTATCGCAGGCTCATGTCCCACTCCGGGCGACGACGTGCCGGCTCGGCTCGCGGTAGAGCGGATAGAGCGGGCCGATCGTCCGGGCGACCAGGCTCAGGTCGAGCCAGGCGTCGTTGCCCAGTCGCTCCCGCCCGGCCGGGTCGAGGACCACCGGCGCGGCACCGCCGTGCGGGGGTGCCCCGAGCCCGACCAGCGGCGAGTCCCTCTCCATCAGGCGCTCGACCCCGCGCGCCGCGATCCGCCCGTACGACATGGTTTCCGCCTCCAGGCCGGGCACGATCACCTTGACCGCCACCGCCCCGTCGCCGGGCGCGACGACGACCAGCACGTCGAACTCGGCGAGCCGGTGCAGCAGGTCGGCCAGCAGTGCGCTCGGGTCGTCGAGGCTTCCCGGCGCGACGGTGGGCAACGTGCTGAAGGGCACGGTGGTGCGCTGGGCCAGCACCACGGGTTCCAGCAGCGCACGCAGTTGCCCGCCGTCGAGGTGCGTCCACTCGCGCATCGCGGTCAACGCTCGGGTCTCCTGTGCTTCGGCCGGGCGGGCGAACTCCCGCCGCCAGTACGCCTCGGGCGTGAACCGCCGCAGCTCTTCCAACGGCCCATGGGAGAAGACCTTGCGGGAGCGGGAGGAGACGTACTCCAGCAGCGCCTTGCGCAGTGCGGTCTCCCGGTCCGGGTGTGCGGCCTCCCCACAGGCGGTGACCGCCAGCGGCGGGGTCTCCGGCTCCCGGTCGATGCCGACGACGTGCACGTCGACCAGCCCGAAGGCGGTGGAGGCGAGCTTCGGGACGACGTCGATGTGGGCGGCCCGCAGCCGGTCCAGGGTGGCTCGGGTCACCGGGTCCCGGACCTCGTCGAGGTCGATCACCACGCCGGCGTCCATGGCCCGGAAGGCGGTGGTGTTGCCGTCGCGTTGCAGCAGTTCCAGGAGGCCGTGCGCGACGGCCCGTTCGACGGTGTCGCCGGCGCCCGACCCGTTGGTGATCACCGTGACGAGCTGCTCGGCCGGGTCCTGCCAGGGCAGGTCCTCGCTCGCGGAACCGCAGAACTCCGCGGGCACCAGCACCGTCTCGCCGGTACGCCACCGCACGGTGGGCAGCCAGGAGCGGGGCTGGTCGTCGTCGACGGTGGTGCCGGCGGGCAGCACCAGGGACCGTGGGTCCACCACGCCACCGGCGCCCATCTCGGTACGAAGCTGCGCGTACGAGGCCCGCCGAGGAACCATGGCCCGTAGCTGTCCGTGCAGCAGCAGGGCCTCCGCCAGCTCGCCGTACGCGCCGGTGCGCGCCTGCTCGGCGGTGGCGCCGTAACCCATGGCGGCGGCCCGGGGCCAGCCGTCGCCGAGGTGGTCGGCGGAGACCACCGGCAGACCGAGCCGGTCCAGCCCGGAGATGTCGAAGTCACCGACCTCGCCGGCTGGCAGGGCGTCGGCGAGCCGGTCGGCGACCGACGTCGCCGAGATGGTGGGGGTACGCGGTTCGGCGGCTCGGGTCACGTCAGCTCCTCGATCGGTATGGGTCCGGCCGTCGGCTGCCCCCGCAGCTGCCGGTCGAACAGGGCGAGCACCTGCCGGCGCGAGACCGGTGCCGCGTACTCGAAGGGTGTGGCCACCGCGTCGAAGTCGAGCGTCTCGACCAGGTCGCGGGCCTGTCTCACCTCGGCGTGGGAGAGCGGGATCTGGGCGTGGAACGCCTTGTGGCAGGAGAGGCCGACCGGTGTCTCGCCGGCCAGCTCCACCTTGATCAGGTCACCGACGAAGAGGATTCCGCGCTGCTCGTCGTGCAGCACGTTGTGGCCGGGGAAGTGGCCGCCACTGCGGTGGATCACCAGGCCGGGTGCGAGCAGATGTCGATCGTCGGTGGGCCAGGTCACCTGGAACGCCTTGGTCCAGGCGAGATCGTCGACACCGATCGCGAGCACCGGCGGGGCGAGTTCGTCCTGAAGCTGCCACAGAGCGCCGTACCCGTGCACGTGGCTGGCCCCGAGCGCGACCAGACCACCGCGGGCGCGCAGGTCGGCGATGGCGTCGGCGGGATACCAGCCGGCCGCCTCCCAACCGACCAGACCGGCGTCGGTCTCGATCACCCAGCCGGTGGTGCCGAGCCCGAGCTGCGGCTCGCACCAGTAACCGGTCACGCCGGGCGCGACCACGGCCGAGCGTGCCTGTCGTCCGACCGCCACCTCGTCGGCGGAGGTGAACTGCCAGCCGTCCTCGGGCAGCGCGTTGCGCACGTCGGTGCAGACCGGGCAGGACGGCGGGGACGCGAACCAGCGTTGCCAGTGACCGCAGTTCGCGCAGGCGTACAGGCGGAGGGGCACGGTCAGCTCCTCTCCGCGGCGGTCTGCAGCAAATCGTGCAGGCGCAGGTCCCGGTCCAGGGGCCAGGGCCAACCGCCTTCGCGTACGGCGGCGGAGAAGGCGCGCGCCTGACCGGTGAACGGGGTTGTGTCGACGTCGAACGGCACCTCGGTGGCGGTGCCGGTTGCGGCGTCGAGACGGGTCAGGATGCCGCCGGCGCTCTGACCCAGGGTGTCCACGGCGACGAGTTGCGCGCCGGTGCCGACCACCTCCAGTCGGCGTCGAGGGAGCGGGTCGGCGGTGTTGAACGACACGTGCGCCTGGACCAACACGCCGCCGCCGGTCACGCCGGCCAACAGCGCACCGTCGTCCACCGGGTAGGGATGCACCCGCCGATGGGTCCGCACGGTCAGCTCGACCAGGTCGTCGCCGAGCAGCACACCGACCAGGTCGACGCCGTGCGGGGCCAGATCCACCAGGGCCCCGCCGCCGGAGCGGGCCGGGTCGATCCGCCAGTTGTCGTGCGGTCGGCCGTCGGGGCTCCACCGCTCGGGCAGCCAACAGCCGTAGACGATCCGGATCGCGGTCACCGTACCCAGGTCACCGGCGGCGACCATCTCGGCGATTCGCTGGTGGGCGGGGTGGAACCGCTGGTCGAAGGCGGCCCCGGCGAGGGCGCCACCGGCCGCGTCGACCAGTCGACGGGCGTCGGGCACGGTCGCCGCCAGGGGCTTCTCACACAGCACCGGCAGCCCTGCCTTGGCCACCGCCGCCACCACGTCGGCGTGGGTGTGGTTGGGGGTCGCGACGTGCACCGCCTCGACCTTCGGGTGGTCGAGCAGCTCGTGCAGGTCGGTCGTGGCCACCCGATCCGGGTCGAGCCCACGGGCGGCGGCCAGGTCCGGGTCGCAGGCGGCGACGAGGCGGTGTCCGGCCGCGCGGATCGCCGGGGCGACGTGGTCACGGGCGACCCAGCCGCAGCCGACCACACCCCACCCGACCGGTTCCATCACTCACCACCGCTCGGGCAGGTCGAGCAGGAGGCGACGTCGCACCGCGTCCGGGCCCGGGTCCGTCGGCCAACGCTCGGGCAGGTACGCGGCGGCCCGGTCGCCGTACTCGGCTGCCCATCGCGGGTCGGGCCAGCGACGGACCCCGTCGGTGTAGAGCGGGTTGGGTCGCAGCGGGCTCGCCGGCGCGGGCCGCAGCAGGGCGGCGTCGGCCGGTGCGTCGCCCGCGTCCCGGGCCAGGCCGACAGCCTCGGTGCCGATCAGCGTGGCGGGGTCGGCCGGAGCGGGCAGCCGCCCGGCCGCCGTCGCCGCTGTCAGCTCTTCCTCGGCGTACGCGTCGGCGCCCGGCAGCAGGGCCGTCCAGCTGTCGGGGGGCAGCGGCAGCCCGGTGGTGCCGGCGGGGTGCTGTGCGTTGTGCAGGTGACCGAGGAGCACCGCCCCGTCGGGCCCGGCGCAGGCGAGCGCGGCAGCAACCACGGCCGCCTTGTCCGGCAGGAAGTAGAGGGCGTCGTGACAGGCCACGTGGCGGGGCGCCGCCGGGGGTGGCAGCGGCCAGGCCGCGGTCAGGTCGGCGCACACCAGCGCCACCGGCGCGTCGGGCGGCAGCACGAACCGGCGGGCCAGCCAGAGCTTGGCGAAGACCACGTCGACGCCGGTCAGATCGCGGTGGCCGTGCAGGACCAAATGTCGCAGCAGGTGACCGGCCCCACAGGCCAGGTCGACCACGGGCCGACCGTTGGGCGGATGTGCGGCGGTGAGCGCCAGGGCCGCCAACCAGCTCGGGTCGGACCAGCGGTGCAGGAAGTAGACCCCGACCCGGCCGAGCCCGAGCAGCTCCACCGCGTCGCGCAGGCTGCTGGCACCCAGCGCCGCGCGGAGGTGGTCCGCCGGCGGGACCGGGCCGTCCCACCAGTCGTCGGAGTCGGCCAGCAGCGTGACCGCGGCCTGGTCCGGTTCACCCGCGTCGAGCGCGGCCACCGCCTGCTCCCGCAGGTCGTCGCGGTCCGGACGCAGCCAGGGAATGGTCTCCACCACCGGCCAACGGCGCACTCCGTCGGTGAGGGTGCACGACGTGTCGGCGTGCAGGGGTGTGCCGTCGGGGCCACACCACCCGGTCGCCGTGGTGGTGGGCACCGCCCGGACGGCGGTCACAGCCCGGCCGCCCGCAGTACGGCCCGCTGGTAGTCCACCACCGGGCCGTCGTGCACGAGCGCCAGGTCCACCAGGGCCTGTTCGACGGTGAACGCGGCGGCGCGGGCGTGATGGTGCACCTGGAGCACCCGGTCCAGCACGTCGGCGCTGTGGAAGGTCCGTCCCAGTGGTGTGTCGGCGTCCACCCGGAACGCCAGCACCGCGCTGACCCGGGCGGCCAGGTGCTCCGGCAGCTCGGCCAACTCCCACTCGGTGAGCCGGTCGGTCATCGGCTCCAGGTACGCGCCGAGCAGCAGTTCACCGGCGAAGCCCGCGTCGGGTAGCCGGGCGTTGTGCAGGTGGTGGGCCAGGCCGAGCAGGAACGCCTGCGCCGGGTCGGCGCCGGTGTCGTCGGCGAGCAGCGCACCGTACACGGCGACGGCCCAGCAGTGCTCGGCGTGGTTCTCGGCTGGCTCGACCACCAGGCGTGGCTGTCCCGCGGCGGTGGCGCCGGCGCGCGGCTGTCGGCGCAGGGCCGTCACGAACGACGGGACCGGCGCGTCGGGCAGGGCTTGGGCAACCAGGTGGGGCAGGGCCGCTCGCAATCGGCGTCCGGTGTCGGGGTGCAGCGAGCCGACAAGTTCGTCGACAGCGCGGGCCAGGACGTTTTCCACCTCGGTGTCCGCCAGTCCGCAGGCGGTGAGGGTGGCCGCGTCCATCCCACCGAGGCGGGCTCCCGCCAGCGCGGCGGCGCACTCACGGTCGGCGACGACCGCCGGGTCGGCCCCGCCGACGATGGCCGCCCACGCTCGGGAGAACGCCCGTTCGGCCACCGAGCCCTCGGCGTGGGCCACCCGGACCCGTTTGAGGTCGCCGATCTGGCGCAGCGTGGGTGTCACGGCGGCCAGTCGGTCGACCGGCGGAGCCGCCAGCGCGGTGGTCATGCCGTCGCGTCCAGCCAGTCCAGCAGTGTCCGCTCCTGCGTGTGCAGCGCGTGTTCGGGGGTCAGGCCGTCCCGGGTCATCGGCGCCTTGAAGAAATAGCCGAGTTGCTCCTGCGCGCCGCTCTCACCGCGGCGGGCGGCCTCCGCCATGAGTCGCGCCAGGTCCAGCACCAGTGGTGCGGCGAGGATCGAGTCCCGGCAGAGGAAGTTCACCTTGAGCTGCATCCGCTGCCCGAGGAAGCCGATCAGGTCGATGTTGTCCCAGGCTTCCTTGGCGTCACCGCGCGGCCGGTAGTAGTCGATCCGGACCACGTGGTCGTCCACGTCGTAGCCGAGGATCTGGTTGAGCACCGAACCCTTGGTGTCCAGCTTGCTGGCCAACGACGACGGGTCGTCGAGGATCTGCCCGTCCCGGTTGCCCAGGATGTTCGTCGAGTACCAGCCCTCCACGGCCAGCGCCCGGGACCGGAACGCCGGAGCGAGCACCGTCTTGATCAGCGTCTGACCGGTCTTGCCGTCCTTGCCGGCGACCGGCACGCCCTCCCGCACGGCCAACTCCAACAGCGCGGGCACGTCGGCGCCCAGACTGGGCGTGAAGTTGACGTAGGGGCAGCCCTCCTGGATCGCCGCGTACGCGTAGAGCAGACCGGGGGTGATGGCGGGATCGTCGGCGTCCAGCCCCGCCTCGAACCCGTCGAGGCTCTGCAGCACCGGCGACGCCGGATCCGGTCGGCCCTCGGTGGAGGCCAGGTTGACCACCACCACCCGCTGGACGTCCTGCGCCGACCTGAACCGGCCCAGGTCGTCGCGCAGGTGCGACACCCGCTCGCGCAGCGGCCCGATCGGCACCACGTTCGCCCCGGTGGCGTTGCGGCAGTACGCCGGGTCCGCCACGGCCGGCCAGGGCTGGATCTGCCCCAGCGGCCCCGCGACAGTGTCCAGGTGGGCTGGCTCCACCACCCGGTGCAGGTGTGCCGCCTTGGCCAGGTCGTCCGGAGCCAGGTCCCAACCCCCGAAGACCATCGACTCGTACGGCACCAGGTCGGTGCGGTGCGCCAGGGGTAGTCCCGACATGTCCGTCATGCCCAACCGCAACAACTCCACCCCAGCTATCGCCGTGGTCGCGACCGCTCCACCCAGTCCGACCACCGCGACCCCGATGCGCTCCCCCGTCATGCTGCCTCCTGATTCGACCCGCACGTCCGACCCGAGCCGCCGCCTACCCGGCCAGGCGCCGATCAGTCATCGGTCTTCGTCGACGCCCCCACGGCGCGCCGATCGGTCAATTTCCCAGGTCAGGGGCCCTGCACTGTGCAAAGAATGCAGTGGATGCGGCGCGTTGCCGGGTCCCGGCGGGGGGGTCTGCTCGTGAAGGTGCTGATCGCGGGTGGGGCAGGATTCATCGGGAGTACCGTCGCGTCCGCCCTGATCGACGCGGGCCACACACCGGTGGTGCTGGACAGCCTGGTCACCGGTCGTCGAGAGTTCTGCCGGGGCCGGTCCTTCCACCTCGGCGACATCGCGGACGCGGACGGGGTGGACCGGCTGCTGACGCGACATCCGGACATCGACGCGGTCGTCCACTGCGCGGCCCTCATCGCGGTGCCGGACTCGGTGGCCCGGCCGGTGGACTACTACCGGGCGAACGTCTCCGCCACCCTGGAGTTCGTCGACCGACTGCTCGCGCACGGCGTACACCGGATGATCTTCAGCTCGTCCGCGGCCATCTACCGGCCGGACGCGGATCTCGGCGTCGACGAGGTGTCGCCGCTGCACGCCACCAGCCCGTACGCGCAGACGAAGCTGGTGGTGGAACGGATGCTGGCCGACATCGCGGCCAGTAGCCCGTTGAGGGTGCTGTCCCTGCGCTACTTCAACCCGATCGGCGCGGACCCGGCGCTGCGCACCGGGCTCCAGGTCGCCACGCCCTCGCACGCTCTGGGCCGGTTGATGCAGGCGCACCAGACCGGTGTGCCGTTCTCGGTGAACGGTCTGGACTGGCCCACCCGCGACGGTTCGGGGCTGCGTGACTACGTCCACGTCTGGGACCTGGCCGACGCCCACCTTCGGGCGTTGGACCGGTTCGACGACATCTTCGCCGTCGGCAATGCTCCGCACACCGCCCTCAACCTGGGCAGTGGCACCGGCACGACGGTGTTGGAACTGGTCGCGGCGTTCAACGCGGTGGTGGACCGTCCGGTTCTGGTGCGCGAGGCACCCCGGCGCCCCGGAGACACCGCCGGCGGTTTCACCCGTAGCCGGCGGGCCTGGGAGGTGCTGGGCTGGAGAGCGCAGCGCGACCTGTCCGCCGGGATCACCGACTCCCTGGCCTGGCACGACCGGCGTGGTCAGGTGCTGGCGGACCTGGCGGCACGCCGTCGGCAACTGGCCGGCTGACCCGACGCGACGGTGTCGTGTGCAACGGTCAAGCCGCCGTGCCCTCGACAGGCAGCCGATCCGTCTGGGCTCCTTCGCGGTCAGGCGCGGCAGGTGCGTCTCGTCTCGCCAGCTCCCGGCGTGAGGTGATGTCGAGCTTGCGGAAGATCTTGCGGAGGTGGTAGTCCACCGTGCTCGGGCTGATGAACAGTTGTGCCGCCACCTCACGGTTGGACGCACCGTTGGACACCAGGCGCGCGATGTCGCGCTCCTGGCCGGTCAGGCAGCAGCTCTGGGCGACGTGGCTGGACGTGTCGTGGTGGGCCAGCGTCTTGCGCAGTTCGCGGCGGGATGCGACGCCCAGCCGGTGGAACACCCCGCGGAGGTGGTGTTTGACGGTATGGGTGCTGATGACCAGGCGCGTCGCGACCTCGACGTTGGTGGAGCCTGCCGCCACCAGCAGGGCGATCTGTTCCTGCCGTGGGGTCAGTACCGCACGGGGAAGGGCTCGGGCGGGCTCGGCTACGGCGCAGTGCATGGTGCTCCTCGGGCGAGGGGTCGGGGTCTCGCCGACCATCCGATCGCACCGCAGTGCACGACGAGTGCAGACTGAGTGCTCGCCCTACCCGCCTACGACGCGCCCCTCATCAGGCTCAGCCGGGCCCGGACATATGCGACCATGGTCCGGTATGTCTCGGCCTCCTCGATGCCGGAGAACTCGACGAGCTCCCGGAAGCCGTTGTCCGCGATCAGGTGCTCGAACTGCTGGCACCCCCGCTCCGCCCGCACCAGGTCGCCCAGATCGAATGCGGCCCGCGCGAGGATCGCCGCGGCGGCGCACCGGGGGCCGTTCGACTCGGAGACGCCTTCCGCCAATCCCCACTCCGACAACTGCACCGCTCGTTCGAGCCGGCCATGTCTCCAGGAGGAGTCCGCGATGAGCTGCGCGTAGTAGATCTTCAGGTGATCGAGGTGCTGCGCCACGGCAATGGCCAGCCCTTCGTCCGCGAACCGCGTGCCAGTGTCGAACCGACCGGACCCCAGGAGCGCTCTTGTGAGTGTCAGCAGCGAGACGGCGAGCAGTTCCTGGTGCCCCGTCTGTCGGGCGAGACCCACCGAGCGTTCGCCGTACGCGTTGGCGGCGTCGTGGTCGCCACGCGACAACGACAGCACGGCGAGGTTTCGCAGGACGTCGGCTTGCCCGGCGAGGTCTCCGGCCCCTTCGAAGATGGACAGGGCCCGACGCAGATGGTCGTCGGCCTGTGGCAGCGGGGCGAAGACCTCACCGACGGTACGGAGAAGTTCGGCCTCCGTCAGCGGCTCGCCGAGCACGCTGACCATGTCGAGGATCGCGAGTACGGTCGGTGTCCGGCCCGCAGGTATGGAGTTGCTGCCCGGCGCCGACGCGGCGAGCACCATGGCCGCCGCGTCGCGCCCCAGGCCATGAGCGAGGGCCAGATCGATCGTCGCCCACAGCGCGGCCCGTTCCCGCGCATACCAGGCGGCAGCCCGTGGCACGCTGTCGAAGGATTCCGGCGTCACACCCGACGGCGGTTCGCTGACGGCACCGACTGGCTGCCGGTGGTGCCTCGCGTACGCGGCGCGGGCCGAGTGCAGGTAATGCGTGATCAGACGCCGCTCGTACTCCGGTCGTTCTGGATCCTCGTCGAGCAGCTCACCGGCGTAGGCCCGCAACAGGTCGTGCAGCACATACCGCTCTGGCTGCGACTCGTCGAGCAGATTCGCGGTCACCAGTTCCATGAGCAGTGCGCGCGCCTGCGCACGACCGACTCCGACGACGCTGGCCGCCGACTCCAGCGAGATCCCCGGGCCCGGATGGACAGCGAGGGCACGAAACACCCGCGCCGTCGCTGGATCCAGGGCCCGGTAGGACCACGAGAACACCGACCGGACATCGTCGGACGAGTCCGCGCTGGACAACGCGTCGAGTCTGGCGGACGGTGCCGAGACGTCGCTGACGGCCGCGCTCAGTGGCAGGGCCGGATTGAGGGCCACGCGGGCCGCGACAATCGCCAGCGCGAGCGGCAGCCCGGCGCAGAGCGTGATGACGTTGTCCAACGCGTCCGGGTTCGCGGTGGCGCGACGGGCGCCGAGACGGTTGATCAGAAGCTGGCGGGACTCGGCCGCGGTCAGCCGGTCGACCTGCAGGTAACGTGCGCCCTCCCGGGTGACCAGGCTCGTCATGCGGTTGCGGCTCGTCACGATGACCAGACAGCCCCGGGAGGCTGGCAGTAGCGGGCGGACCTGATCGGAGTCGCGGGCGTTGTCCAGCAGGATCAGGAGGCGTCGACCAAAGAGGCGACTGCGGTAACGAGCGGCCTGCGCGTCGACGGTCTCCTGCGGTGACGAGACCGCCGGCTCGCCCAGTGACGCGAGCAACGTGGCGAGCGCCTCCTCCGATGACATCGCGCGTCCGTCCGGATCGAGACCCCTCAGGTTCAGGAACAACTGGCCATCGGGGAACTCGCTGACGATCTGGTGGGCCCAGTGCACGGCGAGCGCGGTCTTGCCGATGCCACCCATGCCGCCGAGCACCGTGATCACGATGGTCGCGTCGCTGAATGCGTCGGACAGTTGATCGTCGAGCACCGCGGCCACGTCGTTTCGGCGGACGAAGCCCGCGACCTGCGGCGGCAGCTGCGCGGGCCGCGGAGCCTCCGGCGGGCGCAGTTCCTCCTGCAGCGTCCAGCCGCTGGCGAGCAGTTCCCGATACGCCTCCCGCAGTTCCGGGCCCGGGTCCACCCCCAGGTCCTCGGCGAGACGTTGACGCGTCCGCTCGAAGACCCGCACCCCTTCCGCCCGGTGACCGGTGGCCACGTACGCGCGCATCAGGCACGCCTGTAGCGCCTCGTCCAGCGGCACCGCGGCGGCCACGCTCAGAAGTGGGGTCAACACGGTGTCGGCCATGCCGTGGTCGAGCGCCGCCTCGCTGGCCGCGAGCGCCACCGCGACGCGCTCCCGTTCGATGGCGACGAACTCCGGCGACCTCCGCGCACCGGCCGGGAGGTCGGTGAACGCAGGGCTGCGGCCAAGTTCCAGAGCGGTCAGATACGCCCGTACGCCGGCCACGACATCCCCGCCGTCGAGCGCCTCGCGGGCCCGCCGCACCAACTCGCGGTACATGGCCAGATCGGAGGCCTCGGTCGCAAGGACCAGCCGGTAGCCCGTACCGGCCGGCAGGAGGTAGCGACCGGTTTCGCGGACGTCCAGGTCCGGTTCCAGAATCCGCCGGAGGTTGCCGACGTGCCGGTGGATCTGGTTGGCGGCGCTGGCCGGCGGTTGGTCGTCCCACAGGCTGTCGATGATGTTGTCGAGGCTGACCGCATCACCCCCGGCGGCGAGGAGTTTGGCCAGGATGATCCGCTGGCGCACCGGCCCGAGATCGACGTCCGAGCCGTCCCGCCGGCAGCCGAGACCGCCGAAGACCTTGAACTCGCAGTGGGACTGAGGCGCGTCCGGGGGCCTGCGGTCGGGCGTCGTCACGATTGACATCCTAGAGATTAAAGGGCAGCGATTTCGCTTTTCGCCCCAGCCTGCGGTGTGCCCCCGGTCCCCCACATCGCCCACTTCTCGTTGTCCGTCGAGTCGGTTGCCGAAAACGGGGACTACGTGGTTCGGGTGATTCGCGAAACGGTGCCAGATACGTACCTTCGGCAAGGTTCCAGCGCGGAACGCAAGCCCAAGGAGTGCGAATGCCCCATGTCACCGTTGGCTCAGAGGGAGCCAACCCGATCGAGATCTATTACGAGGATCACGGCACCGGTACGCCAGTGGTACTCAGTCACGGCTATCCGCTGAGCGGGCAGGCCTGGGAGAAGCAGGTCTCCGCACTGCTCGCAGCCGGGTACCGCGTCATCACGTACGACCGGCGGGGTTGGGGCAGTTCCAGCCAGCCCGCCGGTGGATACGACTACGACACGTTCGCCGACGACGTGAACGTGCTGCTCACGACACTCGACGTACGCGACGCCATCCTCGTGGGTCACTCGATGGGAACCGGCGACGTTGCCCGGTACCTGGGTCGGCACGGCACCGAGCGGGTCGCGAAAGCCGTCCTGATGTCGCCGATCCCGCCGTTCCTCCTGAAGACGGACGACAACCCCGAAGGCGCACCGCAGTCGTTGTTCGACGGGTTCATCCAGGCTGCGCGGGCGGACCGGAACGCGTGGCTCAAGCAGTTCCTGGAGAACTTCTACAACCTCGACGTCTACGGCGGCTCGCTGGTCAGCGACGAGGCGTTCCAGGCAAGCCTGGACGTGGCCCTGGCCGGGGCTCCCCTCGCCGCAGTGGCCTGTATCCCGACCTGGCTCACCGACTTTCGTGACGACCTGTCCAAGATTGACGTGCCGGTCCTCGTGATTCAGGGCGACCAGGACCGGGTCCTACCCATCGGGGTGACCGGCCAGCGGCTGTCCGCCTTCATCGGGGATTCGCGGTTTCTCGTCATCGAGGGCGGGCCGCACGCCATTGCCTGGACCCACAGCGATCAGGTCAACGCCGCCCTGCTCGACTTTCTGCAGAAGTAAGTGAAAGGAAACACGGTGAAATTGTCTTTCCGGCGGCGCCTCATTTCGGTAGGCGTGGTTATCGGTGCCCTCACCCTGGGTGGTGCCGGCATCGGCACCGCGCAGGCCTCGACGGCCCAGCATTCGCGCCCCGCACCGGTCAAACCGACCGTCGTGCTCGTGCACGGCGCGTGGGCGGACGGGTCCAGCTGGGACAAGGTGGCGGCCAAGCTCCAGCACGACGGCTACCGGGTGGTCACGCCGCCGAACCAGCTGACGGGCGTGGAGAAGGACGCCGCGAGTCTTCGCGCGTACCTGGACACCATCACCGGACCGATCGTCCTCGTCGGGCACTCGTACGGCGGCATGGTCATCACCAACGCCGCTCTGGGCGACGAGCAGGTCAAGGCCCTGGTGTACGTCGACGCGTACATCCCGGACCAGCACGACACCGTGCTGTCGCTGACCTCGGCCGTGCCGGGCTCGGTCTTCGCGGCCGAAACGTCCACCGTCTTCGACCAGGTCGCCATCCCCGGTGACGACCCGCACAACGTCAACCTCTACGTGAAGCCGTCGGTCTTCGGCAAGGCGTTCGCCGACAAGAGCATTCCCGCCAAGGACGTGGCGGTGCTGGCCGCCCGGCAGCGTCCGCTGTCCTTCAACGCCCTGGTCGAGGAGTCCGGCGAGCCGGCCTGGGGCACCATCCCCTCGTGGTCGGTGGTCGGCAAGCAGGACGCCGTCATCCCTGCCGCTCAGCAGGTCGCCATGTCCAAGCGGGCCAAGGCACACATCGTCGAGATCAACGCCCCCCACCTGTCCATGGTCACTGACGCGGGTGCGGTCACCAACCAGATCGAGGCCGCTGCCAAGGCGACCGACTGACACGACAGCAGGCCGTGGCATCGCTCCTCGCGATGCCACGGCCGGCCTTTCTTGCCGTACGGCCACAGCTGCTGCCGGGGTCGCTGGAGCGTCAGGCTGTCGTCCGGGCCGCCTCCAGGATGACCTCGGTGACCTCACCGGGATTCGAGATCAGGCCCAGGTGACCGGCGTCGATCCGGGTGATGTCGGCCCCCGCGCGCTTCATCATCTCTTCCTGGCGGGCCGGCGGGATGACCCGGTCCTCGGTGCCGATCACGGCCCAGACCGGGATCGTCTTCCACGCCGGCTCCGTGGCCGGCTCCCCCAGGGCGTTCGTGGCCAGGGCGCTCTGGGACACGGCGAGCACCTCCGCCTGCCGCCGAGGCAGACCGTTGGCGAAGCCGTTGATGAAGATCTTCGGCAGGACGTACGCGTCGACCGCACCTTCCGGAGCACCCGGGAATGGCACGAGCTTGAAGACGCTCGTGGGGTCGGTCAGGGCCGGCTCAAGCACCGAGCCGGAGCCGGCGGTGAGCTCTTCCACGGTCTCCCCCTTGTCCGGGGCGAAGGCGTCGACGAACACGAGTGCCTTGACGTTGCTGTTGCCGGTCGCGGCGTCGCTCACCACGAAGCCGCCGTACGAGTGGGCCGCGAGCACGATGGGACCTTCGATGGTGGACAGGAAGTCCTTCAGGTAGCCGCTGTCGATCGACGGCCCCCGGTTGGGCTGCGGCGCAACCTGGACCTCGAAACCGCGTGCCTGGAGTCTGCGAACCTCCCCACTCCAGCTCGATCCGTCAGCCCAGGCGCCATGTACCAGGACGATTGTTGGCTTGGTGCGATGCCCCTCGTCCGGGGTTGGTCGCGCACCGCCGTCCGCGTACACGCTTGGGGCGGCTGAGCCGAGCACCGTCACCAGCGTTGCGGCGACGAGCATTGCGGCGATGGTCTTCGGCCGACGTAGCGAGATACCGAGCATGTCTCTTCCCCCTCGTTGGTCAGTAATTTCCGAACGCGGGCGGATGCGCCTGACTGCCAACGCGGCCCCGACGAAGCCGCAACCGGTCGGAAGCACCGCGGAGCGGCGCGTGCACCGACAGTGGCCGGGCTTCGAGGCCGCCACGACGTGCAGGATCGCCCGAACCTCACCGTACTGACGGACAGCGGCAATCCAGGACAGAAGCGGAGAATCGCTCAGGTTTCATCTTGCTGGAGGACAAGCCGCCAAACGGGCTGCGCCGTGCCAGCAGGTGCGCCCGACCCCAGCCAGGGATCTCCCCGGCAGGCGGTCGGGACGGGGATCTCCCCGGCAGGCGGTCAGGAGGTGCAGAACGACGCCGGCTCGGTCAGGCCGAGGTCCCCGCAGTCCCATCCGGTGCCCTGCTCCTGGAATCGCCAGCCCGTGCCGGCCGTGTAATGGAACAGGTAGATGACGCCGCCGGCGTCCGGACGCTGCACGTCGGCCGCCGCCCAGGTCTCGACGCACTCCACTTCGCGGGAAGCGAAAGACCAGCCCGCCGGCAGCTCGACCAGGGTCCCGAGGGTCTGCGTCGACGGACAGGTGAGACTCTGGTTCTTGACACTGGTGGGCGTGGACGCAGGTGGCGTCGGAGGGTCGGGCCGGTGGCGGGCGGCGACGGCGAGCGTACCGCCGGTGGTGACCACCACCGCCACGGCCGCGGCACCGGTGATGAGCGCCGTCCGCCGTTGTGACTGCCGCGACCTACGCAGGGCGCGCTCGTACATGTCCGCGGTGCCGCCGTGCTCGCTCAGATCGGACATGGCCTGACGCAGCGGCCCGAGGTTGTCGGTCATCAGGCCTCCTCCATCACGGCCGAGAGCAGCTCGGGCGCTATCTCCCGCATACGGGCCAATGCCTTGCTGGTCTGACTCTTGATCGTGCCGACCGAACACTGCAGAAGATCCGCGGCCTCGGCTTCGCTGCGGTCCTCGAAGAACCGCACCACCAGCACGGCCCGTTGCCGCTGGGTGAGTTGGGCGAGAGCCTGGTGCAGGGCAAGCTTGAGATCGGTACGGCGAGCATGGTCACTGCCGGGTTGAGCCACGTCGGCCAGCTCCCCGGGCAGGGACTCGGCTACCTTGCGGCGCCGCCACCAGCTCACATGCTGGTGGTACATGGCCGTGCGGGTGTACGCCTCGAAGTGCCCGGGATCATCCAGCCGGCGCCGGCCCCGGTGGGTACGGGCCAGCGCATCCTGCACCAGGTCCTCGGCGAGGTGCCGGTCACCGGTCAGCAGGAACGCCGTCCGTAGCAACGCAGGCGAACGGGTCCGGACGAACTCACAGAAAAGATCGTCTATGGCGTCCGCCATGCCCCGCTCGTCCTTCCACGTGCCGCAAAGTCTTCTGGGCAGCGGCGGCGTCGGTGCGACCCGTCGACTGTGGCGCACCATAGCCCGTGTGCGTCACCGCAGGCGACCGCGGTCACCCCGGTCAGGAGATGCAGAACGGCGCCGGTTCGATGAGGCCGAGGTCCTTGCAGTCATACCCGCTGCCCTCGCCGTAGTACTTCCAACCCGCGCCGGCCGTGAAGTGGAACAGGTAGACGCCGTCACCGGCAGTCGGGCCCTGCGGATCGGCCGCCGCCCAGTCCTTGACGCACTGGACACTGCCGAAGGTCCAGCCCTTCGGCAGCTCGACCAGCGCCTGAAGAGCCTTCACCGAGGGGCACTCGGGGCTGGTCGCCGCCGAGGCCGGCGCCGCGGGCGAGGCAATGACGACGCCATCGGCCGCAGCAGCCGACGTCGGAGCAGACGCGGTTGGGCTCGGACCAGACGCCGCCGTGGACCCACAGGCGGACAGTCCGAGAAGGACGGTGGCGAGGGACAGCGGCAGGAGAGGACGTGCAGGCATTTCCGGGCCCCTAGGGATCGTGGCGATCGTCGCTTACATCCGGGTACATGCGATCCACCGCCCGGAGGTTGCCGTCGACCAAAAGATTTTCGAACTCTTTCGGTGATCCCGCTCGGGCCGACTTCCTGACGTGATCCGGTGGGCGAGGTCCAGCGCGTCGGCGCGGATGCTGCCCGCCCGAGGGTTCAGCCCGTCTTGCGCATGTGCGGACGCGGTCGGCGCGGTCAGTGGTCTTCGACGTAGTAGGAATGCACGGCGGGTTGTCCGGTGTAGTTGGCGCCAGCGCGGTCGTCGGCGCCGAGGTAGCGGTACGGGAGGCGGGCGTCACGGCGGCCGGTGCAGCTGATCCGGCGGCGGCGGGAGTCGTAGGTGAACCCGGCGGCGCGGAGTCGGGCGGTGAGGCGCTGCCCCGCGGGTCGCCCGTCAAGAAAGCGAATGCTGGACAGGTCCAGGTCGGCCACAAGCCGGCCGGTGGGAGTCAGCCAGCCAGCCGCACGGATCAGGACGGCGAGCTTGTCGCCGACGTAGTGCAGTCCGTGCAGACAGGTGATCAGATCGAACGTCCGCTTTGGTGTCCACGTGGCCACGGAGGCGCAAACCAGCTTCAGGTTCGGCGGTGGTGCCGGTACGGGATCAAAGGCGTCAACCAGGTCCACCCCGACGAGGACTGTCCGCTCGGTCAACCCGGCCAGGCGCAGCTCCCCCGCAGCTTGGATCAGCGCTCGACCAGTGCCACAGCACAGATCCAACCAGCCAGCGGCGGCCAGGGGCTCGGCCCGGCCGGCGCCAACAGCGTCGGCGGCAAGAACGTCAAGAGGGTTGAACCCCAGCTCCCGGGTGTAGCTGTTGACCCCGGACAGTTGCTGCTCGCGGTTCATGGCGCAGTTCGCCACCACCGCGGACTGCTCCAAGGCGTCACTGCCCAGCAACTCGAAACTGGCGCGTTGGTCGAACACACCACCATTCTCCCAGGACCAGCTTTCAGGGCGAACCCTCGCCGATACGGCTGCGAAGCAGGATGATGCCGTGCGTGCCCACCGTGGATCTGCTGCGAGCCGGAGTGACCACGCCGCGGCTTGACCCGACGGCGTGTGCCACGTGGCTGGCCTCGGTGTACGGGAGCATCAGAGGAACCGGTGGTGCGGTCACCACGTCGGCCGAGGAACCAACAGTCGGCCGGAACTACTACCGCATCGCCGTGCGACTCACTGACGGCACGCCGTTGTACGTCCTTCTCAACTCTGCGGCCGCCCTGGTCGCCGCGGCTCGACAGCGAGATCCTCATCTACCCACTCTGTTGTTCGCCGACGTCCCCGGCGGGGAGATCTATCGCCGAGCGGGGTTGCGGGTCGCCACCGCAGCCGAGCTGGAACAACCGATCGAGGATCGATTCCTCCGGCTGCTGACCGACGAAGAACGCCGGGATGTCACCTACTACCGTCCGGCTCGGCTCGGTGACCTGCTGTTTAACTGGTTCGACTGACCTGCCCGCCAACACCTGTCCCCATCAGCGGCCCTTCGAGTGCGCCGGTCTGGCTGCGCAGCTCTGCCGCAAGGTCGTACGAATCGGGCCCGCGGTCACCGCCGCCGCTTCGCCGTGCCCGTCCGTGCGCTCCTGTCACCGGTACGGTGTGCCGGTGCAGACCCTGGCGACGATGCGCTCCGGAGCCACGCGCGAGCGGTTGCTCTGCCATCCCATGCTGCCGTTGATAGCCGGTTGGGACGCCGATCGCCCGGCGATCCGGATCTGGGAGTACGCGGTCGGGCAGCTGCGTGAGATCGGCTGCGTAGGTGCGGAATCGGCCGTCTACAGCCCCAGCGGCGATGACCGGTGGCAGCGGACACCCTCTGCCGCCTGGCATCCGGGCGAGCCGCAATTGGTGGTGGCGGACAGCAACACCACGACCCGCTGGACCCCTTCGGGCATCACCACGATCGATGAGGTTCCACCGACCGAGCACGCACGGGAGGTGGCATTCAGTCCGGACGGCCGGAGGCTCTGGTTGTCGCCTGGGCGGAGAGGACGGCTGGGAGTCGTCCATCACGCTCGACCTCATCTCCGGCGCAACCACCATCGGCCCGCCCTGGGACACCGGAGTCGCGCTGTATCCGGGCGGTGGCCTCTTGGCCACCCTCCAGAGCGATCAGGGCGCCACGCTGGTGCTCTTCTCCCGAGACACCGAACCGGTGCTGCGGCCGATGCGGCGGGCGTTGATCCTCGACTGCGACTGCTACGAAACACCAGTCTTCAGCCCGGACGGGCGGCATCTCGCGGTACGGGGCAACGCGTACGACAACTCGGTCGAGGTGTTCGAGTTCCCTTCGCTGCGCCGCGTTCTCGGCCTGACACTCGGAGACCCCAGCCCGGGATATCCATACCCGCAGGAATGGCTGGACAGCATGAACGCCTGGTCGCGCCACAACCTCGCCTTCGGACCATCTTCCGGTGTTCTCTGCATCGGTACGCCAGATGGTGCCGTCATCGAGATCAAGGTCGACGGAGAACAGGTGACCGAGTACGAGGTGCTGCCCGGATCGGCGGTGACCGCCCTGGCTTCCACCGCCACGGGCGAACTGGTCGTTGCCGGCGGCGACGGCACTCTTCTGGTGCTGTCGAGGGGACAGGCCGCCCCGGCCCGGGCATCAACTGCCGCGGTCACCGAGTTCCTTGCCGGCACCTCCGAGGCGTCGGTCATCGACATGGACCAGCTTGATCTCACCGACGGCACCCAGACCTGGCAGCCCGGCGAGTTGGAGACGGTCACCGACACGTCGACGAGAGACCCGTCGTGGCTGAAGATCCGGGCTTCCATGAACAGGCTCGCTTAACGCGACGCGGCGGCGTCGGTGGGCACTATCCGGCCGATCGGCATTCGGGCGTACGCAATTGACGAGCGGTCGCTCACGTAGCCATGAATACCGCAAAACCGAAGGATCGAATGGATGAACACCTGGAGAAACTTCCAATACAATTAAATGTCCCTCCGGTGCTATTTCCGCGTGGCCCTCCGGGAGCACGCGCCAGTTCATCGTGCTATACCCTGGCGCTGAACTGGAGGAATGAATGACGTCGACACCTGCGGCCGCCACGAGCCGACTGCACATTCCCGCGCTGACAGGATTGCGCTGGTTCGCTGCACTCGCTGTGTTCTTTCATCACTCGGCACAGCACGAGTCGCTGCCCGATCCGATTCGACGGATCATGGGAGCGGGCAGCAACGGTGTTACTTTCTTCTTTCTGCTGTCCGGGTTTGTGATCGCTCTGAGCTACTTCGACGGCGCCACTCGGCCCACGCTGCACAGCACCTGGAACTATCTGGTCAGTCGCCTGGCCCGGGTCTACCCGCTCTACCTGCTGGTTCTCGTCGTCGTTTGGCTGGCGGTGGACGGCGCCTCCAACGCAAGCCGGTTCCTCATCCAGGTCCTCGCCCTGCAGTCCTGGCATCCATCACTGGTCGTGGCCTACGGCATCAACGCGCCCGGCTGGTCGATCGGCGTCGAGTTCTTCCTGTACGCGTGTTTTCCGTTGCTGGTACTGGCACTGCGCCCGATTTCCACCAACGTCAAGGCGCTCCTTGCCGTGGCAGTGGTGGTGATCGTCGGGGCCTTCACGCTCGCGGCGCTCTTCCACGGCTTCCGCAACGGGCTGCCCGCCACGAACCCATTCAGTGCGCACCGGTGGCTCTACCGCACGCCGGTCACCCGGCTGGGAGACTTCACACTCGGCATGGTGGCGGCACTGCTACTGCGCCAGGCCATGCGACACCGACCCACGGCGGGCAGTTGGGACCGAGTGCTGTCGCCGTTGTTGACGTGGCTCCCCCTCGCCACGACCCTGTTGCTGATGGCCTGGCCCGGGCGCACCCGCTACTACGCCAGCTATGACGCGCTGTGGATGCTCCCGGCGGTGCTGCTCTTCCTCGGCCTCAGCTACTATCCGAAGTCTGCGCTCAGCCACTTTCTCAGTACTCGACTCGTCGTACTTCTTGGCGAGGTCTCGTTCGCCTTCTATCTGGTGCACCGTCCGCTGATGCATGTGTTCGGAGCGGAGTCGTGGGCGCAGGAAAGCCTGCTCTCCTACTCCGTCAAGATGGTGCTGCTGATCGCCGTAATCGCCGTCGTCGCGGCCGGATGCCATTTCCTCTGGGAGCGTCCGGCACAGCGGTTCCTCAACCGCCGAATGCGGATCAAGGAGACGACCACGAAGCCTGCTCCGGTGCTCGTACCGTAGAGCCTCGGTGGGTGGTGAATCGCCGAGGCCGCACCTGCCGGCCCCTGACACTGCGCGAGCCCCGGAGGGGTCGGCGGGCGTTCCCGCCGCCCCCTCCGGGCACGGTCACTTTCCGTACAGCTCGACCTCGTAGAGCGAGAAACCGTACGAGGTGGCCCGCTTGACCCCGTACACCCGCACGTAGCGGGCGGCGACCGGGGCGAAGGTGACGTTGTCGACGCCGCCGTTGCCGGTGGTGGTGGCGAACACCGGCGTCCAGGAGGTGCCGTCGCCGGAGGCCTCGATCCGGTACGAGGTGCCGTACGCGGCCTCCCAGCGCAGCACCGCCCGACTGACCGTGCGGGTCGCGCCGAGGTCGACCCGGAGCCACTGGTTGTCCTTGTAGCTGCTGGCCCACCGGCTGCCGACGTTGCCGTCGACCGCCTTGTCCGGGGTGTGGCCGGTCAGGAACTGGGTGCTCGACGCGGTGGCCGGGCGGCCCTGCGCCAGGTTGGTGACGTCGTCACCCCGGCGCGCCGGGAACGAGACCACCTGCTGGTAGGTGGGGCGGTTCTGCCAGGCGATCACCGGGTGGGTGATGCCGCCGAGCCCGGAGTGGGCGATCGAGTCGGCGCACCACTGGTCGCCGGCCCCGCAGGACTTGTCTCCGGGGTAGACAGTGCTGGCCGGCACCGCGGCGGCCTGGCCGAGCGCGTCGAGCAGCGCCTGTCGGCACGCGCCGAGGTTGCCGTTGCCGCAGTACGCACGGCCCAACCCACCGGCCACCGGGTCGCCGAGCACGGTGCGCAGGTCCTTGTCGACGTAGCCCCACCAGCCGTACTGGAACGACGAGCCCTTGTGCGCCTGCCCCTGCAACGCCCAGCTCGCGGCGCCGTCGCGTCCCCCGTTCTGGCCGCCCGACGGCGCCTCGTTCACCTCGATCGCGTCGACCAGCGCGGCGTAGAGGTCCGGTCCGAGGCCGGGGCGGAACTGCGCCGAGGCCAGCAGCGGCCACCAGGCGTCGAAGATCCGGATGGCGTCGGCGTGCTGGTAGACCTTGGAGCCGGGGGACGTCTCCACCCGGCGGACCCCGGCCTGCTGCCAGGCGCGCAGCTTGCCCACCGCGTCGGCCAGCGCCGGATCCGTGACCGGCGTGCTGTCCAGCACCCGCAGCAGGTCGCCGAGAACCTGCTGGCCGCGCAGGTCGGTCACCGCCGCATCCGCCATGATCTTGACGACGTCGGCGCGGCCCAGCTTGCGCTGGGCGATCGCGGCGCGCACCGGGCCGTCGAGCAGCTGAGCCCGGTGTACGGAGCCGAAGCTGAAGTTGCCGTCCGCCGCGCCGAAGTCCAGTGCCTGCTTGTTGTTCCAGCTGACGTAGTAGTCCTGGTTCACCGACTGGGGATGCGCCGACGGCGGGATGTAGGTGGCGTCGTTGGTGTCCGGGTTCCAGCCGGCCCACTCGTACGCCGGTTCGGCCTTCGTGGGCAGGTTCGGGTCGGCGGTGGCCGGACGGACCGGGTTCGCGCCGGAGTTGAAGTACGCCGCCTCGGTCGAGTTGACGTAGAACCAGTTGAACGCGTACCCGACGTCGGCCGCGGACGCCTGGAAGGCCGCCGCGCTGCCCATCGCCGACGGGTCGTTGAAAGCCTGGAAGCCGATCGCCGAGTCAGCCTCGTGCCGGTAGGTCGAGCGCAGTTTGGTGAACGCGGTCGGCTGCCCGTTCACCAGGCCCCGGTGGGCCACCAACCCGTACCTGGTGCGCAGCGCGCGCAGTGTGTACGAGCCGGCCGGGGTGGAGTCGGCCAGCGTCGGGGACCAGGAGTTGCGTTGCTCCAGCGCCTCCATGGCGAGGCACTGCCCGTGGTAGAGGTAGCGGTTGGTGCGCAGGGTCGGGGCGCTGCCGTCGGTGGTGCACAGCGGCACCGCGTACGTGTCGGTGAGGTCCTGTGCGGCGGAGGTCGCGCTCCAGGCGTAGTCCTGGCCCCGGCCGAGCAGCACGTAGAGGTTGAGCCCGGCGAACGCGGCGCCACGACCGCTGATGCCCGGCCCCTGCAGCTCCTGGAGCATCAGCAGCTGCGGCGCGAAGTAGCCGGTCTGCGGCCCGAACACGGCGACCGGGTTGCCGGTGGTGGTGTGCCGCCCGGAGACCACGACCGCGTTGGACATGCCGTGCGCGCGCAGGTTGGCCAGGCCGCCGAGCAGCCCCGGGGTGGCGGTGCTGGCGCCGGTGCGGGCGGCGGCCCCGCCGGTGGCGTCGTAGGCGAGGGGTTCGGCGACAACCGAGCCGGCGTCGGGGAGCACCGCGCTGGTCGCGCCGGGCGGGGTCGCCCCGTACGGGAAGCTCTGCCCGTCGTGCAGGGTGAGCACGGTCTCCGGGTCGTTCTGCGAGCGGAACGCCGTCCACACGCGGTCGCCCTCGGTGACGCCGTACTTCGCCCGGGCGGCCACCCGGACCAGCGCGGACTGGATCTCGCTGCCGCCGCCCCCGCCGAAGAGCCCGCCGACGACACCGGCGGTGGCGATGAGGTCGGTCATGGTGAAGTGCGTCGGCTTGCCGGCGCCCGCGAGCACGTACTCGCCCGGGTAGTTGTCGTCGGCGATCGACTTGTCGATGTAGGCGTTGATGCCGGAGATGTAGTCGACCACGTCGGTGTAGAGCTGCTGGCCCCGGGCGCCCTTGAGTCGCAGAGCGTCCACCTGGGCCTGCAGGTCCACCTCCGAGTAGGGCGAGTTGGCCCAGATGCTCTGCTCCAGCTCCCGGTTGCCGGGCGCGCCGCCGGCGAACGAGGTGAGCGTGCCGCGACCGGCATGGCGGAGCAGGTCCATCACCCAGAGCCGGTCCTGGGCCCCGGCGTAGCCGGCGCCGAACATGGTGCCGGCGCGGGTGGTCCCGGTGACGTGCGGGACGCCGGTGGCCTTGTCCCGCACGATGGTGACGTCTGCGCGCGGCGAGACGGTGCTCTCGACCTGGGCGGCCGGGACGCCGAACGAGGCGTCATTGTAGAAGTGGGCGATCTGCTCGTCGGTCAGCCCGGCGTAGTTGTAGACCAGGTTCGCGTACTCGTCGAGCTGGTCACTGGAGTGCGCCGGGCGGGTGCCGAGCGCCTGGTGCGCCAGGATGTCGACCAGCGTGGCGTTGCCGTTCTGCCCCGGGGGCAGGATGTCGGCACACTGGCCGAGGCAGTAGTCGTTGGCGGCGTACGTGCTGGCGGCCAGCGCCGGTGACGGCGGGGTCACCGTCAGGACGCTCGCGGTCAGGACGGCGGCAGTGAATGCCGCGAGCCGGTGCCGGAGAGCAGGACGGGGCATGGCGATCCTCCGGGGACGCGGAGTCGGGCCGTTCGGTCACGCCCGGCTTCCGGTGCCGACGTCTCCCCCTCGGTGCCCGGGCGTTCCACCAGGAGATGAGAGTGACTCATATCTATCTCCGGGCAATGATCGACGCAGGATCCCTCTCCGGGATACCCGTCGTTCACCACGCGCCAATGCCGACGTTTCACCGCCTTCCGGAACGGTGCGGGACGCACTGGGCACCATCAGCGGTAGATCTGCGCGTGGACCTCCGCGGCTGGCACGTGGGCGCGATCGGTTGGTGGTCACGGAGGGACAGGGGCGGCACGGCTTCGGGGGCGACTGCTCACGATGCCGTGCCTGCGAGGGCCCGCTGCACGGAGTGGAGATACGGCAGCTGTGATCACCGGATCATCGCCCAAGCCCATACGAGGCGACACCTGGTGGGTGCCCGGCCCGTACCCCGGTGGGCCGTCCGGATTCCGACGGCCCGCCGGGGTACGACGGGTCAGAGGCGGCCGGCCGGTTGCGGGCGCGCGTCAGGCTTGATCAGCGCCGGGAGCTTACGCTCGAATCGGTTGAAGAGATTCATCGACGGCAGGATGGGCCGGGTGCCCGTGGCCTGCTGGGCGATCTGGGCGCCCCAGACCGAGGCCCGCAGGCGCTGGTTCGGGGTGCCGTGGTGGCTGGGGTCGTCGAAATAGCAGTCGCCGACCTCGTAGAAGGTCTGTTGCGCCTGGTGGATCTGGACGCCGGTGAAGTTGAGCCCGCGCGGGTGGGTGACGAAGTAGGTGCCGAAGCCGTCGGCCATCAGTTCGGTGCGGCGGGTCGCCTCGGCGCCGGTCAGCGGGCTGTCGAACAGGCCCTGTTCGAACTGGACGTGGTGGGCCATCTCGTGGGCGAGGATCGCACGCGCGCCGGCTGTTCCCAGACCGAGTGCGTCGATCGCGGTGAGCATGCCCTCGCCGAAGACGACCTTGTCCGGGACGTCACTCAGCGGCGGGTCGGTCTCACCCTCGGCGGTGAAGGCAAAGGCGTTCAGGGTGAAGATCGGGTTGCGCCCTGCGTCGAGCGCGGGAACGGAGTTGATGATCGCCATGATCTCCGCGGCGGTGGCTGCCGCCTCATCCTCGCCCAGGCCCCAGATGAAGGAGACCATGCGAGCGACGCGCGCAGGGTCCTGCAGCATGTCGTTCTGCATGGCCATCAACTTGACGTCGAACAGGTTGACGTCCCAGAACTGCTGCGCGTCCTTGAAGGTCCGCTTCAACATGCCCTTGTGGCCGGCGGGCAGGCCGTAGTCCGCCTCGTTGTTGGGCTGGCCGTAGATGAGCGCGTCGTAGGCCGGGTAGTCCAGGACGCCAAAGATGAGCAGGACCAGCAGGGTGTCGAGGTCGACGCCTTCGATCAGGCCCTGCGTGTACGTGGTGAACTGGGTGTCCTGGCACTGGTAGAGCGACGGGTCGATCGCGTCCGCGACCAGCTCCTGCGTGAGGGACGGTTTCAGGCCCATCCTCTCCCGCTTGTCGGCGAGCATGGCCTGCCAGTTCTCCGGCAGCAGCGCGGCGATGGCGGCGATGCGTGCCTGGGTTTCCGGGTCCGCGGCGGCGCGGGCGGCCGCGAAGTCGAACCGCGGCGGAGCGACGATGCTCCCGCCTGCGCTGACGCTCGCGGGGGGTGCCGCGTGGACGGGCCCTGGGGTCAGCCCCAGGCCGAGGGCGCTTGCCGCCAGCAGTGCGGCTATCCGTCGTCTCATGCACGCTCCTCGTTGTCCTGCGAGCCCCAGGTGCCGAGGCCTCGATCAACTATTCGGTAACGGCATTGAAGCACATGGGTGCGCGGTCGCACACTCTCCGCAGGTCGAGGACGGGGGCCGGTGAGGCCACTACCATGCGAGCGTGGCTCACGTTGCCCAGATCCGCAGGCCGTACCCGCTGCTCGTCGCCGCGGCGGTCCTGTTGGCGCTCGGCGCGGCCACGGCCTGGGGGGTCGGCGACACGTTGGGGCTGAGCCACACCCCCGCCGCCGTGCCGCGCGAGGACGCTGCCGCCGCGCCGGCGCGGACGCCCGCACCGGTCCCGCCGCTGGCGTCCCTCATCGTGCCCGACGAGCCGCGCGTCCGGAAGGCCGCGGCCGCCGTCGCCGACGCGGTCGTCTTCCGCGGCCTGCCCCGGCCGGTGCTCGTTCCGGCCGCGTCGACACCGGCCAGGTCCGCGACGACCGCGCCGGGCACCGGCACGGCGCGCGTCGCGGCCACGGACCTGTCGGCGGTGAGCACGCTGCGGGCAGGCGTGCTGGCCACCCTCAGCGGGACGCCCGAGTCGTACCGGCTCGACGTACGCGGCGCCGAGCTGGCCGTCCAGGGCGGTGACGTCGCGGGCGTGGCAGCCGGGATGTACCGGCTGGCCGACCGGATCCGCTCCGGCGCCGAGGCGCTCCCGGCGGCGGACGCGGGTCGGGTGGTCATCCCCCGGCTCGGCCTGCGGCTGACCGACGCGGGTTCGGTGGGGCGCGAGCCCGACCCGGCCGTCTTCGCCGCCGGTGACGACTATGGACTGAACACCGACGTGGTCGGGTCGGCGGTGCTGCCTCACGCCCCGTGGGTGGACGCTGGCGCGGTGGCCCGCATCGACGCGCAGTTTCGGCAGTTCGTCGACCACTCGGTGGCGCAGGGGTTCAACGGAATCGTCGTGCCCGGCTTCCTGGAGTACGTCACGTTCGCGAAGGTCGGCGAGGGGCGCGCGGTCTACCCGCCCGGCGACCCGCACGTCGAGCGCGCACGGGCGATGGCCGCGGCGTTCGACCCCGTCTTCCGGTACGCCGAGGCCATGGGCGTGCGGGTCTTCCTGCTGACCGACATGCTCGCGGTGTCGCCTCCGCTGGAGGCATACCTGACACGGACGGTCGGCGGCCTCGACGCGGCCGATCCTCAGCTGTGGGCCGTCTACCAGGCTGGTCTGGCCGAGCTGTTCGAGACGATGCCGTTCGTCGACGGCCTGATGGTCCGCGTCGGCGAGGGCGGCGAGGTGTACGCCGGGACCGGTTGGGACTACTCGTCACGGCTCGCGGTCACCACGGAAGCGTCCGTGCGCGCGATGCTGCGGGCGCTGCTGGAGACCGCGGGCTCGGCCGGGAAGGACATCATCTTCCGCACGTGGACGGTGGGCGTGGGCGCCGTCGGCGACCTGCACACCAACCCGGTGTCGTACGCGCAGGTCCTCGGCGGGCTCGACGATCCGCATCTGATCGTGTCCACCAAGTACACCCTGGGCGACTTCTACAGCCACCTACCGCTGAACACCACCCTGCTGGGCGGCGGACACCGCCGCATCGTGGAGTTCCAGGCCCGGCGCGAGTTCGAGGCGTTCGGCTCGCTGCCCAACGACCTCGGCCCGCTGCACCGCCAGGCGCTGCACGCGTTCCTTGCCGCCAACCCGAACGTCGAGGGTGTCTGGAACTGGACCCAGGACGGCGGGCCGTTGCGCGCCGGGCCCATGTCGCTGTACCTGCGCGCGGGGTTCTGGCAGCTCTACGACCTCAACACGTACGCCGTCGGCCGCCTGGCCTGGGACCCGAACGCTGACCCGGCGCAGGTCACGGCGGACTGGGCGTACCGCACGTTCTCCGGCGACCCGGCCACCGTCGCCGCGATCGGGCAGGCCATGGCGCTGTCCCGCCAGGCGGTCACCAGAGGCCTCTACATCGGCCCGTACGCCGACCGGTCGGTGCGGGCGCTCGGGCTGGAACCACCGCCCATGATGTGGATCTTCGAGTGGGACATCCTGACCGGCGACTCCGCGGCGCTGGACAGCATCTACGCGGTGGCCGGCGACCAGGTTGACGAGGCGATCGAGGAGGGCACGCAGGCCGTCGTGCTGGCCCGGCACATGCGCGACCTGGTCGCCGCGACCGAACCGGCGACCTGGCGGGACGCCGAACTACGCGGGCGCTTCATCGCGACTCTCGACTACCAGGTCGACCTGTTCGAGACGCTGAGCGCGTACCGGGCAATGGTGCTGCGGCACGCGCAGTGGCTGGACACGGGTGCCCCGGCCGCCCGCCACGACTGGCGGCTGGCCGCAGCGGCGTACCACGACGCGCGCGACGCGCACCGGCAGCGCTACGGCGCCGACCTGGACCTGCCCGCGTACAACTTCACCGCCGCCGACCTCGGGGCACAGCGCGCCGACCGGGACCCGGCGATGGCCTGGGCGGCCCGTGCGATGCTCGGGTCGATCCTGCTGTTGGTGCTGCTCGGCTTGTTTGGGCGCGGGTCCGGCGCAGCCGCCGCGCGCGGGTTGCTCCTCGGCGCGATCCGGCCGTGGCGGGTCGCCGCGCTGCCGACACCCGTGTCGCGGGCGGACCGGGTGTTGGTGTGGCTGGTCCCGGCCCTGGTGCTGGTGGCGAGCCGGCTCGTGTTGACCTGGTTCGCCGCGCCGGCGCACCTGCTGGTCACCCTCGGTGGGTGGGCGTTGTTCGCCCTCGTCGTACGCCTCGTCGTCGGTCGCCGGGATCCGTTCCACCTGTGGGCCGTGGTCGGCGGCGTCGCGCTGCTGCGCAGCGTGCTGCTGCTGGTGGCGCTCGCCGGGCGGGGCCCGGGCGGTTACTGGTTCGCCTTCTGGACTGCGCCGAATCTGCGCGCGGCGTACGTCACCGTCGGGTTCGCGGCGTTCTGCTGGCTGTTCGTGGCCGTCGCCGTGGTTCTGCGGGACCGGTATGGCCTGCGCCGCCGAAGCGCCGTCGGGCTGACCCTCACCGCCGCGGGTGTGCCCCTCGGCGTGCTGTCCGCCCTGGTCGCGGCAGTGGGTCTGGAACGCGCGCTGACGGTGTGGAACGACCAGCTCGCGCTGCTGCCCTGGGGGTTGTCCCGCATCCTCGGCATCACCGTCCACCTCGGCGTGCCCGCCCAACTCCCCGCATACACCGCCGCCGCAGGAATCGCCGTGGCCGCCGCCGGCCTGCTCCTGTCACTCGGCCGCCGCCGGCAATCCGCCTGACCGCCCAACCCCCACCGACGCGGCGCCAACGACGCCGACATCGGCGGTCAGGCTGGTGTCACGCTCGTTCAGGCAGTGGTCTATGCCGGCTCGCGCACGCCACCGGCGTTGCCACCGTCGTCCGGCATCGGTTCGGCCGGGGCTTCTGGCAGTTCGTCCGGCGTGTCGGGCAGCAGGACGCCCGCGTCGTCCGGCACCGGTTCGCGCGGGTCGATGGGCGGATACTGTTCCGGGTCGAGATCGGGTCCAGTCATCAGGCGAGTATCCGTCGTCTTCCGGACTACCGCTCGTCGGCTGGTGCGCGGCTTCCCGTCCGGTGAGCGAGAGGACCGCCCCACGGGCCGCCCGGCTGAGGGGTTGCCGGTGGTACCTGGGTACCAGCGGCGCCCGGAAAGTGCCGACTGCGGTACCACGATCCCGGCCTGGCGCGAACCTAGCGTGGTGAGCATGATTCAGGTACGCGAAGTAACCAAGCGGTACGGCGCGAAGACGGTCGTCGACCACCTGTCGTTCACCGCGAAGCCCGGGCAGGTCACCGGCTTCCTCGGCCCGAACGGTGCCGGCAAGTCGACGACCATGCGGATGATCGTCGGTCTCGACGCACCGACCTCCGGCGACGTGCTGGTCAACGGCAAGCCGTACGCGTCGTCGAAGGCACCGTTGCGCGAGATCGGCGCGTTGCTCGAGGCGAAGGCCGCGCACCCCGGCCGCACGGCGGTCAGCCACCTTCTCGCCTTGGCTCGCACGCACGGCATCTCACGCTCGCGCGTCGACGAGGTGCTCGGCCTGGTCGGCCTCTCGGACGTCGCCCACAAGCGGGTCGGCGCATTCTCCCTCGGCATGGGTCAGCGGCTCGGCATCGCCGCCACGTTGCTCGGCGACCCGGCCGTGGTGATGCTCGACGAGCCGGTCAACGGCCTCGACCCGGAGGGTGTCCTCTGGGTGCGCAACCTGCTCACCGGCCTGGCCGCCGAGGGCCGCACCGTGATGCTGTCCTCGCACCTGATGAGCGAAGTCTCGCTGATCGCGGACCACCTGGTCATCATCGGCCGGGGCAAACTGCTGGCCGACACCACCGTGGCCGACTTCGTGACCGCCGAAGGCGTCCGGGTCGTCACTCCCGCGCCTGACGCCCTGCGCACGACGATTGCCGGCCCGGGCGTCACGGTCACCTCGACCGGCGCCGAGGAACTGCTCGTCGCCGGCACCTCCGCCCGCAAGATCGGGCTGGCCGCGGCTGCTCGCGGCATCCCACTGTTCGAACTCACCCCGCAGAACGCCTCGCTCGAAGAGGCGTTCATGGACCTGACCCGCCACGCTGTCGAATACGAGGCCTCCCGATGAACATCACTCCCGGTGGCGTCGCCGCCGCCGAATGGACCAAGTTCTCCTCACTGCGCTCCACCTGGATCACGACCGCAATCTCCGTCTTCCTCCTGGTCGCCTTCGGCATGATCGCCTCGGCTTCCTTCTCGGGCGACGGCATGACCTCGATCGACCTGGCCCTGTCCGGCACGTCCCTGGCCGCCCTGTCCGTCGGCGTGCTGGGCGCGCTGCTGGGCGCCAGCGAATACACCACCGGCATGATCCGGGCGACCCTCGCCGCGGTGCCGCGCCGGTTGCCGGTGCTGTGGTCGAAGAGCCTCGTGGCCGGGTCGGCCGCCTTCGTCACGATGACCGCCGGTGCCTTCGCCGCCTTCGCAGCGGGGTCAGCCGTGCTCAACGACAAGGTCACCGGGCTGGGCCTCGGCGACGACGGCGTGCTGCGGGCCCTGCTGGGCGCCGGCCTCTATCTCGGCCTGGTCGCGGTGCTCGGCGTCGCGCTCGGCGTCCTCGTGCGCTCCAGCGCCGGAGCCATCGCGATCCTGGCCGGCCTGCTGCTGATCGTGCCCGGTCTGGCCGCGCTGCTGCCGGACTCGATCTCCGAGGCCATCACCCCGTACCTGCCCAGCAACGCCGGCAGCGCCGTGATGGCGCTGACCCAGGCGGACGGGACCCTGGCGCCATGGGCTGGTCTCGCGGTCTTCGCCGGGTATGTGGTCGTGACGCTCGCCGCCGCCGCCTATCGGCTCAAGAAGACCGACGCGTAAGGGAGACTCGGGCGATGAGCACGCAGGGTTGGCTCGTGGACCGGCAGGCACGGTTGCGGGCGTTCGAACGGGGCCACCCGTGGGTCATGGACACCCTGCTAGCCGTCCCGATCGTGCTCTTCAGCATTCCGAACATCATCGAGAAACCCCTGTCGGCGACCATCGCGACCCTGGTCCTGCTGCCGCCGCTGTACTGGCGGCGGCGGTACCCGTTTCCGGCGTTCCTGGTCACCGCCCTCATCGAGTTGATCGAGGGACTGCTGGACGTCGGCGTCGGCGCCGGGGTGATCCTGCTCGTGATGCTGTTCGGGGTGGCCTCCCGCGGTTCGTGGCGGGCGCTGGCCTGGGCCACCGGGATCACCCTCGCGCTGCTGGTCGCCGAGATCTACCTGATCAACCCGGTGACGGAGAACCGCATCATCACGCTGTTCCTGGTTCTCGGCACGTCGGGGGCTGCGGTCGCGTCCGGCGTCGCCGTGCGCACCCGCCGGGCGTACCTCATCGCCCTCGAGGACCGCGCCGCCCGCCTGGAGGTCGAGCGGGACCAGCGGGCCCGCCTCGCCGTCGCCGAGGAGCGGGCCCGAGTGGCCCGCGAGATGCACGACATCGTCGGCCATCACGTCTCGGTGATCGTGGGCCTGGCCGACGGCGGTGCCGCGCTCGCGACCTCGCGGGCCGAGCAGACCGCCGAACCGCTCCGGTTGATCGGTGACACCGCCCGGCAGGCGCTGACCGAACTTCGCCGGGTGCTGGGCGTGCTGCGCGAGGAGGACGCCGATCCGCAGCTGAGTCCGCAGCCCGGCATCGACGACCTCGACCGGCTGTTGCCGAGCGTGCGGGCGGCCGGGCTGCCGGTCACCTACTCCACCTCGGGCGAGCTGCACACCCTCGGCCGAGGCGTGCAGCTCGCGGTCTACCGCATCGTGCAGGAAGCGCTCACCAACACCCTCAAGCACGCCGGGCGCGGCGCGGCCGCGGACGTCAATCTCGCTGCCTCCGACGGAGAGGTACGGGTACGGGTGGTCGACAACGGCCGTGGCAGACCGGCTGCCCCGAGCCACGGCCTGCTCGGCATGCGGGAACGCGCCGCCATGTACGGCGGAGTGGTGACCGCCGGCCCGAGCGACAGAGGCTGGCTCGTCGACGTAGTCCTCAGGGAGCCCTCATGACCACCGTGCTGATCGTCGACGACCAGCAGTTGCAACGCATGGGCTTCCGGATGCTGCTCGACGGCACCCCCGGCATGAGCGTGGTGGGCGAGGCCTCCGCCGGTGCCGAGGCGGTCCGGATGGTCGAGCAGACCCGCCCCGACGTGGTGCTGATGGACGTACGCATGCCTGGCATGGACGGCATCGAGGCCACCCGCCGCATCACCGCCGCCGGTTCACGCACCCGGGTGCTGATCCTGACCACCTTCGATCTGGACGAATACGTGTATGCCGGCCTGCGAGCCGGAGCGAGCGGCTTCCTCCTCAAGGACGCCCGCCCCGAGGAGCTGATCGCCGGCATCCGCGCCGTCGCGAGCGGAGACTCGGTGGTGGCCCCCAGCCTGACCCGCAAGCTGATGGACGCCTACCTGCAGGAGTCGGCGCCGACCACGCGTGCGGACCCTCGCCTGACCACGCTCAGCGAGCGAGAGCGAGAGGTCCTCGAAGCGATCGGCCAGGGCGCCACCAACACCGAGATCGCCGAACGCTTCACCCTCACCGAATCAACCGTGAAGAAGCATGTCGGACGCGTCCTGGCCAAGATCGGAGCGCGAGACCGCATCCAGGCGGTCATCTTCGCGTACGACAACGGCCTGGTCGAACCCCGTGCGTGAGAGGTGCGCCAGCGCCTCGCTCATCCTCCTCCCGTGCGCACGGCAGAACGGTGGCGATGGTCTTGGTGCTCAGGCCCGTGTGGGCGCGGTACGGGTGAAGCCGGCTCTGCCCGTCAGCGCGAAGGACAACCCGGCGGGTCAGGCGGCAGCCGGACGCGCAGGCGTGCGTCCGTCTGCCGCCTGGTCACTGACGTGCCGACTGATCAGCGGCGGCGCAGCGCCGGCTCAAGCAGAGCGGGCGGGGTGTCGTTCTTCTCGTGGGCGGCGAGGTCGACGCCGGGAGCCACGATCGCGTCGATCGCGTCCAGCACGTCGGCCGAGAGCACCGTGTCCGCGGCGGCGAGCTGCGAGCGGAGGTGGTCCATCGTGCGGGGGCCGATGATCGCGCTGGTCACGCCCGGGTGCGCGGTGGCGAAGCCGAGCGCGAGCTGGATGATGCTGAGGCCAGCCTCGTCGGCGACGGTGACGAGCTGCTCGACGGCGTCGAGCTTGGCGCGGTTGGCGGGGATGCTGACGTCGAAGCGTTGCCGCATGAAGCCCGAGCGGTTCGTGCTGATCTCCTGGCCGGCACGGATCGCGCCGGACAGCCAGCCCGATGCCAGCGGGCTCCAGGCGAGCACGCCCATGCCGTACTCCTGGGTCGCGGGCAACACGTGGGCCTCGATGCCACGCTGCAGGATCGAGTAGTTCGGCTGCTCGGTCACGTAGCGGCTCAGACGTCCCTCGCGGGCGGCCCACTGCGCCTGCGCGATGCGGTAGGCGGGGAAGGTCGAGGAGCCGAAGTAGCGGATCTTGCCCGCGCGCTGCAGGTCCGTCAGCGCCGACAGCGTCTCGTCGTCGCTGGTCGTCGGATCCCACCGGTGCATCTGGTAGAGGTCGACGTGGTCGACGCCGAGGCGGCGCAGGCTGTTCTCCAGCGCGGTGACCAGCCAGCGGCGCGAGCCGCCCCGCTGGTTGCGTTCGTCGCCCATCGGCAGGGTCGCCTTGGTGGCCAGAACGACGTCGTCGCGGCGTCCGGCGATGGCCTTGCCGACCATCTCCTCGGACTGGCCGCCGCTGTAGGCGTCGGCGGTGTCGATGAGATTGATCCCCGCCGCGAGCGCTGCGTCGACGATCGCGGTGGCGCCCTCCTGGGTGGTGTTGCCGATCTTGCCGAAGTTCATCGCGCCGAGTACGAGGGTGCTGACCTGCACACCAGTGCGGCCCAAGGTGCGGTACTGCATGACTGTTCTCCTTCGCGTCGAACGGTCCAGGGTTTGGTGGCAGCCCGTCCGTTCCGTATGCTGATGAAGCGGAACGCCGTTCCGATTACCAACATACGGAACGTCGTTCCGGATGCCAAGCGGGGTGACGGAGGTAACCGACGTGGCCGACATCGACAGCGGCTCGGAGCAACCGGTCCCGCGCAAGCGGGCCGACGCACGGCGCAACGAGAAGGCCCTGCTCGACGCTGCCGCCGCGGCGTTCGTCACCTCCGGCGTCGACGTCCCCGTGCGGGACATCGCCGTACGGGCGGGCGTCGGGGTGGGCACGATCTATCGCCACTTCCCCAGCCGGGCCGACCTCATCGTCGCCGTCTACCGGCACCAGATCGAGGCCTGCGCCGAGGCGGGACCGGCCCTCCTGGCCGACAGCGACACACCGCACGCCGCCCTGGCGCAGTGGATCGACCTGTTCGTCGACTTCCTGGTCACCAAGCACGGTCTCGCCGCTGCCCTACAGTCCGACGACGCCGCCTTCCAGACCCTGCACGCCTACTTCCTCGACCGACTCGTCCCGGTCTGCGACCAACTCCTCGACGCCGCCGTCGCCGCCGACGAGATCCGCCCCGACCTGGACGCCTACGGGCTGCTGCGCGGCGTCGGCAATCTCTGCATCGGCGCGGGCAACGACCCCCGTTACGACGCACGACGCCTGGTTGACCTCCTCGTGGCCGGGCTTCGCGTCCGCTAGGTGTTCAGCCGAGAGGTCCCACCGCTCCCAACCTGCGTCCTCCAAACCGGGCTCACACCGGGGCGCCGAGCACCGACCGATCTTGAGAGTCCCTCGTTCCGGTGCGCTTTCGGTTCAGGCGTATCGCGGCGCGTCCCGTTGGCGCTCATAGTCGCTGACCGTCGGGACGACGGGCAGGACGAGCAGCAGGACAAGGTACGCCACGGCGAGCAGTCCACCGGTGAGCATGGTCAGCAGCAGCACGACGGTTCGTACCCAGTCGACGCGGAACCCGCCGTACGCCGCGATGCCGAGGCAGACGCCGGCGAACCATTTGCCCTCGTTGATCCTGCACCAGAACCGGCCACGCGACGGCTTCTCGGCGGGAGACGGCGAGGGGCGTGCCGAACTCACCGGGCCGAACTCAGCCAGGATCCCTGCCATCTGGGCACCGGACAGCGATTCGTCGCCCGAGCCCGTGAGGGCACTCAACCGGTCGCCGACCGCGGACTCGAGATCTCGGACGATTTCGTCAGCGTCCGGGTCGGAGCGCAACGCGCGTCGCGCATCATCGAGATATTGCCGCAGGGCCTCGCGAGCTTCGCGGGTGGCCGAGAAGGCCGCGGCATGCCCGGTGAGGCGGATGGATTCGGGCTCAGTCACGGGTCATCGTCCGATCGTCTCGATCACGTGGGTCAGTTCGTCCCAGTACCCGCGGAACGCGGCGAGCTGGCCTCTGCCGGCATCCGTGAGGGAGAAGTACTTCCGGGGCGGTCCTGACGGCGACTCACGCCACTCGTGGTGCACAAGCCCGTCTCGGCGGAGTTTGCTCAGCAGCGGATACAGCGCGCCCTCCTGGGCAGGGAAGCCTGCCTCCCGCAGCGCGGCGAGGATCTCCGCCGCGTACCGCTGCTGGGATTCGACGGCAGCCAGGACGAGTGGTTCGAGCAGGCCGCGCCGCAAGGCAACGAGCTTTGGATCGGTCTGCATGGGGCGCTACCTTGCCACGGCAAGGTACCTTTCACAAGTGGCCGCCCTCACGGACACCGCGCCTTCTCAGCGCGTGAAATCGTTGAGGGACAGCGCTGGCCGCCCGGTAGGTTTGCCCGCATGTCGCCGATCCCGACGCCGCTGCTACCCGAAACCCGACGCGCGCTGGTCCACCGGTTGGCCACCGGTCAGGTGGCGGGTCGGGCGCCTTCGGTCGTCGCTGCCGTGGTGCGTGATGGCCATCCTGTGTGGATGGACGGGTGGGGAACGGTGGACGGCAGGGTGCCGGATGGCAACCTCCAATACCGGATCGGCTCGATCACCAAGACCTTCCTGGCGGTGCTGGTGCTGCGCCTACGCGACGAGGGGCGGCTCGCGCTCAGCGACCCGCTGGCCGAGCACCTGCCCGGCACGGCGGCGGGCCAGGCCACGGTCGGTGCGCTGCTGGCGCACACCGCCGGGCTGATCGCTGATGCGCCCGGCCCGTGGTGGGAACGAACCCCCGGCACGCTGCGACCCGACCTGGCCGACGTGCTGGGCAGCGATCCGCAGGTGCATCCGGCCGGACAGCGCCACCACTACTCCAGCCCCGGCTATGCGCTGCTCGGCGCGCTGGTGCAACGGGTTCGGGGCCAGGCGTGGGGCGAGGTGCTACGGCGCGAGGTGCTGGAGCCGCTCGCGATGACCCGCACCACCCTGCTGCCGATCGCACCGCATGCCACGGGCTGGGCGGTGCATCCCTGGGCCGATGTGCTCCTCGCGGAGCCCGCCGTGGACACCGGTCTGATGGCGCCTGCCGGGCAACTGTGGTCGACCGCGACGGACTTGGCCAGGTTCGCCGCGTTCCTCATCGACGGCGACGACCGGGTGTTGCATCCGGACACCGTCGCGCAGATGCGCAGCCCGGCGAGCCCGCCGGAGACGACGGAATGGGACAGCGGCTACGGGCTCGGCATGCAGCTGCTACGCCGCGACGGCCGACTGTTGGCCGGGCACACCGGCTCGATGCCGGGCTTTGTCGCGACCGTGTGGGTCAGCCCCGACGACGCTCTGGGCGCGGTCGTCATGGGTAACGTGACCGCCGGCCTGTCCGCCGGTGCTCTCGCCGCTGATCTGTTGCAGACGGTCGCCGAGCGGGAGCCGCGGATCCCTGCGCCATGGCGACCGCTGCCCTCAGTTGACGCACAGCTACTGGATCTCGCCGGCCCGTGGTACTGGGGGCCGGCGCCTTATGTGCTGCGCCCGCAGGCTGATGGCTTCCTGGAGTTGGCCCCGCTGTCCGGCGGGCGCGGCACCCGGCTACGCCCCACCGACGACGGCGACTGGGAGGGGATCAACGGCTACTTCGCCGGCGAACGGTTGCGCGTGCAACGCGACGGGGCTGACGCCGTCAGCCACCTCGATCTTGGCACCTTCGTCTTCACCCGGCAGCCCTACGACCCTGCCGCACCACTGCCCGGCGGCATCAACCCCGCCGGCTGGCAGGCCGGCGGACCTCACGGACGCAGCGATCTCGGCATGAGCGGACGCCCCGACTGACGACCGGAAGCACCATGGTCGACATCTTCGAGCCCGCCGAAGAGGTCTCGCAGCAAGAAGCGAGATCGCGCCAGGCCTCCTGCCGGGTCGGCACCACCACTACGGATGTTCGCGTGAGCCTTCGGGAGGTTGCCGCCGCTCTGGCGGCCCTGACCAACGAGCCTCATCCGCTCGCCTGAGCGGAAACCATCGCACGCGGCGGCAGCTTGTCGGTCACGTCGATGAGCAGGTCGCGGGCCGCTCTGGCGTCGCCTGCCAGCGGCGAGTGCCAGCGGCTTCCCGGCACCGGTGCCCTACAGCACCACCGGCTCACCGAGCACCGTACGGGCGAGCAGTGCCCGCCCGACCTCGCTGCCGCAGGCCGCCACGTACCACGTGGTTACGCGACACCCTCCTGGACGCACCCCCGGGGGCCAACTCATCCGTGAGGTGTCTGCGGCGAGGACTGAGCTTTCACTGGATGAAAGGCCGAGGTGCGGTCTGCCACCAACCTTGGATGGTTCGCCCTGATCGGGGTCACAGCCCGACAGCGCCGGTCGCTCCGGGAGACCAAGGGTGTGATTCTGTCCGGCCGAAGGGACGCGCACACCTGCCGCCCTGATCCGTAACACGTCCGAAACTACCGGTTGAAAATCCTGGAATTTTCTGCCAGCCTGAGAGCCATCGATGGCTGTGAACGTTAACATGATCACTTCCCCACCGGAGGCGCCACAGGTGACGCCAGCCCACCCACCCAACAGGTGACCACGTCCACCACCTGCAGACCCCAGCGCTCGCCACCGCTTACCGGCGGGCGACCGGACCCACTCACCGCAACCCCGCATCCGCTGATCAGGTAGCCCGAGACGACTCGTCTGCACACGGGCGCCTGAGGTGAGTCCGGCCCGTTCGGGCCGACTCAGCATCGTGGCCGCCGCCATCCGAGCGGGGCTTCCCCCTTGAGCAGCGACAGAGCTCCACCTACCCCACCACTGGAGGACCGGCATGGATTTCCGGACCCGTCCCACCGGGCGCACCCGACTGCGAGCACTAACTATTTCCGGAACAGCCGCGATAATTCTGGCCCTGGCCGTGTCGCTGCTGCCCAATCTGGCCCAGGCCGCCGAGACAACCCTCGGCGCCGCCGCAACCCAGTCCGGCCGATACTTCGGTGCCGCCGTAGCCGCGAACAAGCTCAGCGACAACGCCTACACGACGATCCTGAACCGCGAGTTCAACAGCATCACCCCCGAGAACGAAATGAAGATCGACGCGACCGAGCCGCAGCAGAACAACTTCACCTTCAGCAACGCGGACCGGATCGTCAACCACGCCACCTCCCGTGGATGGAAGGTCCGCGGCCACACCCTGGCCTGGCACTCCCAGCAGCCGGGCTGGATGCAGAGCATGGAGGGCACCGCCCTGCGCAACGCCATGCTCAACCACGTCACCCGGGTGGCCACCAACTACCGAGGCAAAATCCACTCGTGGGATGTGGTCAACGAGGCATTCGAGGACGGCAACAGCGGCGCACGCCGTAACTCGAACCTGCAGCGCACCGGCAACGACTGGATCGAGGCGGCGTTCCGCGCCGCCGACGCAGCGGACCCGAACGCGAAGCTCTGCTACAACGACTACAACACCGACAACTGGACCTGGGCCAAGACGCAGGCCGTGTACAACATGGTGCGCGACTTCAAGCAGCGCGGGGTGCCGATCGACTGCGTCGGGTTCCAGTCCCACTTCAACGCGAACTCGGCGTACAACAGCAACTACCGCACCACGCTGTCCAGCTTCGCCGCCCTCGGCGTGGACGTGCAGATCACCGAGCTGGACATCGAAGGCTCCGGCACGACGCAGGCCAACACCTACCGCAACGTGGTCAACGACTGCCTGGCCGTGGCTCGCTGTAACGGAATCACCGTGTGGGGAGTACGCGACTGCGACTCGTGGCGCTCCAGCGGCACCCCGCTGCTCTTCGAGTGCAACGGCAACAAGAAGGCCGCCTACACCGCCACCCTCGAGGCACTGAACAGCGCCGGCCCCGGGCCCACCCCCACGCCCACCACTCCGGGGCCCACCCCCACCGTCCCACCCGGCTCCGCCAGCGAGATCGTCGGCACCCAGTCCGGCCGCTGCGTCGACGTACCCAACGCCTCGACCACCAACGGCACCCGGGTCCAGCTCTACGGCTGCAACAAGCAGACCAACCAGGCATGGACCTACACCTCAACCAAACAACTCCAGGTGTACGGCAACATGTGCCTCGACGCGGCAGGCGCCGGCAACGGCGCGGCAGTGCAGATCTACAGCTGCCACAGCCAGACCAACCAACAGTGGAACGTCAACTCCAACGGCACCATCAGCAACGTTCAGTCCGGACGATGCCTGGACGCTTGGAGCACCACCAACGGAGCTCAGATCCAGCTCTACGACTGCCACGGACAGACCAACCAACAGTTCCGGCTCGCTGCCCTCGCACGTTGATCACGGCCGACTCCACGCAGAACCTGTTCGAGGGTGTGCCGATGGACCAGCCGCAGGGCGAGATCCAGAACACCTGAGACAGGCCGGACTGCAACGGGCGGGCTCGGCGTCACGCCGGGCCCGCCCCCGTGGCCGGCAAGCAGGACCGCATCCTGGACTCCGTCGGTGTCGTCGACCGTAACCACGCGGCCGGTCATTGCGACACTCGAATCATGCCCAAGCGATCCTGCAAGGGCGCGGACGGGGCACCGGCGGTCAACACATCCGGCAGCGCACCCGCAACCCCTACGCCTGGGCTCACCCTTTGCGGGTCGATGACATCCTCTCCCAGGTGGAGATTGTCGCCGCGTTTCTCGACTCGTCCGCCCGGGACGCCCGCCAGTCCCTGAGCCGGCGAGAGGCCCGCCCGCCGGTGACGCCGGTATGAGCTTGGTGTCGGCGTTCGCACCGATCTGGATCCTTACCGCGGCCGGCTACGCGGCCTGCCGTTGGGGCCTGCTGGGCGAGGCGGCGGCGGCGGTGCTCGGCCGGTTCGTGTTCCATCTTGCGATGCCGTCCGCCCTGTTCCTAGCCCTGTCCCGGATGCCGCTCTCCGGGTTCGCCGACCGCTCGCTGCTCGCCTTCGGGGTGAGCACGGCCGCGGTCGTCGGGTTCGGGTGGGTCGGCGCGAGCCGGCTGTTCGGTCGCGAGCCCGACGAGCGGCCGATCTGGGGCATGGCCGCCGGGTACGTGAACTCGGCGAACCTCGGCATCCCGATCGCAACGCAGGTTCTCGGCAACGTGTCGTTCCTGGCGGAGGTGGTGCTGCTGCAGGTGCTGGTGGTGACGCCCGTGATCCTGGTCGCCCTGGACCGGCACAGCGACCCGGCCGGGCGGGTACGGGTCCGCCGTATCGCCTCCCTGCCGGTACGCAACCCGGTGATCCTGGCGTCGCTGCTGGGTGTCGCGTGCTCGGCTGCCGGAATGCATCTGCCGTCGACGGTCGGCGCGTCGCTCACCCTGCTGTCGGGCGCCGCGGTGCCGGCCGCCCTGGTCGCGCTCGGCGCGTCAATGCACCACACGGCGCCGTCGCGGGCCGAGCCGGCCGCGCTGGCCGGGTTGGCCGGGTTGGCCGAGTTGGCCGGGATCACCGCGCTGAAGCTCGTCGCACAGCCGGTCATCGCGTACGCGGCCGGGCTGGCCTTGCACCTATCCGCGCCGCAGTTGCTGGCCGTGGTGGTGTGCGCAGGCCTGCCGACAGCGCAGAACGCGTTCATCTTCGCCCAGGAGTACGGCGTCGGCGAGGCGGTGGCCAACCGGGCGGTGGTGGTGACCACGACACTGTCGCTGGCCACCCTGGCCGCGGCGGTGGCGCTGCTCGGGTAGGTCCGTCAGCTGACCCGTCCAGCAATCATGGTGAGTCACGCCGACCATGGCACTGGCGGCCAGGCCTCAGCAGCCGGCTTCCTTGGGTGAGCCGTTCCAACCCTCGGACGCCCGTGACCACGGGAGGGACCGCGGCCCACGGGGCTCGAACGGCGCCCGCGTACTGGTGGACGTCGTCTCGTCGGGGGCGTTCTCGAACTGTCGCCCGGTACCGCGGCGATGGGGCACAGGCATACATCACCGAGCTGAAGGCGCAGCTCGCCCGGTGCGGGGCGGGCGGCGACGAGGAGGGCTTCGACCCGGTCGCCGAGGACCACCTCGGGCCGGACACGGTGCTGTTCCTCGGCACCTACGACGAAGGCGACCGCTACGTCGGCTACGTCGCCGCCGCGGTCGGCCACTACGTGGTGGTGGTCATGATGTCGGACTCATACCTGGGGGCGGCCGACCTGACCACACTGAACGGGATAGCTGGTGCCGCGATGAGCCGAGCGGCGGCGTGACGCGGGGGCCGGCCATCGTGAGAGGGCCGGCCCCCGACCACGGGCAGCGTGACCGGACGATGAGAGTGCCCAGAATCGCGAAGCTGCTTTACTTTCGTCGCCGGTATCGGGCCGGCCCTGATCCTCGTTCGCGCCCGGTCATCAGCGACCGCGCGCGGACCGCCGCGTGATGCAGTCCGGGGCACGGCCACCGTGCCTTTCTCCCCAGCTCGGGCCCGCTACGGGAGGAGTTGCCGGAGCAGCGTTCCAGGAGCGGATCCAGGTACCGGACCGGGACGCGATCTTGAGCTGCGATTCTGCGGGTGGGGTTGCGGGAGACGTGGGTGACCGGGGGCAGGATGTCGAGGATTTTGCCGTTGGCACTGACGCGGAACCTGCCGTCACCGGTGCTGGCGAGGCGGGGATGGCAGTGGACGCACCGGAACCCGAGCAGGGAAAGGCACGTGCGCCGAAGGGTCGGGGACACAACGATTTGAGGACGCGTAGACATGATCCCTCTGAAGACCTGACGGAAGGCATGGGAGAAGAGCCGACGGCGACGTCGGCGACCGATGCGGGGAAGGTGTCAGGTCTACAGAGCAGGCGGCGTCACGCGGGGTGAAGTCCTCTCGTGAGAGGGTCGGAAAAGAAAGGTCCAGTTGTCAAGGTAGGGCGGGACAGGCTGGCCAGGCCACGCATTTTGTCTCGGTGTCGAGCACTGAGGGTCGGGCCTGCGCACGTCGAAGCGGTCCCGGGCAGCGCGGCATCGACCACGCGTCGTTCGCCCTCGCGGCGCCTGCCTGCCGTGTTGACGGACCTGCGGCGGACCTCAGCCCGCTGACTCACGACGCTGGTTGGGGAGCCCGCGCATTCGGGTGCGCACCACCAGGTCGTGTAGGGCGTCCACGGCTGCCGGGTCTACGCGCTCGGGCAGCACCGAGATGTCCCGGGCCGTCTCCAGCTCCGCGCGCAGCCGCGACACGTCGGTGGCGAGCCGCCCTGTAACGCCCGCGGGGAGCGGGCCATGCTCGGCCTCCCGTTTGGCGGCAATGAGACCCGGTACGTACGACAACCTCGTTCCGAGCACGGCAAGGTTCGTCTCTACGCGGCCGGTCCGCATCAGGTGGATCCCGGTGAGCAGGACCCGCAGCGTGTACAGAGCAGGCTTGAGCTGCCCGGTCTTGGCGTACAACTTCTCCTGGGTGGCCGCGAATCCGAGGTAGTGGTGCGCATGGTGACGGGTGACCAGCCTCGGGGCCAAGGAGATGAGGTCGGCGTGCACCGCGGTGGTCACCACCACCAGCGGTGACAACAGCTGCTCCAGAACATACCCGTTGCGGCTGTTCAGCAGCTTGACGAACTTCAGCAGATCATGGCTGACCACGTCCAACTCGACGTCGTCGCGCACGCCCATGTGCTGCAACGTCTGCGGACCGGTGCGCAACCCGACGACCTCCTCGGGCGAGAGCAGGTGCACGGCCCGCAGATCCAGATCGGAGTCGACGGACGCGAATCCGTACAGATGCGCACCGCTGACGGTGGCGAACAGCAGCGGACGGGGCAGGGCGCACGCTGCCTCGGCGGCCCACGGCGGCACCTCGGTGGTCACGACAGGTTCCTTTCCCGTACAGCCGTGAGCAGCCCATCCACCTCAACCCGATCGGGTTGGTCAGGCAACGTGGTGGTGGCGGTCGCGTCGGCGAGTTCAACCAGCAGGTCCGCCGCCCAGGCGGCGACCTCGTCCCAGGGCAACTCGCCGCGCCGCACCGCGAGCAGCCGGTCACGCAGGTGACGAACGTCGACCAGCACCTCCCCGGTCCGCAGCACATGCGCTCCGGCGATCAGCAGCCGGATCATGTGCATGGCCTGCTTGTGATTCGTTTCGCCGGTGCGCTCGCGGCGGGCCGCCACTCGGTTGAGCTGATCCCGGGCGTAGTTGCCGTAGGTCTCCGCCACCCGCCTCGACAGGAACGCCTGCCGTGCCGCCAGCAACCACTCCCCGTCGATGGTGATCGTCTCAACCAGCGGGGACCAGAGCACCTCCAGGACTGTCGGGTTGCCCTGCAGGGCCAGGAAACAGAAGCGTTCGAACTCCCAGGAGAACTGCTCCACCGCCGGACCGTCGAGGTGAGTGGGCGGCTTGTCGAGGTGCCAGAACGCCCGCGTGGGCGCCACGAACACACCACGCCGGTCGTAGTCCGAGGCCAGGTCATGCAACCCGTACGCCCGCGACCCGACCACCACGGCGAGAGCCGTATGCCGCTCGACAAGCTCGATCACGCCCGGGACGCTACCCAATCACCGTCCCGCACGCGCCACCCTTTTCGCGTGTCAGGTAGGCCGGCTCGACCCGGATTCGAGGCGTCCGCTAACCGCTGCCCCGATCGTCGAGGCACCGACGAAGAACAGGGGTGGCAGATGGTCAGGTTCGGCTACAAGGCCTCCGCCGAGCAGTTCGGCCCACAAGAGCTGCTCGAGTACGCGGTGCTCGCCGAGGAGTGCGGCTTCGACTCGGTCTTCGTCAGCGACCATCTCCAACCGTGGCGGCACGACGACGGGCACGCGCCGGCCGCGCTGCCGTGGCTGGGTGCCCTGCTCGCGCGTACCCGCACGGTGGTGGTGGGCACGAGCGTGCTGACCCCGACGTTCCGCTATCACCCGGCTGTTGTCGCGCAGGCCTTCGCCACGCTGGGTTGCCTCGCTCCCGGCCGGGTGGTGCTGGGTGTCGGCTCCGGTGAGTCGCTCAACGAGGCGCCTCTGGGCACCACTTGGCCGACGCCGGCGGAACGGCTGGCCAGGCTGACCGAGGCTGTCCAGCTGATCCGCCGACTGTGGACGGAGGACCGGGTGACCTTCGGCGGGCGGTGGTACCGCACCGACCGGGCCACCGTCTACGACCGCCCGGCCCGTCCGGTGCCGCTCTACATCGCCGGCGCCGGGCCGGTGGCCGCGCGGCTCGCCGGCCGCGAGGGGGACGGCTTCATCTGCACCAGCGGCAAGGGCCACGAGCTGTACGCGGAAACGCTGCTCCCCGCCGTGCGGGAGGGCGCCGGCCAGGTCGGCCGAGCGGCAGACGACATCGACCTGACGATCGAGCTGAAGGTGTCGTTCGACCCGGACCCGGATCGGGCACTGCGTGACACCGCCCACTGGGCCGCGCTGGCGCTCACCGCCGAGGAGAAGACCGGCGTGGACGACCCGGTCGAGATGCAGCGCCGGGCGGCGGCGCTGCCGCTGAGCCGGGCCGCGAGCCGGTGGATCGTCTCGTCGGACCCACTCGAGCACGCGGCCCGCGTCCAGGAGTATCTCGACCTGGGTTTCCGGCACCTGGTTTTCCACGCTCCCGGGCCGGACCAGGCGCAGTTCCTCAGCCTCTACAGCACGAAGGTGCTGCCCCTGCTCCAGGCCGACGCGCGGGTGTGACCGCGACCGAACGTCCCTGGACCGTCCTGGTGCCGCTGAAGCGACTGGACCGGGCCAAGAGCCGGCTCGCCCTCCCCCCGGCGCTGCGTCGGGCGGTCGCGGAGGCGATGGTCGTCGACGTGCTGACCGCCGCCGCCCCGCTGTCGCGGGTGTACCTGGTGAGCGAGCAGTCGGCCGCAGACCGTTACGGCGTACCGGTGCTGCCGGACCCGGGCGGCGGCCTGTCGGCTGCCGTGGCGCACGCCGCCGCCCAGTTCGACGGCCCGGTCGCGGTGCTCTCCGGCGACCTCCCGGCGGCCCGCCCCGCCGAGCTGGCGGCGGCGCTGGCCGCTGCGGCGAAGCTGGACACGGCCGTGCTGGCAGACACCCCCGGGTCGGGCACCACTCTGCTGACCGCGCGTCGCGGGTGTTGGCTGCGGCCGGCGTACGGGCCGGACTCGCACCTGCGGCACGTCACCGCGGGGATGGCCGATCTCACCCGCCGACTTGCGCTGCCCGGTCTGCGCCGGGACGTGGACACCGTGGCGGATCTCCGGGAAGCCGTGCGGCTGGGCGTCGGCCGGGCCTCGACCGGGTTGCTGGCGGCGACCGGTCACGCCTGCGCCGGGAGCCCGTGGCTTCGGGTCTGACCGGGCAGTTGAACCACGGCGACCGCGGCAACCGGACACCGCCGGCTGCCGCGGTCGTGCTGTTGGTGCCCGGTCAGTCCCGGTGGGCCGTCACGCGGCGGACGTCCAGGCGGACCCCCTGACCCCAGAGACGGTCGGCGAAGAGCGCCAGGCCCACGGTGAGCTGGCGGGGAGCGGCGGACTCCTCCGGTCGGCCGTTGTCCCGCATCGCGTACCGGGCGTCGAGCGCCCGGTGGCCGATGCGGTTGACCCGCAGCACCTCGGCGTCCCCCACGTGCCAGCACGCGGTACGCCGGTCCGCGTCGTAGGTGAGGGTCAGCGCGTGCACGTCGGCGGGCTGCCGGTCGAGCACCGGCACCGCGTAGGAGAACCCGGCGTAGCCGTGCGGCGGGAAGGCGAGCCGCTCGTAGACGGCGAAGACACAGCGGTCGGTGACGATGAAATCGAAGACCATGCCCGTCTCGCGGTCCATGCAGATCAGCGCCGCCGCCCCCAGCCGCAGGTCCCGGTGCGGGTCGGTGACCGCGTCGCCGTACGTGTGCCGGTCCAGGCCGTACGCCTCGACGGACAGCTCGGCGCGGACGGTGAAGCGGCCGGCGGGCACGGCGAACCCGGGGAGACCGTCGGAGGTGTCCCGGTTCGCCATCAGCGCCCAGCGCAGGTGGTCGGTCTCCGACAGCGGCTGCGGCGGTTCCGCGAACGCGGGATGCCCGGTCGCCGGGTCGGTGCCGGTGGGGGCGACCGTCAGGCCGTCGGGGCCGGTCCGCGGCACGCCGTCCCCCGCCGGGAAGCCGGGCACCGGGCGCAGCCGCCAACGCGCCGTCTCATCGCCGACCGAGAGCGGGCCCGAGAAGTCGTCCCGCAGCACCTCTCCGGTCGGGGCCACTCGGGTCGATGCCTCGGATTCGATGCTCACTGCCACCTCCAGAAAGGGGAACCGTCAGTTCAGTTGTTGCGCGGCACGCCGGCGGACGGGGGCGCACTGTGTGCGGAGCTCACCGCCCAGCCGGTCCGCGCCAGCCAACCGGTGAGGGTGAGCAGTTCGGGGAACTGCCGGCGCAGCGCGGGGATGTCCGCCCGGTAGCCGATCCGGTTCAGCCAGCCGTACGCGGTCGCCTGCCACTCGCTCTGCCGTCGCAGCTCCGCCATCGGCACCGGCTCGAACCGGGTGGGCAGCCCGGTGTGGCGCTGGAACGCTTCGGCGATCTGGTCACCGGTCAGCTCGTCCCCGGCCAGCTCGACCTTCGCCCCGATGGTGGACGGGTCGTCGAACGCCGCCGCGGCGAAGAACCCGATGTCGCCGGAGGCGATCATCTGCAACGGTTTGCCGGGGGCAAGGCCACGCCGGTACACCAGCCCGCCGTCCTCCAGCAGCGGCGGGTACTGACCGAAGTTGTCCATGAAGTAGGTGGGGCGCAGGAAGGTCGCGGGCAGATCGTGCTTGCGGATCCGCTCCTCGATGCGCAGTTTCGCCTCGCGCCAGAACACCCCCTCCGGGCGTTCGGCCCCGCCGACCGAGCTGTGCACGAAGTGCCCCACCCCGATCTCTCCGGCCACGTCGGCGATGTTGACGCCGTGCCGCTCCTCCGCAGGCACACCGCCCTGACTCAGCGGCGTCTGCACGCTGAACACCCCGTACGCCCCGGTCATGGCGGCACGGATCGACCCGATGTCGTCCAGGTCGCCGACGACCAGCGTCGCGCCCAGGGCCCGCAGCTCCCGGGCCGCGGGTCGCTCTGGGTCCCGGACGAACGCGTGCACCGGCCAGCCCCGGCGCAGCAGGTGCCGGGCGGTCCCACCGCCCTGCTTCCCGGTTGCGCCGAAGACCAGCACCCACCGGTCTGCGCGTGATGACACGGCCGCCTCCTCGTACCTCGTCGCGATCCGCGCGGACCTCCCGGCCACCGCCGGCGCCGCACCCTGCCGCCGAAGGCTCACCGACCGGGATAGAGCCGGGTTCGAGAGCCAGTCGAGGCCGGATTCGAGTCAGTCTCGAGCCCGCTTCCAGTCCGGAGCGAGCCCTCGCTCGGACGATCAGGGCCCCCGGCGTGACCACACGTCGGGGCCCCGGTGTGACAGCGCGGGGCGAGATGCCGACGAGGGGCAGGATGACGTGATCTTCACCGCGGACGAGCTCGAGTACCTGAAGTCGCAGCGACTCGGCCGGCTGGCCACGATCCAGCCGAACGGCAGCATCCAGAACAACCCGGTCGTCTACTGGTACAACGCCGAGGCGGACTGCATCGACATCGGTGGACGCGCGATGGCCACCACCCAGAAGTTCAAGAACGTGGCCGCGAACGGCAAGGCGTCCTTCGTCATCGACGACGTGGTGTCGCGGCGGCCGTGGCGGGTGCGGGGCATCGAGATCCGCGGCCACGCGGAGGCGCTCATCGACCAGCCGGTCCCGCCGGAGCTGGAGTTCCTCTCTCCCGAGCTGATCCGCATCCGCCCGCAGCGCCTCTTCACCTGGGGTCTGGACCCGGAGCAACTCGCGATGGTGCGACGGAACGTCACCCCCGCTGGCGCGACGCACTGACCGCGGCGACGAGACCGTACCCGGCCACCCACGTCGCGCCCGGTGGACCGGGCGTGCGGACGTACAAGGAGACGACAGCTGTGACCGAGAACCTTCGTCAGCTCGCGGAAGCGGGCGTGACCATCTGGCGCGACGATCCGGCGACCGCCGGCCCCGGTCATCCACTGGTGTCCGGCCTCGCCATCGGCGTCGCCGCGCTGCTCGCCGAGCTCACCGGCCCGCAGGGTGGCGCCGGGCTCGCCGGGGCGGACGGCGACGTCGACGACGCCGTGCGGGGGGCCGCCGCAGGGGTGGCTCAGCGGGCCGCGGACGCACTGCGACCGAGGTACGACGCCTCGGGCGGCCGCGACGGCCTGGTGAGCCTGGAGATCGACCCCCGGCTGGCCGACGATCCCGACGGCACCGTGGCCGAGGCACGGCGGATCACCGAGCTGGTGGACCGGCCGAACCTGTTGCTCGCCGTCCCGGCCACGGCCGCCGCGCCCACGGCGGTGACCGCCCTGCTGGCCGAGGGGATCGGGGTGAACGTGACCCAGGTGTACGCCCCGGCGCAGGTGCGAAGCGTGCTCGACGCCGTACGGGAGGGGCTGACGGCCGCGGAGGGCTTTCCGCCCGCGATCGTCTCGGTGCCGGTGGCCGACGTGGACACCGAGGTTGACAAGCGGCTCTGGGCAATCGGCACGGACGGCTCGGCCCGACTGCGTGGCACCGCGGCCCTGGCCGGCGCACGGATGGCGTTCGCCGCGTTCGAAAACGCCCTGCGCGTCCGCGGCTGGACCGACCTGACCGCCCTGGGCAGCCCTCGGCCACGGCTGGCCTGGACGTCGACGCAGGTCCGCGACCCCTACTACCTGGAGACCCGGTATGTCGACGAGTTGGTGGCCCCCGGCGTGCTGACCGTCCTGACGGCAGCCACCTTCGCCGCGGTGGTGGAGCAGAGCGAGGTGCGCGGCGACACCGTGCACGGCTCCTACGAGGACGCCCACGGCGCGGTGGAGCGGCTGACCTCGATCGGCATCGACCACGACGACGTGCACCGGGTGCTGCGCGAGAAGGCGAACGCCCGGGCCACCACCGCCTGGCTACGGTTGCGCGACACGGTCGCCGCGGCCCAGCGTCAGCCGGTCGGCTGAGGATGGCCGGTCGACGTACGGCCGCGCCGGAAGAGGTTGTCCCGGCCCGTTCGGCACTGCGCCGGGCCCTGCGTCGGGCCCGGGACGGGGTCAGCCTCGACGTCGGCGAGGCGGCGGTGCTGCTGGCCGCCCGTGGCGAGGATCTGGAGGAGCTGATCGGCGTGGCCGGCCGGGTACGCGACCAGGGCCTCGCCGCGGCGGGCCGACCTGGCACGGTCACGTACTCACCGAAGGTCTTCATACCGCTCACCCGGCTGTGTCGGGACCGCTGCCACTACTGCACGTTCGCGACGGTCCCGCACCTACTGCCGGACGCGTACCTGAGCCCGGCTGAGGTGCTCGACATCGCGGCGGCGGGCGCCCGCGCCGGGTGCAAGGAGGCCCTGTTCACCCTCGGCGACAGGCCGGAGTCGCGCTGGCCAGCCGCACGCGAGTGGCTGGACGCGCACGGTTACCCGGACACGCTGGCCTACCTACGGGCGATGTCGATCCGGGTGTTGGAGGAGACCGGCCTGCTGCCGCACCTCAACCCGGGAGTGCTGTCCTGGTCCGATTTCCAGCGACTCAAACCGGTGTCGGTCTCGATGGGGATGATGCTGGAGACCACGGCGACCCGGCTGTGGAGCGACCCGGGCGGGCCGCACCACGGCTCACCGGACAAGGAGCCGGCCGTCCGGCTGCGGGTGCTGGAAGATGCCGGCCGGTCGGCGGTGCCGTTCACCACCGGCGTGCTGATCGGCATCGGGGAGACCCGGGCCGAGCGGGCCGAGTCACTCTTCGCGATCCGTCGGGTGGCCCGGGCCTACCGGGGCATCCAGGAGACGATCGTGCAGAACTTCCGCGCCAAGCCGGACACCGCGATGCGGGACGTGCCGGACGCCGAGCTGACGGAGCTGGCCGCGACGATCGCCGTGGCCCGGCTCGTGCTCGGGCCGTCGGCCCGGATCCAGGCACCGCCGAACCTGGTCGGTGAGCAGCACGGGTTGATGCTGCGGGCCGGTGTCGACGACTGGGGCGGCGTCTCCCCGGTGACGGCCGACCACGTGAACCCGGAACGCGCCTGGCCTGCGTTGGACGAGCTGGCACGGTGGACCGAGCAGGCGGGTTTCACGCTGCACGAGCGGCTGGCGGTCCAGCCGGAGTACATCCGCCGCGGCGGTTCCTGGCTCGACCCACGCGTCCTGCCGCACGTCCGGGCGCTCGCCGACCCGGAGACCGGGCTGGCGGTGCCGGGCCGCCGGCCGACCGGGATCGCCTGGCAGGAACCAGCGGACGGCTGGCGCGCGAGTGGGCGGACGGAGCTGCACCTCGACGTCGACCGCCGACCGGCCGAGGACCGACGTCGCTCCGACTTCTCGGAGGTGTACGGCGACTGGGACGCGTTGCGGGAGCAGGCGAGGGCGACCACTGCGCCGGCCGGAGGCCGGCTCGACAGCGACGTGGCGGCCGCGCTGCGGCGCGCCGAGCGGGACCCGGCGGGGCTCGGTGAGCGGGATGCGTTGACGCTGATGACCGCCGAGGGGCCGGGTTTGGAGCAGCTCTGCGCGCTGGCGGACGCACTGCGCGCCGAGGCAGTCGGCGGCGAGGTGACCTACGTGGTGAACCGCAACATCAACTTCACCAACGTCTGCTACACCGGATGCCGGTTCTGCGCCTTCGCCCAGCGGCGCAGCGACGCGGACGCGTACACGTTGTCGGTGGCCCAGGTCGGTGACCGGGCGGTCGAGGCCTGGCAGGCGGGCGCCACCGAGATCTGTATGCAGGGCGGTATCCATCCCGACCTGCCGGGCACCGCGTACTTCGACCTGGCCGCCGAGGTGAAGCGGCGGGCGCCCGGGCTGCACCTGCACGCGTACTCGCCGATGGAGGTGGTCAACGGCGCCGCCCGCACCGGCATGTCCATCGAGGACTGGCTCACGGCGGCCCGCTCGGCCGGGGTGGACTCGCTGCCCGGCACGGCTGCCGAGATCCTGGACGACGACGTGCGGTGGATCCTGACCCGGGGCAAGCTGCCGGCGGCGACCTGGGTGCAGGTGGTCACCACCGCGCACGGGCTCGGCATCCCGACCACCGCCACGATGATGTACGGGCACGTCGACAATCCTGCGCACTGGGTCGCCCACCTGCGGCTCATCGCCCGCCTCCAGGACCAGACGAACGGCTTCACGGAGTTCGTCCCGCTGCCGTTCGTGCACACCAACGCGCCGGTGTACCTGGCCGGCATCGCCCACCCGGGCCCGACGGAGCGGGACAACCGGGCGGTGCACGCGATGGCCCGCGTCCTGCTGCACGGCCGGATCCGCAACATCCAGGCGAGCTGGGTCAAGCTCGGTGTGGACGGCAGCCGCCTGATGCTGTCCGGGGGTGTGAACGACGTGGGCGGCACGCTGATGGAGGAGACGATCAGCCGCATGGCGGGCAGCCCGCACGGCTCCGCGAAGAGCGTCGCGCAGTTGCGGGAGATCTGCGCGCCGCTGGGCCGTCCGGTCCGGCAGCGGACCACGCTCTACGGCGAGGTGCCCGCCGAGCGGCGGGCGGCGGCAGGACCGGCGACACCCGAGCGGGCCTTCCTGCCGGTGATCGGGCACCACTGAGCACGGGTACGACGCAGCTCCGGGCGGCGACCGCCCGGAGCTGCGTCGTGACGGCGACTGGTCAGTCGGCGATCAGTGCCACCTTGCCCCGCACGTGGCCGGTCTCGACCTGGCGGTGCGCCTCGGCGGCCTGCCCGAGCGGCACGGTGCTGGCGACCTCGATGACCAGCTTGCCCTCGGAGTACAGGCGGGTCAGGTCATCGAGCTTCTGCACCGACCGCTCGGTGCCCACGCGACGGATGCCCAACTGGGCCGATCGCGCCCAGTCCGCGATCGTGACGATCCGCTCCGTGCTGCCGAGCAGCTCGACGGAGACGTCGAGCGCTTCGCCGCCGACCGCGTCGAGCACCGCGTCCACCCCCTCCGGCGCCGCCGCCCGGACCCGGTCGGCGAGCCCCGGCCCGTAGGTGACCGGGGTCGCTCCGAGCGAGCGCAGGTAGTCGTGGTTGCGCTCGCTGGCGGTGCCGATCACCTGGGCGCCACGGGCCTGCGCGAGCTGCACCGCGAACGAGCCCACGCCACCGGCGGCGGCGTGGATCAGCAGCGTGTCATCAGGCCCGACACGCAACTCGTCCAGAGCGGTGTACGCGGTCTGGCCGGAGGCGGTCAGCACCCCCGCCTCGGCCCACGACATCTTCGCGGGCTTGTGACCCACCTGGTCGGCGGGGACCACGACGGTGTCGGCGTACCCCTCCATGGTCAGGTAGGCGATCACCTCGTCGCCGTCGGCGAAGCCGCTGACGCCCTCACCGACCTGGTCCACGACGCCGGCGACCTCGTTGCCGAGCCGGACCGGGAAGGTCAGCGGGTTGTACGCGGCGAAGTCGCCGCGTCGGGTCGCGCAGTCGAACGGCTGCACCCCGGCGGCCTTCACCCGGATCCGCACCTGCCCGGGCCCGGCCACCGGATCCGGCACGTCGATGAGGTGGAGCACCTCCGGGCCGCCGTACTCGTTGAACACCACGATCTTGGCCATCTGGTTTCCTTCCGCCGGCGTCGGGCGCCGGTGTCGACGGTGGACATCTATCGAGGGTCGCGCAGGGCCGCCAGTCAACTCGCGGATTTCGTCTCCTGCCCGGCCGGGCCGTCACCCGCCCAGGCTGGCTGCTGCCGCCGCGCGTACGGCGGAAGCAGGAAGGTCAGCGCGAACGCAGTGGCCAGCAGCCCGACGGCGGCCCAGATGGTGGCGCGCAGTGCGGCAGCGAAGCCGCCGTGCGTGGCGTCCCGCCCGGCCTCGCCGACGACCGCGGTCACCCTGGCACCGTCGGTGGACGCGTCGGCGGCCCGGGCGACGTCCTCACCGAGCCGGCGGCAGGCGGCGGGAGCGGCTTCGGGGTGGGTTGCGTCGGCGCTTTCTCGGGCGCAGGCGCGCAGCCCGTCGACGATGCGTTGCTGCTCGGGTGCGGCCACGCCGACGGCTGCCAGCCGGGACCTGAGGCCGGCCGCGTCGGCGTCGACGGCCTGCGTGACCTGACCGCCGAGCAGGCTGAAGAACACCGTGCCCAGCACCGCCGCGCCGATGGCGCCGCCGAGCTGTTGCATGGCATTCAACGTCCCCGATGCCGAGCCGTACTCGGCGGGGCGCACTCCGGCCAGCACGATGTCGAAGAACGGGGAGAGGAACAGACCCAGGCCGGCGCCGTAGATCAGCAGCACGGGCGCGAAGTGCCACGGTGACACGTCTGCGCCCTCGACACGGAGCACCATGAAAACCCCGAGCACTCCGCAGATCATCAGCACGGTGCCCAGTTGCAGCGACCGGCGTCCCATCCGTTGGGTCAGCCCGACCGCCGCGGCCGCGAAGCCGACCAGGCTCCCCAGCGCCTGGGGCAGGACGGTGAGCCCGGCCTTGAGCGGTGAGAAGCCGAGACCGGCCTGGAGGAAGACGGCGAACACCAGGGCGAAGCCCACCATGGAGGTGAAGATGGCCAGCCCGGTCGCCAGGCCACCGGTGAAGGCACGGTTGCCGAAGAGGGTGGGCACGATGAGCGGGTCGCCGCCGCGTCGCTGGACGCCGGCCTCGAACCGGGCGAAGCCAACGAAGAGCACCAGTGCCAGCGCGATGAGCAGGAAGATCCAGGCCGGCCAGCCGAGCTCACGCCCCTGCACCACGGGATAGACCAGCAGCAGGGCGGCGACTGCGGCCAGCACCGCGCCGGGCAGGTCGAGGCGGCGGGCGGCGGACTCCCGGCCGCCGGGCAGGAAGCGGGCTCCCGCCACGACGGCGAACAGCCCGAGCGGCAGATTGATCAGGAAGATCATCCGCCAGCCGGTGCCCCACAGGTCCGCGCCGATCAGGCCGCCGGCCAGCACGGGACCGGCGACCGAGGCGAGACCCATGGCCGGGCCGAAGACACCGAACGCGGTGGCCAACTCGCGGGGCGGGAAGACCGAGCGGATCACGCCGAGCCCCTGCGGGAGCATCACCGCACCGAAGAGGCCCTGGGCCACCCGGGAACCGATGAGCATTCCCGGCGACGCGGCGACGGCGCAGAGCAGAGAGGCCATCGTGAAACCGACCGCACCGACCAGGAACACCGGTTTGCGCCCGTAGAGGTCGCCGAGGCGACCGCCGGTGATCAGGCCGGCCGCCAGGGCCAGCGTGTAGCCGGCACCGAGCCACTGGATCAGCGCCGGGCCACCGCCCAGGTCGGCGCGGATCGACGGGGCGGCGATGTTGGTGACCAGGGTGTCGAGCAGGTTCATGATCGAGGCCAGCAGGACCACGGCGAAGGCCAGCCACCGCCACCGGTAGGCTCCGCCGGCCGTCGTCGGCTGCGGCGCGAGGACCACGTTGTCGGTCATGTCGCCCCGTCCGTGAGGGTGGATCCGAGCCGCCGGTCCGCCGTCGGCCGGGAAACAGTAGCCAAAAAGTTCGAAACTCGATACCTTCTAAAAGCGAAGTATTCTGGAGTCGGAGTAATCATGTCAAGACGAACGCGGGACGAGGTGGTCTTCGGCCTGATGCGCGCGTGGCGAGCTGCCCGTCTGCAGACCGATCTGCTCGACGACACCGCCTTCCACAAGATCGGCATCAACCGCACCGACGGGCGTTGCCTGGACGCACTGAGCGAAGGACCGATGACCGCGACCGCGTTGGCCCAGGCGTGCGGGATCAGCCCCAACGCGCTGACCACAGTGGTCGACCGGCTCACCGAACGCGGGCTGGTCGAGCGGGTCAAGGACCCGACCGACCGGCGGCGGGTGGTCGTCCGCCTCACCGGGCTGGCCGACCACATCAGCACCCAGTTGTACGGGCCGGTGGTGCAGTGGTCGCTCCGCAACTTCGAGAAGTACTCCACCGACGAACTCGAGCTCATCGAAGGCTTCATCACCTCCGGCCGGGAGTTCCAGGCCGAGCACGTCAGGTACATCAACGAGCTGGAGCTGTCCTGGAACGTCCCGGACGCACCGGCCACCGACGGCCCCGGCGAGGGCTGACCCACGACGTCCCGACTGGGGCGCGCCGCCGGAGCCGTCGTCCTCAACGACAGCAAAGGGAGCAGAACATGGCCACGACCACGGAAGACGTCCGCCCGGCTCTCGGTCGCCTCGGCGTCCGGGCCCTCCTCACCGTCTCGGCGGTCCTCGCCGCCGCCCTCGTCTACCTCCTCTTCGTCACCGTCGGCGGTTACGAGCTGCGGGTGCCGGAAACCCCCGGCTCGAGCGTCTCGCGTCCGATGGAGTTCGGCGAGATGGTCGGGGCAGCCACCATCGCCTGCTTCGCCGGCCTGGCCTTCCTGACGGTGCTGGAGCGCTTCACCCCCAAGGCCTTGACCATCTGGACGGTGGCAGCCGTCCTGCTCTACCTGGCGACGTTGCCCTACCTGCCCGGCTTTCGGGTGATGGACCGGGTGATCATCGTGCTCATGCACACCGCACTGGCTGCCGTGCTCATCCTCGGCCTGCGCCGGACCGCGGCTCGGCCGGTCTGACGGGCCGAGGGAGAGGAGGACGAGGATGCTCGTCGAGGTCTGGTCCGACATCATGTGCCCCTGGTGCTACATCGGAAAGCGGCGGTTGGAGAAGGCACTGGCCCAGCTGGGCGACCCCCGGGTCGGGATCACCTGGCGCAGCTACGAACTGCGGCCCGGCCACGTCCGGACGCCGGACATCACGCTCGGCGAGGGAATGGTGCGCTGGCGGGGCCGGACCGAGACCGAGGTGACCAAGCTCTTCGGCTGGATCCGCAGCCTGGGCGCCCAGGAGGGGCTGGAGCTCAACCTCGACACCGTCCGCCCGGTCAGCTCGTTCGACGCGCACCGGCTGACCCACTTCGCTGGCGCGCACGGACGGCGCGACGAGATGACCGAGCGCCTCTTCCGCGCCCACCTCACCGAGAACGTCAACGTCGCCGACCGTGAGGTGCTCGTCGGGCTCGCCGACGAGGTCGGGCTCGACGCAGCGACGGCCCGGCAGGTCCTCGACAGCGACCGGTACGCCGCCGAGGTGCACGCGGAGGCCCGCACCGAAGGGGTGGCCGCCGTGCCGACCGTGTTGGTCGAGCGCCGGCAGCACGTCGCCGGAGCGGTCGACGTTGAGGAGTATCTGGCGCTGTTCCGCCGGGCGAAGGTTTCTGCGACCCCGTCCTGACGGCGGCGGGGCCGGCCGGACAACGAGAATCCGGCTGGCCCCGCTCCGCGGAACCTGCTCACCCGGCGTCGAGTGGTGCCAGGGCAATCAGGCGTTCGTCGTACTCGACGCCGGCACCGTCCTCGCACAGCAGCGCCACCACCGTGCCGTGCACGTCCGCGTTGACCGGGATCATCAATTTCATCGCCTCGACGATGCCCACCTGCTCGCCGGGCGAGACGATGTCGCCCTCGGTGACGAACGGCTTCGCCCCGGGCTCCGGGGCCTGGTAGAACACACCGACCGTGGGGGCACGGACGAAGTGCTGCCCGGAGTCCGCGACGGCCCCGGCCGCCGTCGTGGCGGCCACCGACTCGACGGGAGTCGGCCGTGCCGCAGCGACGGCCGGCTCGGCCGTCGACCACTCCGCCTCCAGCGTCAGCTCACCGGCCCGGATCCGCAGCGCGGAGGGCTGCCGAGGCAGGTCGGCAAGAAATTGCAGGGCGTTGCGCCGTACGGCGTCCAGGGCAGCCGGGAGTTCGGGCGACGTCCGATCGGTGCCGTTGCCTGCGGCGGCGGTGTCTGGGCTCATTGCCAGCCTTCCTGCTCGGCGGGGGATCGAGGAACCACGGCGGTCAGTAGTTACCCAGGCCGCCGCAGACGTTGAGCGCCTGGGCCGTGACCGCCGCGGCGCTGTCGCCGACCAGGTAGTCGACCATCGCGGCGACCTCGTCGGGCTGGACGTAGCGGCCGAGCGGGACTCGGGCGGTGATCCGATCATGGGTCTCCTCTTCGGAGACTCCCCAGATGTCCGCGTAGTGCGCCCTCACCCGCTCGGCCATCGGCGTCTCCACAAAGCCCGGGCAGACCGCGTTCACCGTGATGCCGGCGCGGGCCAGCTCCAGGCCGAGCGCCTTGGTGAGGCCGACCACGCCGTGCTTCGAGGCCGAGTACGGCGCCGCGTGCACCACGCCCTGCTTACCGCCGGTGGAGGCGATGTTGATGATTCGACCACGCCCCCTCTCGAGCATGCCCCCAACCTTGAGCGCCTCCTTGGTCATCAGGAAGACACTGTTCAGATTGGTGTTGATCACGTCGAACCAGAGTTCGTCGGTGATCTCGGCGGTGGCCCCTCCGCCGCTGCGGCCGGCGTTGTTGACCAACACGTCGACCGGCCCGTAGCGGGCCACGGCCGCCGTGACGAACCGGCGGATGTCGTCCGGCACCGAGACGTCACAGCTCTGGCCGTCCACCTCGAAGCCCTCGTCGCGGAGCGCCTTGATCGTCGCCGACAGCTCCTCGTCGTGACGGGAGCAGATGAAGACACGGTGTCCGCCGGCGGCCAACCGCCTGGTGATCGACAGACCGATGCCACTGGTCGCCCCGGTCACGATCGCGACCGGCTGGTTACCCTCCACGGTTCCTCCACTGACCATCTCGTACGACAGGACACTGTGACGGTGGCGCAGCGGGCTCGAGGCCGCGTCGAACCGGTCTGGAACACTCCCCCGACCAGGGGCGCTCGCCGCGTTCTCGAGGCCAGTTCGAGGCCGGCGGGGCACGGTGGACGAAGTGGTCGGCAGGGCCACGGCGGCGTCTGCACCGGTGGCCCGGAGGGCGACCTGGACCGGCCGCCCAGTCTTTTCCCTGAGGAGCGCGATGATCGGTACCGAGTCCCTCACCGACCTGTACGTCGAGGTCCAGCACTTCTACGCACGACAGATGCACCTGCTCGACGGCGGCGCGTTCGAGGAGTACGCGGCGACGTTCACCGAGGACGGCGAGTTCACCCACACCCCGCAGCAGCCACCGGCCCGTACCCGGGCCGGCATCGTCGCCGAACTGAACCGGTTCCACCAGCGCTTCGCCGACGACCCGGTGGTCCGTCGGCACTGGTTCAACATGCTGAAACTGGACCCGCTCGACGACGGCGCCATCGCGGCCACCTACTACGCCCTGGTGGTCACCACCCGACCCGGCCGCAACGTGACCATCGCACCCAGCTGCGTGGTCCACGACGTCCTGGTCCGGGAGCACGGCGCGCTGCTCACCCGGTCCCGGAAGGTGGACCACGACCTCGTGCCGTGACCTGTGCATCGGCCTCCGGCGCGGCAGGGTCCACCCCTGCCGCGCCGCGTTCCGTTCGAGGGGCTGTCGGACAGACACCGCGCCGAGTACCCGGGTCTACCGGTCGGCCGTCACCCGCCCGGCGGCGAAGAGGTCGTCGACGAGGGCGGTGTTGTGCTCCGCCGCCCGAAAGGTCGGATGGTCGACGACCTCCCGGAGGAAGTCGCGGGTGGTGCTCATCCGGGGGCCGGTCACCCGGCACTCGTCAAGCGCACGCAGCATCCGGGCGATGGCCCGGTCCCGGTCCGGCGCCCAGACGATCAGCTTGGCCAACAGCGAGTCGTAGTTCGGCGGCACGACGTAGCCGGCGTACACGTGAGTGTCCACCCGGACGAACGGCCCGGCGGGCACGACGAACTCCTCGATCAGCCCGGGGGTCGGTGCGAATCCGGCGTCCGGGTCCTCCGCGTTGAGCCGGCACTCGATCGCCACGCCGCGGGGCTGGACGTCCCGCTGGGTCAGGGTCAGTCGCTCGCCGGCCGCCACCCGGAGCTGTTCCTGCACCAGGTCCACACCGGTGACCATCTCGGTGACCGGATGCTCCACCTGGATCCGGCAGTTGACCTCCATGAAGTAGTACCGGCCATCCGGGTCGACCAGGAACTCGAAGGTGCCCGCGCCGACGTACCCGACCTCCGACGCGCCCGCGACGGCTGCGGCGCCCATCCGCTCGGCGAGGCCCTCCGGCATCCGCGGCGACGGGGTTTCCTCGACGAGCTTCTGGTGCCGGCGCTGCACGCTGCAGTCGCGCTCGCCGAGGTGGATCGCGGCGCCGTACGCATCGCAGAGCACCTGGATCTCGACGTGCCGGGCGCTACGCAGGTACTTCTCCACGTACACCCGGCCGTCACCGAAGAGCATCTGGGCCGTGGCCCGCGTCCCACGGTGGGCGTCCGGGAAGTCCTCGGAACGGGACACCACCTGCATCCCGCGCCCCCCACCTCCGGCGACAGCCTTGATGATCACCGGGTAGCCGATCTCGTCGGCGAGCTGGTGGGCGGCCTCGGGCCCGAGCGGGTCGAGGCTGCCCGGCAGCAGTGGCAGGCCGGCGGCGGCCATGATTGCCCGCGCGGAGCCCTTGTCCCCCAGTTTCGCCATCACCGCCGAGGGCGGACCGATCAGGACGATCCCTTCCATGGCGCACGCCTCCGCGAAGTCGGGATCCTCGGAAAGGAAGCCGTACCCGGGGTGGATGGCGTCCGCGCCGGTGCGGCGGGCCGCCTCCAGGATCGCGGCGGCGCAGAGGTAGCTCTGCCGGGGTGGCGGCGGACCGATCTGCACCGCCTCGTCCGCGTACCGCACGACCGCCGAGTCGCGGTCCTGCGTCGAGTGCACGGCGACCGTGCGAATGCCCATCTCCCGGCAGGCGCGGGCAACCCGGAGCGCGATCTCGCCCCGGTTGGCGATCAGGATCGTACGGAACACGACTCTCCTTCGACGGCGGGGCGCGGACGGCGTACGCGCAAGGTGTTCACCGGCGTGGCTGGCTCATGGTGCGCAGCTCGGACTCGACGGTCAGCGCCGAGCCGTACTGGCGGAACCGGGCCCTGCGGTCGGCCCGCAGCTGCGGCCCGGTCAGCTCCCGCAGCTCACGCAGACTGCCGGCCAGGGCCCGGCGCAGGGCTTCCGCGGCGGCCAGCGGGTCGGCCCCGGTGCCGCCGTCCGGTTCGACCATCACCGCGTCCACGACGCCCAGCCGAAGCAGGTCCCGTGCGCCGACACGCAGCGCCGCGGCCGCGCGGGGCGCGGCTGCCGGGTCCTTCCAGAGGATCGCCGCGCAGCCTTCCGGCGAGATCACCGAGTAGACGGCGGAGGTGAAGGCCAGCACCCGGTTGGCGACCGCCAACGCCAGCGCGCCTCCGCTGCCCCCCTCCCCGATGATCACGGTGACCACCGGCACGGTCAGCGTGGCCATCAGCCGCAGATTCTCGGCGATGGCCACGGCCTGGCCCTGCTCCTCGGCGTCCGCACCGGGGTAGGCGCCGGGCGTGTCGACCAGCGTCACCACCGGCAGCCGAAGTTTCTCGGCCAGCCGCATCAGCCGGGCAGCCTTGCGGTAGCCGGATGGCATCGGCATGCCGAAGTTGCGCTGCGACAGCTCTGCCGCGGTGTGGCCCTTCTGCTGGCCGATCACCACGACCGGACGCCCGTCGAGCATCGCCGTTCCGCCGACCACCGAGGGACAGTCGCCGGAGATCCGGTCCCCGTGCAGCTCCTGAAAGTCGACGAAGGCCGTCGCGAGGTAGTCGAGCGTGGTCGGACGGGTCAGGTCGCGGGCCCGGCGGACCTGCTCCCACGGGTCGACCTCGGGCAGCCGGCCAAGGTCGCGCACCAGCACGTCGGTGCCCGGGTCGGGCCGGCCGTCGCCGGAGGACGGGCCCTCACCGGTGGCCGGGTCGGTGCCGGTGGTGGCGGCGCGCAGCAGCCGGCCGAGTTCGGCGCGGAGCCGGGGCCGGGGCACGATCCGGTCGACGACACCACGGTCGAGCAGGAACTCCGCGGTCTGGAACTCGGCCGGCAACTGCTGCCGGATGGTCTGCTCGATGACCCGCCGACCGGCGAAACCGAGCCGAGCGCCGGGCTCGGCCAGGATGACGTCGCAGAGTGTGGCGAAGGACGCCGCGACACCGCCGAAGGTGGGGTCGGTGATCAGGGAGACCGTGAGCAGTCCCGCCTCGTCGAGCTGCGCCAGCGCGGCGGCGGTCTTCGCCATCTGCATGAGCGAGAGCACGCCCTCCTGCATCCGGGCGCCGCCGGAGGCGGAGACGATGACCAATGGCGTACGACCGGCCAGCGCGACCTCCGCGGCCAGTGTGATCAGCTCGCCCACCGCGCTGCCCAGGCTGCCGCCCATGAAGTGGAAGTCCATCACCGCCAGGACCACCGGGACGCCCTCGACGGCCCCGCGCGCGCAGAGCACCGCCTCGTCCAGGCCGGTCCGGGCCCGGGCCTCCGCCAGGCGCGCCGGATACGGCACGGTGTCGACGAACTGCAACGGGTCCTCGCTGCGCGCCACCAGGTCGAGCCGCTCGTAGCGGCCGCCGTCGACGAGCTGCGTCAACCGCTCGACCGCGGTCAGCGCGGTGTACCGGCCGCACTCGGGGCAGACGCTGAGGTTGCGCAGCCACCGCTTGCCGTACACCGGGGTGGTGCAACCGGGGCAGAGCACCCACGCCGGCTCGTCCACGACCCGGTCCACGATCTGCGTCATCGGTCCACTCCCCCCGGCGGGCTATTCGCTGGCGAGGAGCAATCTGCCCGGGACCGCTCGAGCGGCGACCGAGGTTCGCTGGTGCCGGCGCACCCCAGCCCGACTCGACCCGGGCTCGAGCATCGACAGCCAGCGTGAGGTCGGGACGTTCGACGCCACCGACCGGAAGCAGAGGAACGAGATGATCTCAGCGGATCCGTCCGAGCTGGATGACACCCGTCGGGAACCACTGGACCCCGACGCCTTCCGAGCCGCGATGGCGTCCTTCCCCACCGGTGTCACGATCGTGACGACCCAGGGCCCCGAGGACACCCCGTACGGCTTCACCGCGAACTCGTTCTGTTCCGTTTCGCTGGAGCCGCCCATGATCCTCGTCTGCCTGTCCCGGACGGCCCGTTCGTTCCCGGTCTTCGAGGGTTGCAAGCAGTTCGCGGTCAGCATCCTGCAGGCACACCACACCGAGCTGGCCCGCCGCTTCGCCAGCAAGCGCGAGGACAAGTTCGCCCAGGGCCGGTTCGTCCGGACCACCAACGGGCTGACCGTGGTCGACGGCGCGGTGGCGGTGATCGAGTGCGACCTGCACCAGCAACACGACGCCGGCGACCACGTCATCCTGGTCGGTCTGGTGCACTCGGCGCGGATGGCGGAGAACCGGAGCCCGGCGCTCTACGTCGACCGCGCCTTCGGTGCGGTCGGCCCGGTGCCGCCCGGCTGATCGGGCGGCACCGGCCGGCACCGGTCGCCCGAACACTCGCCACCGAAAGGGGGCCCGGCCCGCAGGCCCGGCCCCCCTTCGTCGTGGGCTGTCAGTCCTCGCCCACGCCGGAGAGCCGCAGTGCCTGGGCGGCCAGCCGAAGCAGCGCCAGCCGACCGTCGGTGTCGGTCGCCGCGGCCGACACCATCACCCCGAGCGTGGTCACCCCCGCCTCCGCGTACTCCCGCATCCGTGCGGCCACCCGGTCCACCGGACCGACCAGCGCCGTCGCGCAGACGAAGTCGAACGGCACCGCGGCGGCCGCCCCGGCGCGATCACCGCTACGGACCAGCTCGTGGACCTTCTCCACGGCACCGTCGAACCCCATCTGCCGGGCCAGCGAGACGTAGAAGTTCCGGTCCGGGTCGCCGATGCCGAGCAGGTACGCGTACTGCCCACGGACCAGGTCGACCGCCGCGGTGGTGTCGTCCATGATGGCCGTCGGCAGGCAGGGCATCGTCTCGAAGCCGTCCAGGGTGCGACCGACACGCGCCCGCCCGTCACGTAACTGCGCGACCGCCCGGGCGGTCAGCTCGGGTGTGGTGAAGACACCGACCCACCCGTCGGCGATCTCACCGGCCAGCCGCAGATTGCGCGGACCGACCGCAGCGAGGTAGATCGGCAGGTCCGCGCGCACCGGCTCGGTCAAAACGTGCAGCGGGGCGCTCCCGGCCCCGTCCCGGGGCAGGCGGAAGTGCCGCCCGTCGTACCGCACCGGCCCGCCGCGCAGCGCCGCGCGGACGATCTCCACGTACTCGCGGGTGCGTTGCAGAGGATGGTCGAACGGGACCCCGTACCACCCGTCGGAGACTTCCGGGTTGGACACCCCGAGGCCCAGCCGGAAACGGCCGCCGCTGATGGCGTCGAGGGTCGCGGCGGTCAGCGCCGCCAGGCCCGGCGTACGGGCGGGGATCTGCATCACCCCCGACGCCAGCCCGATCCGCTCGGTGCGCCCCGCCACCAGGCCCAGCACGCTCGCGGCGTCGGAGCGGTACCCCTCGGGTGCGAGGGCGATCGTGTAGCCCAGTTCCTCGGCGGCCTGGGCGAGCACCGCCGCGTCCTGGTAGACCAGATTCACGGCCAGCTTCATCGGCGTCTCCTTACGGCGTCTCAGATGAGGTGGGCTCCGCCGTCCACCAGCACGACCTGCCCGGTCATGTAGGTCGCGGCGATAACGCCGGCGACCGCCTCGGCGACGTCCCCCGGGACACCGACGCGACGCAGCGGGGTGCTCTGCCGCACCTTCTCCGCGATCTCGGTGAAGGACGCCGTCCATGGCGTCTCGATCAGGCCCGGGGCGACGGCGTTCACCCGGACCTGCGGTCCGGAGACGTTCGCCAACAGGCGGGTGAGGTGTTCCACGGCGGCCTTGCTGACCGCATACGGGATTGAACTGCCGGCGGGCCGGCTGCCGGCCACCGACGAGATGTTGACGACGCACCCGGCACCAGAGGCGCTCAGGTGCGGCATCGCCGCCACCGTCGTCTGCCAGGTGCCGACGAGGTTGAGGTCGAGGATCTCCCGCCAGACCTCCGGCGTCACCGCGGCCAGGTCCTGGTGCGGGATGAAGCGGGTCCGTCCCGCGTTGTTGACCAGAATGTCCAGCCGGCCGTACGTCTCGACCGCCGTCTCGATCAGGCGGGCGGCCTGGACCGGGTCGGCGACGTCGGCGGCGACGTACCGGGCCTCCGGCAGCGCGGCGGCGAGCTCCTCGCCCGCCTCCCGCGACCGGACCGAGTTGACCACCACCCGAATTCCCTCGGCGGCCAGCCGGCGGGCGACCGCCGCGCCGATGCCGGAGGACGACCCGGTCACCACCGCGACACGCTTGTCTGTCATGTCGTGCTCCCTTCGCTATCCCTGACCGGCCGCGGCGCGGGCGCCGGATCACCACCGGCACCCGCGCCGCGGACCATCGCTGTGAGGTCAGCCGACGGTGGTGCTGCTGAACACCACCGGCGCGGCCGGGTTGCAGTCGAAGGGTCGCTGCACGCCCTCCAGGTCGGTGCGCACCCAGCTCCAGGACGGGTCGGTCAGGCTCGTGCCACCGGTGGCGGTCTGGGCCACCCCGCTCGGGCCGGACAGCAGGTAGACCGTGACGGTGGGCAGATCGAACGGCACGCTGGCAAGCAGCGGCCCGGCCACGGTCAGGGTCAGCGTCCGGGCCACGGAGTCGACCTTCACCTGCGGCGGGGTCGATCCGAGGTTGAGCCCACCGGAGAGCTGGTGCCAGAGGTACCAGGCGTTCGCCGGCAGCCGGTACTTGACCGTGACGTTGCGGACGTCCTGGTTGAACGTCGGGTCTGGCGTCCACTGCTGCGGGTCGAGGGTCACGCTGAACGGCCGGTACGCGCCGACCCGCTCCGGTGCGGTCGAGGTGAAGGTCAGAGCGAACGGCACGTTCGTCGAGCCGCCGGGGTAGGTGACGTAGCAGCTGTAGTTGACCGGAGTCGCGGTGGTGACGAGGGGCGTGGTCGTGGCCGTGCCCGTCGCACTCCGGCCGGTGGCGGCGCCCGCCGTGGCGGGCACCGCAAGTCCCACGACGGCGAGCGTCGCGGTGGCGAGCAGGCGACCGGTCCAGGTCATACCAGTGGTCATCATCGTCCTTTCCTAGTGGTGCCCCCGACGGGACCGGCGTGGTCCGTCGGGCGGCAGGTGAACCGTGCCAACCGCGGATCGAGCCTCACTCGACACCGCATCCACACTGGACTCTCGGGGTCAGGTCCGGTTGGTGACCTCGGCGGCGGGGATGCTGCGCCGCAGGGTGTAGGCGACCATCTCCGGCCCTTGCACCCCCGTCATGCCGGTCAGCGTCTGGCGCAGCGCCCCGGCGCGCGGGTTGCTCTTGAAGGACTCGCGGTACGCCTCCTCGCTGGTCCACTGGGCGTAGTTGACGAAGCGGGTGCCGTCGATGCTGAAGTGGTAGTTGGCCGAGATGAACCCGGGGCAGTGTCGGACCCATTCCTCGACGTCGCGGGCCAGCAGGTCGAGCAACTGGCGCTGGGTCTCGGGGCCGTCGGTACGCAGCGTGACGATGGCGATGAAGCCGGCCTCGGGCCGGTCGGTGTCGACCATGGCGTCCCTCCTCGGACGGGTTTGCGGAATCAGTCGCGGCGCAGGGTCTGTGCGGCGTACGCCGCAGCGGCGGGTTCGAACTGGAGCACGACATGGCTGGCGGCGGCGTTGACGTCACGCCAGGCCCGCTGGAGGCCGTTACCGTCGGCCTGAGCCCGGGTGCCGGCGCCGCGGAAGAGTCGATCCACGGCCGAGACCAGCAGGTCGACGGCGAGCGCGCAGTCGCGGCTGTTGCGGGCTGTCTCCAGCGCGGTGACCGCGCCGCCATCGGCCACCGCGGCGACCCGGTCGAGCAGCAGCCGGGCGGCGTCGATCTCACCGGCGCTGCGGGCCAGGGTGCCGTCATACGTCGGGCCGCCGCTGATGCCGTTGGCCACGCTGGTCCGCAGTTTCTCGGCGATCCACGACGTCCAGAGCTTCAGGGCGCCCTCGGCCGCGCCCAGCACCGGCACCGCGAACGCCAGGCCGTTGGCGGCCTTGAGTGGCACCCGGTGGCAGGGCGCGTCCGCGTCGACGGCCCGCCCCCGTGCCACCGCCTCGCGGGTGAAGGACCGCTCGGCCGGCACGACGACGCCGTCCAGCACGAGGGTGTTGCTCCCCGTCGCCCGCATTCCCAGGTTGAACCACGTGTCCACAGTGGTGTACGCGGAGCGGGGCACGGCGAAGAACCGGGCCTCGGGCGATTCGTCGGTCTCCGCCATGGCACAGATTAGTGCCCACTCGGAATACTGCACCGCGCTGACGAACGGCCACCGCCCGCTCAGCCGCCAACCCCCGGGCACCCTCCTGGCCTCGCCGAGTGGCATCAGAGCGCCGACGATCAGTGGATCCGGACCGTCCCGCCACAGCTCCTCCTGGCCGGGGGCGGGCAGGTAGGCCGCCATCCGGCCGAGACTCGCGGTCAGCGACGCGTACCAGGCGGTGGAGGCGCAGCTCTCGCCGATCACCGCGACACCGCGGGTCACCTCGGTGAAGGTCCCCGCGTTGCCGCCCCACCGCGACGGTACGAAGTGACGGGCGAAGCCCGCCTCGATGACGGCCCGGACCACCTCGGGATGCAGTTGCCGATCGGCTTCCGCCTCGCCGGCACGCTTGCCGGCCAGATCGGCGACCTGGCCGGCAGCCTCCAGCAGACCGGTCTGGTTGGACATCTGTTCGCGCACCTCTGTGCCTCCTCGGGCCACGCACGGCTGTCATTGCCGGTCACGTTCTCAGGAGGTGCTCGAGAAGAACTCGACGTCAGCTCGGCCCGAGGGCCGACGAGGTGCGTGCCAGGTCACGAGGCGACGCGGACGTGGGACCGGGCACCGAGCGGCCCACCGGGGCGCCGTCCGGGTGTGGGCAACTGCCCGACGTTGAGCAGCTCGAACTGCATCTGCTGGATCTCCGGCGTGGGCAGGACCCCGAGTTCCTCGTCGAGGATGCGCCGCAGGTCGTGGTACGCCTGCAACGCCTCGGCCCGCCGACCGGAGCGGTTCAGTGCCGTGATGAGCTGGGCGTGGAACCACTCGTTGAGCGGGTACGCGCTGACCAACGCGCGCAGCTCCGGGATCAGCTCGCGGTAGCGCCCGAGCCGCTGCTCGGCCTCCATCCGCAGCTCGATGGCCCTGATCTTGAATTCTTCGAGGTGGGTGATCTGACCTCGCAGGACCGTGCCGGCGGTGACGTTCGCCAGCGCGGCACCGCCCCACAGGTCGATCGCCTCGCGCAGCACCCGGGACGCCTCCTCCAGCCGGCCCTCGTCGAGCAGGCTCCGTCCCTGCTTCGTGAGCCGGACGAAGACCGCTGCGTCGACCTCGTCCTCGGCGACGTCGATAAGGTAACCCGGCGGTCGGGTGACGAGCAGCGTGCGGCCCTGAGGCACCAACTCCTGCCGGGCGAAGATGCGGCGCGCGTGGTAGACGTACGTCTGCAGCGTGGTGACCGCGCTCCGAGGTGGGGCGTCCGCCCACAACTCCTCGACGAGCGAACTCACGCTGACGATTTCGTTGGGTCGGATGAGCAGCAGGGCCAGGACCTGGCACACCTTTGGCGTGCTCAATGTGCAGGCCCTTCCGCTGTCCGCGACGATTTCCAGTGGACCGAGCAGCTTGAAACGCACTGTTCCCCCCGTACTGACTGTTATTCACCGACGGTTCATGCCGGACACTGTCACGCCTGGGCCGGTCGCCAGGCGCACGACGTCGTGCCCCCCGAGAGCAGTTGTATCAACCGCTCCACACAATGACGACGGACTATCGGACTATGGACATTCCGTTGGTCGCCGGACACGAATTGCAATCCAGGCCGAGCATACTCGGCCACCCACCTCAGGCGGGGACAGTGACCTGGGCCACTCTCGCGGCAAAGCCGCGATGAGCTGCGAAAATGCCTACCCAAAGGTCCATGTCCGTCGACGCGTCGCACTATCCGACAGAAGTCGCAAACGCTTTCGCCCAGAGCCAGGTGCCGCGTTATTCCTTGTGCGCGAGAATTCATCGATGCGAAACATTCCCCACCGCAGCAAAATCGCCATGCGCGGAATGCGGCGATGGCGGTGGAAACGACAGCGCGTTCCCACCGCCAACCCGGTGCGTCTGATCAGGCCCAGCAGTCCGGGAGCGACCCCCCGTTGAAATCCACCATTTCCGCGAAAACGGATGAGATATCCAGTGGACGACCGATTTCTCCACCGCGAAGTTCGTCGTACGCCCGGTGGAGGTTACCCACCATCCGCTCGGCGTCGAGCAGGTCGGCGAACTCACCCAGATCGCTGTCCCGGGCCACCTCGAGCGGAGTCAGCCCGGCGGCGAACCCGGCGGCCGCCACCTCCCCGATCCACCGCAGGTACGCCTCGGTTCGGTCGAACACCTCCGGCCCGGTGACCGGGCCGTGCCCGCATACCACCGTCACCGGATCGAGCCGGCGCAACCGCGCCACCGCCCGGAGCGCACCCTCGATCGATCCCATCAGGTTGAACGGCGTACAGCCGGCCAGCACCACGTCACCCGCGAACAGCACCCGCTCCTCGGGCAGCCAGGCGACGACATCGTTCGTGGTGTGCGCCGGACCGACGTGGATGAGTTCCACCCGCCGGTCGCCCTGGTGCACGGTGACGGCGTCGCGGAACGTGAGCTGAGGCAGGACGACCCGGACGTCGCCCCACGCCACGTCCGGCCAGAGGCCGGTCAGGGCCATACCGGTCGCCGCCATCTCCGTCCGGGCCTGCTCATGGGCGACGATCGTCGCGGTGGGGCCGAAGGCGAAATTGCCGAACGTGTGGTCCCCGTGGTGGTGGGTGTTGACCAGGATGCGGCCAGGGCCAGCGCCGAGCCGGTCGACCGCTTCCCGCAGTCGCACCGCCCGCGCCTCGGTGGCCACCGTGTCCACCACCAGCACCCCGTCGCCACCCACCAGGATCCCCGCGTTGTTGAGACACCACCCGCCGTTGGGCTGGGTGAAGGCGTGGACGCCGTCGGCGACCTCCACCAGCCGGACCGTCGACGCTGGTGGGCGGGCCGTCCGGGAGGAGGCGCTCACCGGGCGGAGGCCTCGGTCGTTCGCCCTGCCCTGCGGGCGGCGGCGAACTCGCCGGCCCGGGCAAGCGTGGCGCGGCTGTTGCCGCCCAGCGCCGACCGGACGTACGCCCTGGCGTCGGCCAGGCTGCTCCCGGCGCCGAGCGTCTCGGTCACCGCGCCCGGGTTCATCGCCACGGTGTGGCGGGCGGTCACGACGGCGTCGCCGGCCCGGTCGGTGAACGACCAGGTGCCACTGTGCCCGAGCAGCAACGTCGGAGGTACGAGCTGCTTGTAGGCGATCAGCTCCAGCGCCTGACACACCCGGACCGAGCGGGTGGTGTGCGTGGCCCCCTCCGCAGTGACCGTCTCCATCTCCAGGGTCTGGATGCCCGGCACCTCCTCGATCAGCGCGACGCGCCGCACGTGCGGCAACCGCTCCGCCCAGCGGTCCGCCCGATCGATGAACTCGTAGACGTCGGCCACAGCGCCCGGGATCTCGACGGTGTCCTCGAACGAGAACACCAGGTCCTCGAGCGGCTCGCCCAGTTCGGCGATGCGGGCCAGCGCCCCGAGCTCCGCGGGACTGTTGCGGTGCAGGGCCTCCCGGACCCAGGCGACCGCCGCGGGATCGTCGTCGACCGCGGTGAAGTGGTGCCGCAGCACCACCTCGGTCCGCTCGCCGGGCAGCGACCGGAACAGCCACTCACCGCCCATCGACGCCACCGGTGGCTGACTGCGTTCCTGCTCGAACCGGATCCGGCCAGCGTCGGGCTCCAGCACCCGGCGCGATGTCCATGTCTTCACCTCCCCGTTGACCAGCGCCCAGATCTGGAACCGCTCCTGGCGCCCCTGGTGGCCGAGGTGCTCGACGTGCACGGTCGGCCCGAACACCGCGGGCCAGCGACGGACGGCGGCCACCAGTTCGTAGACGAGGTCGGGAGGGCCGGGGACGACGGAGCTGTGCTCGGTGGTGTACGGCTTCGGACCGCTCATGGCTGGGCAACTCCCGTTCGATCGGTGGGGTGCGTGGGCCGGCCGCCGGCCGGCCCACGCGGCAGCTCAGACGCCGGCTGCGGCCTTGTTCACCGCGTCGAGCACGGCACCGGGCGTCGTCAACCCCAGGACCTCGTCGTCCGGGAGGCGCACCCCGAACCGCTGCTCGATCCGCGCGGTCGTCTCCATCAGGGCGAGCGAGTCGTAGCCGAGTTCTTCGAAGGAGACATCGGCGATGTCGCCCGCTACGGCGGTCGAGTCGTCCTCGCCAGCGCACTCGACCAGAATCCGGCGCAGGTCGTCGAGGGTCATGACGGACATGGTTCTCTCCTCAAAGGTCACGTCGTGCACGTGCAGATCAGACGCGGACGGAGTCCGCTCCGCCGGCGATCCCCCGCAGGACCATCGCCGCGTTGAAACCCCAGCGGCCCCGCGCCAGGACCAGTGCGACGGAGACCGGACGGTTGCGGGGCTCCCCGAGCACCAGGTCGATGCCGTGGTCGTCCGACACGTCCGTCGTGTTCCAGGTCGGTGGAATCACCCCGTCCCGAATCGACAGCAGGGCCGCGACGACGTCCAACGGGCCACCGCCGGAGTAGAGCCGACCGGTCAGCGTCTTCGGCGCGGTGACCGGGACCCGACCCGGACCGAAGATCTCCCGGATCGCGTCGGCCTCGGCCCGGTCCAACTCGGGCAGCCCCGCCGCGTCGGCGAACACCACGTCCACGTCCTCTGGCCGAAGACGGGCGTCACCGAGCGCGAGTTCCACAGCCCGCCGCAACCCGGGCGGCCGATCACTGCCTTCGGGCGGGTCGAAGGTGGCGGCGTATCCGGCGATCTCGCCGTACACCTGCGGCGCCTGCCGCCGGGCGACGGCGTCGGCGCGCTCGACGACGAGGATGGCGCCGCCTTCCCCCGGCAGGTAGCCGCTGGCCGCGGTGTCGAACGGCAGGTACGCCCGGTCCGGGTCGGGCACCGCGCTGACCCGCCCGCTGGACAGGTGTGACAGCCAGCCCCACGGGTCGAAGGAGGAGTCGACGCCCCCACTGACCACCAGGGCTGTGCCACGCCGGGCGGTACGTCGGGCGTGACCGAGGGCATCCAGGCCACCCGCCTGCTCGGCGACCAGCACCGCGCCCGGCCCGCGCATCCCGTGCCGGATGGAGATCTGGCCGGTGTTGACCGCGTAGAACCAGGCGAACGACTCGTAGACACTGACGAACTGCGGCCCCTGGGACCACAGCTTGCGGAACTCCCCATGGGTGAACTGGAAACCGCCCGAGGCGTTCGACGTGATCACGCCCATGTCGTAGTCGGACATCGCAGCCTGGTCGACAGCCGCGTCGCGCAGCGCCCAGTCGGCCGCGGTGATGGCCAGCCGGGTGGACACGTCGGTCTGCGGCAGCAGCCGGTTCGGCAGGTGCTCGGCCGCGTCGAAGTCGAGGATCTGCCCGGCGAGGCGCGCCGGATAGCCGGTGGAGTCGAACCGGGTGAGCGGCGCGATGCCGCTGCGGCCCTCCAGCGTGCCGGACCAGAACTCCTTGACGCCGAGCCCGTTCGGGGCGACCACCCCGATGCCGGTGACGTAGACGGGCTCACTCATACCGTCGCCCCCGCCGACCTCAGCACCATCGCGCTCTGGAAGCCGCCGAACCCGCTGCCGACGCTGAGCACGGTGTCCAGTCGCTGCTCCCGCGCGGTGAGCGGGACATAGTCGAGGTCGCACTCCGGGTCGGGGGTCCGCAGGTTGGCGGTGGGTGGCACCACGCCGTGCTCGATCGCCAGCGCGCAGGCGGCGATCTCGATCGAGCCGATAGCCCCGAGCGAGTGGCCCACCATGGACTTGATCGAGCTGACCGGCACCCGGTACGCGTGATCGCCGAGGCTGCGCTTGAACGCCGCGGTCTCGTGCCGGTCGTTCTGCAGGGTGCCGGAGCCGTGGGCGTTGACGTAGTCCACCGCCGTCGGGTCCAACCGGGATTCGTCCAGCGCGGCCCGGATCGCCTCGGCCATCTCCCGTCCGTCCCGCTTCAGACCGGTCATGTGGTACGCGTTGCAGCGGGTGGCGTAGCCGGTGATCTCGGCGTAGACGTGCGCGCCACGACGCCGGGCGTGCTCGTACTCCTCCAGCACGAACATCGCCGCCCCCTCGGCGAGGACGAACCCGTTGCGGGTGCCGTCGAACGGCCGGGACGCCCGCTCGGGCTCGTCGTTGAGCGTCGTGGTGGCCTTGATCGCGTCGAAGCAGGACACCACGATTGGGGTGATCGGTGTGTCGGACGCACCGGTGAGCGCCACGTCGAGGGTGCCCTCACGGATCAGGTCACTGGCGTAGCTGACCGCGTCGAGGCCGGAGGTGCAGCCGTCCGAGACCATGGTGACCGGGCCCTCGGCGCCGACCGTCCAGGCCACCTCCGCCGGCATCACACTGGGGATGAGGTAATCGAACATGTGCGGCGACAGATACTCCCGGTCGACCAACCACCGGCGCCCGCTGTCGGAGAGCACCAGGTACTCCCGTTCCAGGCTGGTCGCGGCGGCAACGGCGCTGCCCAGGCTCACCCCGATCCGGTGCGGGTCGGTCACCGCCAGGTCGAGGCCGCTGTTCTCCACCGCCTCCCGCGCGCAGACCACGGCGAACTGGGTGGCCCGGTCCATCCGACGGATCTGGCGGGGACTGAGCCCCTCCAGCTCCGCGTCGAAGTCGCACTCACCGGCGACTCGGGACCGGAACGGGGAGGCGTCGAAGAACGAGATCGTGCGGGTCGCCGAACGACCCGAGCAGAGCAGGTCCCAGAACTCCTTGGTGCCGCGTCCGCCGGGAGCACGGACGCCGATACCGGTGATGACCACCCGGCGGCTCACGAGCGGGCTCCCGAGGTGATCCGGCCGGCCCGGGGCGGGGCGGCTGGACCTGGAGTCGGCGGACTGACTGGGCGATGCATCACCGGTGCGTTCCCTTCGCCGGACGTGCACGGACGACGGCCGCCGGGGGTTGCCGCCCGGCGACGTGGTCAGCCTCCGCAACGGCGCTCGAACCGCACTCGAAGATTGGTGGGTCCGCGGTCCAGCCGTCGTGCAGCCGGTGTGGCGCTGGCGCGGCCAGCAACCTCCGCAACCACGAGCTCTATGTGAGACACCGGTACCGGGCAGGACCGTCGATGATCCTCCCCACCCCGGCCGACGATCTGGCGAATGGGGCGCGGGCAACCGAATACCGCCGGGCCGGTCGCCTTTCCGCTTCGTCGCATCAGCCGTGGTCAGCGTATTCAGGTAGGCAGACGCGTCTGAACGCATGAAGGGGGCTTTAAGAACCGGCCCATCGTCGTTGGGGTTCCTGTCGCTGCCGGTGACAGGTCAGTTCGGCCCTTGGCGCACGTCCGTTCCCTGTTCAACGAACGCTTTGAAGTCCTGCATGTGTTGCCGCGACTGTCTGCGGAACGAGCCAGGCATGAGCAGCGCCACCAGCCGCATCAGGAGCCCGTCGAACCGGAACTCACTCTCGCTCTCCCACAGAGTCGTGTTCGGCCCGGCTTCGATGATCCGGTCGCGTTGGGCCTGCCACATGCCCTCGCCGACGATCTCGCGGTCGTAGTGCACGACGACCGAGCTCGGGATGGCGTGCAGGTCTGCGGGATCCACGCGGGTGATGGTCTCGGTGGCTTCCATCCTCTGCTTCCCCGTCTGGAACACGACTCGCGAGGTGGTCCCGACCTGGCCGTGCACTCCGTTCATCGGCTCGTGCAGCACCAGGCCCCGCAGCCACTTTGGCATCTGCGCCGGGTCGGAGATCAGCTGGACCACCTTCTCGCGGGGCAGGTCTATCTCGATCGAGGTGGTGTACTTCATCGCTGGCTTCCTCCGGGGACGTGGAACGCGGTGCTGGCCTCGACCGCGGCCGCCACGTGATCCGGATCGCCGCCGGCAGCCAGGTTAGCTTCGCCCCAGGCCACAGCGCTACGCCTGGCGAACTCGCGGCCCACGGGCGAGGTCGGGAACTCCTCGTGATCGAGGGCCTCGCCGTCGGTCAGGAACCGGGCCGGTGTGAGGAGACGCAGGTCCCAGCCCACACCACCGGCACCGTAGGGCCCCCCTCACCACTCGGGCACACGACCAGCAGGAACTCGCTGATCTGCCGAACACCTCCGCATCTGCCCAGCTCGTCCGCGCAGACGGCGGGGCTCGACTTGGGGTCACTCCTGGGGCGCGATCAGCCGGTCGTCGGTGTTGTCGTGGACCGTGATCACTTCCACCGGGAGCGAGTCGGCGGTGTCGAGGATGACGTCGGCCGGGCGACGACGTCAGCCAGCGGCGCGGACAGGCCGCCGACCAGGCGGACGTGCCCGGGCGCGAGCCGCGATCCGGGCAGGCGAGTCACGATCCGTAAGGGCGACGCTGACGCCTGCACAGGCCATGCTGCCCGCCTGGGTCCTCCCCCGCCCTTGACGGTTTCGCCAGGGCGAGTCTGTCGCGACAGCCGTCGGTCTGCTTAGGGTGTGGCGGCAGCTCAGGCGTTGTCGAGCACGAACGTTCGCATGAGTTCGGCGCATTCGGCCGCGTGTGTCTCCAACAGGAAGTGTCCGCCGTCGTAGAGGTGCGCGTCCATCCGATCGAGAGCGCGGTGGTAGGCAAGGACCTCCTTGACGTCGAAGAACGCGTCGTGCCGTCCCCAGAGCACAAGCGCTGGTGGCTGGTGCGCGCCGTGGTAGTCGGCCAGCTCATCGAAGCGGGCGACGTGGTTGGCGTAGTCGTTGAACAGCGCGAACTGGGCGTCGATGTTGCCGGGTCGTTGCATGCGCTCCCAGTCGAGGTGCCACGATTCTGGTGGCTGCAGGGTGCGCACGCCCTCGGGTAGGCCGGCGAGGTACTGGTCGCGGGTCCCGGAGAAGGTCAACCAGTCCGGCAGTTTGGCGCGCTGGCGCTCGGTCGGGTCGGCCCAGTACGCCTTTGCGTCGTCCCACTGCTCACCGAGGCCCTCCTCGTGCGCGTTGCCGCTCTGCACGATAAGGCCGCGGATGCGATTCGGGGCTCGGGTGGCTAGGTGGTAACCCACCGGTGCTCCGAAGTCGTGCAGGTAGACGAAGAAGCGCTCGACCCCGAGCTGGTCGAGTAGGTGCTCGATCGCCCACGAGAGGTTCTCGAAGGTGTAGTCGTACTCGTCGATGCTCGGTGACGAGGACATGCCGAAGCCGGGAAGATCGGGTGCGATCACGTGTGCGACGTCGGCCAGTGTGGGCATGACCTCGCGGAAGGTGTGCGACGAACTCGGGAAGCCGTGCAGCAGCAGTACGGTGGGCTGCCCGATCCGCCCGGCCTCACGGAAGAACACCTCCAGGCCGTTGATGTCGGCCTGTCGGTGGCGGACCTTCTGGATCGCCTGCATCGCGTCCTCCTTTCACCGCGGACGGCGAGGGGTCGATCGCCGCCTGTCGAACAGCAACCATGCCCATCGTGCCCTGGCCGGGCCTTGGCCCGCTCACATCTGGCGGGAGCACGCATGGGCGCGCCTGCCACGGCGTCCTGGCCAGCAGTGTCGACGTTCGGCTTCGAGTGCAGAGCCGGGTACGCCACCCCGGGGGAAGCTGATCGTATTCAACGAAAGTTGTTTCTCGCCTTCCTCCCGACGGCGCTCGAGCAGGTCCGACCCGCCGACGTCGGCCTCACCGCCGGCACCCGCCAGCCCGCGGGACTCGCCGGCAGCGGCACTGCCGCGCGCATTCCGCTGATCAGCTGAGGTTGCGGCAACCCGACGGTTCAACAACCTGGCGATTCTGGGCCTGAACCCGCCCGCTGAAGCAAAAGGAACCCCGGGCGTGGGCGTCGTTTCTGCCTACGCCCGGGAGCTTGTAATCCTTAAGCCTGCTCGATGTCCGAGAACAGCCCCTTGAACGTGACCTGCGTCCCCACGAGGGTGCCGAAGATATCAGCGGCAACGGTGGTCGCGACCGCTGCGGAGGCGTCCTCGTAGCTGTCGAAGTAGAGGTCGAGCGTCCGGTACGCGGGGGTAGCGGTGCCATCCTCCTTCGGCCACACTTTCGCTGACTCGAGTCGCCGCAGCTTCGGGAACTTCGCTGCGGCAGCCTTCACGTCCGCGTAGGCCCGCTCGAAGTCGTCGGGGCTCGCAGGGTTATCGATGACGATAGTGATCTTGGTGGGCAAGGAACTCTCCCTTGAAGTGGAAAGAATATTTGATCTATTTCCGGAGAAAATTAACGTCGCGGACCTGAATTGGACATAGCGAACGTTCTGTCTTGCCAGTGACGGCGGCTATGCGGGAGCCAGCTCAGTGGCTGCTCGCCTCCCGGAGCGGGAACAGATCGCTGCGAGGACCTCGGGTCCACCAATAGGCACCACGCCCGATCGGCAACGGGGTTCGTCCCCAGTGCACGGTAGTGGGCGGCGAGTCTCGTCCCGGCGCGAACAGCGCTGGGACGAGCGCTCGGTTCACGTCAGCGGCCGTAGGTCTCCAACAGCCGCAGCCACACCTCACTGACGGTCGGATAGGCCGGAACCGCGTGCCACAGCCGGTCCAGCGGGACCTCGCCGACGATGGCGATCGTGGCGGCATGGATGAGTTCCGCAACGTCCGGGCCGGCGAGGGTGAAGCCGATGACCACCTTTCGGTCCTCGTCGACGACCATGCGGGCGTGTCCCTTGTAGCCATCGGCGTGCAGGGACGATCCGGCGACGGAGCCCAGGTCGTAGTCCACCACCCGGATCCGTAGCCCAGCCGCCTCGGCCGCGGCCGCTGTCAGCCCGACCGACGCGATCTCCGGGTCGGTGAAGATCACCTGAGGCACCGCGCGCTCATCGGCCGTCACCGCGTGGCGGCCCCACTGGCCGTCCTCGACCTTCTCACCCTTCGCCCGGGCCACGATCACGTCGCCCACCGCTCGCGCCTGGTACTTGCCCTGATGGGTCAGCAGCACCCGCCGGTTCACATCGCCGGCGGCGTACAACCACTCCCCGCCGCCGACGACTCGCAACGTGTCGTCGACCGCCAGCCAGGCACCCGGCGCCAGCCCAATGCTCTCCAGCCCGATGTCCTGGGTGTTCGGGGTCCGACCGACCGCCACCAGCACCTCGTCGGCTTCCACCTGCTGGCCGTCAGCCGTACCGATGTGAACAGTTGCGCTGTCGTCGCGGCTAACGGAGACGGCCTCCGCGCCCAGGCGTACCGACACACCGGCCTCGCGCAACGACTCCGTGACCAACTCCCCCGCGAACGGCTCCGCCGACGACAGCACACCGTCACGGGCCAGCACCGTCACCGACGATCCCAGAGCGGCGAACGCGGTCGCCATCTCGGCCGCCACCACGCCACCACCGATGATCGCAAGCCGGTGGGGAGCCGAGGTGGCCGAAGCGGCCTCGCGGCTGGACCACGGCGTCGCCTCCCGCAAGCCTGGGATGTCCGGCAGCAGAGCGCTGCTTCCGGTCGCCACGACCACCGCGTGCCGCGCGGTCAGCGTGACCGTGACGCCGTCGACGCCGGTCACCTCGACGACCCGGACCGAACGGATCCGCCCCTGACCGCGATGCAGCGCGATGCCCGCCGACTCGAGCCAGGACACCTGCCCGTCGTCCTTCCAGTGCGACGCGAAGGAGTCCCGCCGCGCGAGCACCGCCGCGACGTCCAGGTCTCCCGTCACCGCCTCCCGCGCGCCCGGCAGGTGGCGGGCAGCCCGCAACGCCGACGCGCTGCGCAGCAACGCCTTGGTCGGCATACAGGCCCAGTACGAGCATTCCCCGCCGACCAGTTCCCGCTCGACAATCGCGGCGGTCAGGCCGCCCTGCACGACCCGGTCGGCGACGTTCTCCCCGACCGGACCGGCACCGATCACGATGACGTCGTACTCGATGGGGGTCATGTCAGTTGCCCTTCGCGACGCGGCCGAGACGGATTGCGGCGATGAGGAAGAAGATGGCACCGGGGATGGCGTAGCCAGCCGCGTTGGTCAGCGACGGGTTGGCCGCGGAAGCACCGGCGATGAAGGACCCACCGGCCAGGACCGAGATGCCGCCACTGATGATCATCGGCCACTGGCCACCCATCTTCCGACGAGTGACAGCCACGATCAACTGGACCAGACCAGCCACGACCGCCCAAGCGCCCCACACCCGCAGGACAGCGGGAACACCGGACGCCCCGGCGACACCCACGCCGACCGCCGTGACCAGGCTGACCGCGATGTTCACGTACAGCAGGGTCGGCGAGCCCGTGGCCCGCGACGAACGGAGGTCGTAGATGGCGGCGCCCACGTCGAACAACGGGTAGAGCACGAACAGCGCCACCGTGAGCGGGCCGATCTCCTTGGCGGTCGCGATCGCCACACCAGCCCAGACGATGGCGAACGCGAAGCGGACGAAGTACAGCCGCCGCAGCGCGGAAGCCGTCTGGGAAATACCGGGCAGAGCAGCAATGGTGGTCACGGGTGACCCTTTCAGCGGAGGGGCTAGAGAGACCGATCGTTCTGTCTTGTAAAGCATGACAGGTGCAATCCGCATCGTCAAGACCGAACGTTCTATCGACTCCGACAGCTCGACTGCTGCACACAACGCCCCCGCTGGCGACCAGCAGACCGACTTGATCGCCGCACCACAACGCGCCCTCGCCCCCTGCGCCGGCGGCGAGGGTCGGTGCGATCAACCTGCCCCGGCGTCGCTTCCCACCCCTCGCCATCGACTGGTGCTGTCGAGCCTGGGGGCGCTCATGAAATGGATCGCGGCGCGGTCGACACGGTCATCACCACCACGCCGCTCACACGCTGATGGCGCAGGTCCAGGAGAACGAACGGAACAACGCGGCACGGACTGCGCCGAGCAGCACCGGCATGTGGCCGTCGCTGCTCGGCGCACCCCACACGGTCAGCCGGTCCTGGTGGCGAAGGGGCCACCGTCGCCGAACGCGAGCCGCGCGAAGTTCTCGGCGATGCGGCGATGTGCAGCAGGGTCGGGGTGGACCTCGTCGGGTAGCGGGAGTTCGGCGTAGTCCGCCTCGCCGTACAGGTCCCGTCCGTCGAGGTAGTGCAGGTTCGGGTCGTCGGCCGTGCGCTGTTCGACGATCCGGGCGAGTTGATCACGGATGACGTTGAGCGTCAGCCGCCCAGCGCTGCGCTCGGCCGGATCGCCCGTGGCCTTGAACCGCAGGGTCCCGCCCTCGAAGTCCGGGACGAGGGGGCCGGGCGTGTCCTCCTGGACCGGGCACAGGATGGCGGACACGACCAGCAGAGGTGTGGTCGGGTGCCCCTCGCGGACAGTGTCGAGGAAACCGTGGACCGCGGGAGCGAAGGCGCGCAGACGCATCACATCGCTGTTGACGATGTTGATGCCGATCTTGACACTGATCAGGTCCGCCGGGATGTCCCGCATCGCGCGGGCGGTGAACGGGTCGAGCAGCGCGCTCCCGCCGAACCCCATGTTGACCAACTCCACACCGCCCTCAGCCGCGGCCAGGGCCGGCCAGATGGCGCTGGGATGAGCGGCGTTCGAGCCGTGACTGATGGAACTGCCGTGGTGCAGCCACGTCCTGCGCCCGCTGGGCGGGGCCTGCTCAACGGGCGCGTCGGTGCGCAGCGCGATCAGTTCGGTGATCTCCGTATGCGGAAGCCAGATCTCGATGTCCTTCTCACCCGCCGGCAGATCCGCGAAGCGGGCGGTGCCGGCCGGCCCCTCGGTCAGCACCGAGGTTTGGGTGAACATGTCGGCAACGGTCCGGACGTTGCCCTCGGGCACCGAGGCCTGCGCGGCCAGGCGGCCGTTGACCAGCAGGTCGTAGACGCCGTCCGCCGGTGGTGGGAAGCCTTGGTAGACCCGTTTGGTGGGTAGCGTGTCCAGTTCGATCGTGGTCGCCCGAGTACGGAACGCCAGCCGGACACCGGAGGGCTGGGCCTCGGCCATGGCCAGTTGGTCGTCGGGGATCTGCCGGCGCGCCTGGGTGGTCAGCCGATGCGGCAGCAGACCGCGCGCCGTCGCCTCCACGTCGACAAAGCCGCGCAGGAGGTCCGCTGTGACCGGGGTGGTCCATTGGTGTTCGGTGGTCATTGCCTCAAGCCTTTCGACCGAATCTCGGTATTCATCGGCGCGCCGCGTAGCGAACCGCTTGCGGCGGTGCGGCCGTTGCCCGGGTCAGGTAGTGCTGCGGTTGCGTAACAACGAGTCGAGCGAATCCACGATCCAGTCCCAGGATTCCTGGGCAGCGGGGGCGCTGTGTTCGAAACCACCGGCCAGTTCCAAACTGACGTAGCCGTGGAAGACGCTGCCCAGCATTCGGACCGCATGTGTCGCGGCCGGCTCGTCCAAGTCGTAGCCCCGCAGGATCGCCCGGGCCATCTGGGCGTGCCGGACACCAGCGCTGGCGGCCGCCGTTTCCGGATCGAGCCGGAGCCGGGCGGCCGCATACCGGCCCGGGTGCTCCCTGGCGTACTCGCGGTACGCGTCAGCGAAAGCGGCCAGGGCGTCCCTGCCGGCACGACCAGCGACGGCGTCGGCGACGCGATCGGCGAGTTCCTCGAGCGCGAACAGCGCGATGCGGATCCTGAGGTCCTGCGAGTTCCTCAGATGCGAGTACAAGCTCGGGACCTTGACGTCGAACCGCCGGGCGAGCGCCGAGATGGTGACCGCGTCGAAGCCGGCCTCATCGGCCAGTTCCGCCCCCGCTCGGGTCAGACGCTCCGGCGTCAGCCCTGGTCTTTCCATCACCCTCCTCCTAACTGCCTACACCTACTATGCTCCTGCCTAATAGGTATAGGCAAACCAGCCCCGCAGCTCGGGAGCAACGGACCGAACGAGAGATCTGGAAGGCGTGCGCCTGGCCGTCGGTGAGCAGTGGCGGACGTTCGATCCGGCGGCGCCGCAGGGTCAGGTGATCACCAGGTGAGGTCGACGACCTCGTGCGGGCGCTTCCCGGCGCTCGGGCTCGTGCTGGTCAGCGAACTCACCCGCCGCGGTTGGGTGGTCGCCGCCGCCACCCCGCGCAGCGGCGGCGAGCTACAAGCCACCGCCGACGCATCGCAGGGACACCGTCACAGGCGGCCTGGCTAGTAGCACTTCGTCAGGCGCCATCGCCGCTCTCAACACCCTGGTGATGACTGTCCTCGACCGCCGCCGGTGAGCTGGGCGCACTACGCCTGGTCGGGGCCCTACGTTCCCCCGCTGGCGTGGGGGTCCCTCGCGGTCGCCGCCGTCGGACTGGTTCTGGTCGCGGTCGTCGTGCCAGCCCGAGCGATCCTGCGCCGGTGATGGACATGTGCACACGGGGTGGCGGCCGGCGTCATGCCGGCCGCCAGCCCCCGCCGTGCCTGCAAGCCGGTTGTTGGTGGCCCAGCCACAGCAGGGTGTCGGCGCGCGATCACCTGACATTGCTGCGGGCGAACTAGGTAGTTCTTGCCGATGTGTAGCGGTTGCCGTCTTGGCACGATCGCTTCTGCCGGGTGTGGATCTAGCGGCTCGCTCAGGCCCGGCGTTCCGATGGTCAGTGACCGCAGAGAGGCTTCACGATGGAGAACATTACGGACACCGACGAGGCCGGTATTGACGTGTCGGCCCCGGTGGTCAGCCGCCACAGCGTCACGGTGACCGCGTCGCCGGACACTGTGTGGCGGATCCTCACGGACATCGACGCATGGACGACCTGGCTGCCGGAAATCCCGTACGCACGCGTGGAAACACCCGGTCCGCTCGCGCCGGGCTCCGTGTTCCGCTGGTCGGCCGCGGGCATGGAGATCGAGTCGACGATCGTTCAGGTACGACCGCGGGAACGCCTCGTGTGGCGGGGATACGGTGACGGACCGGACGGGGTCCTCGGCGTCCACGTCTGGGCGCTCACGCCGGCCGGCGACGGTGTGGAGGTGTCGACCGAGGAGTCCTTCGCCGGCCCGCCTGTCGATGCCGACCCCGCGCCGTTCCAGGAGGGCCTCGACACCACCCTCGCCAGGTGGCTGGAACGACTCAAGGGCACCGCCGAGGCGGTGACCACCTCGTGAGGAGTCGCGTGTTCGCCGCTGCGGCGGCAGTGGTCGTGGCCGGCCTCGTGGGCGCCGCAGGTGCGCCGGCTCGGGCCGAGGTCAGGCCCGATGTCGGCTCCGACCACGCGACGGTGCGATGTGCGGGACGGACTGTCGACACCGCGGCGAGGATTCGCTATCGGACGGAGACGACGATCGACGCTCCGCTACGGACCGTCTGGCACCTGCAGACCGACGTGGAACGTTGGCCGTCGTGGCAGAAGCCGGTTTCCTCCAGCAAGCGGCTCGATCGTGGCCCACTGCGTCCCGGTTCATCGTTCCGATGGACGACACCGGTCCCCGAGACCGCGCTGAATCCCGCCACCACCCTCGTCGTCACGTCCACCGTCCGGCAGCTTCAGCACCGGAAGTGCCTTCGATGGACCGGCCCGGCGGTCGGTGCGGGGCTGCGCATCGACGAGGGGGTTCACGTCTGGACGTTCACCGAGATCGACGGTCGGGTTCTCGTGCGTACCGAGGAGACGTGGCGCGGTGACCAGGTGGAGCAGGACGTCGGTTTCTCCACCGAGGCTCTCGCGGCGGGCCTGGAGACGTGGCTGACGGAGCTGAAGACGCGTGCCGAACGGGAGTGTGATCGAGCCCGACGCCCGGCGCTGACGTGAGCCGGCGGCCCCGCCGGTCTGGTACCGGCGGGGCCCCTTCATTGTTCGGTCGGCCGGCTCCGTCAGTGGAGGAGTTCTCGTAGCTGCCGGCGTGAGGTGATGCCCAGTTTGCGGTAGAGGTTGCGCAGGTGGGCGTCGATCGTTCGCGGGCTGACGAACAGCAGCGCGGCGACCTCCTTGGTGCCTGCGCCGGAGGCGACCTTGCGGGCGACGAGTAGTTCGCGGGCGGTCAGCCCCGCGAGCGGATCGGCGTCGTCGGTCAGGGTCGGCTCGCCGATGGCATCCAGTTCGCGGGCGGCGCGGCCGGCGAACCCGCGCGCGCCGATGGTGGAGAGCAGTTCGTACGCGGCGCGCAGTTCCACCCGCGCCTCGGCGCGGCGGCCGACCCGTCGCAGCCAATGTCCGTAGAGCAGTCGGGCACGCGCGTAGTGGACCCGCATCCTGCTCCCGGCGAAATGGCCGATCGCCGCACGGTAGTGGTCCTGCGCGCCGAGCCCCGGGTCGAGCAGCGCACACGCCAGCAGATGCGCGCCCGTCGTCCACGCGTTCGGGTTGACCCGTGCGACATCCCCGATCCAGTCAGCTGATTCCTTGGCTTCTTCGGGACGTCCGACGTACGCGGCGGCTTCAACCAGCTCATGGTGGAAGCCGGTGACCGCGTACGCGCCGCGCCGGTGCTGGTCCCGTACGAGCAGCAACGCGTCGAGCGCGGCCTCATGATCGCCGCTGCCGTTGCACAGCACGCTCTCCGCGTAGTGCAGCGCGGTGAAATTCACCCCCACCCAGCCGCGCAGCTTCTCCCGGATCTCGCGGAACCGGTCGACGTCCCCGCTCCATGCGGCAAGCATCAGGTCGGACCCGACGAGGTTGGACGTCCCGGCGGCCTCATCGACCGCACGCGCCTCGATGATGCAGACCTGCGCGTCGGCGAAGCGGCCCACGATCGTCCGGGCTGCCGCCTGGAAGCGCAACGCATGGGGAAGGATCGCGTAGGCGCCCTGTGCCCGGGCGAGTTCCACCTGACGGTCGGCGATCTCCTCCATGGCGTCGCTGTCACCGAGGTCGACGCTCAGCACGCAGGCGCGTTCCATCCACCACGGATCCGCCTCGGACGTGCGGGCGTGGTTCCGGAACGCTTCGACCGTGCGGCGCATCAGGGGCATCGCCAAGTCCACCGGGCGGAGGTGCTGCTCGACCAACGCCTGCAGCAGCAGGTCGACCGGGCGTGGCGGCTGACGCTGGGGCACCCGTTCCCCGATGTGCAGGGCCAGCCGCCGCAACCTCCCCGGTTCGTCGACGCTGAACATCAGCGACGCGAACGCCTCCAGGTAGGTCTCGCGGACCTCATCGGGCCCCATGCCGTCGGCCGCCTCGATGAGCGCGATCGTCGCCGGGATACTGCGCGCCACGTGATAGTCGATCGTCGCGCGTAGCAGTCGCGCGGCGCGGCGGTCGACGGGATCCGGCTGGAGACGCTCGGCCTCGTCCACCAACCCCCGGGCGGCAGAAGGTTCCCCCGAACTCATCCGCGCCCGGGCCGCGGCCAACAACCGGCGGGCCTGGCGCGACCGACCGGGCGTCAGTCGGGCCGCGCGCTCGAGAAACGCGGCCACGGCCGCGAATCCGCCGCGACGCTGTGCCCGCCCGGCCGAACGCTCCAGCTCGGCCGCGGTCTCCTCATCCGGGCCGGTGATCGCGTTCGCCCGGTGCCAGACGCGACGGTCGGGATCGACGTCGGCGTCCGTACCGGCGGCGAGCGCCGCGTGTGCCCGCCGGCGCGCCCCGGCGCCGGTCGACCGGTACACCGCGGAACGCGCCAACGGATGCCGGAAGTGCACCCGGGGCCCGGTCACCAGCAGGCCGCTGTCCTCGGCCGCGGTCAGGTCCGCGGCGTCCAGCCCCTGGAACGCCATCGCACGCCGCAGCAGAACGAGGTCACCTGTCGGCTCCGCCGCGGCCAGCGCCAGAACCGAGCGCGTGGGCGCCGGCAGCCGCAGGAACCGACTCACGAACCGGTGCTCCACGGCGCGGTGCCCGGCGTTTCCGGGTAGCCCGAACGGTCCGGCGTCGCGGGCGAACTCCACCAGGGCAAGAGGGTTGCCGGCTGCTTCGGCGAGGATCCGTTGCACGATCGCTGCCTCGTGGCCGAAGGGTGCCCGATACCGCAGCAGGGTGAGGGCTTCCGAATCGGAGAGCCCGGTGAGAGTGAGGGCGGGTAGGCGACCGAGCTCCGACACCGAGGCGGCGTCGCGGGCAGCGAACACCATGGCGACCCGCTCCACGGCCACGCGTGCCGCGACGAAGGCCAGTACCTGCCGCGAGCCGGCGTCGATCCACTGCACGTCGTCGACCGCGCAGAACACCGGCCTGCGCCGGCCTACGGCACTCAGCAGGCCCAGGACGGCCAGCCCGACCAGCATCGGGGTCGGCGTGACACCGGCCCGCAGCCCGAACAGCGCGTCGAGCGCGCTCCGCTGCGGTACGGGGAGCCCAGCGCGGTGCTCGAGCACGGGCGCGCACAACTGGTGCAGGGCGGAGTAGGGCAGTTCGCTCTCGAACTCGACACCACCGACCCGCAGCACCTGCCATCCGTCGAGCCACGAAGCGGCCGCACCGATGAGCGTCGACTTGCCGATCCCCGCGTCACCGAGAACGAGCATCGCCCCGCCACGGCCCCGCGCCGCGGCTGCCGTCGCCGAGGCAATCTCGCCCAGCTCCGCCTCACGAGCGACGAAAGTTCCGGATGTGTTGTCTGTCATCGACTTCTGCATGTCGCCGGACGAGTGGTGGTGGGGGTCGGTGTGGTGCCCACGGCGGTGTCGGTAGCGGCCCGACCGATGGTATCCGCAACAGTGCACCGATCGGGTCGGCCGCCGGGTTCGGAATCGGCGCTCCTACGAGGGCAACTCGAACAGTTCCAGCTGGATGCCGTCGGGGTCACGGAGATAGAGGATCTTCGTCCCGGCCAGCGTCCCCGCTTCGACGCCATCGCCGTCCTGGAGCACGACCGGGTCGGCGTTGACGTGCACGCCCCGCTCCACCAGGTCGCGGTGCGCCGCGTCGAGGTCGTCGACCTCAAAACACAGGTGCATCACCCCAACATCACAGTTGCGCCCGGTGAAGGGCCTCGGCTGCGGGCTGTCGTACTGGATGAGTTCCAGAAGGACGTTGTCACCGGCCAGCGCGAACGACGCCCGCATCGACGCTTCCTCGACCTCGACAACCGCACCGATCGCCGGGTTCGTCGCCGCGATCGTCACGCCGTTCGGCGCGATGCCGAGGACGTCCTCGTACCACCTCACCGACCGCGCCAAATCGCTGACCGGCACTCCGATGTGATGCATCCTGGTCACTCTGCTCATGATCCCCATCCTGAAGGGACGAGCCACCACTGTGGAAGACACAGATCTTCCGCGTACCACTGGTACCACCCAGCGATGGCGGATCATGGGGTTCATGAATGACCTCGGAGCCGCGCTGCGGGCCTGGCGGGATCGCACGGACCCGGCCACGGTCGGTCTCACGAACGCATCACCTCGCCGCGTCGCCGGGCTACGGCGCGGTGAGCTGGCAGCACTGGCCGGCATTTCCCCCGAATACGTGGCACGCCTCGAACAGGGCCGGGCCGCCACACCATCGGCGCAGGTGGGCACCTCCCTGGCCCGCGCGCTACGACTCTCCGACGACGAGGAGGCGCACCTGATGCGCCTTGCCGGCTTCGCCGCGGCCCCGGACCGGATACCCCACCTGATCCCCAGCAGCCTGCACCGTGTCATCGACCACCTCGACGACACCCCGGTGGCCGTCTACGACGCCGTGTGGCGGCTGCTGCACTGGAACCGGCTGTTCGCAGCCGTCTTCGGCGATCCCGCCGGCGCCACCGCCGACGAGCGCAACGCCTTGATCGTCCAGTTCGAATCCCGAAACCCCCGAGTCCGCCAGACCGACACCGAGCGCGCCTACTTCGAGCAGTCGTTGGTGGCCGACCTGCGCGCGACCAGCGCCCGCTATCCAAACGATCCCGACGTGGCGGCACTGATCTCGCGCATGGCCGGGAACGACAGGTTCTGCCACCTCTGGGCCCTCCGCGCGGTGGCCCATCACGAGAGCGCGCACAAGACCGCCGTACACCCGGACGTGGGCGCGATCCCGCTGGACGCCAACGTCCTGACCACCCAGAACACCGACCTGCGCCTCGTGGTCCTCACGCCTCGGTCCGACACCACCGCTCGCGAGAAGCTGGATCGACTGGGTTGACGAGACCGGATCCGGACCTCGAGGCCGCTCAGGCAATAGGCGGCGTCCGAACTCGCCCGTCACCGCGTGCGCGTTGACCCCCGCCGCATGTGGATCCCGAGAGGGCGGCCGGGCTGCCCGGCGCGCCTTCCAGTGCTTGATCGAGCAACCGCACATCGGCAGTTCCGGGCGTCGCGCCTCGGGGCACCGAACACCGAGCGTGACGGCTCGTCGCCTGCCTGCGCCCACGACCAGCGGTAGGACCAGATGCTCGATGCCGACCTTCGGACTGCATCCTCATTCAGTCCGGGGCAGCGTGGGCGACAGCGCGGCTCGGTCACCGGGGAGTTGGGAGCCTGGCGATGTCGACCATGAAGCCCGTCCGACCCGTCCCGAAAGACGATCCGTAACCGGACACGGTGTGCGGGTCACGACGCAGCTCGGAGGGTATCGAGCCGGCGCAGGTCGTCGTCGGACAGGCTCAGGTCGGCTGCGGCGACGTTGGAACGCAGGTGGCGGACGCTGGTGGTCCCCGGGATCGGGATGACCGGCACGCCGTGTACCTGCTGCCGGTGGTGCACCCAGGCCAGTGCGACCTGCCCGCTCGTAGTGTCGTGTCCACTGGCGATCTCGCCCAGTGCGGCGCGTAGGCCGCTCGCTGTTTGCTCGTCGGCTGTGCTCGGAGGCTGGTGGAGGAGTCCATGACCGTTTGGGGAGTGGGCCACGACGACCACTCCGAGGTCGGCCACGGTGGGCAGCAGCTCATGCTCGATGTCGCGCTGCACCAGTGACCACTGCTCCTGGAGCGCCGCGATCGGGTGAACGGCGTGTGCGCGGCGTAGGTCGTCCGCCGTCACGTTGGACAGGCCAAGGGCGCGAACCTTCCCCTGGTCGACCAGCTCGGCCATGGCTTCGACGGTTTCCTCGATCGGAACCCTGTCACTGCGATGGTGCAGATAGTAGAGGTCGATCACGTCGACACCGAGCCGTCGCAGGCTCGCCTCGCTCGCCTGCCGCACGTACGACCGGTCAGCCCGTACATCGAAGCCGCCGGCCAGCTCACCTCGCCATACCAACCCGAACTTGCTGGCCAGCAGCACCTCATCACGGCGCCCTCGGATTGCCCGGCCGACCAGCTCTTCATTCTGGTAGGCATCTGCGGTGTCCACCATCGTGACGCCCGCATCGAGGGCGGCGTGGACCACCGCCACCGGGTCACGGTCGGTGCCGTCGGCGGTTCCATCGCGCAACCTCATCGCGCCGAATCCCTGACGGCCGAAAGTATCGCGACCCATGGATAGACGCGTTCCCATCTCGGCACCTGGCATGACCCACACCCTAAAACCTCAACCGCAATTGAGGTCCAGTCCATTAGCGGTGCCCGGTCCCCGCCAGCTCGACCAAGGAACCAGAAAGCGGCGCCGGTGATGATCGGCGCCTCGCGCCTTTCGTGGAACCTGTACGTAGAGTAATGCCGCAGTGTTCATCGTCAGATGAGTCGATAGCCGAGAGGGCGTGGGAGGTTCGGATGCTCGTTGCTGTCGTCGTACACCCGACCAGGCCGCAGGCCGCCGAGACGGCGGACATGGTGTCGCGGATCTGCGCCGAGCACGGCGCGGCGTCGCAGGCCCTGAATGTCTGGCAGGACGAGCAGAGCCCCGTCGACGTGCTGGCCGGCATGGCGCAGCGACCGCAGCTCGTCGTCACGATCGGCGGCGACGGCACTCTTCTGCGCGGATTGGCCGTCGCCGTCGAGGCCGACGCACCCGTTCTCGGTGTGAAGGCCGGCCGGGTCGGTTTCCTCACTCCGTTCGCCGCGGCGGACCTGCCGAAGGTGCTCGGCGCCGCCCTGACCGGCCGCGCACCCATCCAGGAGCGCATGCTGCTCACCCTGCGGGCGTCGCGACCGCTGCAGGTCCCACCGGAGCTTCAGACCCTGCTGCGCTACGGCCGCGGCCCTGATCCCGTCCCGCCCCTACCCCGGCCGGGCGCGCCTGACCAGGTGGGTTGGGGAGTCCCGTTGGGCCTGAGCGCCCTCAACGACGTCGTGTTCGAAAAACTCGGCCGAGACCGGCAGACCAGCGTGGCCGTGTACCTGTCCGGGCGGCTGTTCGCCACCTACTCCGCCGACGGCGTCATGGTCGCCTCACCGACCGGCTCCACCGCGTACTCTTTCGCCGCAGGCGGACCGGTCCTCTCGCCGCGGCTCAACGCCCTCGTATTCACGCCGGTCGCCCCGCACATGGCGTTCAACCGCAGCATGGTCACCGCCCCGGACGAACCCGTGGGTGTACAGGTGCTCCCGCGATCGGGTCAGGTCACCGTCGTCGTCGACGGGCGCGTACACGGCATTCTCGACCCCGGCGACTGGGTCTCCGTCTACCCCGCCCGACGCCGCGCGAAGCTCATCGTCGCCGACGTCGACGACTTCTTCGGCCGCCTCCGGGACCAGTTCTCGCTGGCCGACGCGCCTGCCGCCCGCGCCGACACCGACAGCCAACCCCCGCTGCTGGTCTACCGGCCGGATCTACCGGTGCCAGAGGATCTGCAACACCTGCACCTACCGAGATAGAAAGACCGTGGGGCGCAGGATACGAAGGCTCCTAACGCACTAGTAGCGCTCCGGTGAGGCGGTGGTGGAACGCCGGGGCTACGGGCGAGCGGTTGCCGCAGCGCCGTCCACGTTGTCGCGCCGAACAGCGTTAGCGTGAGGACCACGATGATGATCATGGGCCGCCCAAGCGTCAAGGGAACTGGCACCTCTTGAACGTCCCGCCGACGGAGCGAGGGAGCCTGCTCCCGCAGGTGAACTTTGCGCAAACGACGGAATGCCGAGCGGATGTCCGGGGCACTACCCGCGCAGACACTGAAGACGACGTGCGAGGTGTGTGATGACCGAACCCTCAGCCAGTAGCGGTCTCGTCGACCCGGAGATCGCCCTGCAACGCCAGGTCGAGACGCTGAAACAACGATTCCCGGATGCTGACGAGAGCGAGATCTCCGTCCTCGTGCACGAAACGCACCAGCGCCTCAAGGACAGGGCAAGCATCGACTCACATCTGGTCGCCCTGACCGAGAAGCAGGTGACGGAAGAACTGCACAGCGCCGGTGGAACCGTTCACATCCGTGGCGACAAGGCCTGAGCACAGGCACGAGTGCGATCGGCGGGTGGCGTTTCGCAGGCCGTTCGACGTTCCCGCGAGGGGTCGCTGTGGTGGTGGACACGATGCCGCTGCTTGACCGTCGCTTACGGCCGGGTGCGACGTAGCGTTGAGGGCTGCCCAGGGCGATCCGCATGCCGCGCGCCTGGTTGACGCCGATCCGCAAGACGAAAATGGTGAACGCCGGGTGCCCGTGACGAGTGAACCCAAGATGGTCGCGCTACCGCCGTCAGCTGCCGCACCGACGATCCCGGCGGTGTTCCGATCCGCCTCGGCCCCTGCCCGCCGCACGCTGGTCGACATTCTCGACGACTCCGTGCGCGCGCACGCCGACGCAGGTGCGCTCGACAGCGGTGCCACCATACTGACGTACCGCGACCTGGCCGATGAGGTCGAGGCCGTCCGAAGGTCGCTCTCCGAGCACAGCATCGGTGTCGGCGACCGTGTGGGTGTCCGGATCTCCTCCGGTACAGCCGAGTTGTATTTGGCAATCCTCGGCGTTCTCGCGGCGGGCGCGGCCTACGTGCCGGTCGACGCGGACGACCCCGAGGAACGCGCCGAGCTCGTTTTCGCCGAGGCGGGGGTCGTTGCGGTCCTCGGTGACGGGTTGGCGGTGTCGCTACGTCGTACCCCCGCGGGTCGGACGGGTCGGCCCGGCCCGGACGACGACGCCTGGATCATCTTCACCTCCGGGTCGACGGGCACCCCGAAGGGGGTGGCGGTCAGCCACGGCGCGGCGGCGGCATTCGTGGACGCCGAGGCGGGGTTGTTCCTCGCCGACGAGGCGAGCGAGGCGATCGGCCCGCGGGATCGGGTCCTGGCCGGGCTGTCGGTGGCGTTCGACGCGTCCTGTGAGGAAATGTGGTTGGCGTGGCGGCACGGCGCATGTCTGGTGCCGGCCGCGCGGTCGCTGGTCCGCAGCGGTGTCGACCTCGGGCCGTGGTTGGCCGAGCAGCGCATCTCAGTGGTGTCGACGGTGCCGACGCTGGCTGCGCTGTGGCCCGTCGAGGCGTTGGAGGAGGTCCGGCTGCTGATCTTCGGTGGGGAGGCCTGCCCGCCGGAGCTCGCGCAGCGCTTGGCCGTCGAGGGTCGCGAGGTCTGGAACACGTACGGGCCGACCGAGGCGACGGTGGTCGCGTGCGCCGCGCGGATGACCGGCGAGGGTCCGGTGCGCATCGGGCTACCGCTGGCCGGCTGGGATCTCGCCGTGGTCGACGGCTCCGGCGCGCCGGTGGCGATGGGTGAGACCGGCGAGCTGGTCATCGGCGGGGTGGGTCTCGCCCGCTACCTGGATCCGAGTAAGGACGCCGAGAAGTTCGCGGCGCTGCCCGCACTCGGCTGGCAACGGGCGTACCGCAGCGGTGACATCGTCCGGGCGGAGCCCGAAGGGCTCCTGTTCGTCGGGCGCGGTGACGAGCAGGTGAAACTGGGCGGACGTCGGATCGAGTTGGGTGAGATCGACGCCGCGCTGCAGTCGCTGCCCGACATCGCCGGTGCCGCGGCGGCGGTGCAGCGCACCGCCGCGGGCAATCAGCTGTTGGTGGGGTACGTGGTTCCGCACGACGGCGTCACGTTCGATGCGGCGACGGCAGCGCTGCGCATTCGTGAGCAGCTACCGGCCGCGCTCGTGCCGCTGCTGGCGGTGGTGGATGCGCTGCCGACTCGGACGTCCGGCAAGGTGGATCGGGCCGCGCTGCCCTGGCCGCTGGCCACCCCGCAGGAGACCGCGGGTGAGCTGACCGCGACGGAGGAATGGCTCGCCGGCGGTTGGGCGGAGATCCTGGGCGTACGCCCCACCGAGGCGGACGCGGACTTCTTCGCCCACGGCGGCAGCAGCCTGAACGCGGCGCAACTGGTGGCATGGATTCGGCGCCGGCACCCGCGCGTCTCGGTGGCCGACATCTACCTCCACCCGAAAGTGTCGCGGCTCGCCGCCGTGCTCGACGCGCTCGACACCACGGCGGCGACACGCCTGGAGGTCCGGCCGACGCCGAGGCGCGCCGGGCTGTTCCAGGCGGCGATGATGGTGCCGATGCTGGCGCTGGTCGGGCTGCGCTGGCTGACCGTCCTGGCTGCCCTCGGCAACGTCTTCGCCCTGCTCACCCCGGCACCCTGGGCACCGGTCGTGTCCTGGTGGTGGGTGGCACTGGGCTGGCTTCTGCTGTTCAGCCCGCTCGGCCGGATCGCCCTGGCCGCCGGAGGAGCCCGACTGCTGCTGCGCGGGGTGCGCCCCGGCAGCTACCCGCGCGGTGGCGGCGTGCACCTGAGGCTGTGGGCCGCCGAACGCCTCGCCGAGTTGACCGGTGCCACCAGTGTCGCCGGAGCATCATGGATGATCACCTACGCCCGGGCTCTCGGCGCGCAGATCGGGGCCGACGTCGACCTGCACGCCGCGCCGCCGGTGACCGGCCTGCTGAAGCTCGGCCGCGGCGCGGCGATCGAGCCGGAGGTCGATCTGTCCGGTTACTGGATCGACGGCGACGTCGTCCGCATCGGCAGAGTCCGCGTCGGTGCCGACGCCCGGGTCGGCTCCCGCAGCACCCTGATGCCGGGTGCTCGGGTCGGCAAGGGCGCCCGTGTCGCTGCGGGCTCGACGGTGGTCGGCGCCGTACCGGCCAACCAACACTGGGCCGGCTCACCCGCCGCAGCCGCAGTTGCCAAGGATTCGGACGGGTGGCCTGGGCAGCGTCCCCCTCGATCGCGGGCGGGCGCACGCCTCTGGCCGCTCGCGTACGGGTCGACCGCCCAGTTGCTGGGGCTGGTTCCGGTCGTGGCCGCCCTGCCGGCGCTCGCCCTGCTCGGCTGGACGCTCGCCACCCGACCAACGGTCGGCGCTGTGCTGGCCACCGTCGCGGTGGCGACCGTCGTCTACGTGGTGGGCTATGCGCTACTGGTGCTCGGGGCCGTCCGGGCACTCAGCATCGGCCTGCTCGCCGGGTACCACCCGGTGCAGGGGCGGGTGGCGTGGCAGGTCTGGACGACCGAGCGGCTGATGGGGATGGCCCGGGTGGGGCTGTTCCCGCTCTACGCCAGCCTTTTCACACCGGTGTGGTTGCGGCTGCTGGGCGCCAAGGTGGGGCGCGGGGTGGAGGCATCCACTGTGCTCGCGCTGCCGGCGATGACCACGGTCGCCGACGGGGCCTTCCTGGCCGACGACACCATGGTCGCGACCTACGAGCTCAGTCACGGGTGGCTGCGCGTCGCTCCGGCCCGCATCGGTAAGCAGGCGTTCCTCGGCAACTCGGGAATGGCTGCGCCCGGACGTTCGGTGCCGAAGCGGGGCCTGGTCGGGGTGTTGTCGTCAGCCCCGTTCAAGGCGAAGAAGGGTTCCTCCTGGCTCGGCGCGCCGCCGATGCCGCTGCGCCGGACCGCGGAAGTCGCCGACACCAGCCGCACCTTCGACCCACCGGTCCGGCTGAGGTTGGCCCGCGCAGCGATCGAGCTGTGCCGGATCGTCCCGGTGATGTGCGCCGGCGCCCTGGCGATCGGCGTCCTGGCCGTACTCGCGCTCGTCTGGCAGGCCGCCGGGTGGTGGGCGGCCGCTCTCGCCGCCGGACCGGTGCTGCTGGGTGCGGCGGTCGTCGCCGCCGCCATCGCGACGGCCGCGAAGTGGCTGCTGGTCGGGCGCTTCCGGGTCGCCGAGCGCGCGCTGTGGACCTCCTTCGTGTGGCGCAACGAGCTCGCGGACACGTTCGTCGAGGTCCTCGCCGCGCCATGGCTGGTCCGTTTCGCGACCGGTACGCCGCTGCTGACCGCGTGGCTGCGCACGCTCGGTGCGAAGATCGGCCGGGGCGTCTGGCTGGAAACCTACTGGCTACCGGAGTACGACCTGGTGCACCTCGGCGATGGCGCGACGGTGAACCGCGGTTGTGTGGTGCAGACCCACCTGTTCCATGATCGTGTGATGAGCATGGACCAGGTGACACTGGGCGCGGGAGCCGCGCTGGGCCCACACGGCATCATCCTGCCGGGCGCGAGCATCGGGGCGCGGACCACCGTCGGGCCCGGTTCACTGGTGACCCGCGGCGACGCCGTGCCGTGTGACAGCCGGTGGTTGGGCAATCCGATCACCACCTGGTCGGCGCCAGCGGCACGGTCGGCATGAATCGGAAGGCGGCGTCGGCGTCGGCCGGCGCAACGCCCGGCGCCAGTCGCTCCGGCGACTCCTACCTGCCCGAGCACGGCAACGGCGGCTACCGGGTGCGGCACTACGACCTCGACCTCGACTACCGGGTCGTGTCGAACCGGCTCGCTGGCCGGGCGGACATCACTTCTGTGGCTTCGCAGTCACTCTCTCGGTTCACTCTCGATCTCGGTCGGCTGCGCGTTCAGGACGTCCGAGTGGACGGGCGCCCGGCGAAGTACCTGCACCGGCCGGACAAGCTGCAGATCAAACCGGAGCGGCCGATCCGCGCCGGGGACACCTTCCGGGTGGAGATCCGGTACGCGGGAAAGCCGATGCCCATCTCCGGGCGGTGGGGCGAGCTCGGGTGGGAGGAACTCACCGACGGGGTGCTCGTGGCCAGCCAGCCGAACGGGTCGCCGTCGTGGTTCCCGTGCGATGACCAACCCGGTGCCAAGGCCACCTTCCGGGTGGCAGTCACAACCCCCTCCCCGTACACCGTCCTGGTGACCGGCGATCCCGTACTCCGTCAGCGGGGTGCGGGCAGCACGACCTGGGTGTACGAGCGCCGCGAGCCCACCTCGCCGTACCTGATGAGCGTGCAGATCGGACGCTACGAGATGGTTGATCTGGCTGTCGGTGAGGTGGCGCAGCGCGCGGCGGTCCCGCCCGCGCTGCGCCGGAACGCCGCTCACGACTTCGGCCGGCATGGCCAGATCATGTCGGCGCTACAGCGACTCTTCGGGCCGTACCCCTTCCGGGAGTACGTCGTCGTGGTCGCCGACGACGACCTCGATGATCCGGTCGAAGCGCAGGGCATGGCGGTCTTCGGGCGGAACCACGTCGACGGGCGGCGCACGCACGAGCGACTGATCGTGCACGAACTGGCCCACCAGTGGTTCGGCAACAGCCTCACGGTGGCGGACTGGCGGCACATCTGGCTCAACGAGGGCTTCGCCACCTACGCCGAGTGGCTGTGGTCCGGCGTCTGCGGCGACCTGCCAACAGACGCCCTGGCCGCGCAGTGGTACTCGTGGGTCGCGGCTCGCCCGCGCCACGTCGTCGTCGCAGATCCCGGCGTCGACCGGATGTTCGACCCGCTGGTCTACAAGCGTGGCGCGCTGACGGTGCACGCCCTGCGGAAGAGGATCGGCGACGAGTCGTTCTTCACGCTCCTGCGGGCCTGGGTTGCCGAGCACCCACACGCGACGGTGACGACCGAGCAGTTCCGTCTGCATGCCCAGCGCTTCGCCCGGGAGCCCTTGGACGGCCTATTCGCCGCCTGGCTCGACAGCCCGACGCTGCCTCCACCACCTCGCTGACCAACCCGGACGCGACCGCTTCCCGAAACCGAGTGCCGGTCCCGGCACCTCGAATCGACAGTCATCGACCGCCCTGCGGTGACCCGCCGCTGCGACTGGGCGAGCTCACCGTCGAGCACCGCGCCGACCGGGACTGCGGCCCGGATCGCCCGGGTGATGTCTACTGGCGACGCCGGATATCGGAATCGCCGGAAGAGCGTTGCCCGCTGCCAACGCCGGTTCACCGTCACTCCCCAAGCGCCCGCTCTACACCCGGGTACCAGGCCCGCGGGCGTGGCTGACCACGTTCAACTCGACACCGTCGCGCACGCCCATGTGCTGCAACGACTGCGGACCGGTGCGCAACCCGACAACCTCCTCAGCCGCTACCAGGTGCACGGCCCGCAGATCCACATCGGAGTCGATGGAGGCGAATCCGTACAGATGCGCACCGCCGACGGCGGCGAACAGCAGCGGACGGGCAGGGCGCAGACTACCTCGGCGGCCCACGGCGGCCAGAATGAGAGAACGCCCGCGTGGGCGCCACGTACACACCACGCCGGTCGTAGTCGGAGGCCAGGTCATGGAGTCCGTACGCCCGCGACCCGACCACAACGGCGAGAACCGCATGCCGCTCGACAAGCTGCCGTCAGGTGTTGTTCACCCTGTCCAGGGCTAGCGCCATCGATGCCTGGGCTTGCTCGAGTGTGTCGCCGGCACCAACCGCAAGGTCCCGCAGGTACCCGCAGAACTCGTCGTCAAGTGGGCGGGCTGACGTGAGGAAGCCGGCAAGTTCGAGGCTGACCAGCCCGTGGAGCTGGCACCACGTGTGTTGGGTGATGGACCAGGGGTCGGCGGGACGGAACCGGCCCGTCTGGATGCATCGGGTGACGGCATCCCGGGCTACGCGCAGCGTGTAGAGACCGAGTTGTCGGTCTTCTTCTGACAACTGGAACCCTGCGATGCTTGAACCGCCGAACATCACGGCGTACAGGTGAGGCGCCAAGTGCGCGGATCGCCGGTACGCGATTGCCAACTGGAAGCTGTCAGCGACGGGATCGTCGCTGGCCTTCACCGTCGCCAACCGGTCGGCCAGCCGGGAAAAGCCTTCCCGGATGACGGCCCTCACCAGGCCGGGCATGCCGTCAAAGTACGTGTAGATGGCCATCGTGGACGTGCCTGTCTCGCGTGCCAGTGCCCGCGCGGACAGCGACCGGGGTCCCTGCTCGGTCAGCAGCCGAGCAGCGACTTCGACGAGTTCCTGCCGCTGATCAGTACTCGCTCTTGACACGAGTTCATCATAACGGTGTTATTGGCATAACAGCGTTATGAGGGGAGGGCGGCATGTTCGGTGCGGCTCGGATCCGGGCACGGATCCCGCGACTTGCCGAAGCGCAGGGAGACGACTGGGGAACGGTGGCCGGCGGCGGAGAGCCCCTTCGGCTGGCTGTGCTCGGCGACTCCGCGGCGGCCGGGGTCGGTGCTGCCGACCATCAGACGGCCTTGGCCGGTCAGACTGCGGCTGCGCTCGCCGCATTGACTGGGCGGCACCTGTCCTGGCGGGTCGTGGCACGATCGGGAGCGACGGCCAGAACGATCCGAACAGACCTGATGGACGGCATTACAGATCCACACACGCGATGGAGCCCGCAGGTGGTCCTTGTGGTGGTGGGGGTCAACGATGCGGTCCGGCTGCGGCGGCCCCGCCGGTTTCGGAGCGATGTCGAGCTTTTGGTGGCGGTGATTAGGCGTCGGGTCGGTGCCCCGATCCCTGTGCTTTTGGCGGGGCTGCCCCCCGTGCACCGCTTTCCCGCCCTGCCCGCGCCAGTGCGGCTGCTGCTTGGGACGCACGCGCGCCGGCTGGACCGGCAACTCACCGGCGTGGCTCGACGGGACAAGAGCGTGTTCCACTTGCCGGTCGGGCACCTGCCCGTCGAACGAGACGACTTCTACGCCTCGGACCGCTTCCATCCCGGTCCAGCTGGATACCGCGTGTGGGGCCGAACGCTGGCTGCACAGACGGCCACGATCCTCGAGGCGGTCCTGCCGATGGCCGCGGAATCGGATGGTGCCCACCAGCAGGACGGCCACACGTACGACGCGACCGCGGAGGAAGCCAGCCGTTGGGTGTAGTTCAAGGACACCGCGCCGACTCTGACCTGCGGCAATGCGGAGCCGCAGGATGGGGTGGGTGCAGTTGTTCGCCGTTCGATGCCGTTGGACGCGGTTCAAGGCCGCTCACGGCACCCCGCTGCTCCCAACCCGCTCCCCTCCCCCAACCCGGACTCCCGGTCGCCTGCGGCGCATGCGGATCCGGTGGCCGGCGCCCCGACGTCTTGAGCACCGTCAGCGCCGACGCGCAACACCGCCACCACCCGTCGTCGCGCCGGGCCGTCCTCGCCCAGGGCCGGCTTCGTGGCGGACCCGACACCGTTTGGGACGCCGGCTGCGGTGAGACGCTCGGGTCGGTCGCACCAGGTCGTCTCGGGCAGGTGGAGACGGCGGTCGTTCATCGCCCGCCCCGCAGGTGAGACGTAGGCCAGGAACACCCCGACCTGGCTGTTCTCCACCCGACCGGCAGTGCCGGTGTACTGCCGCTGCACCCCGGACCGAGCACACGCCCTCCTCCAAGAACCCGGTCTCGTCGGTGACCAGCACGGCGTCGGGATGGCCGAACTGCTCGATCAGCCACGCCCGAACGTCGTCGCGGGCGGCGTCGGCGTCCCATACCGCCGTACGCAGCAACCGCTGCATCGCCTGCGGTGGCACGCGGCCACCGCACGACCTTCGGTTATCTTCACAAACCGTCAATGATCAACGCGGTGGCCGTCTCCATGCCCACGCCACGCCAGCGCCAAAGCCAAGTGACGTTGAAGTATTAGGCTGGGAAGCCCGGCTCTCCCGGGCTTCCCCAACAGTGACGAAGGGTTTACGGGCCGGCGATAACGACGTTGCCGGCGCCGGGTCGGTACATGAGCAGCTGGTCCGGGCCTCCCTCGTGATCCATGTCGTAACTAATCACCTGGTCGTCGGGGTTCCTCAGGTCAAATCCCGCCACGCCCTGACGTGCCTGAAACACGGCCGCGAAGGTGTCGTCGGGTTTGTGTTGGACAATAAACATGACGCCCTTCCCCGGCCGGTAGAGGGCTAGGTGGTCCAGGTTGCCGGTCTGCTCGTGGTCGAAGGCGACGATCCGGTCCTGCGGCTCTGTGAGGTTGAACCCGCCGATGCCGGCGGTTGCGGTGCGGTAGACGGGCCACATGGTGCCATCGGGTGCCTGCGTGACGATGAAGAGTGCGCCCT
>NZ_JAKKFI010000047.1 GCF_022230955.1 Micromonospora cabrerizensis
CGCTCGCCGGCGTCGCCCGCGCCGCGCTCGCCGGCGTCGCCCGCGCCGCGCTCGCCGGCGCCGCCCGCGTCTGTCCGCGTCTGTCCGCGTCGCCCGCTTGGTTTGGGTAGGCGTGGGGGCGGCCAGATCGGGAAAGCGCTGCTCGACGTGGTGCAGAGCCCTTTAGGTCAGCGCTTGCCGCCTGGCACCCATAGCACATCTCCCGCCGGATTTGCCGTTCTTGACAGGATAAAGAGCAGATCGGAGAGCCGATTGAGATACTTTGCCGGGAGCGTGCTGGTTCGGTCCGGATCGTGGGCGACCAGCGCCCACGCCGCCCGTTCGGCACGCCGGGCGATGGTTCTCGCCACATGCAGCAGCGCCGCACCCGCGGTGCCGCCGGGGAGGATGAAGGAGTCGAGCTTGCTCAGGCGTGCGTTGTACTCGTCGCACCAGCCTTCCAGGCGCTCGACGTACTCCTCGGTCACCCGCAGCGGCGGGTACTTCGGCTCCGGCTCGACCGGGGTGGACAGGTCGGCGCCGACGTCGAACAGGTCGTTCTGCACCGACCCCAGCACTCCCCGCAACACCTCGTCGAGCTCGCCCATGGCGATCGCGACTCCGATGGCCGCGTTGCACTCGTCGACGTCCGCGTACGCGGCGATGCGTGGATCGGTCTTCGGCACCTGCTCGTTGTTGCTCAGCCTGGTCATGCCGGCATCGCCGGCCTTGGTGTAGATGCGCGTGAGGTGGACGGCCATGACGCACAGCCTACGGATTCCCGACCTGACGATCCCGGCGCGGCCGGACAGCTCCGCCAGTTGGCCGGTGGTGGTGGGCCCCGGCGACGCGGGCGACACGGCGGTCAGCGACGTCGACGTCATCCGGGTCCACGGTGACGCCCGACTGGCCGGCACCGTGCACGTGGTCGGTGCCAAGAACTCGGCGCTGAAGCTGATGGCCGCCGCGCTGCTCGCGCCGGGCCGCAGCGTGATCACGAACGTCCCGCGGATCACCGACATCGCGATCATGGGCGAGGTGCTGCGCCGGCTGGGTTGCGACGTCCGGTTCGACGCGGACGACCCGGTCGACCCGATGGTCGCCCGTGGTGGGGTGGCCCGGTCCCGCTCGGTGACCATCGACGTGCCCGAGCAGCCGGGCGCCGAGGCCGACTACGACCTGGTCCGGCGGTTGCGCGCGTCGATCTGTGTGCTCGGCCCGCTGCTGGCCCGCCGGGGGTACGTGCGGGTGGCCCATCCCGGCGGCGACGCCATCGGGTCACGGGGGCTGGACATGCACATCTCCGGACTGACCCGGATGGGCGCGGAGATCTCCGGTGAGCACGGGTTCGTCATCGCCTCCGCCCCGCACGGGCTGCACGGCGCGGACATCGTGTTGGACTTCCCCAGCGTCGGCGCGACCGAGAACCTGGTGATGGCGGCAGTGCTCGCCCAGGGCACCACGATGATCGACAACGCGGCCCGCGAGCCGGAGATCGTGGACATCTGCACGATGCTCAACGAGATGGGCGCGCGGATCGTCGGCGCGGGCACGTCCACGTTGCGGATCACCGGGGTTCCCGGTCTGCGCCCGGTGGGACACGCCACGGTGGGGGACCGGATCGTCGCCGGCACCTGGGCGTTCGGCGCGGCGATGACCCGGGGCGACGTGACGGTGACCGGGCTGGACCCGGCGTACCTGGAGGTCGCGCTGGACAAGGTGGTGGCGGCCGGTGGCCTGGTGGAGACCAGGGGGGACGGCTTCCGCGTACGGATGGACGAGCGGCCCCGGGCGGTGGACGTGGTGACGCTGCCGTACCCCGGCTTCGCCACCGATCTGCTGCCGATGGCGATCGGGCTGGCCGCGGTCAGCGACGGCGCATCCCTGATCACCGAGAACATCTTCGACGGTCGGTTCATGTTCGCCAACGAGATGATGCGGCTCGGCGCGGACATCAAGACCGACGGGCACCACGCGGTCGTCCGTGGGCGGGCCCGGCTCTCCGGTGCGCCGGTGCGGGCCACCGACATCCGCGCCGGCGCCGGGCTGATCATCGCCGGGCTCTGCGCGCAGGGGGTCACCGAGGTCTCCCACGTGCACCACGTCGACCGGGGTTACCCGGACTTCGTAGCCGACCTGCGCGCACTCGGGGTGGCGGTCGAGCGGGGCACCGCACCGGAGGAACCGTCCCTGGAGATCTGACCCGCCGGGAGGCCGCAGGCCGGCTCAGAAAGCTCCGCCTCGTTCACCAGAGCGCCGCCCGACCGCCCCTTAGCCATCGTTCAGTCTCGCCGACTAGGGTGTTTGCAGGCACTCAATCGCAGCGAGGGAGAAGTAGATGGCGGGTCGACTCGCGGTCGTCGGGGCCGGGCTGATGGGCTCCGGCATCGCTCAGGTGGCGGCGCAGGCCGGCTGGCAGGTGACGTTGCGCGACCTGGACGACGCGGCCACCACCCGAGGGCTGGGCGGCATCCGGAAGTCGTTGGAGAAGTTCGCCGAGAAGGGCAAGATCGAGGCGTCCGAGGTCGAGGCGACCCTGGCTCGGATCACGCCGACCACCGACCTGGAGGCGGCGGCGGACGCGGACATCGTGGTCGAGGCGGTCTTCGAGCGGCTGGAGATCAAGCACGAGGTGTTCCGCGCCCTGGACAAGATCTGCAAGGCCGACGCGGTGCTCGCCACCAACACCTCTGCCATCCCGGTCACCCAGATTGCCGCGGTGACCGAGCGACCCGAGGCGGTCGTCGGCACCCACTTCTTCTCCCCGGTGCCGATGATGCAGCTCTGTGAGCTGGTACGCGGCTACAAGACCAGCGACGCCACGCTGGACACCGCCCGGGCCTTCGCCGAGGAGATCGGCAAGACGGTGGTGGTGGTCAACCGGGACATCGCCGGCTTCGTCACGACCCGGCTGATCTCCGCCCTGGTGATGGAGGCGGTCAAGCTGGTGGAGTCCGGCGTGGTGTCCGCCGAGGACCTGGACACGGCCTGCCGCCTCGGCTTCGGGCACGCGATGGGTCCGCTGGCCACCACCGACCTGACCGGTGTGGACGTGCTTCTGCACGCCTCGAAGAACATCTACACCGACACGGCCGACGAGAAGTTCTTCCCGCCGGAGCTGCTCCAGCGCATGGTCACCGCGGGCGACCTGGGCCGCAAGACCGGCAAGGGCTTCTACACCTACTGAGGCGCGCGGCCCCGGGACCCGTTCGCGGGCCCCGGGGTCAGGTCGGGCCGGACGGCCGGGGCGGGGCGGCCAGCGCCGCCGCGACGAAGTCGAGGGCGTCGGGTATGACCCGCCCCCAGTATCGGAAGTCGTGCCGACCGTCGGCGTACTCGGTGCGGGCCGCCGGCTCGGGAAGGGCCCGCTCCAGCGCCTGCACGTCGTTCAGGAAGTCGTCCTGGTGACCGCACCAGAGACCCAGCGGAGTGCCGCGCAGCCGGTCGACCCCGGCGAAGACGGCGTCGCCGGGCGCGACGGCGGGGGAGAGGGCCGCGACCGCGCGGAGCAGCCCGGGCCAGGCCTCGGCGAGCAGCAGTGAACCGAAGCCCCCCATGGACCAGCCCCAGGCCGCCAGCCGGTTGGTGTCAAAGCCCTGCTCGGCGCACCAGGCCGGCAGCTCCTCCCGCACCATCCGTTGCGGGTCGTCCCGGTCGGAGGGGCGCCAGGAGAGGCGGTCGCCGGTTGCCCCGGCGAGCACGAACGGCGGCGCGCCCCGACGCACCGCGTCGGTCAGGAAGCGACCCAGGCCGAGGCCGGGGAAGTCCCGTGCGGTGGTGGACGCGCCGTGCAGCACCAGGCAGACTGGCAGGCCCCGACCGTCGCCGTGCCCGTGCGGCACGGCGGTGTAGAAGTCGACCGAGCGACCACGCGCGGCGGAGGAACGGCGGGTCAGCCGCTCGTCGCCCGCCGGCGCGTCCGGGGGCACCGGCCGGGCCGGTGAGGGACGGACCAGGTCACGGGCCGCCCAGCCGAGCCCGACCGTCAGCGCCGTCGCCCCTGCCCCCGCGAGCAGAAGACCACGCCTGGTCGGTCGGGCAGCCATCGTCAGAGTCTGGCAGGCTCCGGTGCGGATCGGGGCCCCGGAAAAAGGTCAGCCGTCGCGCTTGGTGGTCCAGCGGAAGGTGGTCAGGCAGAGCACCACGCCGATCACGCACCACAGGGCCAGCACCACCGCGACCCGACCCAGCTCGAACGAGCCGCCCGGCTCCTGCGCCCCGAAGCTCTCGGGCAGGAAGACCGACCGGAGCCCCTGGCACATCCACTTGAGCGGGAACAGCGCCGCCACCTGCTGCATCCAGGTGGGCAGGTCGGTGAAGACGAAGAACACCCCGGAGATGAACTGGAGCACCAGGGCGACCGGGGTGACCACCGCCGAGCCGCTGCGGGCCGTGCGGGCCAGCGACGAGATGGCGATGCCGCACAGGGTGCAGGCGGTCACGCCGAGCACGGCGACCCAGCCGAAGGTGAACCACTTCCCGGCGGTGCCCGGCAGGTCGAGGTCGAACAGCGCCACCGCGACGGCCAGCAGCAGCGCGGTCTCGGCGATGCCGATCGCCACCACCATGATCACCTTGCCGGCGAACCAGACCCACTTCGGCATCGGGGTGCCCCGGTAGCGCTTGAGCACGCCCCGGTCCCGTTCGATCGGGATCCAGATGCCGAGGTTCTGGAAGCTCACCGTCATCAGGCCGGTCGCGATCATGCCGGTGATGAAGTACTGGGTGAACTTGACCCCGCCGCCGATCGTGCCGTCGAAGATCGACGCGAAGATCAGGATCATGATGATGGGGAAGCCCATCGTGAAGACCACGGACTCCCGGCTGCGCAGGAACTGGGTGATCTCCAGTCGGCCCTGGCGAAGGGCGAGAGCGCCGGCGTTCGGCCGCTGCCCCCGAGGCGCGGCGACCGCGGAGGCCGGTTTTGTCGTGGTCGTCATCGCGCGTGTCCGATCATCTTCAGGTAGACGTCCTCCAGGGTCGGCCGGGTCACCGTGAGGCCGGGGACCTCGCCGCCGAAGCGCGTGGCCAGGTCGGCCACGAGGGCCGTCGGCGTCGCGCTCTGCGCGCTTTCCAGCGTCCCGTCCGGGGTACGCCAGGAGACCGTCGCGAGGGCCTCCTGCCGGTTGCCCAGCCGGTTCGGGGCGGCCACCTCGACCAGCCGGCCGCCGGCGATCACACCGACCCGGTCGGCGAGCGCCTCCGCCTCGTCCAGATAGTGCGTGGTCAGCACGATGGTGGTGCCGGCCGCGGCGAGGTCGCGGATGAGCTCCCAGAACTCGCGGCGGGCCTCCGGGTCGAAGCCGGTGGTCGGCTCGTCCAGGAAGAGCAACTCGGGGCGACCGATGATGCCCAGCGCCACGTCCAGGCGGCGCTTCTGCCCTCCGGAGAGGGTGTGCGTACGAGCCTTCGCCTTGTCGGCCAGCCCGACCCGCTCGATCACCTTGTCCGGGTCGTCGGCGTCCGGGTAGAAGCCGGAGAAGTGCCGGATCACCTCGGCCACGGTCAGCTCGTCGAACTCGCCGGTGCCCTGGAGCACGATGCCGACCCGGGAGCGCCAGTCGGCGTCCGGGTGGGCCGGGTCCGCCCCGAGCACGGAGACCTCGCCGGCATCCCGGTGCCGGTAACCCTCCAGGATCTCCACGGTGGTGGTCTTGCCGGCGCCGTTCGGGCCGAGCAACGCGAACACCTCACCACGGTGCACGTCGAGATCCACGCCCGCCACCGCCACGTTGTCGCCGTACGCCTTGCGCAGCCCTCGGACGGAGATGGCCAGCTCGTCATCCATGCCGTCCAGTGTGCGTCCTGACCCGGCCGGCCCGGTGCCCGGGGTGTGGCGGTGCGCGCCACTGCGGGCACTTCGCACCCGGACGTCCCCGACATGGACCTGTGTGGTTTTCCACAGCCCCTTTTACTGGGCGGTAACTTAAACTCCGGCCATGGACGAGACGGCATTTCCGGGGCGGCTGCCCGAGCGGGACCGCCCGTGGGTGATGCGCACCTACGCCGGCCACTCGTCGGCGACCGCGACCAACGCCCTCTTTCGCCGCAACCTGGCGAAGGGGCAGACCGGCCTCTCGGTCGCCTTCGACCTGCCCACCCAGACCGGGTACGACCCGGACCACGAGCTGGCCTCCGGCGAGGTCGGCCGGGTCGGCGTGCCGGTGGCGCACCTCGGCGACATGCGGGCGCTCTTCGACGGCATCCCGCTCGCCGAGATGAACACCTCGATGACCATCAACGCCCCGGCGATGTGGCTGCTCGCCCTCTACGGGACCGTGGCGACGGAGCAGGGCGCCGAGTTGACGCGCTGCTCGGGCACCACCCAGAACGACATCATCAAGGAGTACCTGTCCCGGGGGACGTACATCTTCCCGCCGGCGGCGTCACTGCGGCTGACCGCCGACGTGGTGGCGTACACGCTGCGGGAGATGCCGCGGTGGAACCCGGTCAACATCTGCTCGTACCACCTCCAGGAGGCCGGGGCCACGCCCGTGCAGGAGGTCGGCTTCGCGCTGGCCACCGCGGTCGCCGTGCTGGACGCGGTCCGTGACTCCGGTCAGGTGCCGGCGGAGCGGATGGGCGACGTGGTGCAGCGGATCTCGTTCTTCGTCAACGCCGGGGTGCGATTCGTCGAGGAGATCGCCAAGATGCGCGCGTTCGGCGTGCTCTGGGACGAGATCACCCGGGAGCGGTACGGGGTCACCGACGCCAGGCAACGCCGGTTCCGCTACGGCGTGCAGGTCAACTCGCTGGGCCTCACCGAGGCGCAGCCGGAGAACAACATCCAGCGCATCGTGCTGGAGATGCTCGGCGTGACGATGTCCCGCGACGCCCGGGCCCGCGCGGTGCAGCTGCCCGCCTGGAACGAGGCGCTCGGCCTGCCCCGCCCCTGGGACCAGCAGTGGTCGTTGCGGATGCAGCAGGTCCTGGCGTACGAGTCGGATCTGCTCGAATACCCCGACCTCTTCGCCGGCTCGCACGTGATGACCGCGCTGGTCGACGAGATCGTCACCGGGGCACGGGTCGAGCTGGACAAGGTGCTGGAGCTGGGCGGGGTGGTGGCCGCCGTGGAGACCGGCTACCTGAAGAGCGCGCTGGTCGGGTCGCTGGCCGCACGCCGCGGGCGGATGGAGTCCGGTGCCGACGTGGTGGTCGGGGTCAACCGCTACACCGAGACCGAAGCCTCCCCGCTGACCGCCGCCGGTGCGGAAGCCGTCGAGCAGGTCGATCCCGCGGTCGAGGCGGCCGCCACCGAGGGCGTACACCGGTGGCGGGCCGACCGGGACGCGGCCGGCGTCGACGCGGCCCTCGCCCGGCTCCGCGCGGACGCCGCGACCACCACGAACCTGATGCCGGCCACCCTGGAGTGCGTGCGGGTCGGGGTGACCACCGGCGAGTGGGCTGGCGCGCTGCGCCAGGTCTTCGGCGAGTACCGCGCGCCGACCGGCCTGGCCGGCGCCACCGGCAGCGGTGGCGACCCGGGCCTGGCCGCCGTCCGCGAGCGGGTCGCCGCCACCGCCCGGGAGCTGGGCAGCGGCCGGCTGCGGCTGCTGGTCGGCAAACCCGGCCTGGACGGGCACTCCAACGGCGCCGAGCAGATCGCGGTACGCGCCCGCGACGCCGGCTTCGAGGTCGTCTACCAGGGCATCCGGCTGACGGCGGGGCAGATCGTCGCCGCCGCCGTCGAGGAGGACGTCGACCTGGTCGGGCTGTCGGTGCTGTCCGGGTCGCACCTGGCCGCCGTGCCGGCGGTGCTCGACGGGCTGCGCGCCGCCGGCCGGGCGGACCTGCCGGTGGTGGTGGGCGGCATCATCCCCGCCGGCGACGCGGACACGCTCCGGGCCGCCGGGGTCGCCCGGGTCTTCACCCCGAAGGACTTCGCCCTCACCGGCATCATCGACGACCTGGTCACCGTCATCCGACGCGCCAACGACCTGCCCTGACCCGGCGTCAGACGCGGAAGCCGGCGGCGCGGGCCGCCTCGCGTTCCCGGCGACGTTCGGAGCGTCGCCGGAAGAACCAGAAGACGAAGAGGACCAGACCGACCAGGAAAACCAGCACCAGCACCGGCAGGATGACCGCCACCAGGGAGACCACCACGCTGGTGGCGTCCTCCGCGGTGCTCGCGACCGGTGCGCCCAACCCGCCGGTGGTCGCGTTGATGACGGGGCGTGCCGCGGACTTGAGCAGGTGTACGCCCAGTGCCAGCAGCACGCCGGTGACGACCGGCACCCACTGGTGGGTCGAGAAGAAACTCTCCGGGTCGCTGACCGTCACCGTCTCCGACGAGGAACCGGCACCGAAGGCCAGGCCACCGGCGGTGGGCCGGACCACGGTCTGCACCACGTCGTTGATGTGGTCGACGACGGGCACCTTGTCGGCCACCATCTCGACGGCGAGCAGCACGGCCATGATGAGGATGACCCAGCCGTTGCCGAGCCAGGTCCAGCCACTGGGCAGGTCGATCAGATCGGTGTAACGGCCGAGGAGACCGAGGATGAGCAGGGGTATGTAGGCGTTCAGCCCCGCTGAGGCGGCGAGGCCGGTGCCGGTGAGAACTTCGAACACGGTCTCAGCATCGCATCGACGCGCCAGTGCCGCTCGCTGGCGACCGGGGGGTGCTCGGCTACCCTCGTCGGGTGCGGTTGGTCATTGCGAAGTGCTCGGTGGACTACGTCGGACGGCTCTCGGCTCACCTGCCGCTGGCCACCCGGTTGCTCATGGTGAAGGCGGACGGGTCGGTGTCGATTCATGCCGACGACCGGGCGTACAAGCCGTTGAACTGGATGAGCCCGCCCTGTCGGCTGGAGGAGGCCCCCGGTGTGTGGCGGGTCGTCAACAAGGCTGGCGAGGAGTTGCGGATCACCCTGGAGGAGATCTTCCAGGACACCTCGTACGAGCTGGGTGTCGACCCCGGCCTGCGCAAGGACGGGGTGGAGGCGCACCTCCAGGAGTTGCTGGCCGCGAACCCCGGCACCCTGGGTGAGGGGTTCACGCTGGTCCGCCGCGAGTACATGACCGCGATCGGCCCGGTCGACCTGCTCTGCCGGGACGCCAACTCCGGTGCGGTGGCCGTCGAGGTCAAGCGGCGTGGCGACATCGACGGGGTGGAGCAGCTGACCCGATACCTCGAGTTGATGAACCGTGACCCGCTGCTCAGCCCGGTGGTCGGGGTCTTCGCCGCGCAGGAGATCAAGCCGCAGGCCCGGGTGCTCGCCGCCGACCGGGGCATCCGGTGCGTGGTCGTGAACTACGACAAGCTGCGGGGCATCGAGAAGGACGAGCTGACGCTGTTCTGATCGGCCTCAGCCTTCGGTGAGTCTGATCGGCTCAGCTTCCGGTCCGCACCGCGATCAGCGACTTGGGCAGGCCGAACACCCGCTCGACCAGCATGGTCGAGTCCGGGAAGTAGTGGCGCATCTGCGAGCGGTCCAGCAGCTCCGTCCAGAGCACCTGGTGGATGGCGGCGTCGTGGCTGCGGGTCGGCTTGTGCCCCAACGGCCACCGGCGGGCGAACGCGGTGCGCAGCCGCACCGGCAGGAACTGCATGCCCGGCGCGATCCAGTGTGGCTCGATGGGGAAGTAGCGGTACGGCGTCTGCACCCAGTGCCGGTCGGCCAGCGAGCGGACGGCCGCGGCGAAGCGCAACCGGCGTTCGTGCCCGCCCACGTGCTCCAGCACGGAGTTCGAGAAGACCATGTCGAAGCTGCCCCCGGCGAGGCGCGCAGGCAGGTCGCAGGCGTCGGCCTGCTCGACGTGGGCCCACTCCGGCACGACGGCCGGGGGTTTTTCCAGGTTGACGACGGTCACCCGAGCCGGCCGGACGGTGGCGCGGTGCCAGGTGCCGAGCCGCCCACCGAGATCGACAACGTGCATGTCGCCGATGTCGGGGAAGGTGCGCGCCAACCAGTCCGAGCGATGCTGACGTCGCCGGGCGCTCCACGACTGGTCACTGTCGACAAGGCGGTAGCGCAATCGATTGGGGCCCATTTAACGCAATGTACCGCCGTAACCACCCGTACACACATGTCGATTCGCCGATCTTCCTCGAAGATCGGCTATCTGACACTCACCTTCCGTACATCACCTTGATCGCTTTCACGAGCCGAGCCACGTCGGTCGGCGTCCGTTCGAAGGTCATCGACGGCAGCAGCGACCTGGCACGACGCCGGGTGATCGCCTTGGCCCGGCCGAACTCGCGCAGCCCGTCCTCGCCGTGGATCCGCCCGAAGCCGGAGTCGCCCACCCCGCCGAACGGCAGGGTGGACATGCCGGCGAAGGTCAGGGTGGAGTTGACCGACGCCATCCCGGAGCGCAGCCGCCGGGCGATGGCCACCGCGCGCCGCCGGCCGAAGACCGAGCCGCCCAGGCCGTACGGCAGGGCGTTGGCGCGGGTGACGGCCTCGTCGGCGTCGCGGACCCGGCTGATGGTCAACGTGGGGCCGAAGGTCTCCTCCTGGACGGCGGCCGAGTCCTCCGGCACGTCCACCAGCACGGTCGGGTGGACGTACGGCGGCTGAACCGCGCTCGGGCCACCGAGCACGGCGCGCCCGCCGGAGATGATCGCGGCGTCGATGTGCCGGCGGATCACGTCGATCTGCCGGGGCATGGTGATCGGGCCGATGTCGGTGCCCTCCGGCCCGACGGTCAGCTGACCGGCACGGGCCACCACCTTGTCGACGAAGGCGTCGAAGACCGAGTCGACGGCGTAGACCCGCTCGATGCCGATGCACGTCTGGCCCGCGTTGGTCATGCCGCCCCAGACGCATGCCTCCGCGGCGGCGTCCAGGTCGGCGTCACTGTCGACGATCATGGCGTCCTTGCCGCCGCCCTCGATCAGCACCGGGGTCAGCGTCTCGGCGCACGCGGCCATCACCTTGCGGGCGGTCGCGGTGGAGCCGGTGAAGGCCAGCTTGTCGACCCCGGAGCGGCACAGGGCGGCACCCACGTCGCCCAGCCCGTGCACGGCGGTGAACACCGGCTGCTCGGGCACCACCTCGGCGAAGCTGTCCACCAGCCACTGACCGACGGCGGGCGTGTACTCGCTGGGCTTGAGCACCACGGCGTTGCCGGCGGCCAGCGCGTACGCGGCGGAGCCGATCGGCGTGAAGACGGGATAGTTCCACGGCCCGATCACGCCGACCACGCCGTGCGGCTGGTATTCCAGGTGACCGGAGAACTCGGCGAGGATGAGCCGGGACCGCACCCGGCGTGGGCCGAGCACCCGGCCGGCGTTGCGGGCGGCCCAGTCGATGTGCTCGATCGCGGTGACGATCTCGACGATCGCGTCGGCGACCGGCTTGCCGCCCTCGACGTGCACCAGCTCGGCCAACTGCTCGATGCGCTTGGCGAGCAGCGCGCGCCACCGCAGCAGCCGGTCGCGCCGGCCGGCGAAGCCGAGCCCGGCCCACCACTCGCCGGCGGCTCGGGCGCTGTCGACGGCCTGCCGCACGTCGGCGTCGGTGGCGAGCGGGAGGCGACCGGCCTCGATGCCGGTGGCCGGGCTGGTCGAAACCAGCAGGCCCGCCTCGATGACCGGGGTACCCGGAACATGCACAGCCGTCATGGCGGAAGTCTAGACCCGAGAATTACTCGCCGGTAGGTCCCGATCCGAGGTGGCGGGACGGGAGTCGCTCTACCCCGACCGATCGTTGATCAGTGCAGGTCAGGGCAGCGATGGCCTGTGCGGTCCGCCCGAATCGTCGAACGGCAGGTGGCCGGGAGGTGACGAGAGGCTGACCGGCCGGTCGGTATTGACGATTACCGTCTGATGGCAGGCTGACGCGCGGAGTGACGGTGTGGGGTGGAGGGCTGACTGTCCATGGAGGAACATCCGGAACTGATGCCGCTGCTGACGGTCGCGGGTGGGCCGATGCGCGGTGCGAGCTTTCGACTGCGGGGCGAGCCGCAGGTGATCGGTCGGGCACCGACCGGCCACGTGGTCATCGCCGACCCGCATCTGAGTCGACGGCACGCTGAGGTGTGGCTGACCCCGGAGGGCCCGTCCCTGCGGGACCTGGGCTCCACCAACGGCACGTGGCTCAACGACCGACGGATCAGCGAGGTCGAGCTGCTCTCCGACGGCGACGTGATCCGGCTCGGCCGGACCGAGCTGCGCCTGTTCGATCCCGGTGTGGCGCTCACCGACCCGGTGGGGCTCAGCTTCGGGCCGTCCCGGCGGGACGTCCGACCGACGCTGCCGCTGCCGTTGGCCGCGCCACCGAGCCGGCGCCGCTGAGACGGGAGGAGCCCTTTCCGTCGCACTCGGCGCACGTCGGGTGCTGACTGTCGCCCACACCCGGGGCGCACCCCGGGTGGCTGGCGGACACCTGGACCAGCGGGGGCCCGCGTGGCAACATGCCGCGGATGGAGACCGAGCAGCGGACCGTGACGGCGAACGGCATCACCCAGGCGGTACGGGTGGCCGGCCCGCCGGACGGCACGCCGGTCCTGCTGATCCATGGCAACTGCTCGTCCGCGCTGTTCTGGGAGCCGCTGGTGCGTCGGCTGCCGCCGACGCTGCGGGTGGTCGCCCCCGACCTGCGGGGGTACGGCCACTCCGAGACGGCGCCGGTGGACGCCACCCGTGGTCTGCGGGACTTCGCCGACGACGTGGCCGCCCTGCTGGACGACCCGACGCTCTTCGGTGCCGACGCCCGGCCGGTGGTGGTCGGGCACTCCCTCGGTGGCGGAGTGGCGATGCAACTGCTTGTCGACCATCCGCACCGGGTGGCCGGTTTGCTGCTCGCGGCACCCGTCTCCCCGTACGGGTTCGGCGGCACCCGCGACCTGACCGGCACGCCGACCACCCCCGACTTCGCCGGCACCGGCGCCGGCACGGCCAACCCGGACTTCGTCGCCCGGCTCGCGGCCGGTGACCGCAGCGCGGACGCCCCGGCCAGCCCGCGCGCCGTGCTGCGAGCCACCTATGTGGCCGATCCCGCCTCGCTGGGCGAGAACGAGGATCTGCTGCTGGACACCGTGCTCTCCACCGCCACCGGGGACGACAACTACCCGGGCACGGCGGTGCCCTCGCAGAACTGGCCGGGCACCGCACCGGGGGAGCGGGGCGTGCTCAACGCGCTCGCGCCGACCTACTTCCGGCTCGCCGACGAGCTGGTGGCAGTCACCGAGAAGCCCCCGGTCGCCTGGGTACGCGGCGACGCCGACGTCATCGTCTCGGACACCTCGCTGTTCGACCTCGCGTACCTGGGCTCGCTGGACTTCGTGCCCGGCTGGCCGGGCGAGGACGCCTGCCCACCGCAGCCGATGGTCGGCCAGACCCGGGCGGTGCTGGAGCGGTACGCGGCGGCCGGCGGCGCGTACCACGAGGTGGTGCTGCCCGGCTGCGGTCACAGCCCGCACCTGGAGCGCCCGGCGGAGTTCGTCGCGGAGCTGCTGGCCCTGACCACCGTGCCCACCGCCTGACGGCGGCGTGACCACCGTGCCCACCGCCTCCTGAGACCCGCTCAGGCGTGGGTGAAATATGCCACGGCGTCTCGACAACCCAGCGTCACGTGGCAGACTCGCGCGCATAACCTTAGCGGCCGTTCAGTGGTCGTGCGGAGTCTCTGGGGAGGCCGGTCGTGGCGCGCGATTTCAGCACGGTGGGCGTGGTGGGGCTGGGCACCATGGGTGCCGGCATCGTCGAGGTCTTCGCCCGCAACGGCATCGACGTGGTGGCCGTCGAGATCTCCGAGCCGGCGCTGGAGCGCGGCCGGGCCACCCTCAGCGGCTCCACCGACCGTGCGGTCGCCAAGGGCAAGCTCGCCGCCGCCGACCGTGACGCCCTGCACGAGCGGGTGCACTTCGCGGTCGGGCTGGACGCGCTGCACTCCGTCGACCTGGTCATCGAGGCGGTGCCCGAGCACCTGGACCTCAAGCAGCGGATCTTCGCGGAGCTGGACCGGGTCTGCCGACCGGAGACCATCCTCGCCACCAACACCTCGTCGTTGAGCGTCACCGAGATCTCGGTTGCCACCAGCCGGCCCAACCAGGTGATCGGCATCCACTTCTTCAACCCCGCGCCCGTGATGAAGCTGGTCGAGGTGGTCCGCACCGTCGTCACCTCACCCGAGGTGGTCGCCGACGTCGAGGCGTTGTGCGCCCGGCTCGGCAAGGTCGACGTCACCATCAACGACCGGGCCGGTTTCATCGCCAACGCGCTGCTGTTCGGCTACCTCAACCACGCGGTCGGCATGTTCGAGGCGCACTACGCGACCCGGGAGGACATCGACGCCGCGATGAAGCTCGGCTGCGGCCTGCCGATGGGCCCGCTGGCGCTGATGGACCTGATCGGCCTGGACACCGCGTACGAGATCCTGGACACCATGTACCGGCGCGGTGGCCGGGACCGCCGACATGCCCCGGTGCCGCTGCTCAAGCAGATGGTGACGGCAGGGCTGCTCGGCCGGAAGTCGGGTCGGGGCTTCTACACCTACGAGCGGCCCGGCTCGCCGGTGGTCGTACCGGACGAGGCGACGCCGCTGGCGACGGAGGCCGCGCTCGCCGACGGCGCGCGGGCCATCACCAAGGTCGGCGTGGTGGGCTCCGGGACGATGGCCACCGGGATCATCGAGGTCTTCGCCAAGGCCGGCTACGAGGTCGTCTCGGTGACCCGCGGCATGGAGAAGTCCGCGAAGGTCTGCGAGGCGGTGAAGACCTCGCTGAACAAGGGCGTGGTGCGGGGCAAGCTCGCCGAGGCCGACCGGGACGCCGCGCTCGGCCGGATCAGCTGGTCGGCCACGCTCGACCACCTCGCCGACGTCGACCTGGTGGTCGAGGCGGTGGTCGAGGAGCTGAGCGTCAAGAAGGCCCTCTTCGCGAGCCTCGACGAGATCTGCAAGCCGGGCGTCGTGCTGGCCACCACCACCTCCTCGCTGCCGGTGATCGACGTGGCGATGGCCACCCACCGGCCGGCCGACGTGGTGGGGCTGCACTTCTTCAACCCGGCGCCGGTCATGCCGCTGGTCGAGGTGGTCCGCACCATCCGCACCTCCCCGGAGGCCACCGCCACCGCCCGCGCCGTCTGCGCGGCCCTCGGCAAGACCGGCGTGGTCTGCGGTGACCGGTCCGGGTTCATCGTCAACGCGCTGCTCTTCCCCTACCTCAACGACGCGGTGAAGATGCTGGAGGCCAGCTACTCGACGGCCGACGACATCGACCACGCGATGAAGCTGGGCTGCGGCTACCCGATGGGTCCGTTCGAGCTGCTCGACGTGGTCGGGCTGGACGTCTCGCTGGCGATCCAGCGCGAGCTGTACCTGGAGCTGCGCGAGCCGGGCTTCGCGCCCGCGCCGCTGCTGGAGCACCTCGTCACGGCCGGCTACCTGGGCCGCAAGACCCGCCGCGGCTTCCGCGACCACTCGCACCGCTGACCGGGTCAACGCCGGAGGGCACCGACGGCGTCAGAGGGGTGTGACCTTCGAGGAGTACGTCGGCAGTCGGGGCCCGGCCCTGATCCGGCTGGCCCGGCTGCTCACCGGTGACGAGCACCGGGCCGAGGACCTCACCCAGGAGGTGCTGTCCCGGGCGTACGTGCACTGGCGCAAGATCTCGCGGGCGGACCAGCCTGACTTGTACGTACGTCGGATGCTGGTCAACGCCAACAACTCCTGGTGGCGACGCCGGTCCAGCCGCGAGCTTGTCGTCGACACCTTCGCCGAGCGGGCGCAGCGTGGTGACCTCGGCCGCGAGGCGGCCGACCGGGACGAGATGTGGCGGCTGATCCTCGGTCTGCCCGACCGTCAGCGGGCCGTGCTGGTGCTGCGTTACTACGAGGACCTCGACGACGCGACGATCGCCCAGATCCTGGACTGCTCGCCGGTCACCGTCCGCACCCACGCGATGCGGGCGCTCGCCAACCTCCGGGCTCGCTGTGGCGCCCCGGCCACGAACGGGAGCCGACCGTGACAGATCTCGACCAGCGGATCGTCCTGACGCTGCGGGAACACGCCGAGGGGAGCGTCGATGCAGGCCTGCTGTTGGCCGGCGCGGTCTCCCGGGGCCGTGTACGGGTCCGCCGTCGGCGTACCGCCGTCGGCACCGCGCTGGGCATGGTGGCCGTGCTCGGTGCGGGCGTGGCCATCGGGCCGGCGGACCTGTTCGGCTCCGACGCCGTCCCGACCGGGCCGGCGCGGCCGGCCAGTGCTGTCGTGCCAGCAGCACCGCCCCTGGCCGACGGGGTGCCGGGTGCCTCCGCGCGACCCGACCTGGTCGGCGCCGACCCGAACGTGCTGCATTTCGGCTTCACCCCGGGGGGGCCTCGGTATCTCTCCTGGTCGGTGGAGGGTGGCGTGGAGATGGCGCGGCTCGACATGGGCGGACGGTCGGTCACCCTGGAGTTGGCCGCATCCGCCGAAGCGTTCCCGCGGTACGCCCAGGGCCTGCCTGGGGGCATATACGTGCCGACGAAAAAGGGTGTCTTCGACGGATCGGTGTCGCAGGCTGACACGTTCAACGGGAAGCCGGTCTGGTTGCGGCACTGGCAACCAACTCCTGGGGTGTACGCCCGGGCCAGCGTGGTCGCCCAGGATCAGCGGGACTTGGCTGCTGTGGCCGCCGGGTTGCGGCTCGATCGGGCCTACCACTGCGGCGGGCCGTTGCGGCTCACCGCGCTGCCGACGGATGCCCGGGTCACCAACTGTGAGGTGTCGGTGGAGCGTTTTCCGGCCGGGCTCGACGTGCTGCTGACGCTCGGGAGGCCCGCGGTGTCCGGTCTCCGGGTCGGGTTGAGCTACGCGGTCGCCATCGCAGAGGAGCGCACCAGGGGAAATCGGACGATCGCCGGTAAACCGGCCTACCGCACCCCCCAGGGGGACGCGCTGGAGCTGCTCGGCTTTCCGAAGGCCCATCTGACCGCCGACTTCGGCTTGCCGTTTCAGGGTTTCTCCGAGGAGGACGCGGCAACGGTCCTGGCAGGGGCGCGCGTCGCCGAGCCGCTGGACGAGCCCGCGTCCTGGTGACCGCCCCGGCCCGTCCCGCCGAACGGACCGTACGCTTGGTGACTGTGAGCCCCCGTCGCAATCGCCCTCGCCGGGACGAGAACGCCAACCTGGACGCCGACCGCGTCCGGCAGGGCGTCGCCTCGGTGCAGCAGTGGACCGACGGCGCCTGGCAGGTGCGCGGCATCGGGGCGGGCGCGTCGGTCAAGACGTACCGCTGCCCCGGCTGTGACCAGGAGATCCGACCCGGGGTGGCGCACCTGGTGGCCTGGCCGGCCGACGGCCTGGGTGACCTGACCGACCGGCGGCACTGGCACAGCGGCTGCTGGCGGGCCCGCGAGCGGCGTGGGCCGGCGGTGCAGCGCGGCCGGGGCACCCCGCGCTACTGAGCGACCGCCCGGGGCGGCTGAGCGACCTGGATCACCCTGTTGCGGCCTGGGCGGGCGGCGGCGGCAACTTCGCGACAGACTTGGGCGGTGAGCACAGCGATCCGCGCGTCGTCGATCCTGCCCGGCCGCCGGGAGGACATCGAGTTGCACACCGCCGACGGTCTCCGGCTGGTCGGCGAGTTGGCCCTACCGGCCGACCGGCCGCCGGTGGCCACCCTGGTCTGCCTGCACCCGTTGCCCACCCACGGTGGGATGATGGACAGCCACGTGTTCCGCAAGGCGGCCTGGCGGCTGCCCGCGCTGGCCGACCTGGCCGTGCTGCGGTTCAACACCCGTGGCACCAGCAGCCTGCGCGGCACCAGCGAGGGTGCGTTCGACGGCGCGGTGGGGGAGCGGTACGACGTGGCCGCCGCCATCGAGTACGCGGAGTTCGCCGAGCTGCCCAACATCTGGCTCGTCGGCTGGTCGTTCGGCACGGACCTGGCGTTGAAGTACGGCTGCGACCCGGCGATCACCGGTGCGATCCTGCTCTCCCCGCCGCTGCGCTTCTCGGCCCCGGAAGACCTGGCCACCTGGGCCGCCTCGGGTCGGCCGCTGGCGGCGCTGGTGCCCGAGTTCGACGACTACCTGCGCCCGACCGAGGCACGGGAGCGGTTCGCGGCGGTGCCGCAGGCCGAGGTGGTCGGCGTCCCGGGTGCCAAGCACCTCTGGGTGGGCGACGCGGAGACGGTGCTCGACGAGATCGTCCGGCGGGTCAACCCGGCCGTCGAGGTGCCGCTGCCGACGACCTGGGACGGCCCGATGGAGGCCGGTGACGTCAGCGCGTACGCCGACCGGACGGTGGCCTCTTTCGCGGACACGCCCGTCCCCGGGCCGGCCGCCACCAAGGCGGACTGACCCGGTCGACCCGGGACGCACCGACCCGCCGCGCGGCGGGTCAGCGGGTCTCCTGGCGGGGCAGCACCACCTCGCGCAGGATCAGTTGCAGCGCGGCCACCGTCGGGATGGCGATCAGTGCACCCACCACGCCCAGCAGCGCCACCCCGAGCAGGGCGGCGAGCAGGGCGGCGACCTCGTTGACCTCCACCGAGCGCCGCATCACCTTCGGGTAGATCAGGTAGTTCTCCACCTGCTGGTAGATCAGGAAGAAGACCGCGCAGGCGATGCCGGTGGGCAGGTCGGCGGCGAAGCCGACCAGGCTCACGATCACCGCGCCCAGGGTGGCGCCGATCTGCGGGATCAGGTCGGTCACCGCGACCACCACGGCCAGTGCGAACGGGTACGGCAGGCCGACGATCAACGCGAACACGAAGGTGGTCGCGCCGGCCAGCACCGCGATGCTCAGCGCGCCGACCATGTAGGCGCCCACCTTGGCGAGGATCTCGTCGCCGATCAGTTGCACCCGCTCCCGCCGTGACCGGGGCACCAACGAGTAGCCCAGCGAGCGCAGCTTGTTGAAGTAGGCGAGGAAGTAGATCGTCAGCACCAGCACGGTCAGCGTCCGGAACACCGTGCCGAAGATCAGTTGAGCACCGCCGAGCACCCCGCCGAGGGCCCGCCCGATGGTCTCCGCGTTGGCGGCGCCCTGCACCCGCTCCACCACGTCGTACCGTTCCACCAGGTCGTTGACCGTCGGGTTGCGGCGCAGCTCGTCCAACAGGCTCGGGATCTGATCGATGAACTGCCCCGACTGGGTGACGATCGGCGGGACCAGCGCGACCACGCCGCCACAGAGCAGCAGCACCACGGTCAACGCGACCCCCGCCACCGCCAGGCCGTGCGGCACGCCCCAGCGGCGTAGTCGGACCACCGCCGGGTTGAGACCGACCGCCAGGAAGAGCGCGATCACCACCAGCACCAGGATGCCGCCGGCATTGCGAATCCCCAGATAGAGCGTGTACGCCAGGAGCACGCCCAACGCCCCGGTGAAGCCGAGCAGGAAGCTGCTGCGGCGCAGCGGGCGGCCCGGAGTGCCGAACTTCCCGGACGGGACCGCCGGCGGTTCGTCCGGGTCGACCCCCGGGGCGGGGACCGGCACCGGCGCCGGTGTGTCCGCCGACGGGGGGCCGGGCGTCGCGTCCGGGTCGTCGGTCGGCGGGTGGTCGTTCGGCGGATCGTCGTTCGGCGGGTGGTCGGCCGGCGGGTCGTGCTGTGGCACCTGGGACCTCCCGGCTCAGGCCGTCGGACGACCGGCGACAGCGACGCCCTGACTGTTCCCGCTGCGAGTGCACGTGCTGTTCCCGCTGCGGATGGACGTGCGCCAGCGTGTACCGGTCAGGTCCATGACGTCACGACTTCCTTCATCAGCTCGATCGACTGCTGGCGGCGCGCCTTTTCTGATCATCTCCCAGCGCGTCAGCAGCGTAGCCACTTCATGGTCGCTATCGACCACAAGGCCGTCAATCGGGTGTTCAAGGTGCCCCACCCAGCCGTCGTCCGGGCCTCGACCCCCCACCCGACATCGCCTCGACCTCGCCGACGGGTAGATCTTGGACAGTTTCCGTCAGGGCGTAACGGAAACTGTCCAAGATCTGGTGGTGCGGTGGCGTTCCGGCGGTGAAAGCTGCTCGGATGATGCCCACGGACGACGCCGACGCACTCGACTGGCTGGCCTTCGAGCAGGCGGGCGTCCTGACGACCGCGCAGGTCTCCGGCCTGCTCAGCGAGGGAACGGTGCGCGGGCGAATCCGCTCCGGCCGGTGGCGGTCCATCTGCCGCGGCATCCTGCTGACCGGCAACGGTCGCCTGAGTCGCGACCAACAGCTCTGGGTCGCGGTGCTGGCAGCCGGACCAGGCGCGGTGCTGGCCGGGGTAACGGCCGCCACCGAAGCCGGAGTACGAGGGCTGCGCCGTGAGCCACTGCACGTGCTGGTGCCGGCCGCCCGTCGTGCCGCTCGGACCTCCCTGCGTCGCCTCCCGATCGACATGCCCGCGGTGCTGGTGCATCGCACGTCGGTGCTGCCGGACTCGCACCGGCAACTCGCCCGTCCACCACGCACCACGACCGCCAGAGCGCTCATCGACGCGGCGGGATGGGCGGTCGGTGTGGACGAGGCGCAGGGCGTGCTGGCGGCCGGTTGTCAGCAGCGGCGGGTGCTGCCCGAGGAGTTGCAGACGGTGCTCGACGTCCTTCCCCGAGCGCCCCGCCGGCACCTGATCCAACAGACCGTCCGTGACATCGCCGGGGGCGCGCAGGCGCTCTCCGAGATCGACTTCCTGCGCCTCTGCCGCCGGCACCGGCTGCCCGTGCCTGACCTTCAGGAACATCGGGTCGACGCGGCGGGCCGCAACCGCTGGCTGGACGCGTACTGGCGACAGTGGCGGGTGCAGGTCGAGATCGATGGCGCGCACCACATGGACGCCCGGCAGTGGGCGGACGACATGCGTCGGCAGAACGACGTCTGGACCAGCGGCGACCGGATCCTGCGCTTTCCGGCCTGGCTGGTCCGCGCCCACCCCGACGAGGTCGCCGACACCGTCCGGCGGGCCCTCGTCGCAGCGGGCTGGAGCCCCACCCGGTCCCAGCGCCGTCCGACGCACAAATAGATCTTGGACAGTTTCCGTCACGCGTTGACGGAAACTGTCCAAGATCTCGATGCTCGCGTGGGTCAGCGCTGGCGGCGTACCCGTCAGTCCTTCTCGATGGTGACCTTGCTGGGCTTGGCGCTGCGCTCGTCGGTGGTCGGCTTGCTGGGGCGCTTGCCGTTCTCACCGGTGCTGGTGATCTTGGTCGGCTTGGCGCCCCGGCCACCCTCGCCCGGAACGGCGGCCACGGTCGGCTCCCCGTCCACCCCGGCGCTGGCCGCGCCTCCGTCCACGGTGGTCACCGGCTCGGCCACCGGTCGGGTCGTGGACTGCCCGGCGCCCTCAGCCCCGGCGTTCACCGGCTGCCGGGTGTCGGTGGGCTCGGTCTTGAGGCTGCTGGCCGCACCCGACCCGGGCGACGTGCCCGCGTCGACGGTCGCTGCACCGGAGACGGTCACGCCGTCGTCACCGTCGCCGGCCGCGCTCCGGCTCGCACCGTCACCGGTGACCGGCGCGGTCGGGCCGTCGATCGGCCCCGCGACGCTCTGCAACCGCAGCTCGGCCATCTGCCGCTGGAGCTCGTCGGACTCCTGGCGGGACTTCCACGTCTCCTGCCGCAGGTCCGCGAGCTGCTGCTGGGCCTGGGCGATCTCCAGCATCACCTGGGCGAGTTGCTGCCGGCCCGCCGCCGACTCCTGCTGGGTGGCCGCCAGGTGCTGCTGGGTGGTGGCCAGGTGCTGCTGCGTGGTGGCCGCGTACTCCTCGAACTGCCGGCGGGAGGCCGCGACGTGCTCGTCGGCCTCGCGGCGCTTGTTGCCGGCCTCGGTCTCGGCCCGGCTCAGCAGCTCCGCGGCCTCCGACTCGGAGCGCTGCCGCAGCGACGCCGCGTCCTGCTCGGCCGCCTGCCGAACCCCGGCCGCGCCCTGCTCGATCTCGTCCTTGCGGGCCGTGTACTCGGTTTCCAGCTCGTTCTTGCGTGCGGAGTAGGTGGTCTCCAGCTCGTCCCTGCGGCCGGAGTATTCGGCTTCCAGCTCGTCGTGGCGGGCGGTGAAACCCGACTCCAGCTCCTGCTGACGGCCCGTGAACGCGGTCTCCAGCTCCTGCTGGCGGGACTGGTGCTGCTTGTCCAGCTCGTCGCGGCGCTTGGCGTACTCCTGCTCGGCTGCGGCCCGTCGCTGCGCCAGCTCCCGGTCGGCCGCCTCCCGCCGGGAGTTGACCTCCTGCTCCACGCCGGCCCGCCACGCGCCCAGCTCCTGCTGGGTCTGCGCCCGGGAGTGCTTGACGTACTCCTCGGTCTCGGCGCGCATCCGCTGCACGTACGCCTCGGTCTCGGCGCGGCTGCGCTTGGCCGACTCGGAGGCCTGCGTGGTCAGCCGCTCCGCCTCCTGCTGTGCCTTGGCGCGGGTGGCACGGCCAGCCATCGACGCGTCGTCGATGATCTGCTTGGCCTCCTGCTGCGCCTTCGCGTGCGTGGCACGGCCGGCCTCGGTCGCGGTGTCGGTGAGCCGCTTGGCCTCCTGGAGGGCCTTGGCGTGCACCTCCTTGGCCGCATCCCGCAGGTCGCTGGCCTCCTGCCGGGCATTGGTCAGCGCCTCACGGGCCGACTCGCGCAGCTTGGTCGACTCCTGCTGGGCCCGGGTGTGGATCTCCTTGGCGGTGTCGCGGAGCTGGGTGGCCTCCTGCTGGGCCTTCGCCAACGCGTCCTGCGCCGTCTTACGTAGCTGTGCCGACTCGTCCTTGGCAGCCCGCAGGGTCGCGTCCGCCTCGGCCCGCTTGGCGCTGCTGTGCCGCTCCTCCTCCGCGCGGCGCGCGGCGAGGGCGATCTCGAAGTCCTTCAGAGCCCGTGAGGCCTGCTCGCGGGCCTCCTCGATGATGTGCTCGGCGGCGGCGCGGCGGGCCTCGATCTCCCCGTTCGCGTCGGACAGGATCTGCTCGGCCTGCTCCTCCGCGAGAGCGAGGATCGACTCGACCCGCGGACCGAGGTGCCGGAACGAGGCGCGGTCCACCACGTTCATCTGCTTGCGCACCTGACTCAGGTCGCGTTGCAGCACCTCGACCTGGCCGGCGAGCTTGTGGATCTGTGTGTACGCCTGTTCCCGTTCGGACGCGAGGGTCGCGATCTCGTGCTCGGCACGCGCGACATACCGGTCGACCTGTTTCTTCTCGTACCCCCGCAGAGCGGACTCGAAGCTGGGCTCCGTCGTCACGTCCCCGCCGAGAGCGAACAGTTCCTCGCCGTGCGACATGCCCCCATCCTCACACGCAACGGGCCCTGCTGGGGCGATACGGACGGGCCTTGTGCGAGCTACTTCACTCCGCTGCGAGCGGGAGATTCCACGGGCTGGGAAACGTGTACGGCGCGAGGTGCGACCGGTCACCCGGTGTCACCTCGCGCCGTTCGATGCCCCGATCTGACGCCTCGCGTCAGCCAGCGGACTCCGCGGGAACCCGGTCCTGACCGCCCTCGGTCTTCTTGGCCTCCGGCTTGGCAGCGGGAGCGGCAGCGGCCGGCATTCCCGGAACGATGCCGGCGAGCCCGGAGAGCATCTGGCCCAGCTGCGACGTGACCGCGTCCTTCTGCCGGGTGAGGTCCTCGACCTCGCGGCGGGCGGCCTGAGTGGTCAGCTCCGCCTCGGTGCGGGCCTCGGTGAGCAGGCGCTGCGACTCGGCCTTGGCCTCGTTGAGCGTCTTCTCGGAGTGCGCCTTGGCCTTGTCGACCGTCTCGGCGGCGTTGCGCTCCGACTCGACCCGCCGGGCCTCGGCGCGCTGCTCGATCTCCTTGGCCCGCTCCTGCGCGGCCCGTGCACGCTGCTCGGCCTCGCTGACCAGCTTCTGGGTCTGCGCGACCTGAGCGGCGTGGCGCTCGGACTCCTCGCGCTCGGCCTTCTCCCGACGCTCGGCCAGTTGCAGCTCCAGGGCCTGAAGGTCCTTGTCGCGCTTGTCCCGCGCGTCGGTGAGCAGCTTGGTCGCCTCGGCGCGCTTCTCCTCAGCCTCGCGTGCGGCCTTGGCCCGCTGCTGGGTGATCTCGCGCTCGGCGGTGGCACGGAGGGTGGCCACCTCCCGCTCGACGGTCGACTTCAGCTCGGCCACCTCGTGCGCGGTGACGGTGCGAAGCTGCTTGGTCTCGCGGTCGGCGTCCGCGCGCAGCGTGTCGGCCTCGCGGCGCGCCTGCACCCGGACCTCGGCAGCCTCACGCTCGGCGGCGGTACGCAGGTTGCCGGCCTCGCGCTCGGCGCTGGCCTTCATGGCCGCGGCCTCGGCACGTGCCTTGTCGGTGATCTCGCGAGCCTCGAGGCGGGCGGCGGAGAGGATGCCCTCCGACTCACGCTTGGCCTCGTTGCGGTGGTCGTTGGCCTGCTCCTCGGCGAGCCGGAGGATCTGCTCGACCCGGGTGCCGAGCCCCGAGAGGGTGGGCCGGCTGTTCTCTTCGAGCTGCTTGTTCGTGTCGGTGAGCTTCTGCTCCAGCGCACTCATGCGCTGCTCGGCCTGGCGGAGTCGACGCTGGGCGTCGTTCATCCGCTGCTCGGCCTCGGCACGGGCCTGCTCGGACTGGGTCAGCGCGGCGGTCATCCGGCCGAGGAAGTCGTCGACCTGGTGAGTGTTGTATCCGCGTAGGCCTACGGTGAAATCTGGCTGCGAGTTCGCGTTATCGAAGAACGCGAGAGGGGAGGACTGCTGCTGGGGCATTGGGACATACTGGCAGACGCCCCAGGGTGCTTCGCAAGAGCGGTGCGGAGCTTTCGTGCCCTGTTTACATGGTCAACTTCCGCGATCGGCGGAGCCGGACCAATCGGCGATCTTGGCAGGTCCCGGGCGGGACGGACGCCATGCTGCGTGATCCGGAAAAGGGCCCCGGGTTACCCCGAGGCCCTTTGTTCGATCCGAGCAACCGCGCGCTAATCGGGTTGGAAGAACAATGGCCGATCACCGCATTGGCCAACCACCGCTCGTCCGTCCGGCTGGTGTCCAGGTCAGCGCGCCGGTCAGTGCCCCGGAGCCGGCGTCCGCCGGTCAGTGCCCTTGGAGCCGGTGTACGCCGGTCAGTGCCTCCGGAGCCGGCGTCCGCCGGTCAGTGCCTCCGGAGCCGGCGTCCGCCGGTCAGTGCCCCCGGAACCGGTTGATCGCGTCCTCGTGCTGGGCTCGCAGCTCCTCGTCGCGTACGCCCAACCCGTCGGTGGGCGCCAGGCAGCGCACCCCGACCTTGCCCTGGTGGGCGTTGCGGTGCACCTCGTACGCGGCCTGACCGGTCCCCTCCAGCGGGTAGGTGCGGGACACCGTCGGGTGCACCTTGCCCAGCGCGACCAGGCGGTTGGCCTGCCATGCCTCGTGGTAGTTGGCGAAGTGGCTGCCGACGATCCGCTTGAGGTGCATCCACAGGTAGCGGTTGTCGTACTGGTGCTGGAAACCGCTGGTGGACGCGCAGGTGACGATGGTGCCACCGCGCCGGGCCACGAAGACGCTGGCGCCGAACGTCTCCCGACCCGGGTGCTCGAAGACGATGTCCGGGTCCTCGCCGCCGGTCAGCTCGCGGATCCGCTCGCCGAAGCGCCGCCACTCGTCCGGGTCCTGGGTCTCCTCGTCCTTCCAGAAGCGGAAACCCTCGGCGGCCCGGTCGATGACCAGCTCCGCGCCCATCTTGCGGCACAGCTCGGCCTTCTCCGGCGAGGAGACGACGCAGACCGGGATCGCGCCGCCGTTGAGCGCCATCTGGGTGGCGTACCCGCCGAGGCCGCCGGAGGCGCCCCAGATCAGCACCACGTCGCCCTGCTTCATGTTGGCCCCGTGGTGCGACACGAGCTGCCGGTACGCGGTGGAGTTGACCAGCCCGGGGCTGGCGGCCTCCTCCCAGCTCAGGTGTCGAGGCTTCGGCATCAGCTGGTTGGCCTTGACCACCGCCATCTCGGCCAGCCCGCCGAAGTTGGTCTCGAAGCCCCAGATCCGCTGCTGCGGGTCGAGCATGGTGTCGTCGTGTCCGGCGGCGTCCTCCAGCTCGACGGAGAGGCAGTGCGCGACCACCTCGTCGCCGGGTGCCCAACGGGTCACCCCGGGGCCGGTGCGCAGCACCACGCCCGCGGCGTCCGAGCCGACCACGTGGTACGGCAGGTCGTGCCGGCGGGTCAGCTCGGAGACCCGGCCGTAGCGCTGGAGGAACTTGAAGGTGGGCAGCGGTTCGAAGATGCTGGTCCACACCGTGTTGTAGTTGATCGCGCTGGCCATCACCGCGATCAGTGCCTCGCCCGGTGCCAGCTCCGGCGTCGGCACCTCCTGCACGTGCAGCGCCTTGCGCGGGTCCTTGTCCCGGGTGGCCATGCCGTCGAACATCCGGGACTCCTCGGCGCGCACCACCACGCCCCGGTAGCTCTTCGGTACGGGCAGCCCGGCGAGGCCGGCGAGCTCGCGGTCCGGATCGTTCGATTCCTCCGCCGCCATGATCGCTTCGAGGATGTCCTGCACGGTGACCTCCGGTTCGTCCGCACCCGAGTGGGCCGGGGTGCTGCCATCGTCGGCGCCGGTGGGGCACGACCACCATGTCGGCATTCGACACATCCGACCCCGGTCGCGCTCCTGTGGGGCCGGACGTTACTGAACGGTAGCTAGACCGGGAAGTCCTCTGTGAAAAACTGCATCCGCCGATGCGTGAAGGTGTCCGGCCACCCCACCAACCGAGCACTGACGTGCGCCCCAACCCCCAACCCGTGCCGCGGGCCCCACGACACACGCCCCGCTGATCAAGAGCTTTCGGTCACCTGCGAGCCGCAGGATGACGCAAACCTCTTGATCAACAGGGCGTGCGGGTGGGTGGGGGGCAGGGGCAGGGGCAGGGCGGGGGGCGGGGGTCAGTGGGGGGTCGGGGTGGGGGCGGGTTCTACCAGTTCCACGAGGACGCCTCCGGCGTCCTTCGGGTGGACGAAGTTGATGCGGCTGTCCGCGGTGCCGCGCCTCGGGGTCTCGAAGAGCAGCCGCATTCCCCGCTCGCGCAGTGCCGCGCAGGCCGCGTCGATGTCCACAACGGTGTACGCGACCTGCTGCACGCCCGGCCCGTTGCGGTCCAGGAACTTGGCGATCGTCGACTCCGGCGTCAGCGGGGCGAGCAACTGCACGCAGCCGCCCTCGGTGGTCGGGCCGACGGACAGCATCGCCTCCCGCACGCCCTGCTCGGCGTTGGTCTCGACGTGTACGCAGCGCATCCCGAACGTCCGCTGGTAGAAGTCGATCGCGGCGTCCAGGTCGGCGACCGCGATCCCGACGTGGTCAATCTTGCGAAGCCCGATGTCCGTGACGTAGTCCTCACCGGGCTCGGCGGGGGAGTTCTCAGTCATGGCGTTAGTCTGGCCGAACAAGCGTTAAGGCGTACAGCTCGGCACCCCCCTCGAACAGCTCGGCACCCCCTTCGGAGGCAGGCATGGCTTCGGTGATCATCAGCGGCGCGCGGACCCCGATGGGGCGGCTGCTGGGCAACCTCAAGGACCTCCCGGCCACGAAGCTCGGCGGCATCGCCATTAAGGCGGCGCTGGAGCGGGCCGGCGTCAGCCCGGACCAGGTCCAGTACGTGATCATGGGGCAGGTGCTCCAGGCCGGCGCCGGTCAGATCCCGGCCCGGCAGGCGGCGGTCGAGGCCGGCGTGCCGATGTCGGTGCCGGCGCTGACCATCAACAAGGTCTGCCTCTCCGGCCTGGACGCGATCGCCCTGGCCGACCAGCTGATCCGCGCCGGCGAGTTCGACATCGTGGTGGCCGGCGGCATGGAGTCGATGACCAACGCGCCGCACCTGCTGATGGGCCAGCGCACCGGCTACAAGTACGGCGACGTGGTGGTCAAGGACCACATGGCGCACGACGGGCTCAGCGACGCCTGGGACTGCTGCTCGATGGGTGAGTCGACCGAGCGCCTCGGCACCAAGCACGGCATCACCCGCGCCGAGCAGGACGCCTTCGCCGCCGCCAGCCACCAGCGGGCCGCCGCCGCGCAGAAGAACGGCCACTTCGCCGACGAGATCGCCCCGGTGGTGATCCCGCAGCGCAAGGGTGACCCGCTGGTCATCAGCGAGGACGAGGGCATCCGCCCGGACACCACAGTCGAGTCGCTGGCCAAGCTGCGCCCCGCCTTCGCCAAGGACGGCACCATCACCGCCGGCAGCTCGTCGCCGATCTCCGACGGTGCCGCCGCCGTGGTCGTGATGAGCAAGGCCAAGGCCACCGAGCTGGGGCTGACCTGGCTGGCCGAGATCGGCGCGCACGGCAACGTGGCGGGCCCGGACAACTCCCTGCACTCCCAGCCGTCCAACGCGATCAACCACGCCCTGAAGAAGGGCGGCCTGAGCGTCGCGGACCTGGACCTCATCGAGATCAACGAGGCGTTCGCCCAGGTCGGCGTGCAGTCCACTCGGGACCTCGGCATCAGCCCGGACAAGGTCAACGTCAACGGCGGCGCGATCGCGCTGGGGCACCCGATCGGCATGTCCGGCGCGCGTCTCGTCCTCACTCTCGCCCTGGAGCTGAAGCGGCGCGGTGGCGGCACCGGCGCGGCGGCCCTCTGCGGCGGCGGTGGCCAGGGCGACGCGCTGATCATCCATGTGCCGGGAAGCGCAGCGGCGGCACGGTGAGCGAGGCGGCCGAGCAGGTTCCGGCAGCGGGCGCCACGTCGGTGCGCCGCAGTCGGGACGTACCGCAGCTGGTTGATCGGGCCCGCGCGGGCGACCCCCGCGCGGTGGCCCGGTTGATCACACTGGTGGAGAACGGCGACCCGCTGCTGCCGGCGGTCGCCGCGGCGCTGGCGCCGTACGCCGGGCAGGCCCAGGTGGTCGGGTTGACCGGCTCGCCCGGGGTGGGCAAGTCGACCACCACGAACGAGCTGGTCCGCGCGCTGCGCGCACGAGGGCACCGGGTCGGCGTGCTGGCGGTGGACCCGTCCAGCCCGTTCACCGGTGGCGCGATCCTCGGCGACCGGGTGCGGATGCAGGACCACGCCACCGACCCGGGCGTCTACATCCGGTCCATGTCCAGCCGGGGGCACCTCGGCGGGTTGTCCGCGGCGACGCCGCAGGCGGTCCGGGTGCTGGAGGGTGCCGGCTGCGACGTGGTGCTGGTGGAGACCGTCGGCGTCGGGCAGGCCGAGGTCGAGGTGGCCTCGCTGGCCGACACCACGCTGGTGCTGCTCGCACCCGGGATGGGCGACGCGATCCAGGCGGTCAAGGCCGGCATCCTGGAGATCGCCGACGTCTTCGTGGTCAACAAGGCCGACCGCGACGGCGTCGACGCCACCGTCCGCGACATCCAGGGCATGATCGCGCTCGGCGAGCGCGGCCCCGGGCAGTGGCGGCCGCAGGTGGTCCGCTCGGTCGCCTCGCGGGGCGAGGGCATCGACGACATCGCCGCCGCCATCGACAAGCACCGGGGCTGGCTGGTCGAGCACGGCGAGCTGCGCCGCCGCCAGGAGGCGCGGGCCGCCGCCGAGATCGAGGCGATCGCGCTGGGCATCCTCCGCGCCCGGATCGGCTCACTGCGCGACGGTACGGAGTTGGCCACGCTGGCCACCAAGGTGGCCGAGGGCGCGATCGACCCGTACACGGCGGCCGACGAGTTGCTCACCCAGCTCGCCCGCTGACCCGTTGACGGCACGTCGGCAGGCCCGCGCTGGGATGTCCGCAGTGGTCGGTCCACGGTCGACCGCAGCGCGTCGGTTGCCGGGAAGCGAAGGTCGTTCCCGTTTTAGTAGGCTCGCTGCGCGTGACCGGGAGCGAGGCTTCCGCGATGCGGGCTGACGAGCCGGTCGGTCCACAATGTGCGTCGGGACCAGGGGAGATGCGATCATGACGGACGCGGTGGAGAACGCCGGTGCAGTGCAGCCCGCGACGGGCGCGGCCCGAGGTGTCACGTCCGTCTCCGACGAGGTCGTGGAGAAGATCGCCGGAGCTGCCGCCCGTGCGGTGCCCGGCGTCGCCGATCTCGGTGGTGACGTGGCCCGGTTCTTCAACAGCATCCTGGACAAGGTCGGCCTGGACGAGGTGGGCGACGCCCGCCGGGGCGTCTCGGCCGACGTGAAGGGCAACTCGGCCGTCGTCAACGTGGTCCTGGTGATCGACGCCGGGCACGTCGTGGTCGACGTGACCGAGGCGGTGCGGGCCGCGGTGATCGAGGCCGTGGAGAAGTACGGCCTGACGGTCACCCAGGTCAACGTCACGGTGGACGACATCGAGCTGAACCAGCCGGGGCCAGCCGCAGTCTGAGGCGTCGATTCCGGCCAGGTCACGTTACCGGTCGGTACGACGTGACTTAGCGATCGTTCAGGTCAGGGCCTTACACTCGACGTGCTGTCGAGGACCCGAGGAGGAGCCCTGCTCATGGACGCCGACGAGATCGACGCCGGACGCGCGCGCTGGCAGGCCCGCTACGACGCCGCGCGCAAGCGGGACGCCGACTTCACCACGCTCTCCGGAATGCCGGTCGAACCGGTCTACGGGCCGCCGGAGGGCGCCACCTATCCCGGTTTCGAGCGGATCGGCTGGCCGGGCGAATATCCGTACACCCGGGGTCTGTATCCGACCGGATACCGCGGACGGACCTGGACGATCCGGCAGTTCGCCGGCTTCGGCAACGCCCAGCAGACCAACGAGCGTTACAAGATGATCCTCGGCGCCGGTGGCGGCGGCCTCTCGGTCGCGTTCGACATGCCGACGCTGATGGGCCGCGACTCGGACGACCCGCAGGCGCTCGGCGAGGTCGGCCACTGCGGCGTCGCCATCGACACCGCCACCGACATGCAGGCGCTCTTCGACGGCATCGACCTGGCCGACGTCACCACCTCGATGACCATCTCCGGCCCGGCCGTGCCGGTGTTCTGCATGTACCTGGTCGCCGCCGAGCGGCAGGGCGCCGACCTGTCCAAGCTGGACGGCACGCTCCAGACCGACATCTTCAAGGAGTACATCGCGCAGAAGGAGTGGCTCTTCGACCCGGAGCCGCACCTGCGCCTGATCGGCGACCTGATGGAATACTGCGCCGCCGAGATCCCGCGCTACAAGCCGCTGTCGGTCTCCGGCTACCACATCCGTGAGGCCGGCTCGACCGCCGCGCAGGAACTGGCGTACACCCTGGCCGACGGTTTCGGCTACGTGGAGCTGGGGCTCTCGCGCGGGCTGGACGTGAACGTGTTCGCGCCGGGGCTGAGCTTCTTCTTCGACTCGCACCTCGACTTCTTCGAGGAGATCGCCAAGTTCCGGGCCGCCCGCCGGATCTGGGCCCGCTGGCTGCGCGACGTCTACGGCGCGACCAGCGAGAAGGCCCTCTGGCTGCGGTTCCACACGCAGACCGCCGGCGTGTCGCTGACCGCGCAGCAGCCGGTCAACAACGTCGTACGCACGGCCGTCGAGGCCCTCGCGGCGGTGCTCGGCGGCACCAACTCGCTGCACACCAACGCGCTGGACGAGACCCTGGCGCTGCCCACCGACGAGTCCGCCGAGATCGCCCTGCGTACCCAGCAGGTGCTGATGGAGGAGACCGGTGTGGTCAACGTGGCCGACCCGCTCGGCGGCTCCTGGTACGTCGAGGCGCTGACCGACAAGATCGAGGCCGAGGCGGAGGAGATCTTCGCCCGGATCCGGCAACTCGCCGGCGACGGGCCGCACCAGATCGGCCCGATGACCTCGGGCATCCTGCGCGGCATCGAGGACGGCTGGTTCACCGGACACATCGCCGAGTCGGCCTTCGTCTACCAGCAGGCACTCGAAAAGGGCGACAAGAAGATCGTCGGGGTCAACTGCCACACCGGCACGGTCGCCAAGGAGCTGGAGATCCTGCGCATCTCGCACGAGGTGGAGCTGGAGCAGCGTCGGGTGCTCGCCGAGCGCAAGGGTGCCCGGGACGAGTCGGCGGTCCGCGCGGCGGTGGCCCGGATGGTCGACGCCAGCCGCACCGACGAGAACATGATCCCCGCCATGCTCGACGCGGTCCGCGCCGAAGCGACCCTGGGGGAGATCTGCGACGCGCTGCGCGCCGAATGGGGCACCTACCGGGAACCCGCCCGCTTCTGACCCATACCACCACCCCCGTCGATCAGGCACCCGCCGCCCGCTTCCGGCGGCAGAAATGCCCGATCGCCGGGGGTGGGGGTGGGGCGTGAGAGTTGCAACGTCGGGGTTGCGGGTGAGCTGAGATCGGGGGCTCACGTGCGAGACTAGGTAACCATGAGCGACCCACGGATCACCTCGTCGATCTTCACCCGCGGCGCGGTCGACCTCAGCACGCTGCGTGGCCCCGCACCAGCAAGTTCCCGCCCCGGCACGCCCCCGCAGGGCGGCCCGTCCAACGGCGCCCCCGGCGCGCCCACCGCAGGCACCAACACCGCCATCGTGGACGTCACCGAGGCGACAATCCAGTCCGACGTGCTCGAACGCTCGATGGCCACGCCCGTCGTCGTGTTCTTCGGCGCCGCCGGCTTCCCGGAGAGCGACGAGTTCGCCCCGGTGCTGGAGCGGCTCAACGCCGAGGGCGACGGCACCTGGGTGCTGGCACGGGTCGACGTGCAGGAAAACCCGCGAATCGCCCAGATGTTCCGGGTCCAGGGCATCCCCATGGTCTACGCGGTCGTCGGCGGGCAGCCCGTCGACGCCTTCTCCGGCGTGGTGCCCGAGGCACAGCTTCGGCAGTGGATCCAAGCCGTGCTCAAGGCCGGCGGCGTGGCCGTGGCCGAGCCGGAGGACCCCCGCCTCGACGAGGCGGACGACGCGCTGATGAGCGGCGATCTGGACGCCGCCGAGCAGGCGTACCGCAAGATCCTGGCCGACGCGCCCGCGGACGCCGCCGCCACGGCGGGGCTGGCTCAGGTCGGGGTCGCCCGCCGGGTGGCCGGCGCGGACCCCAGCGCCGCACTGGCCGCCGCCGAGAGCGCCCCCGACGACGTCGCCGCCCAACTGCTGGCCGCCGACATCGAGGTGCTCAGCGGCCTGGCCGAGCAGGCGTACGCCCGGCTCGTCGGTCTGGTCCGGCGCACCGCCGGCGAGGACCGCGAGACCGTACGCCAACACCTGGTCTCGCTCTTCTCCATCGCCGGCCCGGACGACCCGGCGGTCGCCTCGGCGCGCCGGGCCCTGGCCAGCGCCCTGTTCTGAGTTCGTAGCACGCCAGCGCGGGCCGGCGTTCCGGCCGGCCCGCCCGACCACCGAGGACGGGAGCTCATGATGCGCCGGATCGCCGTCCTCGACGCGCCGACAAACCTTGGCCTGCGGCCACCGACGACCACGTCGGTCCCCGGTTGTGGCAAGGCACCCGGCGCGCTGCGCGACCACGACCTGCTGGCCCGGCTGCGCGCCCGCGACGCCGGCTGCGTCACCCCGCCCCGGTACGACCCCGGAGACTGGCGGCCCGGCGACGGCGTGTGCCACGCCCGGGAGATCGCCGACTACTCGCTGGCGCTCGCCGAGCGGATCGGCTCGATCATCGACCGGGGGGAGTTCCCGGTGGTGCTGGGCGGCGACTGCTCCGTTCTGCTCGGGTCGGCGCTCGCCATGCACCGCCTCGGTGAGGCCGTCGGCGGGCGGATCGGGCTGGTCTTCGTCGACGGGCACTCCGACTTCCGGCACCCCGGCAACGCCTCCTACGTCGGCGCGGCCGCTGGCGAGGACCTTGCCCTCGTCACCGGGCGCGGGCAGGCCGACCTGGCCGCCCTAGAGGGCCGCCGGCCCTACTTCCGCGACATCGACGTGGTGGTGCTCGGCATCCGCGCGCAGGACGAGTACCGGCTCGACCTCCAGGCCGCCGGCATCACCACCCGACCGGTCCCCGCGCTGCGCGCCGAAGGCGCCGCCCGCACGGCCCAGTGGGCGCACGAGCAGCTCGCCGACTGCGCGGGCTACTGGGTGCACATCGACGTCGACGTGCTCGACCCCGCGGTGATGCCCGCCGTGGACGCTCCCGACCCGGGCGGCATCGCCTTCGCCGAGCTGGAGATCCTGCTCGCCGGCCTGGTCGACACCCCGCACTGCCTCGGTGTGGAGCTGACCGTCTTCGACCCCGACTACGACCCGGACGGTTCGTACGCCGCCGAGATCGTCAACACCGTGGTCGCCGGCCTGGCCCCGGTCAGCGCACCGGAAGCGGTGCCGCCCCGACTGCTGTCGGCCCGGCCGGCCCCCGGCCCCCGGCGCGGCAACGGCCGGACCCCGGCCGCAACCGAACGACCCGACCGCTCCCAGCGGCTCGACGGGCTGGATCGTGCCGAGCGGCGCGATGCGCTCGATGGGCTGGACGGGCTGGGTCGTGCCGAGCGGCGCGATGCGCTGGACGGGCTGGGTCGGCTCGACGGGCTGGATCGTGCCGAGCGGCGCGATGGGCTCGATGGGCTGGGTCGGAGCGAGCGGCGCGATGGGCTCGATGGGCTGGCTCGGAGCGAGCGGTTCGACGGGATCGATGACGCCGAGCGGCTGGACGCGTTGCCGAGCGCGACCGATGGCGAGGAGTCGTTCGCCGACGGTTCCCCGTGGGGCCCGTCCATCGATGCCGGGTCGCTGGCGGAGGCCGGAACCTCCGATGTCGGGGCTGCCGGCGTCGCGTCCCCGGGTTTCGGGGCTGCCGGCGTTGGTTCTTCCGACGGCCGTCCTCTGGGCGCGGTGCCCCGCGACCTCCTCGCCGAGAGGGAACCAGCCGCCACCAATGGTCAGGCCCGCTCCGATGGTCAGGCCCGCTCCGATGGTCAGGACCGCTCCGATGGTCAGGACCGCTCCGAGCAGTCGGGCGTCGCGGCGGACATCGCGACCGCGGTCGAGCGGGAGCCGGTCGGCCCGCCCGCGTCGGCCGGCCCAGGTCTGCTCCGGCGACCTTCCGCGCCAGCTCAGACCCCCTCGGACCACCACAAAGCCGACACCGCCTGACCCGTCTCACGCCCACCGGGCCGTGATCGACCACCGCCTGACCCGTCTCACGCCCACCGGGCCGTGATCGACCACCGCCTGACCCGTCTCGCGCCCACCGGGCCGTGATCGACTCGGCTTCACGGAAGTCGGTGTATCCGGGTGGCTCGGATACCGCAGTTTCCAAGAACCCGAGTCGATCAACGCCGAGGGTGCGCGGTGCGAGCGGTGCGCGGGGTTGAGTGATGCGCGGTGCGAGCGATGCGCGGGGTTGAGTGGTGTGCGGTGCGAGTGGTGCGCGGTGCGAGGGGCACTCGCCGCGCGGGTGTCAGGCAGGCGGGAGGGCGCGGAGGAAGCGCTCGGCGATCGGGACGGCCGAGGCCGTGCTGGCCCCGCCCTTCTCCACGAACACGGCGAACGCCACGTCGCCCCGCCAACCGACGAACCAGGCGTGGGTGTGGGCCGGGTCGTCGTCGTACTCGGCGGTGCCGGTCTTGCCGTACACCTCGCCCGGCACATCCTTGAGCGCGCTGCCGGTGCCGCTGGTGACCACCTCGCGCATCATCGACCGCAGCGCCGCGACCGATTCCGGCTTGAGCTGCTCACCCGCTGCGGCTGGCTTGGCCGGCGCCGGGTCGAGCAGCAGCTTCGGCTGCTCGAACCGGCCTCGGGCGACGGCGGCGGTGGCGCCGGCCATGGCCAGAGGGCTGACCAGCGTGGTGCCCTGCCCGAACGATGCCGCGGCCTGCTCGGCCGGGCTGCCGCCCGTCGACACCTTGCCGGTGAAGGCGTCGGTGCCGAGGTCCCACTGACCCTCCAAGCCCAAGATGCGGCCGGCAGCGGCCAACCCGTCACCGCCGAGCTTCGGGGCCAGCGAGGCGAACGCGGTGTTGCAGGACTTGGCGAAGTCGGTGCGGAACGGCACCGAGCCCAGCTCGAAGTTGTCGGAGTTCTTGAAGGACCGACCGTCGACGGTGAAGGTCTTCGGGCAGGCCACCGGGCCGTCCAAGGTGACCGCGCCCCGGTCGAGCAGGCCCAGCGTGCTGACCATCTTGAACGTGGAGCCCGGCGGCACCTGGGCGGTGAAGGCCAGGTTTTCCCCGGCCGGCCCGGGGCCGTTCGCCGCGGCGAGCACCGCGCCGTCGCTGACCCGGAGTGCCACCAGGGCGGAGCGGCGGGTCTCGGCGCGCAGCGCCCCGTCGGCCGCGTTCTGGACGGCGACGTCCAGCGTGGTCTTCAGCGTCTGGCCCGGCTGCGGCTCCCGACGGAACAGCTCCGTGCCGGTGGGCTCCAGCTTGCCGCCCTCGGTGGGGCGCTCGACCACCACGGTCAGCCCGGGGGCGCCGCGCAGCCGTTCGTCGTAGCGGCCCTGCAACCCGCCGTGGCCGACCAGGTCACCGGCGACGTACCGGTCCGGGTGCGCGGTCAGGTCGTCCGCCTGCGCCGGGTCGACAGTGCCGAGCACCGCCCGGGCGAACTCCCGGGTCGGTGCCAGGTCGACCTTGGCGGAGATGAACTTGGTGCCGTCCAGGTCGTAGATCCGGGGCTTGATCTGGAGGTACGCCTCTTCGCGCAGCGACACCACCTCGACGAAGGCGCCCGGCTCGGCCTTGGCGACCCGCTCGGGCAGGTCGGCCAGGTCGACGGCGGGCACCAGCGCCGGGCGGATCGCCTTGAACGCCGCGTCGAGATCCTTGACCAGCTTCTTGATGTCGGTGACCCCGTCGGGCTGCACGCCCACCCGGACCACCGGGCGCGGTGTCACGAGCGGTTGCCCGGCGGCGTCCAGCACCCCGGCCCGGGCACCGGCGTCGCGGCGCAGCGCCAACCGGTCACCCTTGGTGAGCTGCTCGTGCATCACCTTTGGCTCCCAGATCACCTGCCACTGGTCGTCGTCGCCGTGGGCGAGGCGTACCTCCCGGTCGTACGCCCAGCGGGTCTGACCGGGCAGGTTCCACTCCACCTGGACCGTCGCGGTCGCGATGTCCGCCGTGACCTTCGGCTCGCCGCGACGCTTCAGCGTGGGCGGGGTGGCCGTCAGCTCACCGGACAGCTCCTTGATCTCGCGGGTCACCTCGGTCGACGGCAGCTTGGTGCCGGTCGGGTCGATCAGGCCGACCGCCTGGAGATCGCCGCTGCGCCAGCCGCTGAGGAAGGCGTCGACGGTGCGCTCCGGCCCGTCGTCACCCGAGCAGCCGGCGAGAACGCCGGCCGTCAGCACCGCCGTGGTGAGGGCGGCGGTCAGGCGGCGGGCGTGGTTCGGCCGGTGGGGCCGGGGGTACGACAAGGGCATGGAGCTGGTCCTTCCGATCTCAGACTGCCCCCGCACGGTAGTACGCCGACGCCGTCCCCAACGTCCCCCAGGCGCGCGAGCGCGGGTAAAGACGGGCCGCGCCGGTGTGATGAACATCGCGTGGCGGGGTATCCCGCAGCCGGCCAACCTCGGACCCGCAACGGGTGAAAGGACAAAGTCCCGATCCGGACGTCTGGCCAGTGGTCCGCCGACGAAGGCGAAGAACGGCAGGGCCTAGGCTGGGCGGCAGAGTGACCCACAACGCGGTGGGTCGAGGGGAGTGGCACCGATGGACCGGCGTCCGGCGATCAAACCGGAACCCGACCTCCGGCAGGATGACTCCGGCCGGGACGACGACAGCTTCGATTCGGCGACCGACGGGGACGGCTACGGCCGGCTCGACACGGGAGTCACCGGGCTGACCGGGTCGAGCATCGACACCATCTACGATCTGGGCCTGCCGACCGAGGCGTTGGCCGACGACGTGGAGGACGCCGAGCTCGACGAACCCGTTCCCAACGCGGAGCGCCTGGTGGCCCAGGCTGTCGCGCTCGCCGGGGACGACCACGACGCGGCGACACTTGTCGGCCGTTTCTGGCGGTTCGCACCGGACGAGGAACTGGTCGGTTTCACGGCAGAGGAGATGCTCGACGCGGCCCGGGCACACCGGGACCTCGCCCAGCAGCGGGTTCCCGGCGAGTTGAAGCTGCGGATCCACGAACCGCACGCGGACCAGCACCACACCGTCGTCGAGATCGTCACGGACGACATGCCGTTCCTGGTCGACTCGGTCACCGCGCTGCTCAACTCGTACCACCTCGACGTGCACCTGCTGGTGCACCCGCTCGTGGTGGTCCGGCGTGAGCCGCTGGGGCGGCTCACCGAGGTCTCCGCGGACGTGGAGCCGGATGACGCGATCTCCGGCGACATCATCGAGAGCTGGATGCGGATCGAGATCGACCCGGTCCGGGACGCGGCGGAGCGCGACCGGCTGCGCCGCGAGTTGCAGCGGGTGCTCACCGATGTGCGCGAGGCGGTCGAGGACTGGCCGAAGATGCGTCAGCGCGCCCTCGCGCTCGCCGACGAGCTGGCCTCGGCCCGCACCTCCGACAATCGCCCACCGGTGCCGGAGAAGGACATCACGGACTCGGTGGAGCTGCTGCGGTGGCTCGCCCACGACCACTTCACCTTCCTCGGCTACCGCGAGTACCGGCTGGTGGACGTCCCCGGGGGCGACGTCACGGACCCGGTCGACGGCAAGGCGTTGGAGGCGGTGCTCGGCACCGGGCTGGGCATCCTTCGCTCGGACTCGCCGGACGCGCGGTCGCTGTCGTCGATGACGCCCGAGGCGCACGAGAAGGTGCTGGAGAAGCGCCTCCTCATCATCACCAAGGCCAACTCGCGGGCCACCGTGCACCGCTCGGCCTACCTCGACTACATCGGCTTCAAGATCTTCAACTCGGACGGCGAGGTGATCGGCGAGCGGCGGTTCCTGGGCCTGTTCTCCACCGCCGCGTACCGGACCAGCGTGCGCGAGCTGCCGGTGGTCCGCCGCAAGGTGGCCGAGGTGCTGGACCGCTCCGGCCTGAGCCAGCGCAGCCACTCCGGCAAGGATCTGATCCAGATCCTGGAGACGTACCCGCGCGACGAGTTGTTCCAGATCAAGACCGACGACCTGTACCACGCGGTGATCGGTGTGCTGCGGATGGCCGGCCGCCGGCAGCTGCGGGTCTTCCTGCGCCGGGACGCGTACGGGCGGTTCATCTCCTGCCTGATCTACCTTCCCCGCGACCGGTTCACCACGCAGAACCGCCTTCGTATGCAGGACATCCTGCTGCGTGAGCTGAACGGTGTCGGGGTGGACTACACCACCCGGGTCACCGAGTCGATGCTGGCCCGGGTGCACTTCATCGTGCGCACCGACCCGACCCGGCCGCCCGGCGACATCGACGCCGACCTGCTGGCCGAGGAACTGGCCGACGCGACGCGGCTGTGGGACGACGACTACCGGCTGGTGCTGGAGCGCAAGCTCGGCGACGAGCAGGCCAAGCACCTGTTCACCCGGTACGCCGACGCGTTCCCGGAGGGCTACAAGGACGGGCACACGCCGTACGAGGCGATGAAGGACCTGGCGAAGCTGGAGCTGCTGGAGGAGCCCGGCCAGCTGGAGATGCACCTGTTCCGCAAGCAGCTCGTGCCCCGGCCGGGCACGCGGGTGCCCGGTGCGGACCTCGCCGAGGCCATGGACGTCCGGTTCAAGGTCTACCGGTACGGCGAACCGATGATGCTCTCCGCCGTGCTGCCGGTGCTGCACTCACTCGGTGTGCGGGTGGTCGACGAGCACCCGTACGAGGTGGACCGGATCGACGGTCGGGTCTACCTGTACGACTTCGGCCTCATGCTGCCCGAGGGGCACCACGAGCTGTCCGAGGTGCGCCCGCACGTGGAGAACGCGTTCGCGGCGGCCTGGCGCGGCGAGGCCGAGGTGGACCGGTTCAACGAGCTGGTGCTGCGCGGCGGGTTGACCTGGCGGCAGGTGGTGGTGCTGCGGGCGTACGCGAAGTACCTGCGGCAGGCCGGCACGGTCTTCTCGCAGGACTACATGGAGCAGACCTTCATCGCGTACCCGAAGCTCGCCGCGTTGCTGGTGGAGCTGTTCGAGACCCGGTTCGCGCCGGGTGAGCAGACGACCGAGCAGCGGCAGCAGCGCAGCGGTGAGCTGGTGGAGATGATCCGCGAGGCGCTGGACGACGTGGCCAGCCTCGACCAGGATCGGATCCTGCGCTCGTACCTGACGCTGATCGAGGCGACCCTGCGGACCAGCTTCTACCAGAAGCGCGCCGACGGGCGGCCGAAGGCGTACGTGGCGTTCAAGCTCGACCCGCAGGCCATCCCGGACCTGCCGGCGCCGCGGCCGAAGTTCGAGATCTTCGTGTACTCGCCCCGCTTCGAGGGTGTCCACCTGCGCTTCGGGCCGGTGGCCCGGGGCGGGTTGCGCTGGTCCGACCGTCGGGAGGACTTCCGGACCGAGGTGCTCGGCCTGGTCAAGGCGCAGATGGTGAAGAACACCGTGATCGTGCCGGTGGGCGCCAAGGGCGGCTTCGTGCTGAAGCAGAAGCCGGGTGACCGGGACGAGGCGGTCGCCTGCTACCAGGAGTTCGTCGGCGCGATGCTGGACGTCACCGACAACATCGTCAGCGGTCAGATCGTGCCTCCCGAGGACGTGGTCCGGCACGACGGCGACGACCCGTACCTGGTGGTGGCCGCCGACAAGGGCACGGCGACGTTCTCCGACATCGCCAACGAGATCTCCAAGACCCACAACTTCTGGATGGGTGACGCGTTCGCCTCCGGTGGTTCGGCGGGCTACGACCACAAGAAGATGGGCATCACCGCCCGGGGCGCCTGGGAGTCGGTCAAGCGGCACTTCCGGGAGCTGGGCCTGGACACCCAGACCCAGGACTTCACGGTGGTCGGCGTCGGCGACATGTCCGGTGACGTGTTCGGCAACGGGATGCTGCTCTCCGAGCACATCCGGCTGGTGGCCGCCTTCGACCACCGGCACATCTTCCTCGACCCCGAGCCCGACGCGGCCACCTCGTACGCGGAGCGGCGGCGGCTGTTCGATCTGCCCCGTTCGTCGTGGGAGGACTACAACCCGGAGCTGATCTCGGCCGGTGGCGGCATCTTCCCGCGTACCGCGAAGTCCATCCCGATCACGCCGCAGGTCCGGGCGGCGATCGGCCTGGACGACGACGTCACGCAGTTGTCGCCGCAGGAGTTGATGAAGGCGATCGTGACCGCCCCGGTGGATCTCTTCTGGAACGGCGGTATCGGCACCTACGTCAAGGCGTCCACCCAGACCAACGCCGAGGTGGGCGACAAGTCCAACGACGCGATCCGGGTGGACGGGCGCAGCCTGCGCTGCCGGGTGGCGGGCGAGGGCGGCAACCTGGGCTGGACCCAGCTGGGCCGGATCGAGTACGCGTTGACCGGTGGCCGGATCTACACGGACTTCATCGACAACGCGGCCGGGGTGGACACCTCCGACCACGAGGTGAACATCAAGATCCTGCTGAACACCGCGGTCGCCGACGGCGAGTTGACCACGGCGGAGCGGGACGAGCTGCTGGCCGGGATGACCGACGAGGTCGCCGACCTGGTGCTGCGGGACAACTACGACCAGGCGCGGGCGATCAACAACGCCCAGGCCCAGGCCGCCTCGCTGTTGCCGGTGCACCGCCGGATGATCAACGAGCTGGAGCGGTCGGGCGGGTTGGACCGGGCGCTGGAGGCGCTGCCTCCGGACGAGGAGCTGGCGGTCCGCAGCGAATCGGGCCTGACGGCACCGGAGTTCGCGGTGCTGCTCGCGTACGTGAAGATCGTCCTGGAGCGGGAGATCCTCACCGAGGGCCTGGCCGACGAGGAGTGGACGACCGAGGTCCTGGTCAACTACTTCCCGACGCCGATGCGCGACCGGTTCGCCGACCGGATGGGCCGGCACCGCCTGCGCCGGGACATCGTCACCACCGTGCTCGTCAACGAGGCGATCAACCGGGGTGGCATCTCGTTCATCTTCCGGGTGGTCGAGGAGACCGCGGCCAGCGCGGCGGACGTGATCCGGGCGTACGTGGTGGTCAGCGAGGTGTTCGGCCTGCGGGACCTGTGGGACGCCGTGGAGGCGTTGGACAACAAGGTCGCGCCGGAGTTGCAGACCAGCGTCTACCTGGACACCCGCCGGCTGCTCGACCGGGCGGTGCGGTGGCTCGTCTCCAACCGGCGTTCGCCGATCGACGTGCCGGCCGAGATCGCCAGGCTGCGGGACGGGGTGACCCGGTTGCTCCCGGGTCTGGAGGACCTGTTCTACGGCAACGAGCGGCAGGGCATCGCCGCGCACATGGACTCGATGACCGAGCGTGGGCTGCCCCGCGAGCTGGCGGAGCGGGCGACCCGTCTGATGTACAGCTTCGGTCTGATGGACGTGGTGGAGACCGCGAACGTCAGCGGACGGGACGTCGGCGAGGTGGCCTCGGTCTACTTCGTGCTGTCCGACCTGTTCCGGGTGGACTCGCTGCTGTCGAAGATCTCCCTGCTGCCGCGGGAGGACCGCTGGCAGACGCTGGCCCGGATGGCGCTGCGCTACGACCTGTACGCCGCGCTGGCCGCGCTCACCGCGGAGGTGCTCGACTCCACCCCGGACGACCTGCCGCCGCACGAGCGGGTGCAGCAGTGGGAGCAGTCGAACGCCACCTCGATCCACCGCGCGCGGCGGGCGATGGGGGAGTTCGACGAGTCGCGGGCGGACCTCGCCGCCCTCTCGGTGCTGCTGCGCCAGATCCGCACCCTGGTGCGGACCTCCGCAGCCGCCTGAGTCAGGCACGCCGGACGCGGTCCGGCCGGTCGGGTGACCCCGACCGGCCGGCGCGTTCTCGTCTCGTCCCCGGTCACGCCACCAGGCTGGCGAAGACGACGATGTTGTCCGGGTAGCTCTTGGCGGCCTCGTCGAACTGGCCGCCGCAGGTGACCACCCGCAGGCCGGGCCGGTCGCTGGGCCCGTAGACCAACTCGGTGGGGAAGGCTGTCTTCGGGTACGACTTCACCGAGTCGACGGTGAAGGTGGCCGGCACTCCGTCGGCCCGGCGCACGGTGACGGTGTCGCCGGGAGTCAGGGCGCCGAGGTCGAAGAAGACGGCCGGGCCGAGCACCGCCGAGTCCACATGCCCGACGACGACCGCGTTGCCCGTCTCGCCGGGACTCGCACCCGGCTCGTACCAACCGGCCTTGTCGGCCTGGTCGAGCGGGGGAACCTGGACGGTGCCGTCCGGGTTGGTGCCCAACGACATGATCGTCGCGTCGACACCGATCCGGGGGATCTCGATGCTGGTCGGCGCCGAACGGGCCAGCCCCGCCGGCGCGTCTCCGGCCGGCTGCCCGTCGACCGGCGGAGCGTCGTCGGCGGTGGTCGCCGGCCCGGTGGCCTCGGGCCCGGCCTGGGCCAACGGCTGCGGCGGTCGGGGAGCGGGCGTGTCCTTCAGACTGGCGCCGATCATCCCGGCGCCGATCATGGCCATGGTGACGACGACGGCCGCGCCGGCGGCGCGCCACGGTCTCCCGTGACGGCCGCCGGCCCGTGTCGTCGTCACGTCAGACGAGCGAACCATCGGTCCGCCGACGACGCATCAGCACGATCCCGCCCAGCGCGGCAGCGCCGAGCAGGCCCGCCCCGCCGGTGGCCAGGCCACGGTCGGTGCCGGTGCTGGCGCCACCGTCACCACCGTCGACACCGCCGTGCGGCAGCACGACGAGCTCGCCCTCGCCGCACGAGCCCTTGAGCTCGTAGCGACCCGGCTTCGCGTCCTTGTCGACCTTGGCCTCGCCGTAGTAGACGAACTCGCGCTCCTTCTCCCAGTCGCGCTCGTCGGAACGGCCCTCGTCCGAGCCGTAACCGCCGTGCTCGTCCGAGCCGTAGCTGCCGCCCTTGTCGGAGCCGTAGCCGCCTTCGTCGGAGCCGTGCTCGTCCTTGGAGTCCCAGCCCTTGTCGGAGCCGTAGCCGCCTTCGTCGGAGCCGTGCTCGTCCTTGGAGTCCCAGCCCTTGTCCGAGCCGTAGCCGCCCTCGTCCTTGGAGTCGGAGCCGTGCTCGTCCTTGGACTCCCAGCCCTTGTCCGAGCCGTAGCCGCCCTCGTCGGAGCCGTGCTCGTCCTTGGAGTCCCAGCCCTTGTCCGAGCCGTAGCCGCCCTCGTCCTTGGAGTCGGAGCCGTGCTCGTCCTTGGACTCCCAGCCCTTGTCGGAGCCGTAGCCGCCCTCGTCGGAGCCGTGCTCGTCCTTGGAGTCCCAGCCCTTGTCCGAGCCGTAGCCGCCCTCGTCCTTGGAGTCCGAGCCGTGCTCGTCCTTGGACTCCCAGTCCTTGTTGCCTTCGTCCTTGGAGTCCCAGTCCTTCTTGTCGCGGTTGTCGTCCGCGTCCTGGCCGTGCTCCTCGCCCTTCCAGTCCTTGCTGCCCTCGTCGCCGTAGGCGTCGGCGGCCGCGCCGCCACCCTGGCCGCCGGGCTGCGACTTGTCCTTGCCCTCGTCGCCCTTGCCGTTCTCGTCCTTGCCGTGCTCGTCCTTGCCCTTGTCGTCCTTGCCGTTCTCGTCCTTGCCCTCGTGGTCCTTGCCCTTGTCGTCCTTGCCGTGCTCGTCCTTGCCCTTGTCGTCCTTGCCGTTCTCGTCCTTGCCGTGCTCGTCCTTGCCCTTGTCGTGGTCCGAGGAGTTCTCCTCCTCGCGCCACTCGCGGTCCTCGCCCCGGTCCTCGTGGGCCGGCTTGAGCTTGACCTTGCCGGTGACCTTGGACCACACGTACGCGTGCTCCTGCCGATCCGGGCAGATCTCGAGGAGCTTGACCTCATCGCCAGCCTTGACGACGTGCGGCTTGGCGTAGACCTTGCCGTCGCGGTCCTTAGCGTCGTCGTGGCCGTTGGCGAACGCGATCCCCGGCGCGAACACCAGAAGCGACGCGCCGCCGAGCGCGGCGCCCGCAACGACCTTCCCGAGCATCTTCTTAGCCATGACCTGCGTCACTCCATCCCTGTTGTCCTGAGCTCGGCGACAACCGAGCTAAGACCGACGTTAGACGGTTTCATGACTTATGAAGTGAAAGATTCGCGTTTTAACTTTTGATCCAAGTAAGAGGTGAAGGGGTGCTACGCGGCTTTCGCCGCGCTGAGTGTCGTCTCAGGCGCGGGGCGCCCCCTCGTGCGATGCACGGTGTTCCGGCCTCCGTGTGCCCAGCCCGCGCCGGACATCCCGGTCGCGGCAGCTGCGCTCCGCGACGTGCTGTCCGAGCGTGCTCGGGGGTATCGTCCGAAACGGATCGAGGGATGGTCAGGGCGCGCAACACATCGAGCCATTGCCATGGAAGCGCTCCCATGCGAGAATCGTCCAACGCGGTGAGGTGAGCCACACCGCGCAGGCTGGGAGTCGAGGGCACCGGTTCGCCGGGCGACGTCCCGCCGCCGATCGACCGGCCGACGCATCGGCCGCGCACCACCACCACCATCGCCCGTCCGGGTCGGGCGCTCCCAAAGATTCCCGTTGGCGCCGGAGGCCGTCCGTGCAGGACGCCCGCCGGGCCGTCTCGCCGGGCCGTACGCGGGCCCGGTCTCGCCCAAGGAGATCAGTGGCATGAATGTGTGGAGAAGGCTGTCCGGCCCACGCCGGGCCATGGCGCTCGCCGGCGCGGGTGTCCTGGTCGCAGGCGGGTTGGTGACGATTCCGGTTACCGCGGCACATGCCGCGACGCAGTGCGACATCGCCTACACGAGCAACGACTGGCCCGGCGGTTTCACCGCCAGCGTCACCATCAAGAACGTCGGCGACCCGCTCAACGGCTGGACGCTGGGCTGGACCTTCCCCAACTCCGGCCAGCGGGTGCAGCAGGGCTGGTCAGCGACGTTCACCCAGTCCGGCAGCCAGGTGACCGCCCGGAGCCTGTCCTACAACGGCACCCTCGCCACCGGTGCGTCGACGAGCATCGGCTTCAACGGCGCGTGGAGCGGCAGCAACCCGAAGCCGACCTCGTTCACCCTGAACGGCGTGGTCTGCAACGGTGGCACCACCCCGCCGACCGACCCGCCGACCGATCCTCCGACGGACCCGCCGACCGACCCGCCGACCGATCCTCCGACCGACCCGCCCACCAACCCGCCGGGCACCAAGGTCGACAACCCGTACGTCGGGGCACGCGGTTACGTGAACCCGGAGTGGAAGGCCAAGGCGGACGCCGAGGCCGGTGGAAGCCGCGTCTCCAACAACCCCACCGCCGTCTGGCTGGACCGGATCGCCGCGATCAACGGCACGCCGGACAGCAGCTCCAACGGCGCCTTCGGGGTGCGGCAGCACCTGGACGAGGCGCTGCGTCAGGGCGCCGGCTACATCCAGTTCGTGATCTACAACCTGCCCGGCCGGGACTGCTCCGCGCTCGCCTCCAACGGTGAGCTGGGCCCGGACGAGCTGCCGAAGTACAAGGCCCAGTACATCGACCCGATCGCCGCGATCCAGGGCGAGTCGAAGTACAGCAGCCTGCGGATCATCAACGTCATCGAGATCGACTCGCTGCCGAACCTGGTCACCAACACGTCCGGTCAGCCCGGCGGCACGGTCATGTGCGACACGGTCAAGGCCAACGGCGCGTACGTCAACGGGGTTGGCTACGCCCTCGCCAAGCTTGGTGCGATCGGCAACGTCTACAACTACATCGACGCCGGACACCACGGCTGGCTCGGCTGGGACTCCAACTTCGGCCCGACCGCCGACATCCTGAAGACCGCCGCGGTCGCCTCCGGCAGCACGGTCAACAACGTGCACGGGTTCATCACGAACACCGCGAACTACTCGGCGCTGACTGAGCCGTACTTCAAGGTCACGGACAACGTGAACGGTCAGACGGTGCGGCAGTCCAAGTGGGTCGACTGGAACTTCTACGTCGATGAGCTGTCCTTCGCCCAGGCGTTCCGTACCAAGCTGGTCTCGGTCGGCTTCAACTCCAACATCGGGATGCTGATCGACACGTCCCGTAACGGTTGGGGCGGCTCCGCGCGACCCACCGGGCCGGGCGCCACGACCAGCGTCGACACGTACGTCAACGGGGGTCGCATCGACCGTCGGGCCCACCTCGGCAACTGGTGCAACCAGGCCGGCGCCGGCCTCGGCGAGCGGCCGCGGGCCAACCCGGCGACGGGCATCGACGCCTACGTCTGGGTGAAGCCTCCGGGCGAGTCGGACGGCTCCAGCAAGGAGATCCCGAACAACGAGGGCAAGGGCTTCGACCGGATGTGCGACCCGACGTACGGCGGTAACGCCCGCAACGGCAACAACCCGTCCGGGGCGCTCGGGGACGCGCCGATCTCCGGTGCGTGGTTCTCCGCCCAGTTCCAGGAGCTCATGCGTAACGCGTACCCGGCGCTCTGACCGGATCGCTCCACACCCACCGGCCGCCGGCAGTTGGTGAGGCACTGCCGGCGGCAGGTTCCCCCCGGGTCCCCGGCCCGACCGTTCTGGTCGGGTCGGGGACCCCCCTCATGCCCGGGTCAGGGCACGGTGCGTTCGATCGCCGCCCGTCCCTGCTCGGCCAGGTCACGGCGGGCCTTCTCCAGGTTCTCCGGTGTGAGGTCCTGGCCGCGGGCCATCACCAGGTCCTCCGGCTCCCAGGGCTGCTCCGCGCCGGTGCGGATGTTGTCCCCGCCAGCGCCGGTGCCCGTCCCGGTCGCGCCGGTGCCGGCCGCGTACGGGTCGCCGATCAGCTCGTCGGTGTCCGGTGCGAGGTCGTCCGGTCGACTGCGGGGCTCGGCGAAGCCCGGAGTGTCCTGGTCGGGCCCACCTCCGGTGCGGAACTGCGAGATGGTGATGTCATCATCCACCGCCGAGGCCACCTCCGGGCTGTCCTCCAACGGCGGTTGGCGATCGCGATCCGTCATGGTGCTGCCTCCTGGGTCCGACACGTCGTTTCCCTCGCGTACCCCCTGGTGCCGCGCTCATGCCGCACGGCCCGGCGGTCAGGCCGGGCCGTGCTCGGTGGGATGCGGTCCGGCCGTGTGGCCCGGAGGTCAGCTCCCGGGGGGCTGCTCGTTCGGGGCCGGCGGGTCCGCGGGGCGCAGCCACTGCCAGAGCAGCATGAGCAGGCCGAAGGCGAGCATCGACAGCCCCGCCCACAGGTTGATCCGTACACCCTCGGCCTTGTCGATCTCGGCCCGGCTGTCGAAGACGCCGATCAGCGTCACGATGATCCCGTACGCCACGAAGAGGCCACCGATCACCCGGCGGATGTCGAACAGCCGGGCCGCGGCGGAACGCCGTTGCTCCGCCTCCGACTCGTCGATCAGCGGGTCCTGTGCCGGCTGGCTGTGGTTGTCCATCTGCCGACCCCTTTCCTAGAAGACCGGGATGTAGAAGAGGGCGGCCAGCGCGACCGCGATCACGCCGAGGAGCACGGGAGAGCGGTACCAGACGGCGTCGCCGGCGAGCACGTCGCCCTTCAGGTCGATGCCACCCATGCCGTAGACCAGCCCGCGCAGCTCCTCGTCGCGCTTGGGCGCGGTGAGCGGGGTGATGATCGCGGCGACCACCACCGCCGTGACGAATGCGAGGCCGGCACCCCAGAAGCTCTCCTCCAGGTCGGAGTTGAAGTGGATCACTCCGCCCTTGTAGAGCAGGTAGAGGCTCAGCGACACCAGGGTGCCCAGCAACAGCGACCAGAAGCCGGCCAGCGCCGTCATCCGCTTCCAGAACATGCCGATGATGAAGGTGGCGAACAGCGGCGCGTTGAAGACGGAGAAGAGCGCCTGGATGTAGTTCATGATGTTGCTGAACCCGGCCGCGATGAACGCGGTGCCGATCCCGATCACCACCGCGGCGACCGTCGCCCACCGGCCGACCTTCAGGTAGTGCTCGTCGGACCGCCCGGGCCGGACGTACGCCTGCCAGATGTCGTAGGTGAAGACGGTGTTGAAGCCGCTCACGTTGGCCGCCATGCCGGCCATGAACGAGGCGAGCAGGCCGGTGACCGCCACCCCGAGCACGCCGTTGGGGAGCAGGTCGCGCATCAGCAGCGGGATGGCGTTGTTGTACTGGAGGTCGCCGCTCTCCGCGCCGAGCCCCTTGACCGTGACCAGGGCCACCAGGCCGGGGATCACCGTGACCAGGGGGATGAACAGCTTCGGGTACGCGGCGATGATCGGCGTACGCCGGGCGGCGCTCATGTTCTTGGCCGAGAGCGCGCGCTGCACCTCGGCGAAGTTGGTCGTCCAGTAGCCGAACGACAGCACGAAGCCCAGGCCGAAGACGATGCCGATCCAGTGCGCGCCGAGCGGGTTGGCGGTGCTGCCGGTGTCCTGCCACGCGTGCAGGCCCGCCTCGCCGAGTTTGGTGTCGCCGACCGCGTCCATCAGACCGTTCCACCCGCCGACCTTGACCAGGCCGATCACGGTGACCGGGATGAGACCGGCCAGGATGACGAAGAACTGGAGCACCTCGTTGTAGATCGCCCCGGACAGGCCGCCGATGGTGATGTACGCCAGCACGATCGCCGCGCCGACCACGATCGCCGTCCAGAGCGGCCAACCGAGCAGCGCCTGCATGACGAGGGCAAGCGCGTAGAGGTTCACCCCGGCGATCAGCACCTGGGCGACGGCGAAGCTGAGCGCGTTGAGCAGGTGGGTGGGGCGGTTGAACCGCAACCGCAGGTATTCCGGCACGCTGCGGACCTTGGAGCCGTAGTAGAAGGGCATCATCACGATGCCCAGGAAGACCATGGCCGGGACCGCGCCGATCCAGTAGTAGTGGACCGTCATCACACCGTACTGGGCCCCGTTCGCGGCCATTCCGATGATCTCCAACGCGCCCAGGTTCGCCGAGACGAAGGCGAGACCGGTCACCCAGGCCGGCAGGGACCGGCCGGAGAGGAAGAAGTCGACGCTGGTCTTGATGGCCCGGCGCGCGGCGAAGCCGACCCCGAGGACGGTGACGAAGTACAGCGCCAGGATCAGGTAGTCCAACCCGTTCATGTTGAGCCGAAGACCGTCGCCGTCCATCCCGTCACCCCTCGTCCCGAACGCCCGCGCTGTGTGCCGCGCGCCCTATTACCCCCGGGGGGCAGTTTCACTCCCGCCGGACGGGTTCGGTGTGTTCGGCCCCGCTCGGGCGCTCTGGCAGGCTGCCGACGACAGAGGGCGCCCCGGCCGTCCGGCCGGAGCGCCCTCCTCGATCGTGAGACTCAGCGACCCAGTACGCGGTCCAGGAAGTCCCGGTAGTTGCGCACCGCCATGCGCAGTTGCTCGGTGTCGGCCGAGCCGGCGTCCTGCCACCCGCCCAGCGTGTTCTTCTGCGCGGCCAGCGCCGAGGAGAGGGCCTGGATGGCCTCCTCCACCAGCGACTGCGCCTCGCCGGCTGCCGCGTGCGGATCGTCGACGAAGCGCAGCTGGACGTCCCGCCAGCGGTCCCGGAAGCCCTGCGCGGTGTCCGTGTCCAGGAGCGTGGCCGGCTCGGCCGCGACGGTCGACCCGATGGGCCGCGACGTCCCGGCGGACTCCAGCGAGGTGTTGGTGCCGTCGGCGGGGACCGGTTCGCCGTCCGCGTCCGGGTCGACCATCTCCGGCGTGGCGCTGCCGTAGCCGGCCGCGCCGACGTCCGGGTCGCCGGTCAGGTCGTCGCGCCGCTCGGGGGCGCCGTCCGTGCTGCCCGGCGCCACGACGGTCCGTGCGGACGTGTCCGCGTCGGCGCGGGCGTCGAGGTCCGCGTCGTCGTCGACATCCGTGTCGCGGCGGTGCAGCTCGGCGGTGGGGTCGGCGCGCAGACCCTCACGCTCACCGTCCTCGGCGCCGTCGCCCGGCTGGGCGGTCCGCTCGGCCCGGGGGTCCGGCTGGTCCTGCGGACGCGGGCTGGCCAGCGCGGAGGCGGCCACCGCGTCGGCCACCGTGGTGGCGCCGAACGCCGTCGGCAGCGGCCCCGGCTCGTGGAAACCGCCCTCGTCGGTGGACCGGCCGTCCCGCCGGTGGCGTGGGTCGGCGTCGTCGGCCCGCTCGTCGACCGGGTCGTACGCGGCATCCCGTTCGGCGTCGTTCGTCCGGTCGGTGTCGTTCGTCCAGTCCGGGTCGGTGCCCCGCTCGTCGAAGGTGCCCCGCTCGTCGAGGGCGTCCTCCGGTACGTCGGAGCGGCCGGCCCGGTCGCCGGCCGGGGGTACCGGCACGGGCGCGGACCGGACGGCCTCCGGGTGGTCGTTGCTCACCTGCTGCTCTTCCTGGCGCATCGGTGGCCTCCTCAGCGGCTCGTGGCGTCGTGGTCCGGGTGGTGGCGCTGTTCGGGAGTGCTGTGGCCGAGCGGTTCCTCGCCGAGCAGGTCGGCGAAGAGTGCCCGGTAGTGGACGACCGCCTGCCGGAGCTCCTCGGTGCTGGCCTCGCCCCGGGTGTTGCGCAGGTGGATGTCGTGCGCGTCCCGGTAGTTGGTCAGCGTGCGGGCGTGCTCGACGGAGAGGTGGGCGATCTGGTCGGAGAAGTCGCCGGTCGGGTAGCCCCGCTCCTCGATGAGCCGGGTGACCAGTTCGTCCGCGTCGCCGACGGTCTCGCCGGGCGAGTCGATGAAGCGGATCTGGAGTTCCTCCCAGGCGGCGCTGTAGCGGGCCCGGGACTCGGGGCTGAGCGGGGTGAGTGAGAGCTCGGCGTGCCGGCGTTCCCGATCGCGCAGCTCGCGCTCCGCGGCGGTCCGGCTGTCCTGCTCCGACACCACCCGGTCGTACTCCGGCCCGAACTTGCTGCGCAGCGCGCGACGGCGGCCGAGTGACCGGGCGGCCACGGCCGCCGCGATGATCACCAGCACGACGAGCACGATGACGATTACCTGAGTGGGCGACATGGGCTCCTCCTTCGTCACCTGGTATTCCCTCCGCACACTGATCGCCAATCCCGATCCGGGACACTTTCCTGACGAGAGACGCAGTTCACCACCACACTGAAACTTGACTCATTCCAGAAAAGGCGGTTGGGTGGGGCGATGCACCCACAGACCAGCAAGCCGATCCTCACCACCCGGCAGGGTCACCCCGTGCACAACAACCAGCAGCAGCGGACGGTTGGCTCCCGGGGGCCCGCGACGCTGGAGAACTACCACTTCCTGGAGAAGATCAGCCACTTCGACCGGGAGCGGATCCCCGAGCGGGTGGTGCACGCGCGCGGTTTCGTCGCGCACGGCGAGTTCGAGGCGTACGGGACGATCGGCGACGAGCCGGCCGCGACCTACACCCGGGCCAAGCTGTTCCAGACGCGGGGCACGAAGACCCCGGTCAGCCTCCGCTTCTCCACCGTCATCGGCGGCCGGGACTCCTCCGAGGCCACCCGCGACCCGCGTGGCTTCGCGGTGAAGTTCCGCACCGAGGACGGCAACTGGGACCTGGTCGGCAACAACCTGCCGGTCTTCTTCATCCGGGACGCGATCAAGTTCCCCGACGTCATCCACTCGTTGAAGCCGGACCCGGTGACCTTCCGTCAGGAACCGAACCGGATCTTCGACTTCATGTCCAACACCCCCGAGTCGATGCACATGCTGACCTGGCTGTTCAGCCCGCGCGGCATCCCGGCCAACTACCGGACGCAGGACGGCTTCGGCGTGAACACGTACCGCATGGTCAACGCCGCAGGCGAGGGCGTGCTGGTCAAGTACCACTGGAAGTCGCGGCAGGGCATCGAGTCGCTGACCGAGGAGCAGGCCGCCGCCATCCAGGCGAGCGAGCTGGGCCACGCCTCCAAGGACCTCTACGAGGCGATCGAGCGCGGCGAGTACCCACAGTGGGAGCTGAACGTCCAGATCATGAGCGACGACGAGCACCCGGAGCTGGACTTCGACCCGCTGGACGACACCAAGACCTGGCCCGAGGACGTGTTCCCACTGCGCCCGGTCGGCCTGATGACGCTCAACCGCAACGTCAGCAATTTCCACAACGAGAACGAGCAGATCGCGTTCGGCACCGGCGTGCTGGTCGACGGCCTGGACTTCTCCGACGACAAGATGCTGGTCGGGCGCACCTTCTCCTACTCGGACACCCAGCGCTACCGGGTCGGCCCGAACTACCTCCAGTTGCCGATCAACGCGCCCCGCGAGGACGTCCAGGTGAGCACCAACCAGGACGGTGGTCAGATGGCGTACGGGGTGGACAGCCGGGGCGGCAACCCACACATCAACTTCGAGCCGTCCACGGTGGCCGGTCTCCAGCAGGCTGACGAGTCGTACCGGGAATACCAGCCGTTCGTCTCGGGTCGGGTCATGCGAGCGCCCATCGAGCGGCAGAACAACTACGCCCAGGCCGGTGAGCGCTTCCGCACCATGCCGCAGTGGGAACGCGACGACCTGGTGAAGAACATGATCAACCTGCTGGGTCAGTGCGACAAGCAGATCCAGGAGAAGATGGTCTGGCACTTCAGCCAGTGCGACGACGCCTACGGCCGGCGGGTCGCCGAAGGGCTCGGCATCGCCGACAACGCCTGACCTTGCCCAGCACGACGTACGCCCCGCCGGTGCGCCAGCGGGGCGTACGCCGTCTGCCGGCCGGGCACCCCCCTTCGCCGGGGCGTGTCTCGGAGCGTCGATCCAGACGCGACGGGCGGTAGTGCAACGGGCCTTGATTACGTATCCTGCCCAAGGCGCCCGCGCTGGTGCCCGACGTCGACGCCGGGCACGCAACCGGCCGACGCGTTGCCCGGCGGTGCCGGCACCCCTCCTGCCACCCCTGTACGGGCGAGGTCTGATGAGAACCCGCGACTGGCCGATCCGCTCGAAGCTGACCGCGTTGGTCGTCGCGCCGGTGAGCGCCCTCCTGGCTTTGTGGATCTTCGCGACCACCCTGACCTTCGGTCCTGCCCTCAATCTGCTCTCCGCCCGCACCCTGCTGTACGACCTGGGCCGCCCCGGCGAGGCCGTGGTCACCGAGTTGCAGCGGGAACGCCGCCTCTCGGTGGTGCAGCTCGCCGGCAGGACCGACCTGCCGGCCCTGGCCGAGCAGCGTCAGCGCACCGATCGCGCGGTCGCCGAGCTGCGTCGCCGGGTCGACGGCGAGGCGTTGCGCGACGCCGCCAACGACCTGCTGGAGGACCGCGTCGACCGGCTGGTCACCGCCCTGGCGGCGCTGCCGACCGGCCGGGACTTCATCGACGACCGGATGATGGACCGGCCCGGCGCGATCGGCCTCTACAGCGGCATGGTCACCGCGGCCTTCCAGGCGTTCTCCGCGATGGCCACCCTGACCGATCCCGACATCAACCGGCAGGCGCTGGCACTCACCGCGCTGGGCCGATCCCGGGAGATGCTCGGGCAGACCGACGCCATGCTGGCCGGCGTGCTGACCGTCGGCCGCTTCGCCGACGGGGAACATGCCCAGCTCGTGCAGTCCATCGGCAACCAACGGTGGCTCACCGAGAACGCCGTGGCCGACCTGCCCCAGGCCGGGCGCGTCGCGTACCAGCGACTGACCGAGAGCCCCGCGTTCACCAGCCTGCGCGCCATGCAGGACGCGCTGGTCGCGGCCAGCAGGCCCGGCCGGCCACCGGTCGACGCGGCGTCGTGGCAGGCCAGCCACGACGCCGTACAGCAGCAGCTGCGGGACTTCGAGCTGGCCGAGGCCGACGGTCTCACCGACCGCTCGGTGCCGATGGCGGTCCGCATCCTGGTCCGGCTGGCCGCCGCCGGGGTGCTCGGTCTCGCCGCCGTGGTGATCTCGGTGCTGGTGGCGGTGCGGGTCGGCCGCACCCTGGTCCGACGGCTCAGCGGGGTCCGCACCGCCGCCCTGGAGCTGGCCGAGCACCGTCTGCCGGACGTGGTGGCCCGACTGCGCCGAGGTGAGCAGGTCGACGTCGCCCGGGAGGCGCCCCCACTGGAATACGGCAACGACGAGATCGGCGAGGTCGGGCGCGCCTTCACCGAGGTGCAGCGCACCGCCGTCCAGGCCGCGGTGGACGAGGTCACCCTGCGTCGCGGGCTCAACGAGGTCTTCCTCAACATCGCCCGACGCAGCCAGAGCCTGGTGCACCGTCAGCTGCACCTGCTCGACCGGATGGAGCGGCGCGCGGAGGACCCGGACGAGCTGGCCGAGCTGTTCCAGGTCGACCACCTGGCGACCCGCCTGCGCCGGCACGCCGAGGACCTGGTCATCCTCGCTGGCTCCGCGCCCGGCCGAGGGTGGCGCAACCCCGTCGCGATGGTCGACCTGGTCCGTGGCGCGATCTCCGAGGTCGAGGCGTACGACCGGGTGGACATCACCGCCACGCAGTCGGCCGGAGTGCTGGGCCGGGCCGTCGGCGACGTCATCCACCTGCTGGCCGAGCTGGTCGAGAACGCCACCGCCTTCTCCCCGCCGGACACCCGGGTCACCATCGTCGGGGAACAGGTGGCCAACGGGTACGCCCTGGAGATCACCGACCAGGGGCTGGGCATGTCCGAGGCGGCGTTGGAGACCGCCAACACCCGACTGGCCAGCTCGCCCGAGTTCGACCCGGCGCAGAGCGCGCGACTGGGGCTGTTCGTGGTGGCCCGGCTGGCGGCCCGGCACCACGTACGGGTGCGGTTGCGACCCTCCGGCAAGGGTGGAACGACCGCGGTGGTCCTGATCCCCAGCGACCTCGTCACCACCGAGCCTCCGGCCGGCCCCGACCCCGCCACCCTGGGTGCCGCCCCGGCCGACGCGGGTCGACGGCTGGCGCGCCCGGTACGCCGCGGCAGCGTGCCCCGCGCACGCACCCGCCCGTCCACGTCCCCGCCCGCCGCCGCCACACCGCCCGCCGGCCCGCCGTCACCTGCCTCCACCACCGGGGCGGCGACCTCGGGCGCGTCCGCGCCGAACGGGACCGGCGACGCGGGGGCGCAATCGTCCGCCGGTGCGGCCGACGACGGGCTGGACGGCCTGCCCCGCCGGGTGCGACGCCACACTCCCGTCGCCCAGCCCCGGTCGACCGTCACCGACACCCCCTCGCCCCGATCCCCGGAGGAGGTCCGCCGAGTGATGGCCGCCCTCCAGGCCGGCACGGCACGCGGACGCGCCACCGTGATCACCTCGCCGGCGCCGAGCGGCCCGGCGGCCACCGCTGACCCCACCGACCCGGCGACGACCGCCGAACTCCCCAACCGCGACTGAGAGGGACGCCTAGTGCGGCATTCGACGAAGCAGAGCGCCGGCCTCGACTGGTTGCTCGACGAGCTGGTGCAACGGGTCCCGGCCGCCCGGGAGGCGGTCGTGCTCTCCGCCGACGGTCTGCTGCTCGGCTGCTCGGCCGAGTTGGAGCGCTCCGACGCGGAGCACCTCTGTGCCCTCGCTGCCGGCTTCTCCAGCCTGGCCCGAGGCGCCAGCCGTCACGTGGACGGCGGCCCGGTCCGCCAGACCGTCGTGGAGATGGAATCGGCGTACCTCTTCGTCACCGCAGCCGGGCAGGGTGCCTGCCTGGCGGTGGTGAGCGACGCGGACGCGGACATCGGGCTGGTCGCGTACGAGATGGCGATGCTGGTCATCCGGGTGGGGGAGAGCCTCGCCGCGCCGGCCCGATCGTCGGTGGGAACCGGTGATGCGGACTGAGCCGCCCGGGCCGCAGCACGAGTGGCTGGACAGCGACGCCGGCCCGGTAGTGCGGCCGTACACACTCACCAGAGGGCGGGTACGCTCCGCCGTCGACGGTTTCAACCTGGTCGCGTTCGTGCTGGCCGGATCGGACGTCGACGCGGCGAGCCACCCGCACCTGCTGCCGGAGCACCGACGGCTGGTCACGTTGTCCCGCCGGCCGGTGTCGGTGGCCGAGTTGGCATCCGAGCTGGACCTCGCGGTCGGTGTGGTGCGGGTCCTGCTCGGTGATCTCCTGGCTGAAGGCCTGGTCGCGGTGCACGAGCCGCCGGCAGCCGGCATCCTTCCCGACGACGACATCCTCAAGGCGGTGGTCAGTGGACTCCGTGCGCTATGACCATGTGGGCACCAGCACCACGATCCCGCTGGCACTGAAGATCCTCATCGCGGGAGGCTTCGGGGCTGGCAAGACGACGTTGGTGAGCGCCCTGAGCGAGGTCCGCCCGTTGCAGACCGAGGAGGTGCTGACCGGTGCCGGGATCGGCACCGACGACATCTCCGGGGTGGAGGGCAAGTCGACCACCACGGTGGCGATGGACTTCGGCCGGATCACCATCAACGAGGACCTCCAGGTCTACCTGTTCGGCACCCCCGGTCAGGACCGGTTCTGGTTCCTCTGGGACGAGCTGGCCTTCGGTGCGCTCGGTGCGGTGGTGCTCGCCGACACCCGTCGACTGGCGGACTGCTTCCCCTCCATCGACTACTTCGAGCAGCGGGGCATCCCGTTCGTGGTGGGGGTGAACTGCTTCGACGACTCGCGCCGGTTCAACCTGGAGACCGTACGCCGGGCGCTAGACCTGGACCCGGACGTGCCGATGGTGCTCTGCGACGCCCGGGACCGGCAGTCCGGGAAGATGGTGTTGATCTCTCTGGTCGAGCATGTGGCCCGGCAGCGCGGGGAGCCGGTGCCGGCGGCCTGAGATCCGGGCCGGAAAGCCGGTTAAGGGCCGGGCAACGCGGGCAGCCTCTGGTTGGATCAGCGGGGGACGCCAGCGGAGGAGTCGGACGTGAGTGGTCAGGGTGAGGTTGTCCACATCGGGGGTTACACCGCGCAGAGCGGTGGGCGGGGCAGCGGCATCGTCGCGGCACACCGCGACCCGACGACGGGGGCACTGACCCCGCTCGGCACGGTGGCGGTGACCGCGTCCCCCTCCTTCCTGGCGCGGCACCCCACCCACCCGGTGCTCTACGCGGTCAACGAGCTGACCGACGGGGAGGTCAGCGCCTGGCGGGTCGGGTCTGAGGGCAGGCTGGACCCGCTCGGCAGCCGGTCGACCGGCGGTGCGGAGCCCTGTCACCTGGCGGTGCTGCCCGACGGCGGTCACCTGGTGGCGGCCAACTACGGCAGCGGCAGCGTCGCGGTCTTCCCGCTCGACGCGCAGGGCGTGCCCGGAGAGCGCACCGACCTGGTCGTGCACGAGGGGCACGGCCCCGACCCGGAGCGCCAGGACGGCGCGCACGCCCACATGGTCTCGCCGGGTGCCGGCCGGGCACCGCTCCTCGCGGTGGACCTCGGCACCGACTCGGTCTACCGGTACGACCTGGACGACGCGACCGGGCGGCTTGTGCCCCGTGTGCCGCGCATCCGTACGGCGCCCGGCACCGGGCCCCGGCACCTGGCCCGGCATCCGGACGGACGACGCTGCTACCTCGTCGGTGAGTTGGACGCCTCGGTCACCGCGTACGAGCTGACCGACGACGGCGCGTTGCACCAGCGCGGTCGGGTCGAGGCCAGCGAGCGGTCCGGTCATGTCCAGCCGTCGGAGGTCGCGGTGGCCCCGGACGGCCGCTTCCTCTACGTCGCCAACCGGGGGGTGGGGACCCTGGCGGTCTTCACCCTGGCCGGGGAGCTGCCGGAGCTGGTGGCCGAAGTGGACACCGGCGGCGAGTGGCCCCGGCACTTCGCGCTGATCGGTGAGCACCTCTACGTCGCTGACGAGCGGGCCGACATGGTGCGGGTTTTCCGGCGAGACATCGACACCGGTGTCCCGGAGGCGGTGGGGGAGCCGGTGCTGGTGCCGAGCCCGACGTGCGTGCTCCCCTGATCCGGCGGCGTCGAAACGCGAAGGTGGTGCTGATTCGGCAACGCCACGAGGCCGCTGCGTCACTCTGTGTCGCTAAATAGTGGTCAACTGTTTCTCCTGCGTAACTTTAGTCCGAACGGATGTGGCAGAGAGGGCACCTTGTACGCAAGATGGTCACCGTGTCAGCAGGCCGCCATCGCATGAGTTCGAAACTCCATCTAGCAGCCGCCGCCGCGACGGCGACGGTGCTCGTCGTCACGACCGGCGTGTGGTTCGGCTACCGGGAGTTGATCCAGCCCAACTGCTCGGGCGAGATCCGCCTCGCCGTGGCGGTCGCCTCCGAGCTGGCCCCCGCGGTGGACGCTGCCGCGTCCCAGTGGGTCAAGGACGGTGCTGCGGTGGGCCCCACCTGCATCCGGGTGGACGTCTCCGCGTCCGACCCGGTCGACGTGGCCGCGGTGGTGGCGGCGAAGCACGGTGCGGTCCTGGCCGGCGTGGGGCAGGCCAGCGGCACCGCCGTCAGCCCCGACGTCTGGGTGCCCGACTCCTCGACCTGGTTGCTGCGGTTGAAGAAGGACGCGACGGCGTTCGCTCCGACCAACGGCGCGTCCATCGCGCGCAGCCCCATCGTCGTGGCGATGCCCGAGCCGATCGCGACCCGGCTGGGCTGGCCGGACAAGAAGTTCAACTGGACCGACCTGCTCAAGCAGGTCAACAACACCAGCGCGCCGCTGCGGACCGGGATCGTCGAGCCGACCCGCGACGCGGCAGGCCTGTCCGGCCTGCTCTCGCTCACGGCGGCCGCCAACGGCGCTGGCGGGGACGCCCAGCGCAACACCGTCGGCGCGCTTCGCGCACTGGCCACCGGGCGCTCCTCGCTCCGCAACGACCTGCTGGCCCGCTTCCCCACCGCCAACGACGCGACCTCCATCGCCAGCGGCCTCGGCGCGGCGGCCCTGTCCGAAGAAGACGTGATCGCCTACAACAGCAAGAAGCCGCCGGTGCCGCTCGCCGCGCTCTACATGGAGCCGGCGCCGATGCCGCTGGACTACCCGTTCGCGGTGCTGCCCGGCATCGAGCCGAGCAAGGCGTCGGCGGCCCGGGTGCTGTTCGAGCTGCTCACCAGCCCCACCTTCCGCAACCGGCTCGCCGCACAGTCGCTGCGCGCGCCGGACGGCAACTGGGGTGAGGGTTTCAAGGCGCCGCAGGGCGCCCCCAGCCCGTCGGGCGGCGCGCCGACCGCACCGGCCAACGGTGGCACCGCCGCGGGTGGCCTGGACCCGGCGGCGATCCAGCGGGTCGTCTCCAGCTGGTCGATCGCCACCCAGTCCGGTCGGATGCTGGCCGTCATCGACGTCTCCGGCTCGATGAAGGAGCCGGTGCCCTCCGCCAACAACCGGAGTCGGGAGGAGGTCACCGTGGAGGCGGCACGCCGCGGCCTCGGCCTCTTCGACGACTCCTGGTCGATCGGCCTGTGGACCTTCTCCACCAAGCTGGTCGGCAACCGTGACTATCGACAGCTGATCCCGATCGGGCCGCTCTCCGGCCAGCGGGCCCAGCTGGAGGCGGCGCTCGCCACCGTCAAGCCCTCCAGTGGCGACACCGGCCTCTACGACACGATGCTGGCCGCGTACCAGGCCGTGCAGGAGGACTGGCAGCCCGGCCGGGTGAACTCGATCGTGCTGTTCACCGACGGCAAGAACGAGGACGACGGCCTCAGCCAGCAGCAGCTGCTCGCCAAGCTCAAGGAACTCGCCGACCCGGAGCGGCCGGTCCAGGTCATCATGATCGGCATCGGCGAGGGCGTCAGCAAGGCCGAGCTGGAGTCGATCACGAAGGTGACCGGCGGCGACGTCTTCGTCACCAAGGACCCGAGCGAGATCGGCACCATCTTCCTCAGCGCCATCGCCCGGCGCCCGCCGGCACCGCGCTGATCCGACGCTCAGACACCAGAGGGCCTGCCGTACCGTCCATCCGGTGTGGCAGGCCCTTTTTGGCCACCGTATTGAAGAAAAGTGACGGCAATACGTCCGAAGCAATCGGTCGTCATAGTTGTCAAGGCAGGATGTCGACTGTTCCGGCATAGTCGGTCCGCCTCCGGACCGACCCGTCGGCCGGGGCCATCCTGAACAGAGTGGGAGGGCCGGTGACCGCGGCGACACTGTTGACCCCCGCCACGTCGGCGGGGCCGAACGGGCGTCCTGCCGGGCTGGTGGCACGCGCCGACGAACGGTCCTACGTCCGGGTTCTGGTGGTGCTGGACACCACCGTCCTCATCATCGCGCTGCTCGTCGGCTACGTCACCCGCTTCGGCGACGACGAGCCGACCGGCTCCGACGTCCCGTACGTGCTGGTCGCCCCCGGGTTGGTGCTGGCCTGGCTGATCTCGCTCAAGTTTCTCGGCTGCTACGACGACCGGGTGATCGGTTACGGGGCCGACGAGTACCGGCGGGTCAGCTCCGCAAGCCTGCGACTGGCCGGTGCGATCGCCATCGTCGGCTACATCGCCGACTTCGGCGTCTCCCGGGGTTTTCTCGGAATCTCCTTCGCGGTGGGCACCGTCGGGCTGGAGCTGGCGCGGTTCGCCGCCCGTAAACGCCTGCACCGGGCCCGCTCGCTGGGCGCGGGGTGGTCCCGAAAGGTGCTGGTGGTCGGCGACACCGCCCACGTGTTGGAGCTGGTGCACACGCTGCGCCGCGAGCCGTACGCCGGTTACCAGGTGGTCGGCGCGTGCATTCCGGACGCGCTGCTCGCACCGGTGGCGCAGCGGCTGGGCGACGTGCCGGTGGTGGGGTCCTTCCGTGGCATCCCGGAGGCGGCCACCGCGATCGGCGCGGACACCGTCGCGGTGACCGCGTCCGGCGAGCTGACCGCGACCCGACTGCGCCGCCTGGGGTGGCAGCTGGAGGGAACCGGCGTCGACCTGGTCGTGGCACCCGCGCTGACCGACGTCGCCGGCCCCCGGATCCACACCCGCCCGGTCGCCGGCCTGCCGCTGATCCACGTCGAGGCCCCCGAGTTCCGCGGGGCCCGCAAGCTGGTGAAGGGTCTCGTCGACCGGTCCGTCTCGTCGCTGGCGCTGGCGCTGCTGCTGCCGCTGATCGCGTTCATCGCCCTGGCCATCAAAGTGGACAGCCGGGGTCCGGTGCTGTTCCGCCAGGTCCGCGTCGGCCGGGGCGGGCAGGAGTTCGGCGTGTTCAAGTTCCGCACCATGGTGGTCAACGCCGACGCCATGCTGGCCGAGCTGACCGCCCGCAACGAGACCGACGGCCTGATGTTCAAGATGCGCCACGATCCCCGGGTCACCCGGGTGGGCCGGTTGCTGCGCAAGTGGTCACTGGACGAGCTGCCGCAGCTCGTCAACGTGCTGTTGGGCCAGATGAGCATGGTCGGGCCCCGCCCGCCGCTGCCCTCGGAGGTGGCCCGCTACGACGGCGACGTGGCCCGGCGGCTGCTGGTCAAACCCGGCATGACCGGCCTCTGGCAGGTCAGCGGTCGCTCGGATCTGAGCTGGGAGGACGGCATCCGGCTCGATCTCTACTACGTGGAGAACTGGTCCCTCGCCGCCGACCTCACCATCCTCTGGAAGACCTTCGGAGCGGTGCTGAACGGCCGCGGGGCGTACTGACCCGACCGGTCACGGTTGCGGGCCGTTCCAGTCCAGGCAGACGACCACCGCGTCGTCGACCAGGTCGCCGGCCACGAACGCGCGCAGGTCACCGATCAGCGAGCGGACGGCGTCCAGTGGCGCCATCGGCCCGGTCCGGCGCAGGAAGCGGTCCAGTGCCGTCTCGCCGTAGCGCATGTGCTGCCCGGTGGCCTCCACCACCCCGTCGCTGACGACGAAGAGCCGATCGCCGCGCTCCAGCGGGAGCTTCTGCTCGTGGTAGTCGGTCGCCTCGAACATGCCGAGCGGGAACTGCGCCTCCAGGGGCTGCTCGGTGACCTCACCGCCGCGCAGCAGGACCAGTCGGGGCGAGCCCGCGTCGACCACGGTCATCGTCCCGGTGTGGAGGTCCAGCTCCATCAGCAACGCGGAGAGGTGCTGCTCGCCCCGGTACAGGTCGTAGATGGCCTGGTCGGCGAGGGCGGCCTGGTCGGCCAGGCTCAGCCCGGCCCGGCGCGCGTTGCGCAGCGCGTGGGTGGCCAACGAGGTCAGCAGGGAGGCGGCGACGCCCTCACCGGTGCCGTTGACGGTGGACAGCCAGAGCCGCTCCCCGTCGTCGGACCAGTCGAAGCTGTCACCGCGCACCGTGTACGCCGGCTCCAACTGCCCGGCGAGGCTGAACGAGGGTCGGATCCGGCTACGGCCGGGGAGCAGGTCCCACTGCATCTCGGCGGCCAGGGTGAGGCGCTGTGCGCGTCGCGCCGCCCGGTAGACGTCGGTGCCGGCGGACACCGCCGCCACCTCGTGGGCGAGCGCCGTGGCGATCTCGGCGAGCGCGGTGACGACGTCCGGGTCGTCCGGGACGGGCGACAGGCACAACACTCCCCGCCGCTCGCCACGCATCGTGACCGGGAACCACCCGGTGCCGTCGGTGACGATCGGTGACTGGTGGTCGAAGGCCCGCCAGGCGGGGTGCCCGGGGCTGGTGACCGGCTCTCCTTCGCCGAGCGGCAGAAGCTCCGAGAGCCGGTAGTCGACCTGGTACAGCTCGACGTCGGTGATCCCGTACGACCGGTCGAGCACGTCCCCGACACCGCCCACGAGCCGGTCGGCCGGTGTCTGGTTCAGGGCGCGCCGTGCCTGATTGACCGGTTCGCTCATCGTCGCTCCCTTGCTCAAGCTCGACTACCAGCGGGTTCGGAGTACTCTCGGGCCACCATGGCCGACGTGAACGGTCCGACGGACCCCGAGACGAGTATGGCTGCCGCGCTGGACGCGGCGGCCGCAAGCCTGCTTGGCATCTGGGAATCCGCCCGGGAGGGGACCGCCAGTCGCGTCTCCGGCGCCCAGCTACGGGCCGTGATGGTGGTGGAACAGGCCGACGGGATCAACCTGCGTCGGCTCGCCACCCGACTCGACATGCTGCTCAGCTCCGCCAGCCGCCTCTGTGACCGGCTGGTCGCCGCCGGCATGTTGGAGCGCGTGCCGGGCCGCTTCGACCGGCGGGAGATCTCGCTGCACCTCACCCCGGAGGCCCGCCGGCTTCTCGCCGAGCTTCGGGCGGACCGTCAGGAACAGCTCGGGGCCGTGCTGGCCGAAATGAGCCCGGAGGGCCGCGACGCGCTCCTGCGGGGGATGCGGGAATTCGACGAGGTCGGTCGCCGCCAGCAGGCGCACGCCGCGGCGGCACTGGCCGAGCCGACGGGGCAGGAGGGCTGGCCGGACGGCCCGGACCGACCCGGTGGGCGGCCTCAGCCCACCGATCCGGGCCGGCAGACCCGCGGGGCCTGGGCAGGCTCGTCGTCGGGCGACCAGGAACGCCCGGCCGGCCCCACCCGGGACTGGCCGGCCGGCGGCCCACCGGTGGCACGAACCGCCTGACCGGGCCGCTCGGGGCTGGTGCGGCCGTGGCCAGGTCGCGCACACTCCGCGCCGCCGCCGGCCCGCTCACGCCGGCACCGATGCGCACACGGCCAGCATCGCGACGTCGTCGTGGGCCTGGCCGTCCAACCAGTCGTCGACCGCCCGCAGCACCCGGTCGATCAGCACCGCCGGCGGCTGCCCGGCCGCCGCCGCGACCGCGGCGCGCAGCCGGGCCTCGCCGAACATCGCCGTGTCGCGGGGGCCACGCGCCTCGGTCACCCCATCGGTGTACGCGAGCAGCAGGTCACCCGGGTCGAGGTGCACCCGGGTCTCGGCGAACCGTGCGGCCGCCAGCGCCCCGACCGGCATACCGCCGACCGGCACCGGGGTGACGGTGCCGTCGGTGGTGAGCAGCAGTGGCGCCGGGTGACCCCCGCCGGCGATCCGGACGTCCACGCCAGCGGGCCCGCGCTCCAGGGAACCCAGCAGCAGTGTGGTGAGCTGGCTGCGCCGCGCCGCGTCCGGCGCGTCGAACAACGCCCGGTTGAGCAGGTTGACCAGCTCCAGCGGGCGCTGCTCGACAAGACGCAGCGTCTGCAACGACTGGCGGACCCGGCCGGTCAGCACGGCTGCGCCCACGCCCCTGCCGCACACGTCGCCGAGCGCGAACAGAGCGCCGCGAGGATGCGGAAACACCTCGTAGAAGTCGCCTCCGATGCGCAGGGTGTCGCCGGCGGCCCGGTAGCCGCCGGCCAGGGTCACGCCGGGCACGGTGGGCAGCTCGGGCGGGAGCAGGCTGGCCTGGAGGACCCGGGCCAGGTGGGCCTGCTCGCCGTGCAGGTCCGCGGTGGCCAGGGCGGCACCTGCCCGGGCGGCGAACTCCCGGGCGAGCTCGATGTCGCGCTGGTCGAAGTCGGGCCGCCCGGCCCGTCGGACGAGCAGCAGAGCGCCGGCTGACCCCTCGGCGCCGAGCATCGGGCTGACCAGCACCATGCCGGGGTGGCCGAACCCGGGTGGCAGCATCGCGGCCAGGTCGGCGAGTTCGGTGCCCCGCCAACGGCTCGGCTCGGTGAGGTCGCCGGCCAGCGCCTCGGCGAGCCCGGGCACGGTGTCGGTCAGCGTCGCCGGGGCCAGCCCGCTGACCGGGGCGGGCTCGCCGTCGGCGTACCGGATCCAGCGGGCGTGCGGCTCGGCCGGGACGGCTGGTCGGGGCAGGGCCACGGCGGCGTCGGCCAGGTAGGGCACCGCGAGGGTGGTGGCCGCCAGGAGCACCTGGTCCCGGTGCAGGGACAGCCCGAGCCGGCTGCCGGCCTGGGCGAGAAACGCGGTGCGGGAGCGTTCGGCGAGCAGGGCGTCGCTGCGGGCGTGCTCCTCGGTGGCGTCGCGCACATACCACGCGAACCGGGCGCTGGCGAGCTGTCGTCGCACACCGCGGAGGCGTCGGCCACGGTGGTCGGCGTCGAAGCGGCCGGCGTCGCTGGCGACGGCCCGGGCCAGGGCCGCCACCGGGCAGCGGGACAGCTCGGTGCCGACGGCGATTTCCGGGAGCAGCTCCGCCGCCCTGGCGTTGAGCAGGGTGACACGGCCGGTCTCGTCCGTCGTGAGGACTGCCTCGGCGAGACCGTCGAGCAGCTCGCGGGCCAACGGCGGGTCGGCTGACAGCGGAGTGCCGCTGGGTTGCCGCGTCGTGGTCACCGCCGGACGCCGGCTCGCGTCTGACGACTCGTGCGCATGCTGCTTCTCGACTCCTCACCGGGCATCGTTGCTGAGGGGCAAGAATACCGATCCCCACCGACGGACGCCCAGGGCGCAGGACGTCGGTCAGCCGGAGCGGGCCAGCCACCCGGCGGGCTGGGCGACGATCCGGCGGACCACCGAGCCGGCGGCACCCACCGCGGCGGCCTCCGCGCCGAGCGTCGACGGCCGGACCGTGACCGGCGACCAGGCGGCGGTCAGCACCCGGCTGGCGATCTCGGCGAGCACGGGAGGGCACAGCCAGGGCGCCAGCGCCGCGTACCCGCCGCCGAGCACCACGGTGTCCAGGTCGAGCAGGTTCACGACGCCGGCCACCGCGACACCCAGCGCCGTCCCCGCGTCGTGCAGCGCCCGCAGAGCGTCGGCGTCGCCGGCCTCGGCCAGCTCGGCCAGCCGCGCCGTCGCGGTGTCCGCCGGAAGCTCCGCCCGGGCCAGCCCGGCAGCGGCCACGATCGCCTCCTGGCCGGCGTACTGCTCCAGGCAGCCCTGCCCGCCGCACCGGCACGCGCGGCCCTCGGGGTGGACCGGGAGGTGCCCGATCTCGCCGCTCCAACCGCGGACGCCGCGGAACAGCGCCCCGTCCAGCACGATGCCGGCGCCGATGCCCACCTCTCCGGAGATGTGCAGGAAGCTGGACGGGCCGGGTGGTCGGGAGTGCAGCTCACCGAGCGCGGCGAGGTTGGCCTCGTTGTCCACGACCAGGACCGGGACGCCGGGCACCTGCTCGACCAGCGGCGGGTGCGCGGCGAGCAGCGCGGGCACGGGCACGTCACGCCAGCCGAGGTTGGGCGCGAGCCGGACCAACCCGGCGTCGTCCACCAGGCCGGGCACCGCGAGCGCGGCCCCGACCAGGGTGAGGCCCTGCCCGGTGGCGTCGTCGCGGGCCACCCCGGCCATCTCGACCAGCTGGGCCAGGGCGTCGGCGGGGGCCACCGGGCGCAGATCGGCCCGGTGCACGGTGCGGTGGCGGACCTGGCCGGCGAGGTCCACCACGCACACCGCGAGGTAGTCGACGTTGACCTCCAAGCCGAGCCCGGCCGGCCCCTGGTCGGCCAGGACCAGCCCGCGGGCCGGGCGGCCGGCGCCGGAGCGTGGTGCCGGGTCGGACTCGCTGACCAGCTGGCCGGCGAGCAGGTCCTCGACCACCGCGGAGACGGTGGCTCTGGTCAGGCCCGTCGCGGTCGCCAGGTCGGCCCGGGACGGAGGGCGGTCGGCCGCGGCGATGCGGCCGAGCACCAGGGCGAGGTTGAGCTCGCGCAGACTGCCCTGACGGACTGCGCCGGCCGGGGCGTGGGTGAGGCTCACCCCTTGACAGTGCCATAGGGCGGGCAAATAATTCAATGGCTGAACAAATAGCGGACAACACCACCACCCCGGAGGTCGCTCATGGCACCCCGTCCCACTCCCGCCGACAAGTTCTCCTTCGGGCTCTGGACCGTCGGATGGCAGGCCCGCGACCCGTTCGGTGACGCGACGCGCCCCGAGCTCGACGCGGTCGAGGCGGTGCACCGGCTCGCCGAGCTGGGCGCGTACGGCATCACGTTCCACGACGACGACCTGATCCCGTTCGGCGTCGACGCCGCCACCCGCGACCAGCACATCGCCCGGTTCCGTAAGGCACTCGACGAGACCGGCCTCGTGGTGCCCATGGTCACCACCAACCTCTTCACCCACCCCATCTTCAAGGACGGCGGTTTCACCAGCAACGACCGCGACGTCCGCCGGTACGCGCTGCGCAAGGTGCTGCGCCAGGTCGACCTGGCCGCCGAGCTGGGTGCCAGCACGTTCGTGATGTGGGGCGGCCGCGAGGGCTCCGAGTACGACCTCGCCAAGGACGTCCGCGCCGCGCTGGACCGCTACCGCGAGGCTGTCGACCTGCTCACCCAGTACTCCATCGACAAGGGCTACAACCTGCGGTTCGCCCTGGAGCCCAAGCCCAACGAGCCGCGCGGCGACATCCTGCTGCCCACCATCGGGCACGCGCTCGGCTTCATCTCCCAGCTGGCCCACCCGGAGCTGGTCGGTCTCAACCCGGAGGTCGGCCACGAGCAGATGGCCGGGCTCAACTACGCCCACGGCATCGCCCAGGCGCTCTGGCAGGGCAAGCTGTTCCACCTGGACCTCAACGGCCAGCGTGGCATCAAGTACGACCAGGACCTGGTCTTCGGCCACGGTGACCTGATGAACGCGTTTGCCCTGGTGGACCTCCTGGAGAACGGCGGCCCGAACGGCGGGCCGGCCTACGACGGCCCCCGGCACTTCGACTACAAGCCCTCGCGCACCGAGGACATGGACGGTGTCTGGGCCTCGGCGGCGGCCAACATGAGCACGTACCTGCTGCTCAAGGAGCGGGCCGCGGCGTTCCGCGCCGACCCCGAGGTGATCGAGGCGCTCGCCGCCAGCAAGGTCGGCGAGCTGAGCACGCCGACGCTCAACGACGGCGAGAGCTACGACGAGTTCCTGGCCGACCGGTCGGCGTTCGAGGATGTCGACGTCGACGCGGTGGCCGAGCGGGGCTTCGCCTTCGTCCGGCTCAACCAGCTCGCCGTCGAGCACCTGCTCGGCGCCCGCTGAGGCCCCGCCATGCCGTTGGTCGCGGGCGTCGACTCGTCCACCCAGTCCTGCAAGGTGGTCATCCGGGACGCGGAGACCGGTGCCCTGCTCCGGCAGGGCCGGGCGCCGCACCCGGATGGCACCGAGGTCGACCCGGAAGCCTGGTGGCAGGCACTGCGTAGTGCTGCCGACCAGGCCGGCGGGTTGGCCGACGTGGCCGCGATCTCCGTCGCCGGCCAACAGCACGGCATGGTGTGCCTCGACGAGGACGGCCGGGTGGTCCGCCCGGCGCTGCTGTGGAACGACACCCGATCCGCCGACGCCGCCGCCGACCTCGTAGAGGAGGCCGGCGGCGGCGCGGCCGGGCGTCGCTTCTGGGCCGAGGCCGCCGGCAGCGTCCCGGTGGCCAGCTTCACCATCACGAAGCTGCGGTGGCTGGCCCGGCACGAGCCGGAGCTGGCGGCCCGGGTGGCCGCCGTCTGCCTGCCGCACGACTGGCTGACCTGGCGGCTGGCCGGCGCACCGGGTCTGGGCGCGTTGCGTACCGACCGGGGTGACGCCAGCGGCACCGGTTACTGGTCGCCGGCCACCGGCGACTACCGACCGGACCTGCTGGAGCGGGGCTTCGGCCGGCGGTTGGTGGTGCCCGAGGTGCTCGGTCCGGGCGAGTCGGCGGGCAAGCTGGCCGACGAGCTGGGTGGGTCGGGCGGCGCGCTGCTCGGCGCGGGCACCGGTGACAACGCCGCGGCCGCGCTCGGCGTCGGTGCCGTCGGAGGCGACGTGGTCGTCTCGATCGGCACGTCCGGCACCGTGTTCAGCGTCGCCGACGTGCCGGCCGCCGACGAGAGCGGTGCGGTGGCGGGCTTCGCCGACGCGTCCGGTCGTTTCCTCCCGCTGGTGTGCACGCTCAACGCGGCCCGGGTGCTGGACGCCGCCGCCGCGATGCTCGGGGTCAGCCTGGACGAGCTGGCCGAGCTGGCGCTCTCCGCGCCAGCCGGCGCGGACGGGCTGGTCATGGTGCCCTACCTGGAGGGTGAGCGGACGCCGAACCGGCCGCTCGCCACCGGCGCGGTACACGGCCTGACCCTGCGCACGTCGACCCCCGCGCACCTGGCCCGGGCCGCCGTGGAGGGCATGCTCTGCGCGCTCGCCGACGGCCTGGACGCGCTGACCGCGCAGGGCGCCACCGCTCGCCGGGTCATCCTGGTCGGCGGCGGCGCCAGGTCGGCCGCGGTCCGTCGGATCGCGCCGCAGGTCTTCGGCTGCCCGGTCGTCGTCCCACCGGCCGGGGAGTACGTCGCCGACGGCGCCGCCCGGCAGGCCGCCTGGGTCGCCCTGGGTGGTCCCACGCCGCCGGTCTGGGCGGTCGAGGGCACCGAGGAGTACGCCGCCGAGCCCGTCCCCGCCGTGCGTGAGCAGTACGCGGCAGCCCGCGGACTGGTTCTCGACCGGCGCTGACCGTCGGGATCGACGCGGGTGGGTGCCGGTCGACGGTGACCGGCACCCACCCGCGTGACGACGTCCTCGGCGGAGTCTGGTTGGCTGCCGGTCATGACGGTGACCAGTGGCGGGCCCGGCCCGGGGCGGGCGCAGCCCGACCCACGCCCGCCCGGCCGGGGCGGTGGCCCGGCCCACCGGTTGTACAGCGTCGTGGTGTTCGTGCTGCTCGCCTCCCTGGACAACGTGGCGATCGGGCTGGTTCCGCCGCTGTACGGCCCGATCTCCGACGCGTTCGACGTGTCGGGGCGGCTGCTGGGCCTGGTCACCGCGGTCAGCTTCCTGGTCAGCGCCGTGGCGGCGGTCGGCTGGGCGTACGTCGGCGACCGGACCAACCGCAAGCCCCTGCTCATGGTCGGCACGCTGCTCTGGGCGGCGGGCACCGGTGGCAGCGCGCTCGCCGGTGGCTACCTGACGTTCCTCGCCGCACAACTGGTCGCCGCGGTCGGCCTCGGTGCGGTCGGCTCGGTCGGCTTCTCGGTGGTCACCGACCTGATCTCACCGACCCGGCGCGGGTTGGTGATGAGCTTCTGGGGGCTCTCCCAGGGAGTCGGCACCCTGGCCGGCACGCTCGTCGGCGGGCTGCTCGGGGCGGCCGACTGGCGGCGACCGTTCCTGATCCTGACCGGCGTCGGCCTGGCCGCGACCCTTGCCTACCTGTTCACGTACGACGTCCGCCGTGGTCAGAGCGAGCCGGAGCTGGCCGGCAGGCTGGACGCCGGCGCCGAGTACGACTACCGGATCAGCCGCGCCGACCTACCGCGCATCCTGGCCCGACGGACCAACCGGTGGCTGATCCTGCAGGGCCTTACCGCGCAGGCCGCGTTCGGCTCGCTGGTCTGGCTGCCGGTGCTCTTCGCCGAACGGGCCGAGGCCCAGGGATACTCGACGTCGACCGCGGTGGTGGTGGGCAGCGTGTTCGCCACACTGTTCCAGCTCGGCGGGGTGCTCTCGATCGTGGGCGGCCTGATCGGTGACGCGGCGCAGCGGCGTACGCCGAGAGGGCGTGCCCTGGTCGCCGCGGTCGGCATCCTCGCCGCGCTGCCGTTCTACCTGGTGTTGTTCTTCGTCCCGGTGACCATCGACGTGCCGGACGGCGCGAGTGGCGGGGCCGTCGTCGGCGCGGTGCTGTCCAGCGTCTTCACCGAGCCGTCGGTGGGGCTGAGCCTGCTCACGGCGATCGTCGCGCTCGCGCTGACCTCGGCCAACTCGCCGAACTGGTTCGCGCTGATCGCCGACGTCAACCCGCCGGAGCACCGGGGCACGGTCTACAGCCTGGGCAACCTGGTCAACGGCGTTGGCCGCGCGGCCGGCAACGGGCTGGTCGGGGTGGCGTTCCAGGCCCTGCGAGTGGCATTCCCGCCGCCGTTGAACTTCGCCGTCGGGCTGGCCGCGTTCCAGCTCTTCTTCATTCCCACCGGTGTCATGTACTGGCTCGCCTCACGGACCTCACCCGCGGACATCGAGAACGTCCACGACCTGCTGCACACCCGCGCCGACCGCCTCTGACCCGCCACCGACCTCACGGGCGCCTCGAGCCGGGCAACATCAGGCAAAGTGCGGCCTCGGGTGAGCGTGAGGGGCCGACATCCCTGATGTTGCGCGGGATGTCGGCCCCCTCGGGCTCAGGGCAGGGTCAGCGCAGCCAGACCGTCACGTCGGTCGGGACCGCGCCGTCGTCGTCCAGGGGTGCGCTGGTCGTGAGCACCTCGGCACCGGCCGGCAACGGCACCGGGGTCGCGCCGAAGTTGGTCAGCACGGTCAGCCCGGCGTTGCGGAAGGTGACCGTGTCGTCGCCGGAGGGCACCCACTCCAGGGTGCCGCGACCCAGCCCGTGCTCGCGGCGCAGCCGCAACGCGGCGCGGTACAGCTCGTACGTGGAGCCGGGCACGTCGCGCTGGCGGTCCAGCGCGTACTCCGCCCAGAGCGCGGGCTGCGGCAGCCAGCTCGCGTCGGTGGGCCCGAAGCCGTACGACGGGGCGTCGGCCTCCCACGGGATCGGCACCCGGCAGCCGTCCCGGCCACGCTGGGTGTGCCCGCTGCGCGCCCAGGTCGGGTCCTGCCGGGCCTCGTCGGGCAGCGTGGTGTGCTCGGGTAGACCCAACTCCTCGCCCTGGTACAGGTAGGCCGAGCCGGGCAGGGCGAGCATCAGCAGAGTCGCTGCCCGGGCCCGGCGCAGGCCGAGCGCCGCGTCCGGCTGCGGGTCGCCGATGCCGATGCCGTTGGGTCGTACGGTGCCGATCGGCAGGCCGAGCCGGGAGGCGTGCCGCACCACGTCGTGGTTGGACAGCACCCAGGTGGTCGGCGCGCCGACCGAGTCGGTCGCCTCCAACGAGCGGGTGATCACCGCGTACTGGGCCGGTGCGGTCCACGGGGCCAACAGGTACTCGAAGTTGAACGCCTGGTGCATCTCGTCCGGGCGGACGTAGCGGGCCAGCCGCTCGGCCGGCTCCACCCACGCCTCGGCGACGAGCACCCGCTCGCCCGGGTAGCTGTCCAGCACCTGCCGCCACTGCCGGTAGATCTCGTGCACGCCCTCCTGGTCCCACATCGGCGGGCGCGGCTTGTCGATCTCGTTGCCGGAGAGGATCTCCTGCGGCTCCTGCCAGTCGGCCAGGTCGGCCTGCTTGATCAGGCCGTGTGCCACGTCGACCCGGAAGCCGTCCACCCCACGGTCCAGCCAGAACCGCAGCACGTCCAGGAACTCCGCGTGGACCTCCGGGTTGTCCCAGTTGAGGTCCGGCTGGCCGGTGTCGAACAGGTGCAGGTACCACTGGCCGGGCCGCCCGTCCGGGTCCACCGTCCGGGTCCAGGCCGGGCCGCCGAAGACGCTCTGCCAGTCGTTCGGCGGCTGGTCACCGGTCGGGCCGAGGCCGTCCCGGAAGATGTACCGGGACCGTTCCGGGCTGCCGGGCGCGGCGGGCAGGGCGGCCTGGAACCAGCGGTGCGCGGACGAGGTGTGGTTCGGCACCAGGTCCACGATCACCCGCAGGCTGCGGGACCGGGCCTCGGCGATCAGCTTGTCCGCGTCGGCGAGGGTGCCGAACAGCGGGTCGATGTCGCGGTAGTCGGCCACGTCGTAGCCGGCGTCGGCCTGCGGTGACGGGTAGAACGGGGAGAGCCACACCGCGTCCACGCCCAACTCGACGAGGTGGTCGAGGCGGGCCGTGATGCCGGGCAGGTCACCGATGCCGTCCCCGTCCGAGTCGGCGAACGATCGCGGGTAGATCTGGTAGATGGTCGCCTCGGTCCACCAGCCGGTGACCGGGTGACCGGAGGGGGTCTGCTGCGTCGGATCGGTGTTCAGGGTCTTCTCCCGTGTCGCGCTGTGGGTGGACCGCCGGCGGCTGCCGGCCGCGTCGCCGCCCGCCGCCGGCCGGCGGCGGATGGTTGGAGTTCTTCAGTGTGCCCGGGGTGGTGCGGTCGAGTCCCGGACCACCAGCCGAGTGGGCAGGATCACCGGCGTGGCGCCGTCGGTGACCTGGTGGCTCAGGAGGGGGCCCGGAGGTCGGGCTTCGAGCGGGTCGAGCAACATCCGGGCGGCCAGTCGGCCCTGCTCGGCGGCGGGCTGGGCGATGGTGCTGAGCCCGAGCACGCCGGCCAGGTCGTGGTCGTCGATGCCGATGACGCTGACGTCCTGCGGCACCCGCAGTCCGGCGTCGCGCAGCGCGGTCATGGCACCCATCGCCATCTCGTCGCAGGCGGCGACGATCGCGGTCGGCGGCTCGCCGCGGGCCAGCAGCTCCTCGGTGGCGCGGGTGCCGCCGTCGATGGTGAACGAGGATTCGACGTCCAGGGTCGGGTCGAGCCGCAGACCCGCGGAGCGCAGCTCCGCCTGGTAGCCCCGGCGGCGGTCGAGGTGGGTGGTGAAGGCCAACTCGTCGTCCGGGTCACCGGAGATGTGCGCGATCCGGTGGTGCCCGAGGTCGAGCAGGTGTCGGGTGGCGGCCCGGGCGGCGGCCACGTCGTCGATGCGGACGCAGGGCCAGTTGGGCACCCTGCTGCCCGAGCTGATGGTCACCCCGGGCAGTTCCAGAGCGGCCAGCGCGGTCAGGTCGGCCGGCCGCAGTGGCGTGGCGACCAGCATGATGGCGTCCACCCGTTTGTGCAGGTTGGCCGTACGCAGGACCCGCTGGCGGACCTGCTCCCGACCACCCAGGTTGTAGAGCAGCAGGTCGTAACCGGACTGGTGGAGGTATTCCTCCACCGCCTCGACGATGGTGCTGAAGAACCAGCGGGTGATCCGGGGCACCACCACCGCGACCGTGCCGGTCCGCCCCCCGGCCAGTCGGGACGCGCTCGGTGAGACCTCGTAGTCGAGCTGCTCGGCGGCGGCGAGCACCCGGCGTCGGGTGGCGGCCGAGACCGTCGGCAACCCGCGCAGGGCCCGCGAGACGGTGGCCGTGGACACTCCGGCCAGCCGGGCCACATCATCAATCCTCGTCACGGTTCCCCCGCTCGGTGCCCGGAGCGCCCGCCGCCGCCCGAGGGGCCAGGCGGCGGCGGGCAAGCGGGTCAGCCCTTGACGCTGCCGGCGAGCAGACCTCGCACGAAGAAGCGCTGCAGGGACAGGAAGACGATGAGCGGTACGACGATGGAGACGAACGCTCCGGCGGTGAGGCGCTGCCACTCGTTGCCCCGGGTGCCGGCCATCTCGGCGAGCCGGACGGTGAGCGGGGCGGTCTCGTTGCCGCCGCCGGCGAAGATCAGCGCGACCAGCAGGTCGTTCCAGACCCAGAGGAACTGGAAGATGCCGAACGCCGCCAGTGCCGGGGTGATCAGCGGCAGCACGATGGTGCGGAAGATCTTCGGGTGGGTGGCCCCGTCGACGCGGGCCGCCTCCATCAGGTCGCCCGGCAGCTGCGAGATGAAGTTGTGCAGCAGGAAGACGGCGAACGGGAGCGCGAAACAGGTGTGCGCGAACCACACCTGGGCGAACTTCTGCTCGTCGACCAGATCCCACGCCGGCATCAGGGTGACGCCGCCGAGGGTGACGCCGGTGGAGAAGAACTTCAGCAGCGGCACCAGGGCCATCTGCAACGGCACGATCTGCAGCGCGAAGATCGCGATGTAGACCCAGTCCCGGCCGCGGAAGTTGATCCAGGCCAGCGCGTAGGCCGCCAGGCAGGCGAAGGCGAGCGGGAAGAGCACCGACGGGATGGTGATCGCCAGGGAGTTGATGAAGGACCCGGCGAGCTGCCCCGAGGACGACGACCGCCCGAACAGGACCTGCTGGTAGTTCTCGAAGGTGAACTGCGGGTTGGTGAAGGCCGTCCACCAGCCGGTGGTCTTGATCTCGTCTTCCGGCCGGAGCGAGGAGACGAGCAGACCGAAGGTCGGGATGGTCCAGACCACCGCGATGACGACCGAGACGAGGGTCGCGGTGCGGCTGTTCAGCCGTTTGCGGACCCGCCCGGCCGTGGTGGTCGGGGTGCCGTCGGTCTTCTGGGTGCCGGCGGCGACAGTGGGCGTTGCGGTCGTCATCTCAGCCCTCCCGCTGTTGACGGAGGTTGCGGATCTGGTAGATCACGACCGGGATGACCAGGATGAAGAGGAAGACCGCGAGCGCGGAGCCCTGTCCGTTCTGGCCGTACCGGAACGCCTGGTTGTACATCTCGCTGGCGATCACGCTGGTGTCGTAGTTGCCGTTGGTCGAGGTCCGGACGATGTCGAAGACCTTGAGCGTGGCGATCGTGAGGGTCACCACCACGACGATCAGCGCCGGCCGGATGCTCGGCATGGTGATCTGCCAGAACATCTGCCACGGGCTGACCCCGTCGAGCCGGGCGGCCTCCACGATGTCGCCGGGGATCGCCTTGATCGCGGCGGAGAGCACCACCATGGCGAAACCGGCCTGGATCCAGACCATGATGACGATCAGCAGGAGCGTGTTCAGGGGTGATTCGAGCAGCCACTGCTTGGGCTCGCCGCCGAGGGTGACCACGATCTGGTTGAGGAGGCCGATCTGGTCGCCCTCACCCCGGTAGGCGTAGACGAACTTCCAGATGATGCTGGCGCCCACGAAGGAGATGGCCATCGGCAGGAAGATCAGTGACTTGGCCACCGACTCGAACCGGGCCTTGTCCACCAGGACGGCGTAGATCAGGCCGAAGCCGGTCGCCACCAGGGGGACCAGGAGCACCCAGACCAACGTGTTGATCAGGACCCGGACGATCGAGTCGTCGGAGAACATCCAGCCGTAGTTGCGCAGCCCCACCCAGTTGGTGCTGCTGCCGTCCATCAGGGAGAGCAGCGTGGTGCGGATGGCCGGCACGACCAGGCCGATGGTGAGCAGCAGCAGCGTCGGCAGCAGGAAGAAGAGCGCGAAGAGCCCTTCCCGCGGCTTGGTTCGGCGGGGGAGTGGAGCCCCACTCGCCGAGGCGGCGACGAGCTGTGCCTCCCGTCGCCGGGCGAACCAGGCCGGCACCAGATCGAGCAGCAGGAGCAGACCGCCCACCACCACCACGAAGGCGATCAGCCCGTACATCAGCATGAGGAGCTTCGGCTGCTGATCGGCGAAGTCGAACTCCATCAACCCTCCCTCTCGGGTCCACCGCCGGGATCACTTAGGCCAGCTGCTCTCGATGCCCTGGAGCACCGGGGCGGTCGCCTTGCCGTTCAGCCACTCGACCATGCCCTTCCAGAACGTTCCCGCGCCGACGGCAGCCGGCATCAGGTCGGAACCGTCGAAGCGGAAGGTGCCGGTCTTGTCCTGGAGGATCTGGACGGAGAGCTTGTCGATCGGGCTGGCCACGTTGGCGATGTCCAGCTTGTTGTTCGCCGTGACCCAGTTGCCGAGCTTCGCGCGGCTGTTGACGTACTCGGCCGAAGCCAGGTAGGTCTGCACCGCCTGGACCTCGGGACGGTCGGCGTAGCCGACGACGAACTCGCCCGCGCCCAGCACCGGCTTGCCCTTGGCCGGGTCGATGGCCGGGAAGTAGAAGGCGAACGCGTCGCCGTCCTCAGCCACCTTGGTGCCCTCGGGGAACTGGTTGGCGTAGAACGACGCCTGCCGGTGCATCGCGCACTTGCCGTTGGTGACCGGCACGCCCGCCTCCTGGAAGGAGGTGGTGGTGATGCTCTTGACGCCGCCGAAGCCGCCGTTCATGTACTTGTCGTTCTTGAGGATGGTGCCGGCGCGGTCAACGGCGTCGACGATCTTCGGGTCGTTGAACGGGATCGCGTGGGTGGTCCACTGGTCGTAGACCTCGGGGCCCTGGGTCCGCAGGATCACGTCCTCGATCCAGTCGGTGGCCGGCCAGCCGGTGGCGTCACCGGACTCGACGCCCGCGCACCACGGCTTCGTGCCACTGGCGGCGATCTTGTCGCTCAGGGCGATGAGCTGGTCCCAGGTGGTCGGAACCTCCCAGCCCTTCTCCTTGAACGTCTTCGGCGAGTACCAGACGAAGGACTTCACGTTGGCGCCGAGCGGCACGCCGTAGAGCGTCCCGTTGACGGTGCCGTACTTCAGCCAGTCGGCCGGCATGTTCTGCTCGGCCAGGGCCTTGGTGTCGGCGCTCAGGGACTTGAGCTTGCCGGCGTCCGCGAAACGCTTCACGAGGCCGGGCTGCGGCACGAAGGCGATGTCGGGGGCGTTGCCACCGTCGACCCGGACCGGGAGCTGCGCCTCGAACTCGCCGCTGCCCTCGTAGTCGATCTCGATGCCGGTGCACTTGGTGAAGTCCGACCAGGAGCGCTCAAGAAGGTCGGCCTCGGCGTCACGGATGGACGCGTAGATCGACACCTTCTTGCCGTCGTGGCCCTCGTACTTGTCGTATGCGGCGCACTCCGCGGAGCCCGCGTTGTTGCTCTTCTTGTCGTCGCCGGTACCGCAGGCGGTGGCGCTGAGCGCCAGCCCGAGTACGCCGGCGATCACGAAGGCCTGGCGTGGTCTGGTAGAGACCGCCATGCCGTCCTCCTTCCTAGCCGGCGCGGTCGTGCTGGTGACCCGTCGCCGGTCCGATTGGGCGTGCACACATGTAAGCGCTTGCATCCGGTCCGGTCCACCCCCTGTCAGACACGAGCGAGTAACAATCCGGAAACCTGCGGTCTGCCTGGTGGGCGCGCTCCCGGGACGGATCTTCGACTCTTTCGAAGATTGACGATATCTGTCAGGCTAGGGCCACCTCATCGAAGGTTTTCGACATAGGAGGAGCTGTATGCGAAAGCGGTGGATCAGCCTGCTGGTGGCGGGTGTGCTCGTCGGGGGAGTCCTGGCGCCAGCGAGCCCGGCGCTGGCCGCGCCGACCTTCAAGGTGCCGTTCCCGTGCGGCCAGTCCTGGTCCGGGCAGACCCGGTCGGGTCACAGCCCGGCGAACGCCGTCGACTTCAACCGCACCGACGATCAGGGTGACCCGGTGGTGGCCAGCGCCCCCGGCACCGTCGACCGGGTGACCGACCTCGGCGGCACCAGCTACGGCAAATACGTCCGGATCAACCACGGGGGCGGTTACAGCACCTACTACGCCCACCTCAACGGCTTCAACGTCTCCGTCGGGCAGACGGTCGGCTACGGCAAGGTGCTCGGCTGGGTCGGCACCACCGGTGGGTCGACCGGCCCCCACCTGCACTACGAGCAGCGCCTCAACGGCGCCGACATCCAGGTGCGCTTCAACGGCGCCCTCGCGCTCTACTGGGGCACCAAGACCTACACCAGCGACAACGGGTGCTCCTCGGGCGGCGGCAACGGCACTGTCGACACCAGCGGCACCCCGCTGACCGTTCGCTCCGGCCCCGGCACCGGGTACGCCTCGGTGGGCACCGTCGCCGACGGCACGCGGGTGACCATCGCCTGCCAGACCAGCGGCACCACGGTCACCGGCACGTACGGCACCAGCTCGATCTGGGACCGGATCGGCAGCGGTAGGTACATCGCCGACGCGTACGTGTACACCGGCTCCGACGGATACATCCCCGGCGTGCCTCGCTGCTGACCGGGGGGACGGCCACGGTCCCCGGCGGGCGCCGCCGTCGGGGACCGGCAGGTCAGGAGTTCAGCTGCCAGATGGACAGGTTCAGCGCGGCGGCGAAGGTGACCCAGGCCCAGTAGGGCACCAGCAGTGCCGCCGCCACCCGGGACACCCGGGCGAACAGCACCACGGTGAGCCCGATCGCCAGCCACATCACCACGATCTCGGCGAACGCGAGCCCGTACTGCCCCGCGCCGAAGAAGAGCGGGGTCCAGATGGCGTTGAGCACCAGTTGGACGCTCCACGCCCAGAGGGCGGGGCCGAAGCCGACCCGCCGCCACGCCAGCCAGCCGGCCACCGCGATCAGCGCGTAGAGCAGCGACCAGACCGGGCCGAACAGCCACGAGGGCGGTGCCCAGCCGGGCTGCCGCAGGCTCGCGTACTCGTCGGTGGTGCCCTGCACCCCCAGTCCGCCGATCGCGGCCGCGACGAAGACGGCTGCCGCGAAGCCCGCGAGAGCCCACCACTGCCGCCGGCCGGAGGTCCTCGACGCGTCCTGAGATATCTCCATGGTCGAGATAGTTTCCATCCAGCGTCAGGTCAAACCGTGGACGGCGACGCGGCACCCGCGGCGGCTCCACCGTCGCGGCGGCGTGGGCGTGCACGAAAAAGCGCCGGGATCGCCCCGGCCAGTGCTCCTGTCGGGAGGACGGAGCTCTGGTCGCGGCGACCCCGGCGGGTCCCGATGTTCTAAGAGGCGTGCACGCTAATTGAAGATGCTGACACCACCCGGGCCGACCAACAGCCCGACAACGATGAGGACGATGCCCCACAGGATCTGCCGGCGGAACAGCGCGAGAATGCCGGCGACCACGAGTACGACTGCGAGAATCCAGAGAATCAGCTCCATGACCTCTGACTACCCGACTGGCCGATCGGGGAAACCTGGTCGGTGTCCAGTTGATCGCCGACGTGGAAGACGCTGTACGCCTGCTTGATCACCGGGTGCGCGACGTTACGGACGCGGACGCCACCGGGGGTCGTGCCGCGCTCGGTGCCGGCGTGCGCGTGCCCGTGCAGGGCCAGCGCCGTGGGCGCCGAGTCGATCGCCTGCCCCAACTGGTACGAGCCGAGGAAGGGGTAGATCTCCAACGGCTCACCGACCAGCGTGTCCGGCACCGGCGAGTAGTGGGTGAGCGCGACCAGCATGTCGCAGTCCAGCGAGCGGAGCGCCGTGCCGAGGCTCTCGGCGCTCTCGTTGGTGGTCCGGACGAACGCCTTCATCTCCGGCTCGCCGAAGTCGCTGGCGCACCGCCCGGCGAACCCGCCGCCGAAGCCCTTGACGCCGGCGATGCCGAGCCGACCGCCCGCGCAGTCCAGCACGACGCCGTTGCCCTCCAGCACGGTGATGCCCGCGTCCTCGAGCACCTTGACCACCTGCGGCACCTGGTCACACTGGTGGTCGTGGTTGCCCAGCACGGTCACCACCGGCACGGCCAACCCACCGAACTCCTCTGCCACACAGCGCGCCTCGGCCTCGGTGCCGTGCCGGGTCAGGTCCCCGGCCAGCAGCAGCACGTCGGCGCACTCCGGCAACTCCTCCAACGCGGGGCGGAAGCGGCCGACCACGTCCTCGTCCAGATGTACGTCGCCCACGGCGGCGATCCGGATCACCATGGAACCTCCCTCAGGGCAGTTGCTCGATCTCCGTGGGCGCCTGGGCGCGGATCACTCCGATGTCGCTGGTGATCGGTGTGTCCGGGAAGCGTTCGGACACCCGGCGCACGATCTCCTCGCGCCGATGCGGGCTCTCCACCTCGCCGTAGAGCACGATGGCGCGTTCCCGCCGGACCACGGTGATCCCTTGTTCGGCGACGGCGGGGTCCTCGGCGAGGAGGCGCTGGATCTCCGCCTCGACGTACTCGTCCGGTGGCCCGGCGCCGATGTCGCGTTGGTGGGTCACGATGTCCCCTCTCCTGTCGGGGTGCCGGCGGCCGGCACCACCTCCAGCCGGTCCAGCAGCACCAGGAACGCCTCGGCGTACGGCGAGTGCTCCGTCTCCTTGCGTACCCGTTCCCAGTCGATCTGCTCCCGCAGCGACCGGGCCAGCGGCAGGCCACGGGCGAAGTCGCAGTAGTGCTGGGAGAAGCTGAGCAGCTTGTGCACCATCAGCTGGGAGGCGGACAGGACCGGCATCTGGATCGCGTCCACCGGCCGGATGACCGTGTCGGCGAACGTCTCCTCCGTCACCGGTGTCTCGATCGGCCGGTGGATCAGGTCCACCATCCGGCCGTCGTCGAAGACCTTGACCAGCCAGTCCTCCGGTGGGCGCTCGGCGACGAAGCCGGCGGCGACCAGGGCCTCGAGCGCCTTCTCCACGTCGGCCTCCCGGATCAGGAAGTCGACGTCGTGCTCGCTGGAGTGGCCCCCGTGGGCGTAGACGGCGAAGCTGCCGCCCAGGGCGAACGGGATCTCGGACTGCTTGAGCACGGCGGCGACCTTCTTGAGGGTGTGCACCAGACTCTCGTCTCCGCGCTCAGCCATCTGGTTCTCCCGTCGTCGTGTTGGTGGACCGGCGGTTGGACTCGAACTCCGGTACCCGGCATTCCGGTCGGCCACACCTGCGGGTGTCCCGGTCGGGTGTCAACAGGAACAAACCATCACATACCTCACGGGTCGGGTGCGCGAGTCGGATAACCTATGGAGGGTGGCCAGATCATCGGGGATGCGACGACGCAGGGCCCGGTTGCGCACCGTCGCCCTCATCGGCATCGACGGCTCGGGCAAGACCACTCAGGCACACCGACTGGCCGACGCGCTGACCGCTGCCGGCCGCCCCGCGACGTACCGCCGCAACGCCAGCGGGCGTCGCTGGCTCGGCCGGCTCGCCAACCGGCTGGGGCGGCCCGACGCCCAGCGGCTCGTCGGGCGCGACGGCGTGCTGGCGGTGGAGTCCGTGCTGCGCTGGCTCGCCATCGCCGTAGCCCTGGTCAGCTGTCTGCTCACCGGCCGGACAGCGGTGATGGACCGCTACTCCGCCTGCCAGTACGCGAGCATCCGGGCCCACGGCGGGCAGCGCTGGGAGCGACTCGCGCGGGCCGGCTACCGGCTCTTTCCGACGCCACAGGTGACCTTCCTGCTGGCCGTGGACCCGGCGGAGGCGTACCGGCGCATCGAGGAACGCGGCACCGATCACGAGACGATGGGCTGGCTGACGGCGGCGGACACCGCCTACCGGGCCCTGCCCGAATACCCGAGTTTCGTGCTGGTGGACGCGGGCCGCACGGCCGAGGAGGTCACCGAGCAGATCCAGGCGCACCTGGAGACCTGGCTGCCCGCGCCCTCCTCGACGGCCTCCGGTGAGGTGGGCCCGCTGGTGACTCAGGCCCGCCCGTAGACCGGGACGGTGGCACCGCTGGTCGGGGCCGACTCCTCCGAGGCGAGGAAACGGATCACCGATGCGATCTCGGCCGGCGCGACCCAACGGGAGTGGTCGGCGTCGGGCTGCGCAGCCCGGTTCGCCGGGGTGTCGATGACGCTGGGCAGCACCGTGTTGCAGCGGACGTTGCGGGGCCGGTATTCGACCGCGACCGCGTTGGCGAAGGCCAGCACCCCCGCCTTGGCCGTCACATAACCGGCCGCGCCCGGAAACGGGGCGACCGCCGCGCGGGCCGAGACGCACACCACCGCGCCGCCGCCGGCCGCCACGAGATGCGGCAGCGCGGCCTGGGTGACCAGGTAGGTCGGCCGCAGGTTGACGGTGAGCATCCGCTCGAACACCTCGATCGGCGTCTCGTGCACCAGACCTCCGCTGGCGTACCCGCCGACCAGGTTGACCACGGCCCGCAGCGGCGCCGCCGGGTCGTCGGCGGCGACCTCGACCGCCCGCGCCGCGTCCGCCGGGTCGCTGAGGTCCGCGACCAGCCGGACCACCCCCGCCGCCGGCTCCGACCCGGGTCGGGCTTTCCGCTCCGGTACGACCACCCGCCAGCCCGCCTCGACTAACGCGGCGACGGCCGCCCCGCCGAGCCCGCCACTTCCTCCGGTCACCAGAACGCTGCGCTCCGCCATGCGCCTCACGCTAGCGCCCCGTCCCACCGCACCCTCAGCCGCTCCGTCGATCATGAAGTTATTGCCGCGACACGCCGACCCGCGTGGCAACAACTTCATGATCACGGTCTGCCGTGGGCAGACTGGCTGGCCTGATCGCCCGTCGGCAGCGCAGGATCGGCGGATGCGGATCCTTGTTCTCGGCGGCACCCGGTTCCTCGGTCGGGCGGTGGCGCACCTCGCGCTGGCGCAGGGCCACGACGTCACCTGCGCGGCCCGGGGCGTCTCCGGTGTCGTGCCGGCCGGGGCCCGGTTCGTGCCGGTCGACCGGGACGACCCGGACGCGTTGGTGCCGTTCGCCGACGACGGCTTCGATGCCGTGGTCGATGTGACCCGCCAGGTCAGCCACGCCCAACACGCGCTCTCCGCACTGGCCGACCGGGTGGGGCACTGGTCGTTCGTGTCGACGATCTCGGTGTACGCGGACAACACCACCCCGGGCCAGACCGCCGCGGACGCGCCCGTGCTGCCGGCCGCCCCGCCGGACGTGGACGGTCCGGTCGGCCCGGACCACCGCTGGTACGGCGAGTGCAAGGTGAGCATCGAGCAGGCGGTCCGCGAACGGGTGGGCGTGGACCGCTCGTTCATCTGCCGCGCGGGCCTGATCGTCGGTGCCGAGGACCCGAGCGACCGCTTTCCGTACTGGGTGCGGCGGCTGTCGGCCGGCGGCGAGGTGCTCGCGCCCGGGCGGCCGTCCGACCGGGTGCAGTTCGTGGACGTCGCCGATCTGGCGGCCTGGTTGCTGCACGCCGCCGACACCCGCCTCAGCGGCACGTACGACGGCATCGGGCCGGCGATGAGCCGAGCGGACCTGCTGGCCGGAGTGGCCGCCGGGCTGGGCGTACCAGAGCCGGTCCTGACCTGGGTCGATCAGGAGTTCCTGGCGTCCCACGACGTTCGTGAGTGGTCGGGGGAGCGGGCGCTGCCGCTCTGGGTGCGACTGCCGGAGTCCGGCGGCCTGATGGACCGCGACGCCCGACCGGCTCTGGACGCCGGGCTGGCGATCCGTCCGTTGCCCGACACCGTTCGGGCGACCGCGTCCTGGATGGCAGCGCAGCCGGCCGCCGTACGGCAGGGTGGTCTCGACCCGGCGGATGAGGCGGCGGTCCTGCGGGAGTGGCAGGCTGTGCGGGACCGGTGATCCCGGCTGCCGACACTTTTCCTACCGGACAGTCATAGTTGACGCTTACGCCTGGTGAAAGTAAGTTTCACCCGTGGCGAAGAGTCCGAAGATTTCTGCGAGTCAGGAGCCCGGTGGGCTGATCGTCCACATCAGTGGGCTGTTGCCGTCGCTGTCGCCCGCCGAGCAGCGGGTTGCCCGGCTGGTCGTGTCCGATCCGGCCGCTGCGGCCCGGCGGACCATCACCGACCTCGCCACCGCAGCGGAGACATCCGAGGCGACCGTCATCCGGTTCTGCCGTTCGGTGGGCATGGACGGTTACCCGCAACTGCGCATCCGCCTCGCCGCCGAGGCCGCTCGCCGGATCGAGCCGCCGGACGCCCGGGTGGTCGGTGGTGACATCCCGCCCGGCGCCGACCTCGCCCAGATCATCGCCACCATCGCGTTCAACGACGCCCGGGCGGTCGAGGAGACTGCCGAGCAGCTCGACCCCGCCGTCTGCGAGCAGGTGGTCGAGGCGATCAGTGGTGCCGGTCGGATCGACATCTACGGCGCCGGCGCCAGCGGGTTCGTCGCCTCCGACTTCCAGCAGAAGCTGCACCGCATCGGCCGGATCGCCTTCTACTTCCCGGACGTGCACACCGCCTTGACCTCGGCCGCCCTCCTCGGCCGGGGCGACGTGGCGATCGGCATCTCACACACCGGCACCACCTCGGACGTGATCGAGGTGCTGGAGCAGGCCCGCACCCGAGGTGCCGTCACCGTGGCGCTGACCAACTTCCCGCGTTCGCCGATCACCGACGTCGCGGACTTCGTGTTGACCACGGCGGCTCGCGAAACCACCTACCGCTCCGGCGCGACCGCCAGCCGGCTGGCCCAGCTCACCGTCGTCGACTGCCTCTTCGTCGGGGTGGCCGCCCGCAACCGGGCCCGGGCCCGCAAGGCACTGGAGGCGACCGCCGAGGCGGTCCAGTCGCACCGGGTGGGTGCCAACCGGAGGCGGGCATGACGGCCGGTGCGGTGGAGCCGGACGAGGACATGCCAGCACCGCCCACTCGGCCGACGGTCCGGGTGGGTGCACCCACCGAGCGGCGCAACCCCCTCAGCGTCGACCTCGACCTGATGTCGACCCGGGACGTCCTCACCGTGATCAACGAGGCGGACCGGCGGGTGCCGGCCGCGGTCGCCGCGGTGCTCGACGAGATCGCCGCCACCGTCGACCTGGCGGTCGCGGCACTGCGCGGCGGTCACCGGGTGCACTATTTCGGCGCCGGCACGTCCGGCCGCCTGGGAGTGCTCGACGCGGCGGAGCTGGCACCCACCTTCAACTCGCCCCGGCACTGGTTCTGCGCCCACCTCGCCGGTGGCCCGGACGCCATGTGGCGGGCCGTGGAGGACGCCGAGGACGACGAGCGGGGCGGCGCGGTCGAGGCGGCCAGTTGTGTGCGCGCCGGTGACCTGGTGGTCGGTCTGGCGGCCAGCGGACGCACCCCGTACGTCCTCGGGGCGCTCGCCGCGGCCCGGGCCAAGGGTGCTTCGACGGTGCTGCTCTGCGCCAATCCGGAGGCGGAGGCCGCCCGCTCGGTCGACGTGTTCATCGGGGTGGACACCGGACCCGAGGTGGTCACCGGGTCGACCCGGATGAAGGCGGGCACCGCACAGAAGTTGGTGCTCAACACGTTCTCGACCGCCGTCATGGTGCGTCTGGGCCGGGTCTACTCGAACCTCATGATCGATATGGTCGCCACCAACGCGAAGCTCCGGGGACGAATGATCTCGATCCTGGTCGAGGCCACCGGCTGCTCCGAGCAGGTCTCCCAGCAGGCCCTCGCCGAGGCCGACGGTGACCTGAAGACGGCGCTCGTCTCCCTGGTCTCCGGCGCCGAGGTCGATGCCGCCCGGGCCGCGCTGGCCCGCTCCGCCGACCAGGTCCGCGGCGCGCTCGCCCTGCTCGCGTCCTAGCCCCGCCCGCCCCACCGGGAAGCGAACCGGGCTTCGGATTGTTCATCAGGCCGGGGGGTAATAACACTCCCGGTGGATGAACCGGCCGGTCCGCCGATGCGTATCAGCCAGTGACCAGGATCGCAGTGCGGTGGTGACCCGGGTCGCTGTGCCTGCGGGCTGGCGGTGTTGCCATGGTCGGTGACCCGTGCGTGGCGCCCAGCGTAGAGCCGCCAGACGGGGTCCCTGACAGCAAACATGGACCGTGCTCTCAGCTACTACTCAGGCATTCGTGACACTTTCGACTCACGAGACGGAATCCCCGACACGTCTCATCTGTTGTGTAGGTGTCAGCACCGATGGGCACAGCAGAAGTTACCAGGGGCTGACGGACGTGGGGAATGGCAAGGAACCGGGCAACCGGCGCGAGCGAGGGGACCGTGGGCAACGTGGACAAGAACATCGGCATGCGAACCGACGAGGTTGCCGAGGAGCGCGACCTGGTCGGCGTCTACCTGCACGAGATCTCCCGGACGCCACTGCTGGACGCCGCCAAGGAGGTCGATCTCTCCAAGGCGATCGAGGCGGGCCTCTACGCCGAGCACCTGCTCGGTGAGGACGCCGTCCCCGCCGGTGTCGACCGGGCCGACCTGGAGTGGCTGGTCGTCGAGGGGGAGCGGGCGAAGGACCTCTTCATCCGCGCCAACCTCCGACTGGTCGTATCGATCGCCCGCCGTTACGTGCGCTCGGGCATGCCCATGCTGGACCTGATCCAGGAGGGCAACACCGGCCTGGTCCGGGCGGTCGAGAAGTTCGACTACGAGCGTGGCTACAAGTTCTCCACCTACGCCACCTGGTGGATCCGCCAGGCGATCAGCCGGGCGATCGCCCAGCAGGAGCGCACCGTCCGACTGCCGGTGCACCTGGTGGAGGACGTCAACCGGATGCGCAACGTGGCCCGGCAGCTGACCCGTGAGCTGGGCGGCGACCCGGAGCCGGAGCAGATCGCGGCCGCGCTCGGCGTCACCGTCGAGCGGGTCAACGAGCTGCGCCGCTGGTCGCAGGACACCGTCTCGCTGGACACCCCGGTGGGCGACGACGGCGACACCAACCTCGGCGACCTGGTCGCCGACAGCGACGCCCCGTCGCCGGAGGACATCGTCCTCAGCGGTCTGGAGCGGCAGCGCATCGAGGGTCTGCTCAACCACCTCGACGACCGGTCCGCCGGCATCATGCGGGCCCGGTACGGGCTGGAGGACGGCCGGGAGCACTCGCTCACCGAGGTCGCCTCCCGGTTCTCGCTCTCCCGTGAGCGGATCCGACAGTTGGAGATCCAGGCTCTCGGTCGGCTGCGTGAGCTGGCCCGGGCCGAGGGGCTGCAGGCAGCCTGACCTGGTAGTAATACGGCGAACGGCCGGCGTCCGATAGGGGGACGCCGGCCGTTCGCCGTAACCGTTGGACTAGCGGACCCGACCGTAGCCCTGGATGGGCATCATGTTCATGCCCCGCTTGAGCACGTTGCGACCGGCGCTGGGCGCGTCGATCACCTGGCCGCCGCCCACGTAGAGCGCGACATGCCCGAGCCCGCTGTAGAACACCAGGTCACCTGGACGTAGGTCGCCCCGGCCGATGTGTGCCACCGCACCCCACTGCATCCGGGTGTTGTGTGGCAGGGACTTTCCGGCCGCCCGCCATGCCGCCGAGGTGAGCCCGGAACAGTCGTAGCCGTTCGGCCCGTCGCCCGCCCAGACGTACGGCTTGCCCAGCGCGCCGAACGCGTAGCGCACCGCGGCCCCGGCGTCACCGGCCACCGCGGGCACGTTCTTGGCCTCGGCCACCGCGGCCTTGGGCTCGGGTCGCTCGGCGGCTGCCCCGTACGCCTGCTCGCGCAGCTCGTACAGTCTGGCCAGGTCCTGCTCGATCTGCTTCTTGCCCGCCGCGAGCTGACGGGCCTGTGCGGCCTGTCGGGCCAGCGTGGCGTCCAGGCGGGACTTCTCGTCGAGCAGTTGCCGCTGGTCGGCGGTGTAGCCGGAGATGCTCTCCTGCCGCTGGCGGGTCAGTTGGTCGAGCGTGCCGAGACGGTCCAGCAGCGCGGTGGCGCCCTCGGCGCGTAGCAGGGCGTCCGCGGTCCGCAGGCCGCCGGTCTTGTACGCGGTGGTGGCCAGCTCGGCCACGTCGGCCTGGCTCTGCCTGGCCTGCTCTTCGAGTGGGCCGATGCGGGCCTGTAATCGGGCCACCGCGGCCTCGTTGGTCTTGATCTCCTCACGCAGCTTGTTGTACGACTCGACGACCCGCTCCAACTCGGTCGAGGACGTCTCGATCCGGCGGGTCAGGTCGGCGGGGGACGGCTCGGCGCGAGCCACCGCCGTCGGGGCGATCAGCGCGGCCGACATGCCGGCCAGCGCCACGGTACGCAGCAGGTTTCTCAGGGATGACAAGAGCGAAAGGCCCCTCTCCCACGGCCGCCGGGGCTGCTGACGCCCTCGGCGACACCGGCCGGGGCCACCCGGGCGGACGGCACTGGGCCGGACCGGCTCGCCCAACCTAACCCGGGACTGATGTCGCCCGCAGTTGAAGCAGGGGCGAATGTTGGCCAAGTGGCGGGTCGTACCCCTGCGGTGGGTGGCGTCATCGTGACTGTTGACGCGTGACAGGGAGGGGCGTACCGCCCTTTTGGTGGACTACTGACGGAAATACGACTTTCGTCGTTCCGGGCGTATGCCGCCGGATACCTGCCCCTCATAACCGATAAAACCTGAAATGGATGCTGTTTCTCGGCGATGTCCCCGGCTGGGGGAGCTGTCGGGAGTCCATAAACACCCAGGTCGGCTGGCGGTGTCCCAACACAATGAACGGAGCCGGGAATCCCGTCGACAGGTAGCGATGCCGTTCGGGGTCACCTCGGCCAACCGTCCCCCGCGGGAGGAACCGTGAATCGTGAAGGCGCAGGAACGAAGCCGCCGCGAACGGTGCCGGGCGCCCGGTCGACCCTGCTGTACGCCCGGCCCGGCATCATCGTGACCGTCGACCGGTTCACCGCCGGTCGTACCAGCTACCAGGTCGCCGACCTGACCCATCTGCGCACCACCCGGGGCCCGCACGACCGGATCGCCGTCCGGGCCGTGGTCATCACCGCCAGCATGCTCGGCGGTGTCGGCCTGTTGCTCGGCTTCACCGGCGGTCTGCACCGCCTGACCGCCGGGGCGTACCTCATCCTGGGCGCGGTGTTCCTGCTCCCGGCCGCGCTCGCCCTGGTGGGCGATCGCTGGCGCCCACCGCCGTACGAGCTGTGGGGGTGGTATCGAGGATCGGAGACGCTGCTGTTCAGCGCCGACGACGAGAGGCAGTTCGGGCAGGTCACGCGGGCACTGTTGCGGGCCCGGGAAGTGAACCGGTACGGCGGCTGGGTCGACCCGCTCGCGTCGGCCGACCCGTGGCGACCCCGTCGTTGACCCGACGGCGCTGGGCCGGCGGCGAGGTGACGTCGGCCCAGCGGCCGTTCAGCGGGCGACCGGCTCCGGAGTCCGTTGCTCCTGCGGCGCGGCCACCCAGGCGCTGACCCGGCGCTCGGCGTAGAACGAGACGAAGGGCACGGTGCCGGCCAACATCACCAGCAGCATCCGCTTCAGCGGCCAGTCGGCGCGGCGGCTCAGGTCGAACGCGGCCACCAGGTAGATCATGTAGAGGAAGCCGTGCGCCGGCCCGATCGTCTCGACCACGACCGGGTTGTCGAACCCGTACTTCAGGGGCATGCCGATCACGACCAGCAGGATCAGCACCACGCCCACGATCCAGGCGATCACGCGGTACCGGGTAAGGGCAGCGCCCACCGTCGTCCGTCCTTCCGAGCCCGGCTCAGCCGGGATAGTCACCGGGCCGGGCGCCCGGATTGGCGTTCAACCATGACAGGTAGTGGTTGTAGGCGGCCAGGTCGGTGTCCTGGACGGCATCGTCGCCGACCGGCGCGCGGGAGACCCGTACCGGTCGGCGCACCGCCGGGCGGGAACCCGCGGTGACGGCCGGCTCCGGCGTGACGGCCGGGTCCGGCGGTGGCGCGTCGGCCTCCGCCGCCCGGTTGCGGGCCAGCTTCACCTCACGCCACCAGACGTAGACCACGAACCCGGCGAAGATCGGCCACTCGACCGCGTACCCCCAGCTCAGGCTGTTGCCGGCCGCGGCTCGGCTGACCTGCCACCAACCCAGCCCGAGGAAACCCACGGTCAGCACGACCATGGCCACGTGACGCGCGATCCACGCCGGGGTCCAGAGCCGCCTCATGGCATCGAGGGTACCGGGGACGGTGCCGGTCTCCGACACCGTGTCGTAGCTGCCGTGGGTTTGGCGTTCCCGCGCCTGGGCAATCGTCTAGACGCCAGCCCAAACGAGATCAAGGGGGGCGATGATGACCGGATCGGTACGTGAGGACGGCTTTGCGTCCAGCGGCAGCAGCGACATGAGCCCGGAGCAGCGGGTGCCCGAGTGGGGCGGCGACCACCTTGCCGACCCGGCGGGCTCCACGAGTCTCGACGGTGATCTCCCCGGCATCGACCCGACGGAGTTGACCGACGAGGATCTGATCCGCGAGATGCACAGCCTGCACCGCACCCGCCTCGACACCCTGCGGCACGCGGCGGACTCCGCCCTCGCCAACCACCTGCGTCGCACGGCGGAGCTTGAGACCGAGTACCTGGCCCGCCACCCGGGCCGCGAGGTCGACCCCAACCGCCTGCGGGACGCGTGATGCCGGCGCGCGCCGTGCGTGGCATGTCCGCGCCACCCGAGGTGGTCTTCAACACGGCCACCGACCCTGATCGCGCCTCGGCCTGGCTGCCGGAGCCGCTGCGCGGCGACGGCAGCCCCGCCGCCGAGATCAATGGCGAGGAGTTGCGGGCCCGCTGGGGTGACGGCGACGGCGACGACTGGTCCGCCGAGATCCGGGTGGAGCCCGCCGACTCCGGCGGCGCCCGGATCCAGCTCGACCTGGCCGACGGCTCGGGAGAGGCGGGCCCGGACCAGTTGGCCGACGAAGCGCTCACCAACCTGGCCCGCGAGGTCGCCGACAACCTCCAGGCCGGCTGAGCCAGCCACACGGGACAGCAGTTCGGCACCACCACGACATGGGAGGAGACCGGGTGAGCGACACTGGCCTGCGGCACAAGGCGGCGCGGTTGCGCCGGGCGTACGCGCCGCACGAACACCGGCCGCTCGGCGGCTACCTGGTGGCGATGGGCGCCTACGCCGGGGTGACGGGCGCTCTCGCCGGTCTGGTCAAGGTGACCGGTCGGCCGGTGCCGGAGCGTCCCGCCCCGTCCGACGTGGTGCTGCTCTCCATCGCCACGCACAAGCTGAGTCGGCTGCTGTCCAAGGACGCGGTGACCAGCCCCCTGCGGGCGCCGTTCACCCGTTACGACCGCCCCATCGGCAGCGGCGAGGTGATGGAGCAGGTCCGCGACTCGGGCAGCCCCACCCGGCACGCCATCGGCGAGTTGCTGAGCTGCCCGTTCTGCCTGGCGGTCTGGGTGGCCACCGGGCTGACCGGCGGCCTGGTGCTCGCGCCCCGGCTGACCCGGCTGGTGGCCACCGCGCTGACGGCGGTCGCCGCGTCCGACTTCCTCCAGATGGCGTACGCGACGGCGCAGCAGGCCGCCGAGGGTGGGCACGACGACGACTGACCGGTGAGGACACCGACAGCGGGGGCCGGCGTTTGCCGGCCCCCGCTGTCGAATGTCGTACGCCTCAGCGCTCCATACCGGCCCAGCCGTGCGGCGACTCCGGCTCCCGTTCGTCCTCGTCCGCCCCCGTGATGATGTCCCGGTCCACGGCGGTGCGGTCGTGCTCGTTGGCGAAGTCCGGCTCGGGGGTGGTGTCCCTGCCCTCCGGGGGCTGACCCAACGCCGGCATTTCCTCGTCGTGGTTGTCGCGGTCGGTCATGTCGGTGTCCCTTCTGCGGTCGCTCACCCGATCGAACCGCCCAGCAGGTCGCTGGCCTCGTCCACCGCGTACTCGCCCTCGGGCAGCGCGTCGATGCGGGCGAGCAGATCCGGCGGAAGCTCGGCAGCCACCGCCCGGCGGTAGATCTCGGCCTGGGTGACCCGCTCCTGCGCCCGGTAGATGTCGTCGAGCAGGTCGTCAAGGGCCCGGGTGTCCGGCTCGCCGGACACGGATGCGTCGTCGGTCACCTCGATCAGCTACCCGGGGCGGAATCGGTCAAACGTCACGCTGCGGGCCCGCCTGCCCCGTAGTCGACGCGCCCGTTGTCGATGGCCCCGCGCCGTGCCTTTGCTCTGCAGCCACCGATGCACCAGTTACGGACCGTACGTGTCGCCTGGGTGGGTGCAGAGCAAAGGGGGATGGGGGTGGGGTTGTGGTGGCTGATGCTGCGCGGCCATCTCGTCCCGGTCTGGTTCGTTCTCGTGGGTACAGACAGCGCCGCCCCCGGCCTTGTGAGCCGGGGGCGGCGCTGGTGTCGGTGTGCAGGTCGCCTCTCGGCGAGTGGCACTACGCGGCTCCAGCCGGACGGTATTCCGCGAAGGCTATTTAGGTGAGGCCCGGGGACACTGGACACACCGACACCCCTGTCAACGAGCCGACCCCCGCCGGTGTTCCGTGCCGTCAGGTGTCAGCCGTCACACCGTCGTCGGCAGGGTGGCCCGGCGGGCCCGCACGGCGGAGGCCAGGTGGTCGAGCACCTCGGCGGTGTCGTCCCAACCGAGGCAGGCGTCGGTGACCGAGCGGCCGTACTCCAGCTCCCGGGTCGGGTCGAGCTCCTGCCGGCCCGGCAGCAGGAACGACTCCAGCATCACGCCGGTGATGCCGCGCTGCCCGTCGGCCAGCTGGGCGGCTACGTCCGCGGCGACCTTCGGCTGGTTGCGGTGGTCCTTGCCGCTGTTGGCGTGACTGGCGTCGATCACCAGCCGCTCCGGCAACCCGGCCGCGCGGAGCAGGTCCAGCGCGCCGGCGACCGACTCCGCGTCGTAGTTGGGCCGGCCACCGCCGCCGCGCAGCACCAGGTGCCCATCGGTGTTTCCCCGGGTGTGCATGATCGCGGGGGTGCCGGAGAAGTCGATGCCGGGGAAGACGTGCGGCACACCGGCGGCGCGGATCGCGTCCACGGCCGTGCCGATGCTGCCGTCGGGGCGGTTCTTCATGCCGATCGGCATGGAGAGGCCGGAGGCGAGCTGCCGGTGCACCTGGCTCTCCACGGTGCGGGCGCCGATCGCCCCCCAGGCCACCGTGTCCGCGATGTACTGCGGCGTGATCGGGTCGAGGAACTCGCAGCCCACCGGCAGGCCGAGTCGCAGCACGTCGAGCAGCAGCGCCCGGGCCAGCCGCAGGCCGGTGTTGACGTCCCCGCTGCCGTCCAGGCCCGGGTCGTTGATCAGGCCCTTCCAGCCGACCGTGGAGCGCGGCTTCTCGAAGTAGACCCGCATGACGATCAGCAGGTCGTCAGCCACCCGGTCGGCGGCGCCACGCAGACGCTCCGCGTAGTCGAGGGCGGCGGCCGGATCGTGCACCGAGCAGGGGCCGACAACCACCAGCAGGCGGTCGTCCTCGCGGTCCAGCACCCCGCCCACCGCGCGGCGGCCGGTCAGCACGGCCGAGGCGAGCGGGGCGTCCAGGGGTAACTCGTGGTGCAGGAGGGCGGGCGTGGTCAACGGCACGACACGGTCGATCCGCTGATCGCTGACCCGATTGGTCTCCGGGGTCGTCACGGTGGGCATCCTTCCGCCGACCGTGCCCGGGGCCGGTGCCCGGGACGAGCCGGCTGCTCGTACGCAAAAGGGCAGGAACGACAGCTCCTGCCCAGCCGGCTCGGTCCGTGGTGACGTCAGTTCATGGTGAAGTCACCGGCGTGCGAGCCGGCTGCCTAAACCATCGATAGGAACGCGTCACCGGGCCAGCGTACCCGACCGGACGGGAACCTCCGGCCGACGTCCCAAGATGCGGGGCGCAGTCCGCGTGCCGGGGACGAGGTCGGGGTAACAGGGGAGCCATGACCAACGAGCAGAGCGATCAGGACCGCGTGGAGTCCCGCGCCCACCACCTCCTGCCCGAGGAGGAGGCCGTGGGCAGCGACGACCCGGAGGCGCAGGCGGAGGCCATCCTGGCCGAGTCGGATCTCCGCGAGGCGGACCAGAACGCGGCCCCGGATACCGTGCTGGAACGTCGTACCTCCGATCAGACCGTGGTCGCGGTCGAGCCGCCGGACTGAGCAGTCGTCCCCCGTGCCCGGCGTGACCCCCGGTAGGTCCTGTCGCGCAGCCAGGCCAGCGGACCTGCCACCCGCAGTTCGGGTGGCAGGTTTCGCACCGGGTCGAACGCGAGCGCGGCGTCCTCCTCGGCGCTGAGCTGCGCGCCGATGCTGACCTGCCCCACCGGCCGCCACGGCCCCACAGCGGACGCGACCGCGAGCACCAGACGCGGCGTGTCCGTCCGGGTCGCGGCGGCCGCCGCGCCCAGGCTGCTCCCCAGACCGACCGAGTCGGGGTCGGCCAGCGCGGCCAGCCAGATCCGCCGAGGACCCACGCGGTAGCACGTGATCGTGGTGTACGTCCCGGTGAAGCGACGTCGGGGCAGCGGCAGGTTACGCAGCACCGGGGCCGCGCCGCTGGAGCTGACCAGCAGGTCGAAGGGGCGGTCGCCGTCGCCGTGCAGGCGTAGCGCGAGGCCCAGCACGTCCGGCCAGCTGCCGGGCGTTGGCGTTCCCTTCGAGAGCCGGACGGTGGCCCGGTACCGGCCGGGGTCGTCCAGCAGACCGACCCCGACGGGTGGTCCGGGCGTACCCCAGATCATCGTCTCGCCGGCGAAGGAGTGACCGGCCGGATGCAGCAGCCGGCCGTGACGCCGCCGGCCGAGTGCGGCGCTGGCGCGTTCGACGGTGGTGGCGGCCCAGCCGGCGGACCGGGACGGAGACGGGGTGGCGGTCATGCCCCCTCCGTTACCCCGCCCGGCGGCCTCGATGCGGCGGGTCGGCTCGCCGACCGACCGCACGTCACCTTTCCGCCCGCGAGATCGGATAGCGTCGGGGCATGCCCGACAGCGGTTACCCCTGGCCCATCGAGACGTCCCGACTGGACAACGGCCTGCGCGTGGTGGTGAGTGAGGACCGCACCGCGCCGGCCGTGGCCGTCAACCTCTGGTACGACGTCGGCTCCCGGCACGAGCCGGCCGGGCAGACCGGCTTCGCCCACCTCTTCGAGCACCTGATGTTCGAGGGTTCGGTGAACGTGGCGAAGACCGAGCACATGAAGCTGATCCAGGGCTCCGGCGGCTCGCTGAACGCCACCACCAACCCGGACCGGACCAACTACTTCGAGACGGTGCCGGCCGAGCACCTGGAGCTGGCGCTCTGGCTGGAGGCCGACCGGATGGGCGGCCTGGTCCCGGCGCTCACCCAGGAGACGCTGGACAACCAGCGTGACGTGGTCAAGAACGAGCGCCGGCAGCGCTACGAGAACGTCCCGTACGGGGACGCCTGGCTGCGGTTGCTGCCCCTGCTCTACCCGCCTGGGCACCCCTACCACCACGCGACGATCGGCTCGATGGCCGACCTGAACGCCGCCGACCTCGCCACCTTCCAGGCGTTCCACCAGACCTACTACGCGCCCAACAACGCGGTGCTCACCGTGGTCGGCGACGCGACCGCCTCGGACGTGTTCGCGCTGGCCGACAAGTATTTCGGCGCGCTGCCCGCGCGCGACGACATCCCGTCGGCCCCGGACGGTCGCAGTGTCCCGGTCACCGGGCAGACGGCCGTCGAGTCGGTGAGCGCCGACGTGCCGGCGCCCCGGGTGTACATCGCCCACCGCAGCTACCCGTTCGGCACCCCGGGCTACAACGTGATCACCGTCCTCGCCACCATCCTCGGCAGCGGTCGGGGCAGCCGGCTCTACCAGCGGCTCGCCGACGGTGAGCGGATCGCCCAGCCGGACCTGGTCGGGGCGTACGGGGTGGACCTCGCGCACGCGCCGGCACCGCTGATCGCCACGGCCACCGCCCGCCCCGGCGTGAGCGCCGAGCGGCTGGCCGAAGGGCTGGCCGAGGTCGTCGACGAGCTGGCCACCGTGCCGGTCACCGCCGCGGAACTGGACCGGGCCAAGGCGCTGCTCAGCACCGGCTGGTGGCGTCAGTTGTCCACGGTGGACGGTCGCGCGGACCTGCTCGGCCGGTACGCCACGCAGTTCGGCGACCCGGCCCGCATCGCCGACCAGTTGCCGGGCCTGCTCGCGGTGACCGCCGAGCAGATCGCCGAGGCCGCCGCCGAGGTGCTCGCCACCGACCGGGTGATCCTGACCTACCTGCCCGAGGAGACCTCATGACGTTGATCGCCGACCGTCCCGGCCCGGGCGCCGCCCGCCCGTACCGGTTCCCGCCGGTGGTCCGCCGCGCCGTGGCCGGTGGCCAGGTCGTCGCCGCGCACCTGCCCGGGCAGAACCTCGCCGTGGCGCTGCTGCTGCTCGACGTGGGCGCAGGCCAGGAGCCGGTCGGCAAGGAGGGCCTGTCCGGCGTGCTGGCCAAGGCATTGGAGGAGGGGACCGCGCAGCGGGACGCCGCCGCGTACGCGCTCGCCGTCGAGGGGCTCGGCACCGCGTTGATGACCGGGCTGGACTGGGACTCGTTCCAGGCCAGCGTGGTGATCCCGGTGGACCGGCTCAGCGCGGCCGTGGAGCTGCTGGCCGAGGCGGTGCGGACCCCCAAGCTGGACCCCGCGGACGTGCGCCGGGTCCGCGACGACGAGGCGACCGCGCTGCGGATGGACTGGGCCAACCCGGGCCCGCGCGCCGACGCCGCGCTGCGCGCGGACCTGTTCGGCGCGGAGAACCGCTGGGGGCGGCCGATGCACGGCGACCCGGATTCGGTCGCCGGGTTGGACGTGGAGGACGTGACCGTCTTCCACTCCGAGTGGTTCCTGCGCCCCGGCACCCTGATCGTCGCCGGTGACCTGGACCGGATCGACCTGGACGCGCTGGCCGCCGCGGCGTTCGCCGGCACCGGTGGCGGCCCGGCCCAGCGGGGCGGCCCGCTCGACGTGCCGCTGCACACCGGCCGGCGGATCATCCTGGTGGACCGTCCGGGGTCGGTGCAGTCGACGCTGCGACTGGGCCACCCGTCGCCGCACCGGGCGCACCCCGACCACGTGCCGATGACGCTCGCCGGCACGGTGCTCGGCGGGGCGTTCACCTCGCGGCTCAACCACCTGCTGCGCGAGGTGCACGGCTACACGTACGGCATCCGGGGTGACTTCGCGTCGTCCCGGCGGTTCGGGCGGTTCGCGGTCAGCTCCGGTGTGCAGACGGCGGTCACCGCGCCGGCCCTGGTCGAGGCGGTGGGCGAGATCACCCGTACCCAGGCCGCCGGGGTCACCGAGGACGAGCTGGAGGTGGCGCGGTCCTGGCGGGCGGGGCAGCTCTCGGTCGAGTTGCAGAGCCCCCGGGCGATCGCTTCCGCACTGACCACGCTGGTGGTGCACGACCTGCCGGACGACTACCACGCCCGACTGCGGGAGTCGCTGCTCGCCGCCGACGTGGACCAGGTCTCCGCAGCGGCGGCCACCCACCTGCACCCGGAGGCGCTGACCCTGGTCATCGAGGGCGACGCGGCGGTCATCCGCGACGACCTGACAGCAGCAGCCCTGGGCGACCTGATCACCAACCCCTGACCCACCCCCACCCCCATACCGCCCCCCACCGCCCTCTCACGCCGTTGATCAAGAGGTTTGCGTCAACCCGAGCGCGATTTCTGACGCAAACCTCTTGATCACACGAGGAGGGGGTGGGTGCCGGGAGGGCTTCGGGGGTTAGTGGGTTTGTGTGATGCGGGTCTGGGGCGTGGGAAAGGGCTCCCGGTCGCGGGGGTGGGCTGGGTAGCCTCGCGGGCATGAGGATCGGCATTGTGGGGTCCACCGGCCAGGTCGGTGGCGTGATGCGGCAGGTGCTGGCGGAACGGAAGTTCCCGGCGGAGCAGGTGCGGATGTTCGCCTCGGCGCGGTCGGCCGGGCGGACGCTGCCGTGGCGCGACGGCGAGGTGACCGTCGAGGACGCCGCGACCGCGGACTACTCGGGACTGGACATCGTGCTCTTCTCGGCCGGTAAGGGCACGGCACGGGAGCTGGCGCCCCGGGTCGCCGAGGCCGGTGCCGTGGTGATCGACAACTCGTCGGCGTTCCGGATGGACCCGCAGGTGCCGCTGGTGGTCGCCGAGGTCAACCCGCACGCGGCCCTCGACCGCCCGAAGGGCATCATCGCCAACCCGAACTGCACCACGATGGCCGCGATGCCGGTGCTGCGCCCGCTGCACGCCGAGGCTGGGCTGATCGGGCTGGTCGTCTCCACGTACCAGGCGGTCTCCGGTGCCGGGCTGGCCGGCGTCGCCGAGCTGGACGAGCAGGTCCGCAAGGTCGCCGAGCACGCCGCCGGGCTGGCCTTCGACGGCTCGGCCGTGGAGTTTCCCGCGCCGCGCTCGTTCAGCCAGCCGATCGCCTTCAACGTGCTCCCGCTGGCCGGCTCGATCGTCGACGACGGCTCGTTCGAGACCGACGAGGAACAGAAGCTGCGCAACGAGAGCCGCAAGATCCTCGAAATCCCCGACCTGAAGGTGTCCGGCACCTGCGTCCGGGTGCCGGTCTTCACGGGTCACTCGCTGCAGATCAACGCCCGGTTCGCCCGGCCGCTCACCCCGCAGCGCGCGCACGAGCTGCTGGCCGACGCGCCCGGCGTCGCGCTGACCGACGTGCCGACGCCGTTGCAGGCCGCCGGCCAGGACCCGACCTACGTGGGCCGGATCCGCGCCGACGAGACCGCCGACTACGGGCTGGCCCTGTTCTGCTCCAACGACAACCTGCGCAAGGGCGCCGCGCTGAACGCGGTCCAGCTCGCCGAGCTGGTCGCCGCCGAACGCCGCTGACCGTCGCCGTCACCGGGCCCTCGCCGCACGTCGGCGAGGGCCCGGTCGCGTTCCGGCCGCTTCTCCTTGATGAACAGCACGACGATCAGCGGCCTCCTGCGACGATCGGCCGGTCGTGCTTGGATGGGACGAAGCCGATCGATCGTCCCACCTGGAGGAAGCCGTGCCGGATGACCGCGTCCAGCAGGCGTTGACCGATCTGGTCGCCGGTCGCTCGATGGGCGTCCTCGCCACGATCAAGCGGGACGGGCGGCCACAGCTGTCCACCGTGGTCTACTCCTTCGACCGCGACGCGGGCCTGATCCGGGTCTCGGTCACCGACGGCCGGGCCAAGACCGCCAACCTGCGCCGCGACCCGCGGGCCAGCTTCCACGTCAGCAGCGACGACGGCTGGGCGTACGCGGTGGTCGAGGGTCGCGCCGAGCTGACCGCCCCGGCCGCCGAACCCGGCGACGACACCGTCGAGGAGCTTGTGGCGCTCTACCGGGCGCTCAGCGGCGAACACCCCGACTGGGACGAGTACCGCCAGGCCATGGTCGACGACGGCCGGCTGGTGCTGCGCCTGCACGTGGAGCGCATCTACGGGATGCCGCCCCGGGGCTGACGCTCCCGTCGCCCGGTCAGCCCGGCTCGACCACGGTCACCCCGGGCCAGCGCTGCGCGGGTCGGTGCCGGGCCAACCGCTGCCGGGACCGGGCCACGTCCACCCGGGCGGGGTTGTGCCGCCAGACCCCGTCCAGCAGATCCGCCAGGCCGTACGGGGCGCAGACCTCCAGGTGGTCGGCCGGGTCCAGCCGGACGACCACCGCCGTCGCGTACTCCGGCCAGGTGGCCACCGCCTCAGCCACGCTGCGGTACGGCTCGATCGGGTCGCCGCCGAACGTCGCCGCGTACCAGGTGTGCACCGCCGCCTGGTTGCGTGCCTGCCACGGCGGCTCGGGCCACGCCGCCGCCAGACGGGCGGTGGCGCGGTGGTCGTCGTCGCGGGTCAGCCTCGCCGGGTCGAAGAAGACCACGTCCACGTCCCGGACCGTCGTCGGGTCGAACCTGTCGCCGTACCGCTCGCCCCAGACCAGGTCGCGCAGGGCGCCCGCGCCGATCCAGGCGTCCGGCAGCCCGGAGTCACGGACCACGGTCAGTGCCCGGGTGAGCCAGGCGCTGCCGGCGACCAACTCCCGCAACTCCTGCTCGCCCGTCGTCATCCGCCCACGGTAGGCAGCAGCTCCGGGCGGCGGAAGACCGACGCGCGGGGTGCGCCGTCCGTGGCCGGGTATACCGCCCTCCCGTGCCTGCTCCGCCGTCGCGGGCCAGCTGAGAATAGGGGGTACGGGATGGGTGCCGACGAGGGCAGCGACGCAGGCGGGACCCTCCCCGGTGGCCCACCCCTGCGACGGGAGACCTCCCGCCTGCTGTCGTTCAGCGACGGTGTCTTCGCCATCATCATCACCTTGCTGGTGCTCGACCTCCAGCCACCTCGGGTCGGTCGTGGTCAGTTGCTGCACGCGTTGGTCGAGCAGTGGCCGGCGTACCTCGCCTATGTCACGTCGTACGTGTACGTGGCGGTGGGTTGGCTGAACCACCGGGCTGCCTTCAACCGCGTGGAAAGCAGCGGAAAGGCCCTCCAGTGGTACAACCTCGGCGTCCTGTTCAGCACCGCGCTGCTGCCGTTCGCCACGTCGGTCATCTCGCAGGCGATGCGGGAGGGCGACGAGGCGGACCAGCGGGCCGGCGTGGCCCTCTACGGCGTGGTCGGCGTGTTGGTGTCATTGAGCTGGCTGGGCCTGTACCACTACCTCGCCCGGCACCACGACCTGCTGTACCAGGCCGTCTCGCGGCGGTTCTTCCCGACGGAACGGGCACGGGCCGCGGTCGGCCTGCTGGGGTACGCGGTGGCGATTCTCGTCGGATACCTCTTCAGCCCGCTGTTCGCGTTGGTGATCTTCCTGCTGCTGCCGATGTTCTACACCCTGACCAGCAGCGGGTTCTACGAACTGCGGCGTTTGCGGCACCCGCACGGACAGTCCGGCGAGCCGTCGGCGTTACCCCGTCCGGGGCGCCGGGTAGACGACCGTGCCGACACCGAGAGGGGAGCACCATGACAACGGTCGGAGAGTTCATGACGACCCGGTTGGTGACGATGGACGGCAACGAGACGCTCATCGCCGCCGCGCAGGAGATGCGTGACAGCGCGATCGGCGATGTAGTGGTGACGAACGGCGACAGCGTGGTCGGCATCGTCACGGACCGGGACATCACGGTCCGGGGTGTCGCGGAGAACATGGACCCGGGCTCGACCCAGCTGAACCAGATCACGACCCGCGACGTGATCACGGTGAGCCAGTACGACGACGTGGTGGCTGCCGCGGACCTGATGCGTACGTACGCCGTACGCCGGCTCCCGGTGATCGACGACGGGCGTCTCGTCGGCCTGATCTCGATGGGTGACCTCGCGGTCGAGCGTGAACCGCAGTCGGTGCTCGCGGACATCAGCGCCGACGATCCGAACAACTGACCGTCCGCCGCGGGCGCGCCGGCTCTCCCCCTCGTGGGGAGGGCCGGCGCTGCGCTGTCCGGGACCAGGTCGAGGGATCAGGACTGGTCGAACTGGAGCCGCACGTCGGTGATCCCGCGAGCGGCGGCCACCGTCGCGGCCTCGGCGTCGACGTCCCGTCGGACCCGGGCGGACAGCGGCGACCACGGGGTGACGGTCAGCTCCAGTCGCTTCTTCCCGGCCTGCCGCGCCCGCCAGGTGCCGGCCACCTCCCCGTCCACCAGCAGCGCGCCCGGGTTGCCGATGGGCCGCCACAGGTGCCGCTGGTGCTCGCGTTCGGGCACCAGCAGGTCACGGTCGCGGCCGGCGAGGAAGGGATCGCCCGGCGGCAGCAGCCTCACCAGTCGGGGAGGCGGTGCGCTGGTCAGCGCCTCGACCGCGTCGGCCGGGAGCCAGGCGGGCCGCCCGTCGACCCGCACCTCGACCAGGCCCGTGGGCCAGACCCGGCGCAGCTCCGTCGCCGAGGAGCCGAGGAAGCCGGCGGCGTCGGCCGGGGTGGCCGGGCCGAGCAGCCGCAGGTACGTCGTGACCAGCTCGGCGGTGTGCGCTGCGGTGGCGGGCGGGGCGGTGTGCCCGGTCAGTGGGGCGAGGTGCGCGGCGCGGCCGGACACTACGAGGCGCACCCCGCCGGCGAGCCCGGCCTGTTGGAAGACGGCGCCCGAGATGTGCCGCGACTGGCACGCCCGGCAGTCGTAGGTCAGCTCGGAGGGCACCCGGTCGGAGACGGCACGGCTCACCACGCCGCGCTCCAACTCGGTGGTGACCACCGACTGGAACGCCTCGGCCGTGGCCCGGAAGGCGGCCAGCCCGAGCCGTGCCCCCGCGCCGATCTGGCCCGGGATCCGGCGGGTGGCGTCGGCGTCGCTGAGCGGCCAGAGCGCGGCGGCCAGCGTCGGCAACTCGGCCCGGCGGTGCAGGTGCGGGGCGCCGCGCATCGACCAGACCAGCTCCAGGCGGTCGTCCGGCCCGGTCGCGCCGCGCGCCGCCAGCGCCTGCCGGGCGGTGCCGTAGGGCGTGTCCTGTACGCCGAGACCCAGCACGGCCAGGTCACCCGGGCGAGGGCCGCCGGAGCGGTCGAGCTGCTGGGCCGCCGCCCGGTAGGCGAGCACCTGCCGCCGGTCGACCTCCGGTGCCCGACCAGTCATGTGCCCTCCCGTCCCACACGTCCCGTCCGGACGCTACCGCGTAGGTAGGACAGCGCCCGGCCGCTCACCCGATCCGGGCGAGGTTGACCGGGGAACCGGCGGGGACCCCTGCGGGGACGTGCAACGGCCGGCCGGCCGCGCGACGCGAGCGCGGTGGGTGGGATCCCGGGCCCGGCAACTGGGAGGAGTGGACCCGATGGTGGACGCGACCACGAGGTTCTTCGAGGACCTGGACCGGCGGGGGTACGAACCCCTGCTGGCCAAGACCTCCGGGACAGTGCGTATCGACCTGCACGAGGGGGCGCAGACCTGGCACTGGCTGCTGAGGATCGACCACGGCCGGGTGGACGTGAGTCAGGAGGACCAGGAGGCCGACACGGTCATCGGCGCGAGCCCGGTGCTCTTCGACGACATCGCCTCGGGTCGCGAGCACGGCCTGGCCGCGCTGTTGCGGGGGGACATGACGGTGTTGGGGGACGCTCGTCTCGTCGTACAGGTGGAGCGGATCTTCCCGGGTTCCCCGGACGCCCGTGGACCTCGTCGGCGTTTCGTGGGGGAGGCGTACTGATGGGGCAGAGCAACACGATCCGGATCCTGGACGGCAACACGTTCGTCGTCTGCGAGGACACCGGTGACATCGAGGCGACACCGAGCGAGCCGACCGGGCTGTTCTCCATCGACACCCGGTTCCTGTCGACCTGGGTGCTGACCGTCAACGGCGAGCGGCTGAACTCGCTGTCCTTCGACGATCTCCAGTACTTCGAGTCGCGGTTCTTCCTGGTGCCGGGGATGGCCACGCACTACGTGGACGCGAAGCTGTCGATCATCCGTGAGCGCGCGGTGGGCGGCAGCTTCTGCGAGCAGCTCACCATCCTCAACCACGACGAGAAGCCGGTCGAACTGGAAGTCCGGATGGACGCCGCGTCGGACTTCGCCGACCTGTTCCAGGTCAAGGACGAGATCGTGAACAAGAAGGGCGAGCTCTACACCGAGGTCGAGCCGGACCAGCTGCGGCTGGGATACCGCCGGGGCAACTTCCGGCGCGAGACGGTCATCTCCTCGTCGGTGTCGGCCCGGTACGACGACAAGGGCTTCGTGTACACCGTGCACTTGGAACCCAACGAGCAGTGGGAAGCCTCGATCGACGTCCAGACGCACGCGGTCGGTCCGGGCGGCCGGGACCTGCGGTTCGGGTTGCGGGTGCACGGCAACGAGCGGCTCGCCCTCCAGCACGACCTGGAGAAGTGGATCGCCGACGCCCCGAAGGTCAACAGTGAGCACGGGCGGGTGGCCGCCACCTACCGGCGCAGCCTGATCGACCTGGCGGCGCTGCGCTTCTCGCCGCTGTCGCTGGGCGGCGCCACCCTGCCGGCCGCGGGTCTGCCCTGGTTCATGACGATGTTCGGCCGGGACAGCATCCTCACCTGCCTCCAGACGCTGCCGTTCACGCCGCAGTTGTCGAAGACGACGCTGCGCATCCTGGCGTCCCTGCAGGGCAGCCGGTTCGACGACTTCCGGGACGAGGACCCGGGGCGCATCCTGCACGAGATGCGCTACGGCGAGACCGCGGCGTTCGAGGAGCAGCCGCACTCGCCGTACTACGGCTCGGTCGACGCCACACCGCTGTTCGTCGTGCTGCTCGACGAGTACGAGCGGTGGACCGGGGACGTCGCGCTGGTCAAGGAGCTGGAGCAGGAGTCCCGGGCGGCTCTGAAGTGGATCGACAACTACGCCGACCTGGTCGGCAACGGCTACATCTGGTACGAGCGGCGCAACACCGACACCGGCCTGGAGAACCAGTGCTGGAAGGACTCCTGGGACTCGATCTCCTACTCCGACGGCACGCTGCCGCCGTTCCCGCGGGCCACCTGCGAGGTGCAGGGCTACGCGTACGACGCGAAGATCCGCGCGGCCCGGATGGCCCGCGAGTTCTGGGGTGACCCGGAGTTCGCCGACCAGTTGGAGCGGGAGGCGGCAGACCTGAAGGAGCGGTTCAACCGGGACTGGTGGGTGGCCGACGGTGAGTTCTACGCCCTGGCGCTGGACCCGGACGGCCGCCAGTGCGACATCCTCAGCTCGAACATCGGCCACCTGCTGTGGAGCGGGATCGTCGAGCCCGAGCGGGCGGAGAAGCTGGCCGCCCACCTGGTGGGGCCGCGGCTCTTCTCCGGCTGGGGAGTGCGCACGCTCGCCGATGGGGAGGCCCGGTACAACCCGATCGGCTACCACAACGGCACGATCTGGCCGTTCGACAACTCCTTCATCGCCTGGGGTCTGCGCCGGTACGGCTTCGCCGAGGAGGCCGCCACCATCGCCAACGGCATCCTGGACGCGGCCACCTACTTCGACGGCCGGTTGCCGGAGGCCTTCGGTGGCTATCCCCGGGAGCTGACCAAGTTCCCGGTGGAGTATCCGACGGCGTGCAGCCCGCAGGCCTGGTCGACCGGAACCCCGCTGTTGCTGCTGCGGACCATGCTCGGTCTGGAGCCCCACGAGGGTCACCTGTCGGTCGAGCCACGGCTGCCGGTGGGCATGGGACGGATCGAGGTGCTGGACATCCCGGGTCGCTGGGGTCGGGTGGACGCGTTCGCCCGGGGCCGACTGGACCTGGACAAGCTCTCCGACTGAGCAATCGGTCGACGGACCGGCGGTGGCGCGCAACCCGCGTCGTCGCCGGTCCGCCACCCAGCCGAACCACAGCCGGGCAGGGTAGATTCTGCGGATGCCGGAGCTCGTGTACCCGCCCGTTATCGCCACCGCCAAGACGATGTTCCGTCTTCTCGACCTGAAGATCACCATCGAGGGCTCCCACCACGTCCCCCGCACCGGCGGGGCGGTGCTGGCCAGCAACCACGTCAGCTACCTCGACTTCATCTTCGCGGGGCTCGGCGCGAACGCGTCCGGGCGGCTGGTCCGGTTCATGGCCAAGCACTCTGTCTTCGCGCACCGGATCGGCGGCCCACTGATGCGCGGGATGAAGCACATCCCGGTGGACCGGCAGGCCGGAGCTGCCTCGTTCCGCGCAGCCGTTGACGCGCTCAAGCGCGGCGAGGTCGTCGGCGTCTTCCCCGAGGCGACGATCAGCCGGTCGTTCACCGTCAAGGAGCTCAAGAGCGGCACGGTCCGGATGGCCCGCTCGGCGAAGGTGCCGGTGCTGCCGGTCGCGCTCTGGGGCACGCAGCGACTCTGGACCAAGGGCCGCCCCCGCACGCTGACCCGCCGGCACACCCCGATCACCATCCTGATCGGTGAGCCGATCAACCCGGCGGACTTCCCGGACCCGAACCTGCTGGCCGAGGAGCTGACCATCCGACTCAGCGCGCTCGTCGACCGGGCACAGCGGGACTACCCGGACACCCCGGCCGGCCCGGACGACACCTGGTGGCAGCCCGCGCACCTGGGCGGCAGCGCGCCCACGCCGGAGGAGGCCGCCGCCCTGGACGCCGCCGCCGAGCAGCACACCCCCAGCGCCTGACGCCGACGTGGCCGGATCGTTCCGCACCGAGGCATGATGGTGTCTGCCGGCGCGGTCCTTCTCCGGTCAGGATCGGAGCATGAGCAGAGCAGCACTCGTCGTGATCGACGTCCAGGAATCCTTCCGTCAGCGCCCGATCTGGGCGTACGGCTCCAACCCCGACCTGGTGCGGCAGGTGGAACGACTGGTCGCCGCAGCCCGCGAGCGCGGCGACTTGGTGGTCTGGGTCCTGCACTCCGAGCCGGGCACGGGCGGGTTGTTCGACCCTGTCGCCGGGCACGTGCGGCTGATCGACGGGCTGGTCCCGGCCGAGGGTGAGCCAACGCTGGTCAAGACCGCGCACAACGCGTTCACCACCACGAACCTCCAGCAGATGCTCACCCAGGCGGGCATCCAGGACGTCACCGTCTGCGGCATCCGCACCGAGCAGTGCGTGGAGACCACCGCCCGGGTGGGCTCCGACCTCGGCTACCGGATGACGTTCGTCACCGACGCCACCCTGACCTTCCCGATCCCGCACCGGGACCTGCCGGCGACCGCCACGGTGGCGGAGATCCTGGCCGACCCTCGCACCCTGACCAACGAGGAGATCGTCACCCGCACCGAGTACGCGCTGGCTGGCCGCTTCGCGACCATCCGCACCGTGGCCGAGGTGACCGGCGCGACCCTCGCCGGCACCCGGAGCTGACGCGATGACCCGGGTCGTCTTCCTGCTGGTCCCGCAGCTGCACCTGCTGGACCTCGCGGGGCCGGCCCAGGTCTTCTCCAGCGCCGCCGACCTCGGTCTCGACTATCGGCTGCACTACGTCGCCGAGCGGGAGCAGGTGACCACCGTTCAGGGCGTACCCCTGGTGGCCGACACCCGGTGGCCCGAGCTGACCCCGGACGACCTGGTCATCGTGCCCGGTTGGCGACCGTCGGCGCACGGGCCGGAGGAGCCGGTGTCGCCCGGCGACCTGCGGCGGCTGGCCGGGCACCATGCCGCCGGTGGCACGGTGGCCAGTGTCTGCGCCGGGGCGTACGCCCTCGGGCGGGCCGGGCTGCTCGACGGCCGACGGTGCACCACCCACCACGAGGTGCAGGACGACCTGGCCCTCCGGCACCCGGCGGCCCAGGTCATCCGCGACGTGCTGTACGTGGTCGACGACCGGGTGGTCACCTCGGCCGGCATCGCCAGTGGCATCGACGTGGCGCTGCACCTGGTGGCCACCCGGCACGGCCCGTCGACCGCCGCGAAGATCGCCCGCACGCTGGTCGTCTACGCCCGTCGCAACGGGCACGAGCAGCAGGCCAGCGCGATGATGCGGCACCGCTCCCACCTGTCCGACTCGGTGCACCGGGTGCAGGATCTGATCGACAGCCGGTACGCCGAGACGCTGCCGCTGGCCGAGCTCGCCGCTGCCGGCGGCCTGGCGGAACGGACGCTGACCCGGCTGTTCCGCGCGGCCACCGGGCTCACCCCGCTCGGCTACCAGCAGGTGCTGCGGGTAGAACGTGCCGAGCACCTGATCGGGCACGGCACCACCGTGGAGGCCGCCGCCCGGACCGTCGGTTTCAGCGATGCCCGGATGCTGCGCCGCCTGCGAGCCCGCGCCACGGGGTCGGCTCCGGCCCTGAGCGGTAGTAGTCGTCCCGGGAGTGGAACTCCACCGGCAGCGAGCCGGGCAGCGTGACCCGGGTGTCCCCGGCGAGCAGGGCGGGGCCGGCCCGCAGCAGCAGCACGTCGCGCTCCTGAGCCGAGAGGTCGACCAGTTGAGGTCGGGTGAGCCGGAACATGGCCACCGCCCGGCGGACCTGTCGGGCCAGCGCCACGATCTCTCCGGCCGGGCCGCCGAGGGCCAACGCGGGCTGTTGGATGGTGCGCAACGCGTCGCAGACGATCAGTAGCTGCGAGGGCGCGTCCTGCTCGGCGACCGGCAGCTCCAACCGGGACGGCCACTGCCAGCGGATCTGCCCGCTCATCAGGCCGTTCAGCCGGGCGGGTGGTCGTGCCCGGGGCGCGGCGTCGGCGACCAGCGACAGGTGGGCACCGCTGCCCACCCAGCAGACCCGCTGGTCGGTGACGGTCACCGCGACCGGCTCGGGCAGCTGCCAACGGCGCCGCGTCTCGCTCGGCCCGAGCAGGTAGCCCGCGACCAGCAGACGGTGGCGGGAGAGGACCCGTTCACCGTGCACCGGACGCAGGTTGTAGCGGCGGTCCAGGGTCGGCCCCACCTCGTCGTCCGGAGCGTCGAACCGGTGCGGACCGATGAAGAAGGGGGACGCGTCGGCGTGCATCGTCACGACCTCCCGATCAGCTGGCTGTGTGGTGAAGCCTGTCTGATCGGTGGGCCGATGTCATGACGCCTGTTAGGGGGTCGGCCGGTCGTGCGCCGCCTGTGACCGGTAGATGCCAATCTCCTCCGGGCGGACGAGGCCGTCCTCGATCGCGCGGGCGAGCAGTGCCGCCTTTGTGGCGGCCGGCCGCCCCGCCCGGGTGTACTTGATCCGCGCACGGTCGACGTACTGCTTCACCGTGTGCTCGCTGATCTGCATCCGGCGTGCCACCGACGCCTTGGACATCGACTGGAACCAGAGCAGCAGCGCTTCGCGTTCCTTGTCGGACAGCATCGGCCGGTCCGGCCGGGGGTCGCCGACCATGGCCCCGGCCAGCGCCGGCGGCACGTACGGGCGGTCGCTCGCGGCGGCCAGCACGGTCGCCACGCAGTGCTCCCGCCCCTCGTGCTTGGCCAGGAACGCCACCGCCCCGGCGTCCAGCGCGGCGAGCATGGTCTGCGGGTCGGTGTGCTCGGAATAGACCACGACCCGCCGCCCGGCGGTGCTCAGCTCGGCCAACTTGTCCAACGCCATCCGCCCGTGCAGCCGCAGGTCGAGCAGGACGACGTCGGCGTCCGGCGCCGCCCGCAGCACCTCGTCCGGGTCGTCGCCGGTGGCCAGCACGGTCAACCGCGGCTCGGTGGCGAGCCAGGCGCGAACCCCCTCGACCACGACGGGATGGTCGTCGACGATCGCCACACCGATCGGCCGTTCGCCGGTCATCGCTGCCACCGGGTCTGCGCCCATCTGATGTTCCCGTCCCGTTCGTAGAGGTGCTGCACCTGCCCATCGTCGTACTCCCCGGGTGGCGGGCCGGTCGCCTCCGGCCCCTCCCGGTCGGGTGTGACCAGGCTGACCACCACCTCGTTCGGGCCGGAGACCACGGTCAGCCGGGCCCAGCCCTCGGCGTCGGCGAGGGTGCCGGTGAGCGGGTCGGCCAGCCGGCGCCGGATCTCCACCGGCAGCGGCGGCGGGGCCCCGATGGTGACCAGGTCGATCGGTAGGCCGTTGCGTTCCGCCAGGTCGGCGGCGGCCCGCAACTCGTGCAGCAGTGGGTCGGGCACGTCGTCGGACTCGGCGATCAGGCGGCGCAGCCGGGCGGCGGCCAGCACGCTGCGGCGCTGCACCTCCGGGTCGTCCGGGTCGGCGTGGCCGGCGGCCAGCTCCCCGAGCACCCGCCCGGCCGCCGAGCTGACCAGGGCGAGCCGGTCGCGGCGGTCGCGGAGGCCACGCTCGGCGGCGTCGCGCTCCGCCGCCATCGTGTGGCCGGCGGCGGAGACGGCGGCGCGTTCCCGAGCCAGCGAGACGATCACCGTGCTGCCCACGAACACCGCCACCGGCAGCGAGAACGTGCCGTAGACGTACATCACGTAGCGGGCCACGTCGACCGGGTCGGGGCCGTGCCAGAGCACGGCGACCAACGCGATGCACGCGTGCGTGGCCAGCAGCGCGATCAGCCCCGCGACCCGCCGACCCCACAGGGCCAGTACGAAGAACCAGCCGAGCGTGCCCCACACCCAGTTGGCGGCGGTGAACAGCTGCCGCTCACCGACCGCGGCGAAGACGGCCGCGTCGACCGCGAGCAGCAGCCCTGCCAACGGCCACGGTGGCAGCGGTGAGTGGCGCAGCAGCCGTACCCCGGCCACCGCGCCGGCCACCGCGACCAGCGCCCAGGCGCCGAGCACCACCGCCGGCGCGGCGAACTCCGTGCGGGCGGCCCACACCGCTGGCAACCCGATCGCGACGTGCCAGGCCAGCGCGATCGCGACGGCGGCGATCCGGGCACCCCGGTCGGACGCCTGCGCGACGGCGGCCGGCGCGGCGAGCCCTTCGGCGGAGACGGGCTCCCGGGGGACCGGCACGCTGGTCGTGTGCGGTGCCTCCGGTGCACCGGCGGTGTGCGCTGGCGCGCCGAGGTCAGCCGACACCGGGCCACTCCAGTCGGATCCGGGTGCCCGTGCCGGGTGCCGAGTGCACGTCGGCCCGCCCGCCGACCGCCGCCATCCGGCCACCGATCGACTCGCGTATCCCGTACCGGTGGGGTGGGACGGTGGTCGGGTCGAAGCCGGGGCCGTCGTCGACGACCTCGACCACGACGCCGATCGCGTCGCGTTTCAGCCGCAGCGTGGCCTGCGCGCCCGGCGCGTGACGGACCACGTTGGACAGCGCCGCGTAGGTGCTCTCACCGATCGCGTCGGCCACTCCCGACGGGACCGCGGACGACGCCAGGTCAAGGTGCACCGGAAGCTCGGGCAGGCGGGCCACCACCAACCGCAACCGCCCGTCGAGCGGCACCGGGCCGTCGCCGGCCACCGGGCCGACGTCGGTGAGCGCGACGAGAGTACGCAGGTCGGCGGCGCACCGGTCGCGGAAGGCAGTCGAGGGCCCGGACACCGCACCCAGCCCGACCATGGTCAACGTGCCGAGCACGGTGTCGTGCAGGTCGCGATTCTGCTGGCGTTCCGCCTCGCGGGCGGTTCGGGCGACCAACGCCTCCCGGGTCAACCGTTGATGCTCGACGAACGCGCTGTCCGCCCGGCCGATCCGTCGACGCATCACCGCCGTCATCATCGCCGTGCAGGCCGTCTGCACCAACAGGGTGGCGGCGTGCGCCCGAGCCTCGGCGGGGTTGCCGGCGGCCTGCGCGCCCGCCACGTACGTGGCGACGACGAGCAGCCCGGCCGGGATGGACCAGCGTGCCGGGGCGGTGGCCTGAGTGTTGATCACCGTGGTGCTGGCCAGCACGGCGATCCAACTGCCCTCGCCGGGCAGCACCCCGGGTGCCACCATGACGGGGATGAGGAGGCAGGCCACCGCGGTGACCGCGACGTCACCGGCGACCAGGCTCGGTGTGATCCCGTGGCGCAGCGCGCGGTGCGCGTACCAGAGCGACCAGCCGGTCAGCGCGGCGACGCCGGGCAGCAACACGGCTGGCTCGACCGGCGGGGTCTGCACCGACAGGGCCACCGACGCACCGACCAACCCGCAGGTCAGCCGCAGCAGCGCCGGCAGTGTGGTGAAGATGAGGCCGAACGCGCCACCGGCCGGACTGTCCAGCGTGGGCGGCGGCACGGGCGGGGTGGCAACGGCCGGCATCGGGAAGTGTCCTTCCGACAACGACCCGGTCCGGGTCCGTGCGGTAGAGATCGACATCGGACAATAGCATGACCGGTGGGCTGTGTTGACCCGGTTGTGCGCGGAGTGTCGCTAATGCGTCACCCTGTGCTGCGGGGTTGGAGCAGGTCCCACCGGTTGCCGTAGAGATCGGCGAAGACCGCGACCGAGCCGTACGCCTCGTGGCGCGGCTCCTCCAGGAAGCGCACCCCGGCGGCCACCATCCGGGCGTGGTCCCGGGCAAAGTCCTCGGTGTACAGGAACAGCCCGACCCGGCCGCCGGTCTGGTCGCCGACCCGAGCCCTCTGCTCGGCGGTGCTCGCCCTGGCCAGCAGCAACGCCGTCTCCCGGGCGCCCGCCGGGCGGACCACCACCCACCGAGAACCGTCGGGCCGGGCGGTGTCCTCCACCAACTCGAAACCGAGGGCGCCGACGTAGAAGTCGATCGCCTCGTCGTACTCCCCGACCACCAGCGCGACAAGTCCCAGATGTGCCATTCGACCATCATGCCGCCGGGTCGGCCGGGCGCAGCCGGCAGCGTCCCCGCCGGTCACTCGCGTCACGCCGCCGCTCGGTCAGGCGAACGCGATCGGGGTGGACCGAATGAACCAGTTGACGTGCCGAGCACCACCGTGCGCGGGGTTCCCGTAGTCGACCGCCGCGTACTGGCGCCCGGTCTCGGGCATCGTGAAGGTCTCCTGAATCTCGACTCCCGTGTTCGAGACGACGCGCACCACATGGAGACCCGGTGGGACCCGCACCGGAAACAGGAACCAGTTGTGCTGATGCTCGACCGCGAAGTGCTGGTCGACGATCCCGGTGCCGTCGATGCTGACCCGCAGAACGACCGAGTCGTCCGCGAACGACTGGTTGCTCACCCAGAGGTGCAGGTCGGCCTGCTGCTCCTCGACGAGACGCACGGCAGCCGTCGCAGGTGGGCTTGCCGGTGCGGGCCGCACAGTCGTGTCCGGCCCGGTGCACCCCACCAGGGCGAGCAACGCGGTCACGCCGAGGACCGTCGCGCGAACTCTGTCCATCCCGCTGTGACGCCACACGGCAGGCGCCGGTTCCCTCTTCCCGTGCCGGAACCGAGCGCCCGCCTCGTCCGTCCCATCAACCGGTGGAGAGGTGGTGAGCCGGATGCGCTCGTTTCGGACGGTACTGGCGTTCGCCCTGTTCGGCATCGCGCTGGGCGGCTGTGGTGACACGGCCGTCGGGCCGGGCGTGGCCGAGGAGCCCGGCCCGGCCCAGATCGTCGAATCGTGGACGTCCTGCGCCACCGAGGCACCACGGGCCGGCGCGGTGCTGTCGGTGCCGAACACACCGACGCCGACACCGACCGTGGCCGAGCCGAAGATCGGCCGCATCGACCCCGCGTTCACCCCGGTCGCCGCCGTGACCTGCGGTCGGGAGATCCGGCCGGGCGCCAACGGAGGCCAGGAGCAGACCGCCACGGAGCGGCGTGCCGAAAAGATCGCACCGCTGCTCGCCGCGCTGCGCCTGCCCGACGAGCAGACCGACGGCGAGATCGCCTGCACCGCCGACATGGTCATCCCTCCCTGGTTGGCCCTGCTCGACGACCGGGGGCGCTGGCTGCGGCCGTACCTGCCCACGAACGCCTGCGGCAGGCCGCGTGCCGAGGTGACCGACGCGCTCGCCGGGCTGCCGTGGACCACGGTGGACACCCGTACCGTCGGGGAGGTCGAATCCCCGGCGGCCGAGGCCGCCGGATGCGCGCAACGGTGGGCGGACATGGTGTGGGTGGAGACCAGCAACGGACGTCCCGGGCCGCCCGCGCCGGCCCCGTCCGCGACCGCCGGGCCGCTGCGCCTCTGCGTCTACGAGGTGCCCGCGTCGCAACAGGGTGGCGGCAAGCCGGCGGGCGATTTCGTGTACGGCGGCCCGCTGCCGGCCGAGCGTCAGGCGGGCCTGCTCCGGGGTCTGGCCAACCGCCGAGCGGTGGCCGACTGCAGGACCCCGGCGTCCCGCTTCGCGGTGCTGCGCCCGCTGGACGGCGGTGCCGGACCCGACCGCTACGTGGAACTCGACGGCTGCCGACGCTTCCTGATCGCACCACCGACGGGTGGGGCGCAGCTCGGCCAGGGCGACGAGGCGCTGGCCGCCCTGTTGGGGCCCCTCTGAGCCGTGTCGGCGCCTGACCGGCCCCCGTCCAGGGATTTCGTCGCGGCCCACTTCCCGGCGGGGGAGTAGGGTGAAAATCCTGTAGCCCGCGCCCCTGGACGGGGTGTGGCGAGCCGGCGTCAAGTGATCGGCGTGGGTCCCAGGTCCGCCCCGTGGGCCTGTGCAGCAGCTCGCCACCGCGTGCTGCCATTCGCGCCCCCTCGGCTCCGCTGCCCAGCGGGGTGCGCCGGCCCCGAGGACCTGGTGCACATGCCCCGCCTACCGTCGGACCCTGCCAGCGCGTTCGCCGAGCTGGGAAGCATCAAGCTCTCCGAGGTCGACCTCGACGAGGTCCTTCAACGGGTCGCCGAGCTCGCGAAACGCGTCCTGCCCGTGCCGGTGGAGGTGTCTGTCACGTTGGTCCGGGGCGGCGTCGGACATACGGCCGCGTTCACCGACGAGGTGGCCCGGGAGATGGACGAGCGGCAGTACGCCGAAGGTCGGGGCCCGTGCCTGGAGGCTGCGGCCAGCGGCGACGTCCTGTCCGTCCCCGATCTCGCCACCGACGGCCGGTGGCCCGAGTGGGCGGACCGCGGGCGGAAGCAGGGCCTGGGCAGTTCGGTGTCGATCGGCCTGCCGATCCAGGACGCTGTCGTCGGGGCGCTCAACGTCTACGCCCAGACACCGGAGGCCTTCGACGAGGAGACCGTGGCGGTGCTGGAGACGTTCGCCGCGTACGCCGCGGTTGCCCTGTCCAACGCCCAGCTCTACGACAGCACCGCGAACCTCGCCCGGCAGATGCGCGAGGCGATGGCCAACCGGGCGGTCATCGAGCAGGCCAAGGGCATCGTCATGGCCGAGCGGCGCTGCGGCCCCGCCGAGGCGTTCGCGATCCTGTCGAAGGTCTCGCAGGACTCCAACCGCAAGGTTCGTGACGTGGCCCAGGCCCTTGTCGACCGGGCCGCCGGTACATCCGGGGCCTGACGGCCATCCGGCCACGGCCGGACGTGTGCGGGGCGAGACTTCGGGTAGGGCCGAGGAAACCCGACGAGAGGATTCCTCGATGCCGAGCACAACGATGCCGATGTTGGAGACGTACCCGAAGTCGATCAACCTGGACCGGGCGAAGCTCGCGGCGACGATCGACGCCCTCAACGACTGCGCCCAGGCGTGCACCGCGTGCGCGGACGCCTGCCTCAGCGAGGACATGGTCGCCGAGTTGACCAAGTGCATCCGGACAGACCTGGACTGCGCGGACATCTGCACCACCACAGCCCGGGTGCTGTCCCGGCACACCGGCTACGACGCGAACCTCAGCCGCAGCCTGCTGGAGGCGTGCGCCACGGCGTGCAAGTCCTGCGGTGACGAGTGTGCCCGGCACGCCGACATGCACGAGCACTGCCGGGTCTGCGCGGACGCCTGCCGGGCCTGCGAGCGGGCCTGTCGGGACCTGCTGGCCACGATGAGCTGACCGCGGCGCGCGGTGCCGGGCAGCCGACGTGCGTCGGCACCGCTCACGCGGACTGGCTACTTCGACAGGGCGCGCTCCAGCTCCGCCTTCGACATCGACGAGCGCCCCTTGATGCCGCGCTGCTTCGCCTCGTTGTAGAGCTGCTCCTTCGTGCGACCCTGGGCGCCGCTGTGGGAGCGCTTACCACCACGGTGCCCGGACGAGACGTCGTTGCGCGACGACCGGCTCGACGTGCGCGCCTCACCCGAGCGGGCCCGTTCCTTGTTCACCGTACGGGCGGCGATCTCCTTGGCCCGGCCGGTGGAGGCGCCCCGCTCCTGCGCGCTCTCCTTGATGTGCTCGTACTGCCGCTCCCTCTTGGAATTCGATCCTGCTGGCATCGGTGCCTCCCGCAGCCGCCGTCGGGTGAGGTCGAGACCCGGCTCGGTCTTCCTGGGCCGGGTCGTACTCACGCTTTTCGGCCACGATGCCCAGTCGCCACATAGGTCAAACGAGTGCGTCGACCCCTTTTGCCCGACCGTCGCTCCGCAGGCAGTTGCCGGGACGGAACAGCGCCGGCCGTCCCGGCCCGCGCGCTGGGCCCGACCCGGCTGCACCTTCGGAACCGCGTCGCGTCGCGTCGTATAGTTGATGCCGCAGCCGACGCCTGTGCGTCGGCCAGTCAGCGTCCAGCAGCGGGCGCCGGGCTCGGTTGGCGAGCCTGTGCGGCGCCCCGTGTTCGCGGTGCGTCATCACCACGCGCGCTGCCGTCGCCTTCCTGCAACCGGTACGCGCCCCGGGCACGAGGACCTTGAAGTCATGGCACAGCAGCCCATTGATCCCAATGCGGCGATCTCCGAACTCGGCCAGATCAAATTCGGCGAGACCGACCTGTCCGGGGTGTTGACCCAGGTCTCCGAGCTGGCACGACGAACGATTCCCGGCGCCGAAGAGGTGTCCGTGACGTTGCTGAAGCAGGAGGGGCCGCACACCGCCGCGTTCAGCGGCGAGTTGGCGCTCCGACTCGACGAACTGCAGTACGAGTATGAGCAGGGTCCGTGTCTGGAGGCGGCCAGAGAGGCCGCCGTCGTGTCCGTTCCGGACATGGCCGAAGAAGCTCGCTGGCCGCAGTGGGCGGCGCGAGCCGTTCAGGGCGGAGCGCTCAGCTCGTTGTCGATCGGGTTCCCGATCCAGGAGACCGTTCTCGGCGCGCTGAACATCTACGGGATCGAACCGGGCGCCTTCGACGACGACGCGGTCACCCTCGCGCAGACGTTCGCCGGCTACGCCGCCGTCGCCCTCGCCAACGCCCACCTGTACGACACCACCGCCACCCTGGCCGCGCAGATGCAGTCGGCCATGCAGAGCCGGGCGGTCATCGAGCAGGCGAAGGGCATCATCATGGGCGAACGCCGGTGCACCCCGGACGAGGCGTTCGCCGTCCTCGCGAAGGTCTCCCAGGACTCCAACCGCAAACTGCGGGACGTCGCTGCCGCGCTGGTGGAGAGGGCCGCACGACCGGCGAACCCCAAGCGTGATCGCGGTGACGCCGGCCACCTGCCGTGAGCGGCTGGCCACGGACTGCTACGCCGGCCGGCGGCGCCGTTTTGGCTTGAAGTTCGGTAAGGGGCGGACGAGTCGACTGGCGGCCGGCGGTTGTTCCTACTACCGTTGAGTTCGGGTCAAGACACGCGCCCATCCTGTTACGGATCTCGACAGGAGGCGTGCTCTTCCATGACTGAGCGTTCCTGGCTTCTCCAGACCCACTTCGACCGTTCCCCGCCGGCAGTCACCCGCGGGCAGGTCACACCAGCGACACTCGCCATCCGTCAGGCGGCCACTGAAGTGGATTCGTCCGAGTTGTCGTTCCACGTGGCACGTTTCACCGAGCCCACCGACCTGTCCGCGACCATCTCCGCCGACCGGATGGTCGTCGCCCCGGTCGGGTACGTCGACATGGACACCGCGCCGCGGCTGGCGACGGCACTGATCAACGCGGTCGACAGCCATCCCGAAGTCTGTTGCGACCTGACCGGCGTCGGCTTCTTCAGCGCCGCAGGTGTGCACGCGCTTCTGCTGGCACATGACCGGGCGGACCAGGTGGGTTCTCGCTTCTCGGTACGAGGTGCCAGCGGAGTCACCCTGCGCGTGTTGCGGATCACCGGGGTGGCGTCGTTGCTCCTCGACCCCCGACGAGGCTGAGAAACGCCAACCCGTGCGACCTGACGGCCTGCCAGCGCGACCTGTCGGGGGTCGGTGGTAGAAGGACGGCAGGCAGGTGTCGCGAGGGGAGTCGGGCGTGGAGGTACGGGACGCGGCCAGGCGGTGGGCGACCGTGTGGGCGCACGGCTGGCCCGCCAAGGACGTCGACGGCATCGCCGGGCTGCAAGCCGAGGCCGGCGACCACTGGGCGTCGATGTTCCGCCCGTACCGGGGGCGGGCGGGGCTCCGCGCGTACCTGCGGGAGTGCTTCGAGGAGGAAACCCGCCCGGCCGAGGTCTGGTTCGGTGACCCGCACGTCGACGGCGAGACGGCGAGCGTCGAATACTGGGCGGTCACCTACCCGAACGACCGGCCGTTCACCGTCTCCGGCTGCACGCTGCTGCGCTTCGACGACGAGGGCCTGGTGACCGAGGCCCGCGACTACTCCCATGCCAGGGAGGGGCGACTCCTGCCACCCGCCAACCTGTTCGGGTGACGTCTCACGGCTGCGGTGAGCGTCACCAGGTGTCCGGGCGGTCCAGGTCGCGGGCCGGCCGGTAGCCGCCGAGGACCAGCAGGCCGTCCGACTCGCGGTAGTCCTTCCCCCAGCCCTTGAGGAACGCCTCGACGACGCATGATTCGACGGCCATCTCCAGGACGTCGCCTCCTTGCCGACGTGCCCGGTACGGGCCCGCCACGAGATCCCCGCTTCGGGCTTCGTGGCCCTCCGGAGCGCGTTGGGCCCGGACGGTCAACCAGCGACCCGCTTCGTCACCGACGACGAGTGAGCCCTCGAAGAAGGAGCCACGCCCCGACCGCCCGAGCGAGACCGAACATTCGAGCAGCCGTCCGCCGGGAGGCAGCGACTCCAGGCGGAACGGCACGACACAGCGGTGCGCCCCGTCGAAACGGACCCGGTTCGCCGTGGCTGTCGCCTCGTCACGGCTGGTCGCGTACGTGTCCAACTGGGCCCAGAGCCCGTCGGCTGGCTGCCAGCGCACGAACCAGAGCTTCTGGTCACCGGACGGATCGAACCAGGCAAAACCTGGGCGGTCACCGACCTGCACGTCGGTCCGAGGCTGCGGCCGTCCAGCCGAGGACAACGTCTGCTGCAACCCGTCCAGTGCCGCCGCGGTGCGCGCCAGCGCGAACCGGGCCTGACCTCCACTCGACCCCCGAAACTCGACGCTCTCGATGCCGCGCCCCGCGCGCCACGTCGCATACTCGGCGCCCTCGACCAGGGCGTCGGCCGAGAAGTGCACCACCGCAGGATCGGCACCGACGTCCTCGGGGCGCGCGATGGCGCCGGGCTGCCCCGACGCCTCCGGCAGCATGAGCGCCGCGGCCGGCAGGACCGGGTCCTCGGAGTTCCGGCCGATCGGCATCACCATCACCACCGCGGTCAGCGCGACACACGCTGCCGCCACGCCTCCGGCGACGAACCCGCGACGACGCCGTCGAAGCCGCCGACCCCGATGACGGGCCTGTTCCACGATCGGTGTCGGATCGATGTCGCCACCCGCGCGCTGCGTGAGCGTCGCGGTGAGCTGCTGGTCGAGGTCGCTGGACATCAGAACCCTCCTGAGCGTGCGGGGGTCGGTGCTTCCTGCCGCTTGCGCAGCGTCGTCAGGGCACGCTTCGCGTGGGTACGAACGGTGCCGGCCGAACACGCCAGGATCTCGGCGATCATCGCGTCGTCCATGTCCTCGTAGTAGCGCAGAACGATCACGGTGCGCTGACGCGTCGGCAACTCGCGGACGAGCCGCCACAGTGCGTCGCGCTCGGCGACAACGGCGGCCTCGTCCGCAGAGCCCGCCCGGTCCGTCACGGCAGCGACCGAGACCTCCCGGCTGCTGCGCCGACGCCACCACGAGTTGTGCGCGTTGACGAGCATCCGACGGACGTAGGCGTCCGGCCGGTCCGTCCGGGAGATACGCCCCCAACGGGCGTACGCCCTCGCGAGGACCTCCTGAACCAGGTCCTCGGCTCGGTGCTCGTCATCGGTCAGCAGCCGGGCGAGCCGGATCAGCGCCGAAGTGCGAGCGAACGCGTACTCCTCGAACGTCACGCCCTATTAACGCCGTAGGTCAACCGGCCCGTAGACACCCGCCGGGGTGTTTCTGTCGGCTGCGCAGAGTCTGCCGACGGCATCCACCGCTGCACGGCCGACGGGACTGCTCACGTGGGTAAAGAAAATCTCTGTGCGAAGAGCTAGATTTTCTGGCGGCTGTCGGCTAACGTTCCTGAGGTCGAAGACGGAGCAAGTAAAGACGCTGACGTGACCGCCCCAGCCGAGGGCGAAGGAGCCGGGCCAGGAAGTTCGTGGCCTGCTCAGCTGGTGACAGTGCGGGTGAGGCCGATGCTCGTTCAGGGCTTCACCCGAGGAAAGCAGGGTTCGTCGCACGTGTCAGGGCCATGAAGTCGCGTGGGGCTCGGACACCGACGGACAGCACGACGAACGACAGAGGAATCAGAGGCAAGGGAGGGCGTAACACCGTTGGATCGCCCGCTGCCAGCCGCATTGTTGAGCTGAGCGCGGACACCGCAGTATCCATCGAACGAAAGGTGGTCTCCGGTCACGCATACGCGATCCTCGCACCCGACGCCGTCATCGACGGCCGGTGCGGACAAGACAAGCCGACGTTCTGTCGGCAGATGGTGTTCCTGACCCACAACCCTTGGGCCCCGGTGCTTCCGAGCACCGGGGCCCTCGTGATGGAGGTTTCATGACCCAATCCGACGACATGCTCGACGACGAGGACTACCCCGCGTACACCATGGGCCGTGCCGCCGAGATCATCGGCTGCTCGCAGGACTTCCTCCGCCGGCTCGGCGAGGCAAAACTGATCGACCCGCAGCGCTCCAGTGGTGGGCACCGTCGCTACTCCCGCTATCAACTGCGCCTCGCCGCGCGAGCCCGGGAGATGTGCGACCAGGGCACCGATATCGTCTCGGCCTGCCGGATCATCATCCTTGAAGACCAACTCGAAGAGGCCCTTCGACGCAACGAGCGCTACCAGCAGGGCTGAAGACACCCCACGCTGCGGCCTCCCGCACAGGTGACGCCGAGCGCCACGCGGTCCCTCCCGCCAGGGCAGGGGCCGTTCGTCGTCTGCGGAGGGCCTGGTCGGGCGCCGCCCAATGTCGCGTCAGGACATGGCGGATGGCTGTAAGGGCTCGTACTCTCCTGCCATGGGATCCGGGGGGATCGAGACGTTCAAGGCTCCTCGTAGGAGCATTCGGATCACCCTGGTGGCTGCTGCCGTGGGCGTGCTGATTGCCTTAGCGGCGCAGTGCGGATTGTTCTACCTTTTCGTTCTTGCGCAGCCCGATCGTCCGGCACCCGAGCCGGTTGTGCCGTGGCCGATCGAGGAGACGGCAAGTACCACCTCCAACCCGTCCCCGCCCGACTCAGAGTGATGAACGTGCTCGGACACGGCCAGATCGGGTTGACGATGAACACCTCCGCCCATGCCCGGCGCCGGGGAACGTGCTGCCCGTGGACGAGGCCGCGACGTGCCTCTTCTGCTGATGTGACGGCACGAATGGCTGCGTCCGGGGCGTGGTGATCATCCAGACCGGGTGCGGGAAGACGCTGACCTGCGGTGGAGTGGGTGCGCCCGGCAGGATTCGAACCTGCGGCCTTGGGATTAGAAGTCCCCTGCTCTATCCGCTGAGCTACGGGCGCGTGTGACGTGGATGTCGCGCCCAGAGGGTACCGCCGTCCTACTGCCCGGCGGCGAAAAGGGTGCCCGCGTCCACGTTGCCGCAGGGTCTCATGTCAGCCGCCCTGCGGGCATCCGGGTTCCCGCGGACCGACCTGACCTCGGGCCGTACCTTTGGCTGGTGTTGCTGGATTCCGACGCCGAGAGCGACGTCGCCTACGAGCTGTGCCAGGTCGTCGGTCGCGCCATCCTGCCGTACCGGTCGTCGGACGACGACCAGCACTACGGCACCGCGTTCTTCTTCCAGGGCGGCGACGACCCGGTGGGGGAGTCGCTGCTGACGGCGGCCGACCTGGTCGGCACGCCCGGTGGTGAGCTGGGCCTGCGGACGAGTGTCACGGAGCCGGCCGGCGTCGCCCCGACCGCTGTGGCCGAGGTCGAGATCGTGCCCGGCTGGGCCCGCTTCCCGGGCGACGGGGTCGCGGTGCTGCCGACCGCGGGCCTGCACCGCTATGCCGGCGACGGCGGCTGGCGGTGGCGCGTTCAGCCGGTGCCCGCGGGGATCGCCGCCGGGCCCGAGGTGGTCGCCCGCCTCGGCGCCGACGCCGGTTCCGCTTTCGTGCTGGCCCATGGGGTACGCGAAGACGGGTCGCGTCCGCTGGAGGTCGCGATCGAGCGGGTGGTCCGCGACGGGGACGCCGTGCGGATCACCACGGAGCTGCCCCAGGGGTACGTCGGCGCGCCGATCTTCGTCGTCCAGCCCGACGCGACCGGGGAGCTGTCGCCGTACTGCCTCGGCCTGGTGTTGCCCGGCGTCGGCGAGCACCCGGTGGCGACCTTCGACCGGATCCGCGCCGTCCTCCCGGCGACGCCCGGCGACGTCTGAGCCACTCCCGGCGTTGCTGGCGGCGTCTGAGCCGCCTCCCGGCAACGCCCGAAGAAGTCCGAGCCGCCCCGGCGACGCATCGGCTGTGCGCCGCGCCGCCCTTCGGTCTGGTCAGCCTCCGGCTGGCGCCGCACCTGCCGCGTCAGCCGTGGACCGTCGGCTCTCCGGGAGCCCGGCCACGCCGACGGTCGGGTCGGTGCCGGTCGAGGCTTCGGCGGTCGGCGGCGTGCCGGCCGAAACAGAGTCGGCCGGCGCGGGGTCGGCGGAAGCCGGGGTGACCAGCGCCGCGTCTGTCGGCGCATGGCCGGCGGTGACCGGGTCGGCCGGAGCGGTGGGGCCGGCGGCGAGGAACGCCTCGGCCCAGCGGCCCACCTCGTCGAAGACCTTCTTGCGGACGGCCGGGCCGGAGAGCGTGAGGTCGTGCAGCCCGCCGTCGAAGCGGGCCAGGGTGACGTGCCGGCCGAGGCGGGGCGCGTACCGGACCATGTGCTCGACGTCCAGCACGGCGTCGGCCAGGGTCGCGTTGTCGTGCCACCTGGTGCCCCGGAAGGAGCGGGTCGAGCAGGCCAGCAGCACCGGCACCTGGATGTCCAGGCCGGCGCGCAACCGGCGCTGACCCGTGCGGATCGCGTTGAGCCAGCCGGCCCGGACCGGGAACCCGGCCAGCGGCTTCCACGCCAGGTCATAGGTCCACTCGCCGCGGTGGTCGGAGTGGATGCTCTCGCCGTACACCGTGCCCAGCCCGAACGGCAGGATGCGGTGCGGCGCCCTGCGGCCCAGGCGGGAGACGGCGGCCGCGAGGGGTCGGCGCACCGCCCAGGGGGCGTTCAGGTCGAAGAACGGGCTGTTGAGCACCAGGCCGTCGACGGTGCCGGTGTCGCGGCGGGCGTCTGCCCAGAGCGAGAGGATCAGGCCGCCGGTGGAGTGGCCCATCGCCAGCAGGGTGTCGTGCCCGTCGTCGGAGCGGATGATCTCGGCGGCGGCGTCCAGCTCGGGGAAGTAGTCGCTGATGTCGCGGCAGAAGTTCGGGGTCTGGCCCGGGAGCAGACTGCGACCGTATTTGCGCAGGTCGAGCGCGTAGAAATCCCAGCCCCGTTCGGCGAAGAAGTCGGCCAGGTGGGTCTGGAAGAAGTAGTCGACGAAGCCGTGCACGTAGAGGACGGCCCGCCCGCTGGGGCGCTCGGCGCGCCGCCGGACCAGGGTCGCGACGACCGGCCCTTCGTCGTCGGTGCCCAGGTCGATCGTCTGCCGCTCGTACGGCGGCCCCAACACGTCCGGTTCCACGAACGCGACGCTACGCCGCGAACCTACCCAGCGGTAGCCCGCGCTCCTGGCCTGCTGTGCGCTCCTGGCCTGCCCCGCGATCTTGCTCCTGTTGCCGTGCGCGGCCTGTGACGACCGCGCGCGGACCGAAGGTGCAAGATCGCGGGGGACGGGGCGTGGGTCAGACCGTTTCCGCGTCGGCGCGGCTCGGGTCCGCGGCGGGCAGCTGCTCCTGGCCGTCGGCGGGGTCCAGCTCGCTCTGGGGCTGCGGAACGTCGCGCAGGTGCTTGTTGTGCCGGGGCTCCTGGCGGGTCTTGGCGTCATTGAGTCGGCGGCGCAGGTCGTCCCGGACGTCGTTGAGCGCGGCGTGCAGGTCCTCCTCGGCGGAGGTGGTGACGATCTTCTGCCGGCCGGCGATCCAGCACTCCAGGGTGACCTTCTGGCCACGGGCCTCCCGGTCCTTCACCGACACCTCAATTTCGGTGGCGTCGGCGTGGAAACTGGCCAGCCGGGCGTCGAGGGTGACGAACTGCTCGGCGATCCAGTTGCGGTCGCCCTGCGAGAACCCGGCACCCACCCTCAGGCATTCCGCAACGGTGGCCGGGTTCGCCACGGCGCTCATCGCTGCGCCTCGGAGACGTTTGCGGAGCCGATTTCGGTGATCATCATGACGCTGACCTCTCGTCGACGTGGAGCTGTCGGTGGTGCGTTGATCAAATGCATACCCAGTTCGGGCGGCCCCGGAAACCGCCGACGTGCAGTCGGGCGGGTCGGCCGTACCACATCGGGGCGTGATCAGGGCTTTGTCCACAGGTCGGTTCGTCGTCCACAGGTCGGGGGTGGGGCGCTGGTGGCGGTCGCTCCCGGGGCAGAGGCTCGTTGTCGAGTCGACTCGCGCTGGCAGGCCCCGATCCCCCTGGAGGGACGATGTTCGACACTTACGTAACAATTGTCGGCAATGTGCTGACTACGCCCGAGTGGCGGCGTACCACCCAGAGCAACACCCTGGTGGCCAACTTCAAGGTCGCCTCCACCGCCCGACGGCTCGACCGCGACAGCGGCCGGTGGGTCGACGGCAACTCGCTGCGCGTCCGCGTCAACTGTTGGCGCAAGCTCGCCGAGGGCGTGGCGGCATCAGTCATGGTCGGTGACCCGGTGGTGGTCTGCGGGCGGCTCTACACCCGTGACTGGACCGACGACGCCGGCAACCACCGCACCCTCTACGAGCTGGAGGCGGTCGCCGTCGGCCACGACCTGTCCCGAGGGCGGGCCCGGTTCCTGCGTAACCGGCCCAGTGTCACGACCAGCACCGTGGAGGACGCGGAGGCCGAGAGTCGGGTGCACGGCGAGCCCACCGAGCCGGTCCCGGCCGGGCAGGCACCCGTGCTGCCCGACGACCGCCCACTGGACGACGACTTCGAGCTGCCCGACTACGCCGCGCTGCGCACCAGCCCGTTCGTCGACGGTCCGGCTGATGGGGATCTCGTCCGGAGCGGCGGGCGAAGCGGGCCAATCGACATCCTGCCGGACCTCGACGACGAGCTGGCCCTCCCACCCGAGGAGGACGACGACAACGCCGACCTGGACGACGAACTGGAGCCGGTGCCGGACGAGGGCCAGCCGGAGCCCGCGCCGTCCGGTCGGGGGCGGCGTGGCAGGGGCCGGCTCCCGCAACCGGCATGACCCGTCGGTTCGGCCACTGCCGGCCGGCCGGCAACCGAGCTGCCTGAGGTTCCGTGCCGGTCGGGCGCCCTGCCGCCCGTCACCGCGTCGGCGGTGGCTGGGTCGGTGGGTGCCTGGCCAGACCAGGCGTCACGGCACGACGGGGGCGGGGTGGCGATGCGACCAGCGTCGTCACCCCGCGTGAACAACTGAAGGACCGGCCCGCCTGGCGTGCCACAACAGCGTCCTTCACCGGGGAAGCACCGTGGGCCGGGCCGGTTCCCGGGTTGCTCGTCTAGGCTGGCCGGCCGGAGGTGATGCGGGTGCGACGGACAGCGCCGGTGGCGAACGCGGTGGGGCTGCTGGCCGGGTACGCGCTCGACCGGCTGCTCGGCGACCCACGTCGGTGGCATCCGGTGGCCGGCTTCGGTCAGGCCGCCAGCGCTCTGGAGCGCCGCCTCTACCGGCCGGACCGTTCGGCGGGTGCGGCGTTCACCGCGCTGGCCGTGGGCGGGCCGGTGCTGCTCGGAGCCGTCGCCGCGGCGGCCACCCGGCACCGGCCGGTGACCCGTGCGGTGCTCGTGGCTGCCAGCACATGGACCGTGCTGGGCGGCCGTACGCTGCGGCGCGAAGCCACCGTCATGGGTCGGACGCTGCGCGCCGGTGACCTCCCCGCTGCCCGTCAACGTCTCGGTCACCTCTGCGGCCGGGACCCGTCGACGCTGGGCGAGACCGAGCTGGCCCGCGCCACTGTCGAATCGGTCGCCGAGAACACGTCCGACGCGGTCGTCGCCCCACTGGTCTGGGGCGCGGTTGCCGGCCTGCCCGGGCTCCTGGGCTACCGCGCGGCGAACACCCTCGACGCGATGGTCGGGCACCGATCGGCGCGCTACGCACGGTTCGGCACCCCGGCCGCGCGGCTGGACGACGTCCTCAACCTGGTGCCGTCCCGGCTGACCGGGCTGCTCACCATCGCTGTCGCGCCCGTCGCGCACGGGGACCGGCAGCGGGCCTGGCAGGTGTGGCGGCGTGACCGCAACGACCACCCGAGCCCCAACGCCGGCCAGTGCGAGGCGGCGATGGCCGGCGCGCTCGGCGTCCGCCTCGGTGGCCGCAACGTCTACTTCGGGCGCTCCGAGGTGCGGCCGTTCCTCGGCGACGGGCCCCGCCCCGAGGCCCGGCACCTGAAGCGCGCCGCCCGGATCTCCGGCGCGGTCGGATTGGCGGCGGTCGGGTTGGCGGCCGCGTACCCGGTGACCCTCGGCCGTCTGGTCGGCGCGGTGGGCCGGCGCGGCTGGGGCGCCGTGACCGGAGGGCGGGGGCTGGTCGTTCTGGCGGGTGGGTTCCGGCCCGGGGCCGCCGTCAGTGGGCGCGGGCTGCGTGCTGTCGGCGCGGGCGGGGCTGTCGGAGCGGGTGGGGCTGTCGGAGCGCGTGGGGCAGTCGGAGCGGGTGGGGCTGTCGGAGCGCGTGGGGCAGTCGGATCGAGCGGAATCGTTGGCGCGGGGCGGGGGAGCGGGCGGTGAGCGGCGGGCTGCTGGTCGCCGGCACGACCTCCGACGCCGGCAAGAGTGTGCTCACCGCCGGAATCTGCCGGTGGCTGCACCGGCAGGGCGTGAAGGTGGCGCCGTACAAGGCACAGAACATGTCGAACAACTCTGCGGTGGTCGTCGGGCCGGACGGGCGCGGCGGGGAGATCGGACGAGCCCAGGCCATGCAGGCCGCGGCCTGTGGGCTGGCACCCGACCTGCGGTTCAACCCGGTGCTGCTCAAGCCGGGTAGCGACCTGGCCAGTCAGGTGGTGCTGCTCGGCGAAGCCGTCGACACCATCACCGCCGGTACCTTCCGCCAGCTGCGTCCCCGGCTCGCCGAGACCGCGTACGGGGCGCTGGCCGAGCTGCGGGAGACGTACGACGTGGTGATCTGCGAGGGCGCCGGCAGCCCCGCCGAGATCAACCTGCGGGCCGGTGACTACGTCAACATGGGGCTGGCCCGGCACGCCAACCTGCCGGCCATCGTGGTTGGCGACATCGACCGGGGCGGTGTCTTCGCCTCGATGTTCGGCACCGTGGCGCTGCTCGACCCCGCCGACCAGGCGCTGATCGCCGGCTTCGTGATCAACAAGTTCCGGGGTGACCTCGGGCTGCTCCAGCCGGGGCTGGACATGCTGCGTCACGTCACCGGCCGCCCCACGTACGGGGTACTGCCCTGGGCACTGGACCTGTGGCTCGACGCGGAGGACTCACTCGTGTACGGCCGGGTGCTCGGCCGCCCCGCCGCCCCGCACGGCGCCGAATGGCTGGACGTGGCCGTCGTCCGCCTCCCCCGGATCAGCAATGCCACCGACGTGGAGGCGCTGGCCACCGAGCCGGGTGTCCGCGTACGCCTCACCATCGAACCGGCCGAGCTGGCCGCCGCCGACCTGGTCGTCCTCCCCGGCTCCAAGTCCACCGTCGCCGACCTCGCCTGGCTGCGCGAGACGGGCCTCGCCGACGCGGTTGCCGCACACGTGGCGGCCGGCAAGCCACTGCTCGGTCTCTGCGGCGGCTTCCAGATGCTCGGCCGCGCCATCCACGACCCGGTGGAGAGCCGACAGGGCAGCGTGCCGGGGCTGGGCCTGCTGCCCATCGAGATCACTTTCGATGCACGCAAGACCGTCCGGCAGTCGGTGGGCACCGCGCACGGTGGCCTCCCGGTGCGCGGCTACGAGATCCACCACGGGTACGTCTCACACACCGACCCCACCCTGGCCCCGTTGCTGACCGGCGACGACGGTGTCGGCGAGGGCGCCGTTCTCGGCGTGGTGCACGGCACGCACTGGCACGGGGCGTTCGAGTCCGACGAGTTCCGCCGGTGGTTCCTCACCGAGGCGGCTCGCCTGGCTGGCCGTACCGGTTTCCAAGTCGCACCGGCCACCAGCTTCGCCGCCGCCCGGGAACGCTCACTCGATCTGCTCGGTGACCTGGTCGAGGAGCACCTGGATACCGACGCCCTCTGGCATCTCATCGAGACCGGCGCACCCGCGGGCCTCCCCTTCATCCCACCCGGTGCCCCACCAGCCGTCCGGTAGCCCGAAAGCTGATCCCGCCACCACCCTCGGCCGGCGTTGATCCGCTGACCCTGGTCGATCATGGGGGTGTGGTGCCTAGAGCGTGGGGCGTGGTGCCTAGAGCGTCGGGCTTCGGCGTTCGCGTGGGGCGACCGGCGGAGGCGCGGTGTGGTCGGGCGGGTGAGTGGGATGTTGGGGTCTAGGGGCGGATGTCGGCGGGGCGGTCGGTAGTCGGGAGGCCGGCGGCGAGCCAGGCGTCGACGCCGCCGATCATGTCGGTGGCCCGACGCAGACCGAGGGTCTGCAAACTGGCGGCGGCCAGGCTGGAGCTGTAGCCCTGCCGGCACACCAGCACGATCTCCCGGTCGTACCCGGTGGCTTCCGGGATCCGCCAGGCGCTGGCCGGGTCGAGCCGCCATTCCAGCACGGTACGGTCGATGACGACCGCGCCTGGGAGGTCGCCCTGTTCACGGCGTTGCAGTTCGGTGCGGGTGTCAACCAGCAGCGCACCGCCGCGGACCGCCTCGACGGTCTGCTGTGGAGTAAGTCGGTGCAGCCCGGCACGGGCCTGTTCGAGCAGGGCGTCGATACCGGGGCTCATCACGTCTCGGAGCACCACCCGATGATGCCGACTTGGCGGCACCCAGGGCGGCGAACGGGCCCCCCGTCACCCGTCGCCACCCCAATTCCCCCGGACGTGACGATGGCCGGCCAGGGGCGATCAGCCGGACGTGTCACGTGGCTGTTGCCGGTCGCCGCTCCGACACAACCCGGCCAGCCTGACGTAGCCCGGCCAGTCCGGTCAGGCCGCTGGTGCGGCGTGATCCACTCGGCTTTACGGAAATCGCGGTATCCGGTCGACCGGGATACCGCGATATCAATGATCCGGAGTTGATCACTCGGGTGGGCGGCGGCGGCATACTTCGGTCATGCACGAGACTGCGCCGACCTCGGAGGTCGGGCGGTCGGCAGCGCATCGCGAGACTGCGCTGACCTCGGAGGTCGGGCGGTCGGCAGCGCATCGGGAGGCCTCGCTGACCTCGGAGGCCGGGCGGCTGGCAGCACACCGGAGGGCCATGGACATCGCAGGAGCGGCGGATCAGGCCGACGAGGTCGAGGGACCGGCCGGTCGTCGGACTGGCAGGTCGTCCGTGGCAGTGGTCGAGGCGTACGCCGAACTGGCCCGTCGGGTGCTCGCGGGCCCGGCGCGGTTGGGGCGGACCCGGCTGGTCGCTGTCGACGGGCCGAGCGGCGCGGGCAAGAGCCGGTTCGCGGCGCGCCTCGCGGATGCCCTGGCGGCGCTGCCCGGCGGCCGGCCGCCCGTGGTGCACACCGACGACCTGCTCGACGGTTGGGACGACCAGGTCACCTTCTGGCCCCGCCTCGATGACTGGGTGCTCGGGCCGCTGCGGGAGGGGAGGCCCGGTGCCTACCGGCGCTACAGCTGGGTGCGGCAACGTTTCCTGACCCGGCCGGTTCCGGTTCCGGTCGCGCCGGTGCTGGTCCTGGAGGGGGTCAGCGCGGCCCGTGCCGTCGTCGGGCCGGAGCTGACGCTGGCCGTGTTCGTCACCGCCCCCGCATTGTTGCGGTTGGAGCGCGCGGTCGCCCGGGACGGGCCGGAGATCCTGCCCGAGCTGCGTCGCTGGCACGCCGGTGAGCGGGCGCACTTCGCCGCCGACGACACGGCGAATCGCGCGGACCTGCTGGTGGACGGTGCGCCGACGCTGCCGCACGACACGGACCGGTACTACCTTCGCATCGGCTGAGCGGGGGCATGGACGTCCGCCAGTGGCTACGGCACGATGCGAGAGGGCCGCCACCGGCAGGCACGGGGCGGGACAGCGCGGCGATCGGGGGACTCATCATGTCGGCAACGGACACGCCCGCGCGGCGCCGGATCACTCTCACCGGCATCAGCTCGCGGGCCTGGGAGCATCCGGCCGACCGGGGCGCCCTGGTCGCGTTGCGGGAGCTGCGCGGGTTCGACGACGTGGTGCGGTCGTTCTTCGGGATGTGGAACGAGCGCGGTTTCCGGCTGTCGGTGCTGGCCTCCGGGATCCGGGTCGACCACCGGCAGTACCCGGGGGTGTGGCAGCGCTACGCCGAGGCCGCGGCGGCGCTCGACGTGGCGGAACTGCCCGAGCTGTACGTGACCCAGTCGCCCTGGTTGGGGGCCGAGGCAGTCGGCCTGGAACGGCCGTTCATCGTGCTGAACTCCGCGTGCGTGCAGCACCTGGACGAGGACGAGCTGCGCTGCCTGCTCGGCCACGAGCTGGGGCACGTGGGCAGTGGGCACGCGGTCTACAAGACCATGCTCATGATCCTCACCCGGTGGGCGGCCAACCTGAGCTGGTTGCCGGTGGGCGCGATCGCGCTGCGGGCGATCATCGCGGCGATGTTGGAGTGGTGGCGTAAGGCGGAGCTGTCCGCCGATCGGGCCGGTCTGCTCGCCGGGCAGGACCCGGCCGCCGCGCTGCGGCTGCTCATGAAGCTCGCGGGCGGCGGTGACCTGTCGCAGATCGACACCGCCGCGTTCCTGGAGCAGGCCGCCGAGTACGCCGGCGGCGGCGACCTGCGCGACAGCCTGCACAAGATCAAAATGACGGCGTGGAGCACCCACCCGGCCCCGGTGGCCCGGGCGGCGCAGTTGCGCCAGTGGATCGACTCCGGGGCGTACGGGCAGGTGCTGGCCGGTGACTACCCGCGCCGCGACGACGACAGCTCGACCAGCGTGTCGGAGGAGATCAAGGCCGCTGCCGAGTCGTACCGGGAGGAGTTCAGTCAGTCCACCGACCCGCTGGTGGGGTTGCTGCGGCGGCTCGGCGACGGTGCCAGCGACGTCGGCGAGTGGGTGGGCGGCACCGCCGGTCGGGCCCGCTCGTGGATGGACGCCGCCACCGAGGCCGCCGGCCGCGCTCACCGCGCCGGCCGGGCCGCGCCCGGCGCGTGGCAGGGCACCGGGCCGGCGGGTGGCGGTGACGGGACGGGCTCCGCCAGCACGCCCCGGTAAGGCCGGCATACGATGCCGGTCATGACCTCACCGATCATGTCCGAGTCCGAGGTGCGGGCCGCCGTCGAGCGGGAGATGCCCGGCGTACGCGCCGACCTGGAACGTCTCGTCCGCATCCCCGGCATCGCCTTCGAGGGTTTCGACCACTCACACGTGGAACGTTCCGCCGAGGCGGTCGCCGAGCTACTGCGCGGCTGCGGCCTGGACGTCAAGATCGTGCGTTCCGGCGGTCAGCCGGCCGTGATCGGCCGTCGGGCGGCCCCGCCCGGTGCGCCGACCGTCCTGCTCTACGCCCACCACGACGTGCAGCCGGTCGGCGACCGGTCGCTGTGGGAGTCCGACCCGTTCGAGCCGGTGGAGCGCGACGGCCGGCTCTACGCCCGGGGCGCGGCCGACGACAAGGCCGGGATCATGGCGCACGTGGCGGCACTGCGGGCGTACGGCGACGCGCTGCCGGTCGGTGTGGTGCTCTTCATCGAGGGCGAGGAGGAGTACGGCTCCGACTCGCTGGAGCAACTGCTGGTCGAGCACCGCGACGAGATCACCTCGGACGTCATCGTGATCGCCGACTCCGGCAACTGGGACATCGGCGTACCGGCGTTGACCACCTCGCTGCGCGGCGTCGTCAACTGTTTCGTCGAGGTGCGCACACTGGACCACGCGGTGCACAGCGGCATGTTCGGCGGTGCGGTGCCGGACGCGCTCACCGCGCTGGTCCGCCTGCTGGCGACCCTGCACGACGACGCCGGTGACGTGGCGGTGGACGGGCTGGTCGGCCGGGAGGGCGCCACCGTCGACTACCCCGAGGACCGGGTGCGGGCCGAGGCCGGTCTGGCCGACGGCGTGCAGTTCATCGGCACCGGCCGGATCACCGACCGGCTCTGGACCAAGCCCGCGGTGGCGGTGCTCGGGATCGACGCGCCGTCCACCGCCGAGGCGCCGAACGCCCTGGTCCCGGCCGCGAAGGCGAAGCTCAACGTCCGTCTCGCTCCGGGCGACGACCCCAAGCGGGCGTACGCGGCGATCCGCGCGCACCTGGAGAAGCACGCTCCGTGGGGTGCCCAGGTGACCGTCAGCCTGGAGCACGACGGCAACCCGTGCGTGATCGACGCGTCCGGGCCGATGTTCGACGCCGCCCGTTCGGCCTTCCGGTCTGCCTGGGACGGCACCGACCCGGTGGACGTCGGCATCGGCGGTTCGATCCCGTTCATCGCCACCTTCCAGGAGATGTTCCCGGACGCGGCGATCCTGGTGACCGGTGTGGAGGACCCGCACGCCCGCGCGCACGGCCCGAACGAGAGTCTGCACCTGGGTGAGTTCGCCAAGGTCTGTCTCGCCGAGGCGCTGTTGCTCGGCAAGGTCGCCACCGCGGGCAAGGTAGCGGCTGCGGGCAGTTAGGTCACGGAACGGCGATTTTGGGCCTGATCTGGGAGTTTACGGCGTGTCGGATGGTCAGCTGTTATAGCCTTTCGTACATGAGTACGAACGAGGTGATGGCCCGGTTGGGGGCCGCTGTCAGCGCGCTGGGGGATGTCGACGTCTCCGCGTGGTCCGAGGACACGCTCAACGAACAGCTCGGTGAGCTCTCCGCCGCACTGGTCGCCCTCGACTCGGTGCTCTCCCGCGTCGCCGGCGAGGTCCGTGCCCGGGGGCTGCGCATCGAGGAACCCGTCTCCGCCTGATCGTCGTCCGCGTGGGTGGGCGGCACCCTGCCGACACCGCCCGGGCACGGCAATGCCCGGGCGGTGTCGGAGGGGACTGGCAGGATGAGCTGCGTGCGGTTCCTCGACCTGGCGGCCACCTCCGCCGCCGTCAGCGCCACCAGCGGCCGGCGGGCCAAGGTGGAGCTGCTGGCTGACGCGTTGCGCCGGCTCGACCCCGCTGAGGTCGAGCCCGGTGCCGGCTATCTCGCCGGTGAGCTGCGCCAACGGCAGACCGGGGTGGGCTACGCGAGCCTGCGTGACCTGCCGCCACCGGCCGCCGAGCCGACGTTGACGGTGGCGTCCGTCGACGCGAGCATCGAGCAGATCGCCGCCGTGCGGGGTGCGGGTTCGCAGGCCCGACGGCGGGCGCTGCTCGGTGCCCTCTACGCGGCGGCGACCGTCGAGGAGCAGCGGCTGCTCACCGGCCTGTTCAGCGGCGAGCTGCGCCAGGGCGCCCAGGCGGGGTTGCTCGCCGACGCGGTCGCCCGGGCCGCCGAGGTGCCGGTGGCGACGGTCCGGCGGGCCCTGCTGCTCGCCGGTGACCTGCGCGCCGTGGCGGTGGCCGCCCTGTCCGGAGGGGCCGCCGAGCTGGCCGGGTTCGGCCTTCAGGTGGGCCGGCCGCTGGCACCGATGCTCGCGCAGAGCGCCCCCTCGGTCGACGAGGCGCTCGCCGCGACGGGCACGCCGGCGGTGGTCGACGTGAAGCTCGACGGCATCCGCATCCAGGTGCACCGCTCGGGCACCGACATCGCCGTCTTCACCCGCAGCCTGGACGAGATCACCGCCCGCGTGCCCGAGGTGGTCGCCGCCGTCCGGGCCCTGCCGGGCCGCGAGCTGGTGCTCGACGGCGAGGCGATCGGCCTGGACGAGACGGGCCGCCCGCTGCCGTTCCAGCAGACCTCCAGCCGGGCCGCCCGACGCACCACCCCCAGCACCACCGGGCGCACCCCGGTCGCCCCGGCGGTGCTCGCGGCAGCCGCCAGCACCGGCGCGACGGTGCTCACTCCGTACTTCTTCGACCTGCTGCACCTCGACGGCGAGGATCTGATCGACCTGCCCGGCCGGGAGCGGTGGGCCGCCCTGGCCGGCGCGGTCGACTCGTCGTTGCTGGTCGGTCGGATGGAGGTCGACGGCCCCGAGCAGGCCGCCGCCGCGTTCGCCGCCGCACTCGACGCCGGGCAGGAGGGCGTGGTGGTCAAGGCACCGGATGCCCCCTACGACGCCGGCCGGCGCGGTGCCGCCTGGGTCAAGGTCAAGCCCCGGCACACCCTCGACCTGGTGGTGCTCGCCGTCGAGTGGGGCAGTGGCCGGCGCAAGGGTTGGCTGTCCAACCTGCACCTGGGCGCGCGCGACCCGCACACCGGCGACTTCGTGATGCTCGGCAAGACGTTCAAGGGGCTCACCGACGAGTTGCTGCGCTGGCAGACCGAGCGGTTCCTCGGCCTCGCGGTGGAGCGCGGCGACTGGGTGGTCCGGGTCCGGCCCGAGCAGGTCGTGGAGATCGCCTTCGACGGGGTGCAGACCAGCTCCCGCTACCCCGGGGGGATGGCGCTGCGGTTCGCCCGGGTGGTGCGGTATCGCGACGACAAGTCCGCCGCCGAGGCGGACACCATCGACGCCGTCCGCGCCATCCACGCCGGCCGTCCCACCGGCTGACGGGTCACCTGCTGGACAGCGACCTCGCGTAGTTCACCTGGTTGTTGATGTGCGCCACCTGCGCCTGATCGGCGACCGGGATCCGGGCCACGTACTGCTGCCCGCCGTTGGTGACCGTCACCTGCACCGTGCCGTGGTGCCGGGTCTCCCTGACCAACAGGAAGAGCAGACTCAGGACGAACAGGCAGAAGAAGCCGACGATGGCGCAGACCAGCGCCCAGGTGGCCACCTTCTCCTCGCGCTGCCAGTAGTCGGCCACGTGCCAGGTCGCACCGGCCAGTGGCAGCACCCCGGCCGGCGTACGGATGACCGGTGGGCTCACCGCGATCTCGGCGATCTGCACCGCGACCACCTCCGGCCCGCTGCCATAGCCGCCGATAGTCGGCGTCGCCATCGGGGTCGGTGGGTACGGCCCGGCCGGAGGCCACGCCCCCGCCGGCTGAGCAGGTGCCCACGATCCGGCGGGCTGAGCAGACGGCCACGCCCCGGCCGGCTCAGCGGACGACCACGCCGCCGGGGGCCCGGAGTAGGGCGCGGGCGGTGCGGAGGACTGCGCCGGAGGCCCGGAGAAGGGCGGTGCGGAGGACTGCGCCGGAGGCCCGGAGAAGGGCGGTCCGGAGAACTGTGGCGGCGTGGCCGGGAACGGTGCCGTCGGCGGCAGGCCGGAGGGGGCGGCGGCCGGGGGTGCCGTCGTCGGGAACGGCTCGGTCGGTGCGCTGGTCGGCAGTGGCGCGGTCGGTGGTTCGGCGGCCCACGGGTCGATCGGCGGGTGCGCCCGGGTCTCCGGAACCGGCTCGGGCAGTGGTGCCGTGGGATCCGCGTTCATCGGGACCCCTGACGTGAGGTGAACACCCGGCGGAGACTACCGGCTGCCGTGGTGTCCCGGCTGCCCCCGAGTGTCCGTTTGTCGCGCCGGAACGGCCCGGGTCGGGGCCCGTCCGGTCAGGCGGACGCGCTCGGTGTGGGCTCGGCCGCCCGGTCCAGCGGGGCCGGGGTGGTGCCGAGGCCGGCGGCCCGGCGGGCCTCGCGGCGGGCCACCCAGCCGTAGCCGAACAGGGCCATCACCGCGAAGAGCCACCACTGCACGACGTAGCCGAAGTTCTGCCAGTTGTTGGTGTGCCCGACCGGCACCGCCTTGAACACCGGGTCGGCCGCGGGGGTCTGCTCGTCCAGCAGCAGATAGGCGCCGTACACCGGGTAGGGCAGTTCGCCGGCCAGCCGCGACACCCCGATCCGCCGGATCTCCAGCCGACCGTCGCGTCGCGCCACCGTGCCGGCGCCGCTCTCCGTCTCGTGCACCCGGCCGACCACTGTCACGTCACCGGTCGGTACGGCCGGCACCGGCGGCTGGGCGGTGGCCCCACCCGGCGCCGGTGGGATCCAGCCCCGGTCCACCAGCAGTGCCGTGCCGTCCGCGAGCACCAGCGGGGTCAGCACCTCGAAGCCGACCCGGCTGTCCACCGTCCGACCACGGACCAGCACGGTGTTCGTCGGGTCGTACCGGCCGGTGACGGTGACCCGGGTCCAGACCTTCTCCTTGGCGGGGGCCGGACCTGCCGTGCCCGCGCCGCCGGTGGGGGCACGCAGAGCGTCGGCCAGTGGGGCCGGAGCCATCCGCTGGCCCGCGTCGATCCGCTCGTTGACCTCGGTACGCCCCCGGTAGCGGTCCAGCTGCCAGTTGCCGAGGAACACCATGACGGCGGCGGCAACCAGGGTCAACGCGAGAGCGCCCAGCCAGCGTGGGCTCAGCAGGAACCGGTACACGGCACCGAGGCTACTCGTATGACCGGCGCCACTGACCTGGACCGGGCCGGACCCGGCCGGGACCGAGGTCCCGGGGCCCTGCCAGGCAAGGGTCAGCCGCTCCGGTTGGCGGTGCTCAGGTCTTTGACCGGACGGGTATCGTCACGCCGACGGATCGGCCCCGGTCGTCCCGTCGCGTACCCGCCACCGCTCGCGAGGAGTCGATGATGACCGTCGTGCCGCGCCTGGTGCTCAGCGCACCGTCCTCCGGGCACGGGAAGAACGCGCTGGCGATCGGGCTGCTCGCCGCGCTCGCCGAGCGGGGGGTGGACGTCGCCGGGTTCAAGCTCGGGCCCGACCACGTCGACGCCGCCTACCTCGGCCTGGCCTCCGGTCGGCCGGGTCGGGTGATCGATCCCCGGCTGGTCGGCATGGACCGGCTCGCCCCGCTGGTGGCGCACGGTGCCGCCGGTGCCGGGCTCGCCGTGGTGCAGGGCAGCATGGGCCTGTACGACGCGGTCGGTGGTCGCCCGGAGCAGGAGTCGACGGCCGCCGCGGCCGCTGCGCTGCGCAGCCCGGTGGTGCTCGTCGTCGACGTGGCCGCGATGGGTCAGTCGGTGGCGGCCCTGGTGCACGGTTTCCGCTCGTACGACGAGCAGTTGTGGCTCGGCGGGGTGATCCTCAACCGGGTGGCGTCGTCGCGGCACGAGGCGATGCTGCGCGAGGCGTTGGACGACGTCGGCGTGCCGGTCTACGGGGCGCTGCGGCGTCAGGACCTGCCGGCGGTGCTGCCGTCGCGGCGGCACGGGGTGGCGCCGGTGGTCGACGGCTCCGCCGACGCCGCCCGCGCGGTCCGGCGGCTGGGCGAGGCCGTCGCCGCCACGGTCGACCTGGAACGACTGCTCGGGCTGGCCCGCTCCGCCCCTGCGTTGCCCGCCCCCGCCTGGTCTCCCGAGGAGGCACTCGCCGCGTTCACCGCCCCGGCGGACCGGCCGTTGGTGGCGCTGGCCGGCGGGCCGGGCGGCAGCTTCGGCCACCCGGAGGCCGCTGAGTTGCTGCGCGCGGCCGGTGCCGAGATCGTCACCGTCGACCCGCTACGCGACGAGGCACTGCCGGTCGGCACCCGCGCGCTGGTCATCGGCGGCGCGCTGCCCGAGGCGTACGCCGAGCAGTTGTCGGCCAACCGGCGGCTCTGCATCGCGGTGGCCGAGTTGGCGCGGACCGGGCGTCCGGTGGTCGCCGAGGGCGCCGGGCTGCTGTGGCTGGCCCGGGAGTTGGACGGTCTGCCGATGTGCGGTGTGCTGGACGCGATCGGTGTCAGCCGGGACGGTCTGGTGGCCGGCTACCGGGAGGCGACCGCCCAGACCGACAGCGTGGTCGCCGCCCAGGGCACGGTGCTGGTGGGCCACAAGGCGCACCGTGCGGTGCTCACCCCCCGCGCTGGTCAGCGCCCGGCGTGGAGCTGGGAGGGCGGCACGCCGGAGGGGTTCGTCTGGCGCAACGTGCACGCCTCGCAGCTCACCCTGCACTGGGCGGGTCATCCGGCGACGGCGGCCCGGTTGGTCGCCGCCGCGGCGGTCGAGCCGACAACCGAGGCGGTGCCGGCGCAGCCCGGTGTGGTGCCGGCGTGATCGGTCAGGTGGCGGTGCGCCGTTTCCCGGCGTTGACCGTCTCCACCCCGCGTACGGAGGTGCGGCGACACATCGCGGCGGACGCGGAGGCGGCCGGTGAGATCTTCGCCGACAAGTTGACCCGGCGCTGGCTGCCGTTGCCTGACAACTCCGGCCCGATCGACGGGCACGCCTGGTGCACCGAACTGGCCCGGCAGCGGCGCGACAGCGGCGAGGGTGACCATTACGCGGTGGTCCGACGCGAGGACGACCAGGTGGTGGGCTCGCTGTGGACGCGGCGCACCGACTGGGGTGCCCGGCTCACCGAAATTTCCTACGCGATGGCGCCACACGCGCGGGGCTTCGGTTTCGCCGCCGAGGCCGTCGACGCGGTGGCTATCGCGCTGATCCTGGAGCACGGCTTCCAACGGGTCGAGCTGCGGGTGGCGCCCGGCAACCTGGCCTCGCGCCGGGTCGCCGAGAAGGGCGGGTTCAGCTACGAGGGCCTGCTGCGCAACGCCGGGCTGGTCGGCGGCGGCCGGGTGGATCTCGAACTCTGGTCGTTCGTCGCCGCCGACCTGCGCTGACCCCGCCGGGGCGGTCAGCCGACGATCGCGTCCGACGGTGGGGTGAACTGGCGCGTCGGTGTGCCCTTCAGGCCGTCGCGCAGAGTCTCTGACACCGCCTTGATCGGGATCTGGGACTGCCCGTCGCCGACCGCGTTGAACGGGTTGTCCGGGTCGGAGATGAAACTCGCCGCGGCCAACTCCGGGGTGTAGCCGACGAACCAGGCGGACCGGGTGCTGTCGGTGGTACCGGTCTTACCGGCCACCGGGCGTCCGACCGTGCCCCGCACGCTGTCGGCGGTGGACCAGCCTCCGCAGCTACCGCGCGCCGGGGTGTCCCCGGTCGGGCAGCGGGCCGCGTCGGTGGCAGCCCGGGCGGCGTCCGCGCTGACCACCTGCCGGCAGCGGGGTTTGGCCACCTCACGATGGATGCCACCGGGGGTGGCGTACGTGGTCGGCGTGCCGTCCCGGTTCATGATCGACTGCACCGGGATCGCCTCGCAGTAGCGGCCGTCGGCGGCGATGGCGGCGTAGGCGTTCGCCATCTCCAGCGGGGTGGCGTCGGAGACGCCCAGGGTGAACGCGCCCCACTTCTTCGCCTTCTCCGGGGACGCGTGGTCCCGGTCCACGTCGGTGCGCCAGCGCAGCCCGAGCTGCTCGGCCAACCGGACCGCCCGGTCCGCGCCGACCTTCTCCTCCAGCCAAACGAAGTACGTGTTGACCGATTTGCCGAAGCCGGACCACATGGTCTGTTGGCCGGTCATCGCGCCGCTGGCGTTGGAGGGCGCCCACCCGTCGTAGACGGACGACCGGTAGCGGTGCGGGGCGTTGAACGAGGTGTTGAGGGTCATCCCCGAGTCCAGCGCGGCCAGCATCGGGAACATCTTGAACGTCGACCCGGCCTGGTAGCCCGCCAGGTCACCGCCACCGAGCAGCGGCGCCACCGTGTTCGGGTAGTTGGCCTTCACCTTCGGCCCGGCCTCGGGATTGGAACTCTGCGGGTTGTCGGCGAGGTCGAGCGAGTACGTCCGGTTCACCGCCATTGCCTTGACCCGTCCGGTGCCCGGCTCGGAGACCACGATCCCGTTGGCGAACGGGCTCCCGGTGGCCTCCTTGGAACCGACGTTCTTCTCCGCCGCCTCCTGGATCTTCGGGTCGATGCTGAGGACGATCCGGTAGCCGCCCCGGCGCAGCTTGTCCATGCGTTCCAGCCGGTTCGCCCCGAAGGCGGGCTGCGCGCTCCACCAGTTCTTCAGGTAGTCGCAGGCGAACCCCCAGCTGTTGTACTTCTCCGCCACCGCGGCGCAGTCGTGCGGCGGGGTCGTCAGCTTCAGCCGGATCGGCTCGGACTTGGCGGCGGTAGCCGAGTCGGGGGAGAGGTAACCGAGCTGGCTCATCCGGTCCAGCACGTAGTCACGCCGCCCGGTGGCCTCCTTCTGATCGGAGTCGGCCGGGTCGTACTCCGACGGGGACTTGACCAGCCCGGCGAGGGTGGCGGCCTCGACCGGAGTGAGGTTCTTCGGGGTCTTGGAGAAGAAGATCTCGCTGGCCGCGTAGATGCCGTACGCCCGGTGCCCGAAGTACGCCGAGTTCAGGTAGCGCTCCAGGATCTGGTCCTTGCTGATCTCCTTCTCCAGGTCCAGCGCCATCCGCATCTCCTTGACCTTGCGCAGGCTGGTCTGCTGGGTGGCTTCCTGGACCTCCTTGGGCGTGGTCGCGCTGTCCCGCAGGGCCATCCGGACGTACTGCATGGTCAGGGTCGACGCGCCCTGGGAGACGCCGCTGGAGCGGGCGTTGGACACGAAGGCGCGGGCCACGCCCTTGGGGTCGACGCCGTGGTGCTGGTAGAAGCGTGAGTCCTCGGCGGCGACGATCGCCTGCTGGATGTTCGGCGACATGTCCGACAGCTTGGTGTACTGCCGGTACTCCTCGTAGAACATGGTCAGCACGGTCTTGCCGTCCGGGGCGTAGACGTACGAGGTCTCGGCGGGCAGGGCGGTGGTCAGCATTCTGGTCTTCTGCTCGGTGGCGTGCGCGGTCGCCTTGGCACCGAGCCCGGTGAGGGCGACCAGTGGGTACGCGGCGGCGGCGATCACGATTCCGGCGATCAGCCCGGCGCGAAGTAGAGGGACGAGTCGACCAGCGGCAGCAAGGGGTCGGTTGCTCACATGGCCAAGTTATGACATTTCCGATTCGTACCTGAGAAGAACTCTTAAACCGGCCGGTGGTGACGTGGCTTACGCCGAGATCGACTGTCCCACCGGCCACCTTCCCGGCAGGATCGCGGGCATGTCTGATCAGCCGAGTGGGATGGTGCCGCCCGCCGGGGCCGAGCCGGACCTCGCGCACCACGGCGACGCGGAGGCGACCGAGGGCCTGATCGACCTCGCCGTCAACGTCCGCCGTGCAGCGCCTCCCGCCTGGTTGGCCGGCCCGATCGCCGCGACCCTGACCGACCTGGCGCGCTATCCGGACCCGACGCCGGCCCGGGCAGCGGTCGCCGCCCGACACCGCCGTCACCCGAACGAGGTGCTGCTCACGGCCGGCGCGGCCGAGGGCTTCGTGCTGATCGCCCAGGCGCTGCGCGGAGTGCGGAGACCGGTGGTGGTGCACCCCCAGTTCACCGAGCCGGAGGCGGCGCTGCGGGCCGCCGGACACCTGGTCGAGCGGGTGCTGCTGGACCCCGCCGACGACTTCCGACTCGACCCGTCCCGGGTGCCCGCCGACGCCGACCTGGTGATGATCGGCAACCCGACGAACCCCACGTCGGTGCTGCACCCGGCGCGGGCGGTGGCCGCCCTGGCCCGCCCCGGCCGGGTGCTGGTGGTCGACGAGGCGTTCGCCGACACCACCATCACCCCCGGTCACCCCGGCGAGCCGGAGTCGCTGGCCGAGCGGCGCGACCTGCCCGGGCTGCTCGTCGTGCGCAGCCTCACCAAGACGTGGGGCCTGGCCGGCCTCCGGATCGGCTACCTGCTCGGGGCTCCGGAGCTGCTGACCCGGCTGGCCGCCGTCCAGCCGCTCTGGGCCGTCTCCACGCCCGCGCTGGCCGCCGCGTCGGCCTGCGCCAGCACCGTCGCGGTCGAGGCCGAACGCGCGATCGCCGCCGATCTCGCCGCCGACCGCGACCACCTGGTCGCCCGCCTGGCCGACCTGCCCGGTGTACGCGTCGTCGGCCACCCGGCCAGCGCTTTCGTCCTGCTGCACCTGCCGGGCGCGAGCGCGATCCGAGCCGCACTGCGGGAGCGGGGCTGGGCGGTGCGCCGGGGCGACACGTTCCCCGGCCTCGGCCCCGACTGGCTGCGGGTGGCGGTGCGCGACCGTAACACCACCGACGCGTTCATCGAGGTGCTGCGCGAGACCATGGAGGCATGATGCTGGAGACCACGATCGCGGCGATCCGACCGGCGGACGAGGGGGCCATGGCCGCCGCCCGCGAGCTGCACGGCCGGCTGACCAAGCCGGCGGGTTCGCTGGGCTTGCTGGAGGAGCTTTCGGTACGCCTCGCCGGCCTGGCCGGGGCCTGCCCACCGCCGCTGCCCGAGCCGGCCGCGGTGGCGATCTTCGCTGGCGACCACGGGGTGCACGCCCAGGGGGTCAGCCCGTGGCCGCAGGAGGTCACCGGGCAGATGATCGGCAACTTCCTGGCGGGTGGGGCGGTGGTCAACGCGTTCGCCCGGCAGGCCGGCGCGTCGGTCACCGTGGTCGACGTCGGCGTGGCCACCCCGCTGCCCACCGGACCGGTCGCCGACCCGGCTGCTGCGTCCGACCCGGCTGCTGCGTCCGACCCGGCTGGGCTCGACCCGGCTGCGCCCGAGTCCGCGCTGCCCGACCCAACTCGGCCCGACCCGGCTGGGCGCGACGCGACGGTGCTCGACCCGGCCGTGCCGCGACTGGTTGTCGCGTCCGTCCGACGGGGCACCCGCGACCTGACGGTGACCGCCGCACTGACCCGGGACGAGGCGCTGGCGGCGGTGCAGACCGGCATCCGGATCGCCGACGAGCTGATCGACGCCGGGGCCGGCATCCTGCTCACCGGTGACATGGGCATCGGCAACACCACCCCGGCCGCCGCGCTGATCGCCGCGTTCACCGGTGCCGATCCGCTCGACGCCACCGGCCGGGGCACCGGGATCGACGACCCGACGTACGCCCACAAGGTCGCGGTGGTGCGGGCCGCGCTGGTCCGGCACGCGCCCGACCCGACCGACCCGCTGGGTGTGCTGGCCGCCGTCGGTGGCCTGGAGCACGCGGCGCTGGCCGGGCTGATCCTGGGTGCCGCAGCCCGCCGTACACCGGTGCTGCTGGACGGCGTGATCGCGGTCTCGGCCGCGCTCGCCGCCGCCGCGTTCGCCCCGGCGGCGGTCGGCGCCATGGTCGCCGGTCACCGTTCGGCGGAGCCGGGAGCCACGGTGGCACTGCGGCACCTCGGCCTCGACCCGCTGATCGACCTGGGGTTGCGCCTCGGCGAGGGCACCGGCGCTCTGCTGGCGCTGCCCGTGGTCACCGGCGCCGTTCGGGTGCTGCACGAGGTCGCCACCTTCGACTCCGCCGGCGTGGCCGAGAAGTGACAGTGCGCAGCGAGCGAGCTGTCCGCCTGGGTGGTGCGGCGTGACCTCCAATCCGTACCCCCTCGGTCTGCGGCTCGACGGCCGGCGGGTGGTCGTGGTGGGTGGTGGCGCGGTCGCCACCCGGCGCGTGCCGGCGCTGCTGGACGCCGGTGCGGACGTCCTGCTGGTGGCCCCGGAGCTGACCCCGGCGTTGCGCGCCCGGGTCGACGCGGGACGGCTGCACTGGGTGCCGCGCCGGTTCGTGCCCGAGGACCTGGACGGCGCGTGGCTGGTCCAGGTCGCGATCGACGACCCGATGGCGGCGGCCTCGGTGAGCGCCGTGGCCGCCGAGCGGCGGATCTTCTGCGTCCGGGCCGACGACCGCACGGCCGCCACCGCCTGGACCCCGGCGGTGACCCGCCACGGCCCGGTGACCGTGGCGGTGCTCGGCGGCGGCGACCCGCGCCGGGCGATGACGGTCCGCGACGCGATCCGCGACCTTCTCGCCGTCCGCCTGGCAACGGACGGGATCGCTGGCCGGCCCGACGCTTCCACCGGGACGACCGGTGGGCGGCGGACCGGGCGGGTGGCGCTGGTCGGGGCGGGGCCGGGTGACCCCGAGCTGATCACCGTCCGGGGTTGGCGGCTGCTCACCGAGGCGGACGTGGTGGTCGCCGACCGCCTGGTGCCGGGCCTGCTCCTGGACGAGTTGCGCCCCGACGTCGAGCTGGTGGACGCCTCGAAGATCCCCTACGGCCCGTCCCGGGCTCAGGAGGAGATCAATCAGATCCTGGTCGACCGCGCCCTGGCCGGTGCCTTCGTGGTGCGGCTCAAGGGTGGAGACCCGTACGTCTTCGGGCGGGGCGGCGAGGAGCTGCTGGCGTGCGCGGAGGCCGGCGTACCGGTGACCGTGGTGCCGGGGGTGACCAGCTCGATCGCCGCGCCGGCCGCGGCCGGCATCCCGGTCACCCACCGGGGAGTGGCGCACGAGTTCACCGTGGTCTCCGGGCACCTGGCACCCGACTCGCCGGCCTCCCTGGTGCGCTGGGACGCCCTCGCGGGTCTGCGCGGCACGCTGGTGATCCTGATGGGGCTGAAGAACCTCGCCGCCATCACGGCCACCCTGATCGCGCACGGCCGGTCACCGCAGACACCGGCCGCTGTCGTCCAGGAGGCCACGACGGGCACCCAGCGGGTGCTGCGGTCCACGCTGGGCGAGATCGCGGCCGACCTGCGTACGGCCGACCTACGCCCGCCCGCCGTCGTGGTGGTGGGCGACGTGGTGGGCGCGCTCGACGGCTGACCGGCGATCGGAAGCGCCGGCGACCCGTCCGGCGGTGGACCCGGGCTTCGGAGGGCACTGACACGGTAGATCTTGGACAGTTTCCGTTAGCGCGTAACGGAAACTGTCCAAGATTGCGAGCGGCGGCGGTTGTCGGTGGCTGTGGACACAATGTCGCTCATGCTCACCGTGAAGGACCCGCACGAGACGTGGCGAACGGAACTGCTCACACCCGTCGCGCTGCGGTGCGAAGGCCCCGGCCTGACCACCACCTTCGAGGACCTGCCCTCGCGATGGCGCAATGCCCCGGTCCGGGCGCTGAGATGCACGGACGCGGACGGCTCCTGGGCCGTCCTGGTCACGGTGGTCCGCGGCTATCGCCAACAGCCTGCCGACTCGCTCGTCGGCAACGAGTTCGGCCGTGACCCGCACGCCGCCTACGACCTGGACTCGCCCGGCGACCTGGTGTACGAGCTACAGGTGACCGAGGACGACGGGTCCGACGAGCCCGAGCTTCTGGCGTTCCGGCTCTTCGGCGACCCGCAGGCCGCCGGGGCGGAGGTGCTGCGGTGGGCCGGGAAGAAGGCGGCTTACTCGGTCAGCCCGTCCGTGGAGCAGGCCGAGACACGGCAGCGCCGGGACCGTCGACAGTTTGACAATCGCCAGGAGAGCGCCGCATCGCCGCCGGTCCGGATCGGCGTGGTGTCGGACGAGGCAGCCGCCGACCTCGACGCCCTCGACCTGTCCGCGTTGTGCTGGCACTTCCCGCGCGGGAACACCGGCGCCTACCTGCGGTCCGCGGTGGTCGCACTGGCCGGCTACGACGAGCAGCGGCCGCACCTGCGGGGCCGGTGGCTCACCGCACGGGCCGAGGGCGAGGAGTTGGTCATCGGCATCGACGACCTGATCCCGGCCAACCAACGGCACCGCTGGGACGGCGCCCGCTGGCTGTGGGACCGTCGGGCGGCGACCACCCCGGCAGGGCTTCGCTGGCAGGTCGATCGGGTCGAGCAAGCCGCCCCTGCGGTAGCGGCCGTCCGCCGTGGCGCGTTGGCCGAGGCGCTGACCGACGCCGGGGTCCAGACGGATCCGGAGCTCGACGCGTTGCTGACCGGGGTGCCGTACCGGCTCTCCGACGCCGAACTCACACCGACCTGGGTGGCGAACCTGTACCGCGGTCTCGCCGACCTCGCGCCTTGGCGGCTGGACGCGGCGTACCGAGGGTGGCGTGACGCTCGACAGGCACAGGGACTTCCGGTCCGGGACCCGGTTGTCCTGTTCGGCCTCGGTGGCGTCGGCGCGGCCCGTAAACCGAAGCTCGCGCTCGACCACACCGGCGACGCCCCACTACTGTGTCTGATCCATACCGGCAGCAGCGCTGTGCTGCCGTACGTGCACTGGACGGTGCCCACCGACCTCGGAGCCCACCTGAACGGGTGGCAACCGAGCCTGCCGTACCCGCAGTGACCGACGGGGCCGGAGCGTATGCGCTCCGGCCCCGTCGTCGTACGTGCTGTCGAACTACTGCTTGAGCATGTTGTCCAGCAGTAGCGCACAGCGGATCAGCCCGAGGTGGCTGTACGCCTGCGGGTGGTTGCCCAGACCGCGCTCGGCGAGCGGGTCGTACTGCTCGGGAAGCAGCCCGGTCGGGCCGGCGGTGAGCACCATCTGCGCGAACAGCTCCTCGGCGTCGGTGCGGCGGCCGGTGCGCAGGTACGCCTCGATCAGCCACGCCGTGCAGATGTGGAACCCGCCCTCACGGCCGGGCAGGCCGTCGTCCCAGTGGTAGCGGTAGACGACCGGGCCGCTGCGCAGGTCCGCCTCGATGCGCAGGACGGTGGACAGGAAGCGCGGGTCGTCGCCCGCGAGCAGGCCGGAGAGCCCGATCCAGAGCGACGAGGCGTCCATGTCCTCGTCCCCGTACGCGACGCTGTACGCCTCGACGTCGGAGTGCCAGCCGTGCTCCAGCACGTTGGAGCCGATCCGGTCGCGCAGGTCCTTCCACTCGGGCCGGTCCTCGCCGCCGTGCTCGCGCATCACGTGCAGGGCACGGTCCACGGTCATCCAGCACATCACCTTGGAGAAGACGTGGTGCCGTGGTGGCAGCCGGGCCTCCCAGATGCCGTGGTCCGGCTCGTGCCAGCGGCGGCGTACCGCCTCGACCATGTTCTCCAGGACCCGCCACTCGTCGTCGCGGACCGAGCCGCGAGCGTCGGCGACGGCCGCGATCAGGTCGGCGATCGGGCCGAAGACGTCCAGCTGCAACTGGTGGTTGGCGAGGTTGCCGACCCGGACCGGCCGGGAGCCGGCGTACCCGGGCAGCGTGTCGATGACCGCTTCGGCGCCCAGCTCGTACCCGTCGATGGTGTAGAGCGGGTGCAGGCGTTCCGGGTGACCGCCGGTGCGCTCGATGCAGCCGTCCACCCAGCGCAGCAGCGCCTCGGCTTCCTCGACGGAACCCAGGTCGACCAGCGCGCGGGCGGTCAGCGCCGCGTCGCGCAGCCAGCAGTAGCGGTAGTCCCAGTTGCGGACGCCGCCCAGCTCCTCGGGGAGCGAGGTGGTCGCCGCGGCCAGGATCGAGCCGGTGGCCTCGTGGCAGAGCCCCCGCAGGGTGAGCGCGCTGCGGGCGACCAGGTCACGAGCGGTGGACGGCAGCCGAAGTGAGGCCACCCAGTCCTTCCACGGCTGCTCGGCGGCGGCCTGCCGCTCGTGGATGGGCACCCGGTGGTGCTCCAGGCTGTGCGTGCCGAAGCGCAACTCCAGCACGACCTGCCCGCCGGCGGCGGAGAGGTCGACGATCGCCTTGGCGGTCTCGTACCCGCCGTCGTTGCCGACCTCCCACTCCACGCCGGGGGCGTAGAGCGCGACCGGCTCGTTGGAGCCGAGCACCAGCAGACCGTCGCCGATCGGCTGCAACTGCACGGCGACCTGACCGAACTCGGGCCTCGGCGCGAACTCCACGCGGGCCTTGCCGCTGCCGGTGAGCACCCGGATCAGGGTCGAGTCGCCGGTGATGACCGCGGGGCTGTCGTCCGGGGTGGTCTCCCGGGCCGGCTTGTCCAGCCAGTCGGTGACGGTGAGCCCGGACCAGCGGGTCTCCACGGTCATCGTGCCGGAGCGGTAGCGCTGGCCCAGCGGGATGCCGCCGCGTTCCGGGGCGACGCTGAAGTGACCGGCCGGGCTGCCACCGACCAGGTCGGCGAAGATCGCCGCCGAGTCCGGCTTGGGGTGGCAGAGCCAGCTCACCTTGGCTTCGGGGGTGAGCAGAGCGACGGTACGACCGTTGGCCAGCATGGAGTGCCGCTCGATCGGCACCGCCCGCTCGCCGAACAGCCAGTGTCGACGGGTCTCCAGCAGCAGCGCCAGCGCGCGGGCGGCCTCCAGCGGGTCGGCGACACGGTAGCTGGCCTGGGTGTCCCCGGGGCCGATCTTGATGCCGAGGTCGGGACCGTGCAGGTGGCCGAACGCGTTCTCGTCGGTGATGTCGTCGCCGATGAACAGCACCGCGCTGGAGGCGAGCTGGGTCCGCAACTGGTCGAGTGCGGTGCCCTTGTGGGTGGCCACGACGGAGAGCTCGATGACCTCCTTGCCCTGGGTCACGGTGACCCCGTCGAAGGTGGCCGGGCCGTTGCGGACCGCCTCGATGGCGGCGGCGGCGACCTCCGGGTCGACCCCTCGGGTGTGCACGGCGACGCTGGCCGGCTTGCGTTCGAGCCGGATGCCAGGGTGCGCGGAGGCGATGTCGCGCAGCGCGTTGCGCACCTGCTGGCGCACCGCGACCAGCTCGGGGGAGAGCCGCTCGACGAAGCCGATGTCGAACTCGGAGCCGTGGCTGCCGACGAGGTGCACCTCGCTGGGCAGTCGGGACAGTGCGGCCAGGTCGCGCAGCGCCCGGCCGGAGACGACCGCCACGGTGGTCTGCGGCAGCGCGGCGAGCGCGCGGACCGCGGCGACCGACTCGGGCAGCGGGACGGCCGTGCTCGGGTCCTCCACGATCGGCGCCAGTGTGCCGTCGTAGTCGCAGGCGACCAGGAGCTGGGGGACCCGGGCTATCCGGCCGATGGCGGAGCGCAGCTCGGGGTCCATCACCCCGGTGGCCATTGCCGCTCCATCGTTGACGGTCGTGTTCACTCGGCCTCCGCCTCGGAAACCCCAAGCTCCGAGAGGAAAGACTTGGCCCAGTGGCCCACGTCGTGGGTACGCAGGTGACGTTGCATTGTCCGCATCCGGCGGCGTGCCTCGGTTTTCTCCACGTGCACTGCCCGGAGGAGGGCGTCCTTGACCGCGTCCGGGTCGTGCGGGTTACACAAAAATGCCTGGCGAAGCTCGGTGGCGGCGCCGGCGAACTCACTGAGTACGAGCGCACCACCCTGGTCGGCACGTGATGCTACGTATTCCTTTGCCACGAGGTTCATGCCGTCTCGCAGCGGGGTCACCATCATCACGTCGGCAGCAACGTACATCGCCGCCAGCTCACTGCGACTGTACGACTGATGCAGGTAATGCACCGCCGGCACGCCGACCCGGCCGAATTCGCCATTAATCCGACCAACCTCGCGCTCCACCTTGACCCGTAGTGCCTGGTAGTGCTCCACGCGCTCTCGGCTGGGCGTGGCCACCTGCACCATAACCGCGTCGGGGACTGTCAACTTTCCGTCAGCAAGCAGCTCGCGGAAGGCCTTGAGTCGCAACTCGATGCCCTTGGTGTAATCCAGCCGGTCCACGCCCAGGATGATCGTCTTCGGGTCGCCCAGCTCGGCACGGATCTGCTTGGCCCGGGCCTGGATCGCCGGGTCGGCGGCCATCCGCTCCATCTCCTGGGTGTCGATCGAGATGGGGAAGGCACCCGCCTTCACCTGCCGACCGTCAACCTGGATCATCTGCCCCTCGTAACGCAGCCCGAGCAGGTGCCGGGCCAGCCGGACGAAGTTCTGGGCGGCCAGCCGCTGCTGGAAGCCGACGAGGTCGGCGCCGAGCAGACCGCGCAGGATCTCGGTGCGGAACGGCATCTGCATGAACAGCTCGATCGGCGGGAACGGGATGTGCAGGAAGAACCCGATCCGCAGGTCCGGGCGCAGCTCGCGGAGCATCGCCGGGACCAGCTGCAACTGGTAGTCCTGCACCCAGACCGTGGCACCCTCGGCCGCGACGTCCGCAGCGGCCTCCGCGAACCGCGCGTTGACCAGCCGGTACGCCTCCCGCCAGCGGCGCTTGTAGGCGGGAGTCTCCACCGCGTCGTGGTAGAGCGGCCAGATCGTCGCGTTGGACTGGCCCTCGTAGTAGCGCTCCAGCTCCTCGGCGCTGAGCGGGACCGGGTGCAGCCGGATCCCCTCCAGGTCGAACGGCTCGGGAGCCGGGCCGGTGCCACCAGCCCAGCCGACCCAGGTGCCCTGGTGTTCGGCGAGCACGGGATGCAGCGCGGTGACCAGCCCACCGGGGCTACGTCGCCACTGCCGCCCCTCGGGTGTGCTCACCTCGTCGACCGGCAGACGGTTCGCCACTACGACAAAGGAGCTTCGGACGGTCACGATCGGCCACCTCCGGGTACTGACGGGTCCACCGCGATGAGCGTACTGAGCGTAGCTGCGGCGTCTGGTGCCCCGTGCCGGAGTCTCCTACCCGCCTCGGTCCGACCGAATCCTAAAGGTGATCTTGTCGACAGGCCGCGGGTCCGAGCGGCGACGCGGCACGCTCGCGTACTCCTGAGGCGGGGTGATGTGGGCGAAGCGCGTCGTACCTGTCAGGATTGACGATGGCGTGCGCGCGGCCGGTCACCGGCCGGCGGCGGCGGGCGGTCCTCGCAGCCCGCGCCCGCGCCGCCGATCAGCGACAGCAACCGACGGAGGTAGCCCGCACCGTGGCCCAGTACATCTACGTCCTGGAAAAGGCCCGCAAGGCGCACGGCGACAAGGTCGTGCTCGACAACGTGACGTTGAGCTTCCTGCCGGGAGCCAAGATCGGTGTGCTCGGTCCGAACGGCGCCGGTAAGTCCAGCCTCCTCAAGATCATGGCAGGGCTGGACAAGCCGAGCAACGGCGAGGCCCGGCTGATGCCCGGCTACACCGTCGGCATGCTCGCTCAGGAGCCCCCGCTCAACGAGGCCAAGACCGTGCTCGGCAACGTCGAGGAGGCGGTCGCCGAGACCAAGGCCAAGCTGGAGCGCTTCAACAAGATCGCCGAGCAGATGGCGACCGACTACTCCGACGAGCTGATGGAGGAGATGGGCAAGCTCCAGGAGGAGCTGGACCACCTCGACGCCTGGGACGTCGACTCCAAGCTCGAACTGGCCATGGACGCGCTGCGGTGCCCGCCGCCGGACGCCGACGTGACCCAGCTCTCCGGTGGTGAGCGCCGCCGGGTCGCGCTCTGCAAGCTGCTGCTGGAAGCGCCCGACCTGCTGCTGCTCGACGAGCCCACCAACCACCTGGACGCGGAGAGCGTCTCCTGGCTGGAGCAGCACCTCGCCAAGTACGCCGGCACCGTCATGGCGATCACCCACGACCGGTACTTCCTCGACAACGTGGCCGGCTGGATCCTGGAGCTGGACCGCGGCCGGGCCATCGGTTACGAGGGCAACTACTCCACCTACCTGGAGAAGAAGGCCGCCCGCCTGGCCGTCGAGGGTCGCCGCGACGCCAAGATGAAGAAGCGCCTCACCGAGGAGCTGGAGTGGGTCCGCTCCAACGCCAAGGCCCGGCAGACCAAGTCCAAGGCCCGCCTGGACCGGTACGACGAGATGGCCAACGAGGCGGAGAAGACCCGCAAGCTCGACTTCGAGGAGATCCAGATCCCGCCGGGCCCGCGCCTGGGCAGCACGGTGATCGAGGCGGTCGACCTCAGCAAGGGCTTCGGTGACCGGCTGCTGATCGACAACCTGTCGTTCTCGCTGCCGCGCAACGGCATCGTCGGCATCATCGGCCCCAACGGCGTCGGCAAGACCACCCTGTTCAAGACCATCGTCGGGCTGGAGGAGCCGACCGGCGGCCAGGTCCGGGTCGGCCCCACCGTCTCGCTGTCGTACGTCGACCAGAACCGCGAGGGCCTCAACGGCGACAAGACCGTCTGGGAGGTCGTCTCCGACGGGCTGGACTACCTGATGGTGGGCAAGGTCGAGATGCCGTCGCGGGCGTACATCGCCGCGTTCGGCTTCAAGGGACCGGACCAGCAGAAGCCGACGAAGGTGCTCTCCGGCGGTGAGCGCAACCGGCTCAACCTGGCGCTGACCCTGAAGATCGGCGGCAACGTCATCCTGCTCGACGAGCCGACGAACGACCTGGACGTGGAGACGCTGTCCAGCCTGGAGAACGCGTTGCTGGAGTTCCCCGGCTGCGCCGTGGTCATCTCGCACGACCGGATGTTCCTTGACCGCGTCGCCACGCACATCCTGGCCTGGGAGGGCGACGACCAGGACCCGACGAAGTGGTTCTGGTTCGAGGGCAACTTCGAGGCGTACGAGAAGAACAAGATCGACCGCCTCGGCGCGGAGGCTGCCCGGCCACACCGGGTGACCTACCGCAAGCTGACCCGCGACTGACCGGCCGAGAAGGTGTCTGACCGGTTCGTCTACCACTGCACGCTGCGCTGGTCCGACCTGGACGCGTACGGCCACATCAACAACTCGCGCTTCCTCACCCTGTACGAGGAGGCGCGGGTGGCGTTGATGTTCGCCGGCGGCCGGGCCTGGGGGGTCGGCTCGTTCGCCGACGGGGTGGTGATCCGTCGGCACGAGGTCGACTATCTGCGCCCGGTCGACTACGCGCTGGGCCGGGCCACCGCGGAGGCGGCGCCCACCGTTCGGATCGAGCTGTGGGTGGAGGAGATCCGGGCCTCCCGGTTCACCGTCGCCTACGAGCTGTACGACGGCGAGGTGCTGGCCAGCCGGGCCCGTTCCGTGCTGGTGCCGTTCGACCTGACCCGCCAGGTGCCCCGCCGGATCACCGGCGAAGAGCGGGAGTTCCTGCTCACGTACGCCCCACAGGGCGGCGTGGCATGACCCGACCGGGTACGGCCGAGCCGGGACGGTCGGCCGCGTCGACCCCGACGCACGGTGTCGCCGGGGTGGCGGACGCGGGCGCCTTCCTGGCCCGGCTGGTCCGGCTGGACCCGGTCGCACCGGTCCGGCTGCGGCCGGCCGGTGGGCCTGGCCGGGTCGCTCTCTGGGCCCGGCTGCCGTGGCAGGTCCTCGTGGTCCGCACGGTGGCCGGTGGGCCGGCCGAGGACGTCACGGTGGCCGCCGCCGAGCTGCTGGCCGAGCTGGAGCGCGGCGGCGTGACCCTGCCGACCCGTCGGGACGCGCAGTGGCGGTGGCCGCTGCCGCCGGTGCGCAGCCGGCAGGTGGAGGCGCTGCCGGTCGCCGAGCTGCGGCGGATCGCGCAGGCCGCGGCGGGCACCCTGCGGACGGCGAGCGAGCAGGGGGTGGCCGGCCGCGCGGTGGGTCAGCGTGCGCTGCGCGACGCGTTGCTCGACCACGTCGCGGTGCTGGTCACCCCGGACGGGTCGCCCGCCGAGCCGGTCGAGGTGCCGCAGCGGCTGGTGCAGGCGGTGGTCCGGATGGGCTTCCTCGGCGCCGCCGACCGCCCGGCCGCCGTCCCCGCCGACCCCGACGTTCAGGTGCGGGTGGCGGGTCGTTGGGTCGGCCTGGTGGGACCATACGGAGCGGCATGGTCGCAGAAGGCCACGGATCTTGCCGTGACACCCCTGACTACTCGTCCGAACGGCTGACCCCTGCTCATTCTTCTGGGCTGGGGCGGTCGTTGGGGGGGTGCTTCAACTCGGCTGTCCGGGTACCGTCCATCCTCGGATCCAACGCACCGTAGGCGGCTGGATCCGCTGGGGAGTGAGGTGCGCGAGCGATGCCGTGGTGGTCATGGCGCCCCGGTCCCGCCGACGGCGGCGATCCGGAAACCCGAAGCGGGATCACAGTGGAGAGCGCGGTCCGGGTCGGGCCGCCCAGCCCCCGCCAGCCGGGGGACGACTGCCCGGCCAACGAGCGGCCGGTGCTGTCCGAGATGCCCGTCAACGTCGAGCCGGTGAGTCTGCGCCGGGTCTGTGACGCACTCGACCTGCTCGACGTGCGCTACCTGGCCGATGGCGACGGCAACCTGCTGGCCATGTGGGAACGGCACGCCGTGCTGGTCACCCTCGAAGGGCCGGAGGACGAGATCCTGGTCATGCGGGCACGCCCACATGCCACCGTCCCGCCGGACTGGGCTGACCGGGCGTACCGGGTGGTCAACGAGTGGAACCACACCCGCCGGTTCTGCAAGGCGTACATCGGCGACCCGACCGAGCGCGGGCAGCTACCGATCTACGCCGAGCTTCAGGTGCCGCTCGGCGCGGGCACCCACGACGCGCTCCTGGTCGAGATGCTCGACTGCGGCGCGGCGGTGGCCACCAGCTTCGTGGACTGGCTGCACGACGAGGGCGCACTGCTCTGACGGTGTCCGGCCCGGCGATCAGCCGCCGTTGGCTGGGTCCTCCTCGGCGTTGACCATGAAGTACGCGGCCCGCTCCAGGTAGTCCCAGAGAGTGGCGGCGATCTCCGGCTCGAGGTCGAGCCGGTCCACGGCGCGACGCATGTTCCGCAGCCAGGCGTCCCGCTCGGCGGCCCCGATCCGAAAGGGCGCGTGCCGCATCCGCAACCGCGGGTGGCCGCGCTGGGCGGAGTACGTGTTGGGGCCGCCCCAGTACTGCATGAGGAACAGGGTCATCCGATCCGCGGCCGGCCCCAGGTCTTCCTCCGGGTACATGGGCCGCAGCAGGGGGTCGGTGGCGACGCCGGCGTAGAACTCATCGACCAGCTTGCGGAAGGTGGGCTCGCCGCCGACCGCTTCGAAGAGGGTCATCGACGCACCGGGACGGTCGGATTCACCTGCGGGATTCACCGTTCCATCCTGCCAGGTGCGCTCCGTACCGGCCCGACCCGTGCGGCGTGCGTCGGATCACGCCGGGGTCAGGTGACCGCGTGACGGCGGTGCCCGTCGCCGGAGCGCGGCTCGGGAGTGCCCGCCGCCGTGCCGTCCCTGACGGGGCTGTCCGGTTCGTGGGGCGGCTCGGCGTTGGCCGCCGTGGCCGCGGCGATCGCGTCGTCCACCATCTGCCGGTCCGGCCAGCGCAGCACGGCCACCCCCATGAGCACCACCCCGGCCGCGCTCCACAACCCGACCACCACCGGGATGGGGAACCGCTCGGAGAGCAGACCGGTGACCAGCACCGAGAGGCCCTGGATGACCTGGACACCGGTGGCCATCACGCCGAAGGCGCGGGCGCGGAAGCCGTCGGGCAGTGCCTGGACGAACAGCCCGTTGGCCATCGGCAGCATGCCGGCGACCGCGAACCCGCAGAGGGCGGCCAGCAACGCCACCACCAGCGGGGACGGGTCGAACAGCGCCGGCACCAGCACCAGTGGGGCGAGAACCGCGAGTGGCCGCATCAGCTTCATCCGGCGGGCCGGCCCGAACAGCCGGCTCACCAGCAACCCGCCCAGGATGAACCCGGCGGGGTTGGCCACCATGATCACCGCCTGCGCCGCACCCCTGCTCAGGTCGCCCCGCGCGCCCTCGTTGGCCCAGGCGGCCGCGAGCCCCTCGGGGACGATCGAGAAGAGCATGGAGCTGAAGACCAGCACCGCGATCGACCGCAGCACCGGGGTGCCGAACACGATGCTGAACCCCTGGCGGGTCTCCCGCAGCAGGTGGCTGCGATGCGCGGGGGTCATCGACGCCGGGCGGTCGCGCACACCGAGGCGGACCAGCAGCGCTGAGAGGCCGAACGTCGCCGCGTTGAACAGCAACGCGACCTCCGGGTCGATCGAGGCGACCGCTGCGCCGAACACGTACCCGACAACCTGGGCGGCCTGCCCGACGCTGCTGTTCAGCGACAGCCCGAGCACCAGCCGGTCCCCGGTGAGCATCTGCGGCATCAGCGCGGACTTCGCTGCCTGGCTGGGAGGGTTGGCCAGCGTGGCAGCGAAGATCAGCACCAACACCGCCTGGTACGGCAGGTTCGGGATGGCGATGAGCAGCATCAGCAGCATCCGGATGACGTCGCACGCCACCATCACCCGGCGGTACGGGTACCGCTCCGCCAGTGCGGCGAGCACGGGACCACCGAGCAGCCAGGGCAGGAAGCTGACCGCGAAGGCCGCCGCGGAGAGCGCGACGGACCGGGTCTGCTGGTAGACGAGCAGGGTGACCGCGGCCTTCGCGACGTAGTCACCGACCCAGGAGAGAGCACCAGCCACGAACACGGCCCGAAACTCGTGCTGGGCGAACACTTCGCGAAAGGTGGCGGGGCCTTCCGCGGAAGGTCGCTCGTCGGGCACCGTCGCCTCCATCGGCTCCGGTTCGGCCGCTCGTGGCAGCCAGGCCGGAAGCCCTCGTCAGATCTGCGGATCAGCGAGTATGTGATCACGCTCCGGCGGGAACGCGTGTCCCGGATTCTGCCCGATCGTCTGACAACTAGCTAGGGCGAACGGATCGATCGTCGCTTCCCCGACTGAACGAACGGACGATACCTGAGGGGCCGGGCGGCTGGCGACCCCTGCATCGGCGGACAGTGTCGCCTGGGTCAGGTGGCGCCACCCTGGCCGGTCTCACTGTCGGGCAACGGCCGCGGCGGCAGCCCGGGATAGATACGGGCAGCCGCGATCTGCGCGGTGATCCCCGAGTTCTCCAGCGCCTCGGCGAGCCGCCGACGCAGCTCCCTGCCCACCGCGAACTGGCCGTCGGCCGTGGTTTTCACCACCGTCCGGATGACCGCACCGTCCACCGTCACCTGCTCGACACCCAGCACCTCCGGCGCCTCGACGATCTCCGGCGACAGCTCCGGGTCCACCGCGATCGAGGCGGCCGCGGTCCGCAGGACGGCGGTGGCCTCCTCGGTGCTGTTGAAACCGATCGGCAGGTCCACCACCACGAGGGCCCAACCCTGGCTCTTGTTGCCCACCCGGATGATCTCGCCGTTGCGGATGTACCAGAGCACCCCGCGACCGTCGCGCACGGTGGTCACCCGCAGCCCGACCGACTCGACCACGCCCATCGCCTCGCCCAGGTCGACGTTGTCCCCCACGCCGTACTGATCCTCGATCAGCATGAAGAGGCCGGCGATCAGGTCCTTGACCAGACTCTGCGCGCCGAAACCCAGTGCCACGCCGGCGATGCCCGCGCTGGCCAGCAGCGGCGCCAGGTCGAAGCTGAACTCGCGCAGGATCATCAGCAGCGCGATGCCGAAGACGAACGCGGTGGTCAGGCTGCGCAGCACGGAGCCGATCGCCTCGGCCCGCTGCCGGCGTCGCTCGGGCACGAACTCCGCCGGGTCACCCGTCGTGGTGGGCACCCGTTCGCGCAGCGGGCGCAGCATCGTCGGCACGGCACCGTCGGTGGTCGTCCGGACCAGCCGGTCGATGGTCCGGTGCAGCGCCCAGCGGGCCACCATCGCCAGCGCCAGGATCAGCAGCACCCGCAGCGGTTTGAGCAGGATCCAGTAACTGCCCTCGGCGAACCAGGCCGATTTGGTGATGTTGTAGATCCACTCGCAGGAGGTGCTGCCCTGGCAGCTCACCGAATCGGCGGTGGACAGGGCAAGGGGCGTCACGCTGGCGGCACTCACCCTGTCTTCGTACCGCAAGGGGCCCGACCGGCTGCCGCCGACCCACCGGCCGGGTGAACTGCCGCAGAGGGCGCGACCGGAACGGGGCGAACCGGCCATCGTGACAGGTGCGGGAGAGAGCTTCATGTCCGACCCCGGATTAGTGCGTGCAATCCGGGGTCCGATCAGGGACTATTGGCGCAACGGACGTCGGTGATCGGCCCGGCGTCGACCGGGTGGGCCGGCGTGCCCGGCCCCGGTCGGCGGCGGTTCGCAGCAGCCGCTTGACCGGGAGGGTGAGCGCGATGCCTGACATACGACCCACGGTGGGCTCCGGCGCGTTGGTCCTCAACGCCACCTACGAGCCGCTGTGTGTCGTGTCGGTGCGCCGCGCCGCGATCCTCGTCCTCTCCGCCAAGGCGGTCTGCGTCGCCGACGGTGACGGCATCCTGCACAGCGCCCGGGACGCGCTCCCGGTGCCGTCCGTGGTCCGGTTGACGCGCTTCGTCCGGGTGCCCTACCGGACCCACGTGGGGCTGTCCCGCCGGGCGATCTTCGCCCGGGACGGGTGGCGGTGCGCCTACTGCCGGGGCCCGGCCGAAACCATCGACCACGTCTTCCCGCGCAGCCGCGGTGGCCGGCACGCGTGGGAGAACGTGGTCGCCGCCTGCGCCCGGTGCAACCACACCAAGGGCGACAAGACCCCGGCGGAGATGGGGTGGCGGCTGCACGCGCTGCCGGCCGCGCCGAAGGGCACCGCCTGGCGGGTGCTCGGGCACCGTGCCCCCGACCCCCGCTGGGCCGACTGGCTGGACCTGCGCGAGCCCGAAGCAGCAGCCTGACCGGCCGTCAGCCCGTACGCGCCTTCGTCAGCGACGCGAAGACCACCACGTTGTCCGAGTAGCCGGTGTCGCCGCCAACCCACTGACCGCCACAGGTGATCAGTCGCAGGCTCGGGCGGCTGAAGTCGCCGTACACCTCGTCCACCGGCAGTCGCCCCTTGTCGAACCGCTCCACCGAGTCCACCTCGAAGACCGCCACGCTCCGGTCGGTGCGGGTGACCTCGATCTGGTCACCGGAGCGCAGTTCGCGAAGTTGGTGGAAGACCGCCGGGCCACTGGTGGTGTCGACGTGCCCGACGATCACGGCCGGGCCGTACTGGCCGGGGGTGGGCCCCTGGTCGTACCAGCCGGCCTCCTGGGCGCGGGCCGCGTCCGGCACGGCGATGGTGCCGTCCGGGGCGATGCCCACGTCGTGCACCGGCGCCTGCACGTCGATCTTGTCGATGGCGACGCTGGTCGGACGGCTGGACGACAGCACCGGGAACTTCTTCGGCGGCGGTCGGAAGCCGGCGCTGAGCTGCTCCGGCAACAGGCTCATGCCGGTCACCTGCTCGACGCCGAGCATCGCCACGATCAGCACCATCAGCGCGGCGACGGCCAGGACCGGCAACCCTGGTCCCCTACCGATCCGGCGTCCGGCCAACGGCGACCCGGCCGGACGCCTCGGTGGCAGCGGCGCGGCCGTGGGATCGGTGGTGGTGAAGCTCGCCGACCCGGCCTGACCGGCGACGCGGCGCAGCCGGCCGGAGGCGCGGGCCACCAGCCGGCCGGAGGCGCGCAGGGCCGGCCCGGCCCGGAGGCGGACGCGGCGGTCCGGCCGCGCACGCGCGGATCTGCGAGTCATGGGTCGTCCGGCTCAGGAGCCGGCCCCGGTCCGACGCCGGCCGCCCGCCATGCCGAGCGCGATCGCCGTGGCCACCAGCGCGACGCCGCCGAGCACCAGCAGCGAGCCGGTGCCGCGACCGCCGGCCGTTCCGCCGCCCCCGGTCGCCGGCCCCTTGCTGGGCGACGCCATGTTCAGCACGGTCAGGTTCGTCGTGGCCGTCTGGCCGTTCTGGCAGCGCAGGTCGACCGCGTAGTCGCCGGCCTGCTTGTTGCCCGGAATGCTGACCTGCCCCTTGAGGAAGCCGTTGTCCGGTCTGAGCATCACGTGATCGAAGGCCTCGGAGTGCACGTTGGCCTGCCTGTTGTTGTCGTTGTCGCAACTCGCCCGGATCGTGACCCGGCTACCGGCCTGGGCGCTGTTCGGCGTCACCTCGACGAAGGTGTTCTCGCCGGCACGGGCCGGCGCCACAGACATCAGGACGAACGCCCCGACCAGCCCGACCAGTGTCAGTGCGGACGAGAGCGCGCGGTTGATCGTGCGGATTCCCTGCATGATTTCCCCCCAACCGGCGACGACCGCCGGAACCCTCCCCTGGGCACGCGCGCTGCTTTCCCGCTGGCGCGGGAGCAAACCCGTAGACGGTGGGGGTGGGTGGGTCAGCGCTGACGCGGGGCGACCCCGGTCGGGGGGAGCGGCGTGACCGGCTGCCAGCCCAGCGGGGACGACAGGACCATCGTGCTCGACGGCTGGCCGTACGGGGCGAGTCGGTCGATGACCCCCTCGAACGCGCCGATCGAGCCGGCGGCCACCTTCAGCACGCTGCACGCGTCCCCGGTGATCCGGTGGATCTCCAGGATCTCCGGCCAGGCCGCCACCGTCGGGTCGTGCAGGATGCACCGCGCGCCGTAGCAGGACATCCTGATCAGCGCGATCACGGTGCGGCCGGCTCGGCTGAGGTCGACGTGGGCGTGGTAGCCGGTGATGACACCGGACTCCTCCAGCCGCCGGACCCGCTCGGCGACCGCCGGTGGGGACAGGTGCACCCGCCGGGACAACTCGCTGAACGACAGCCGCGCGTCGGCCTGCAACTCGCGCAGCAGCGCCCAGTCCATGTCATCCACGCTCAGACCTTACTTTCGTGAACCGACTTCGCCTAGTTGCCTTTGGTTCGTCAGGAGAAGGCGGCGAGAGCCGTTGATCCGGCATTCCGTAGGCCGATCCGACCGAGGGATCATGACCTCGACCAGTCCGGGGGAGGGAGACGAGATGGTGGATCAGACGGAGCGGCGGGCGCCGAACCGCCCCGCCACGGTGCGACCGGTGACCCCGGGGCAGCGGGTCGCCCAGGCGGCGCGCACCGGTGGCGTGCCCACGCTGGAGTTCGCCGACATGGTGCCGTACGACGCGTACGTGCAGGCCAGCGCCCTGCACCGGATGCAGCAGCCGCTCAGCGACGACCCGGGCGAGATGTCCTTCCTGATGGTCAGTCAGATCATGGAGCTGTACTTCGGGCTGACCTGCCACGAGTTGCGGGAGGCCCAGCGGCTGATCCGCGCCGACCAGGTCTGGGAGGCGATGGCCCCGTTGCGCCGGGCCAAGCTGCACCTGGAGGGGCTCAACGCCGCCTGGCAGGGCCTGCGGTGGATGAGCCCGGCCGACTTCAACCGGTTCCGCAACCTGCTCGGCGAGGCCTCCGGCTTCCAGTCGGCCATGTACCGGCAGTTGGAGTTCCTGCTCGGGCTGCGCGACCCGACGCTGATCCGCCCGTTCCGTCGGCAGACCGAGGTGTACGCGGCGCTGACCGACGCGCTGGCCGCCCCGAGCCTCTGGGACGATGTGCTCGCGCTGCTCGCCCGACGCGGCTTCGACCTGCCCGCCGACCTGCTCGACCGGGACGTGGCCGTCGAACACGACCCGCAGCCGTCGGTCGAGGCGGCCTGGGTGCGGATCTACGACGACGGCGGCCCGGACAACCACCTGCGACTGCTCGGTGAGGCGCTGAGCGCCGTCGCCGAGGAGTTCGGCGACTGGCGGTGGAACCACGTCAAGGCGGTGCAGCGCACGATGGGCGCCAAGGTCGGCAGCGGAGGCTCCGCCGGCCTGGCGTGGCTGCAACGCAGCATGGCCCGGGTGGTCTTCCCGGAGCTGTGGTCGGCCCGCACCGCGATGTGACCGGAGAGCGAGACATGCACACCCCAGAACAAGAGGCGCACCGCCTCGCCGGAGGCGAGGCCCAAGCCCACCGCCTCGCCGGAGGCGAGGCCGAAGCCCACCGCCTCGACGAGGTTGACCCGGGTCACCGGCACCTGTTCCACGTACCCCCGGCAGACGGCGGCGACCACCCCGAGTCGGCGTACCTGGCCGGCAACTCGCTCGGCCTGCAACCCCGGGCCACCCGCGACGAACTCCTCGCCGACCTGGACGCCTGGGCGCGGCTCGGCGTCGAGGGGCATGTCGAGGCGGCGCGGGCCTGGCTGCCGTACCACGAGTTGTTGACCGCGCCGGCCGCGCGACTGGTTGGCGGCCGACCGGCGGAGACCGTGGTGATGAACTCGCTCACGGTCAACCTGCACCTGCTGATGGTGAGTTTCTACCGCCCGGCCGGCGTGCGCACGCGCATCGTCATCGAGGACGCGGCCTTCCCGTCGGACAGCTACGCGGTGCGCAGCCAGGCCAGGTTCCACGGCCTGGACCCGGACGACACCGTGGTCCGGCTGCGCCCGCGCGACGGTGAGGACGCCCTGCGCACCGAGGACGTGACCGACTACCTGGCCGCCGAGGGCGAGCGGGTGGCGCTGGTGCTGCTCGGCGGGGTCAACTACCTCACCGGTGAGCTGCTGGACATCCCGGCGATCACGGCTGCCGGCCGGGCGGCCGGCGCGGTGGTCGGTTGGGACCTGGCCCACGCGGTCGGCAACGTGCCGCTGTCCCTGCACGACTGGGATGTCGACTTCGCCGCGTGGTGTTCCTACAAGTACCTCAACTCGGGCCCTGGTGCCCTGGCCGGCGTCTTCGTGCACGAGCGGCACCTCGGCGACGAGACCCTGCCCCGCTTCGAGGGGTGGTGGAGCACCGCGGCGGCCACCCGCTTCGAGATGACCCCGGTGTCGCGGCCACCCGCCACCGTGGAGGCCTGGCAGATCTCCAACCCGCCGATCTTCGCGATGGGCCCGGTGCGCACCTCGCTGGAGGTGTTCGACGCGGTCGGTATGCCGGCGTTGCGCGCGCGCAGCCTGCGGCTCACCGGCTGGTTGGAGTCGCTGCTCGACGAGGTCGTGGTGGGCCGGCCGCTGCGCGTGGTCACCCCGCGCGACCCGGCCCGGCGGGGCTGCCAACTCTCGGTGCGCATCGGCGCCGGCAGCGCGGCGGAGCTGACCAAACGCCTGCGACACGAGCACGGCGTCATCGCCGACGCCCGCGAACCGGACGTCGTCCGCTTCGCCCCGGTGCCCCTCTACTCCACGTACCACGACTGTTGGCGGGCCGCGGCGGCGCTCGCGGCGACCGTGGGGAAGGTGAACCCGTGACCGCGCGGCGCGACGAGGTCGCGATCATCGGTGCCGGCCTGGCCGGTTGTCTGGCCGCCTGCTTTCTGGCCCGGCGCGGCTACCCGGTGGCGCTCTACGAGCGCCGCTCCGACCCGCGGGCCGGTACGGCCGAGCGGGGCCGCTCGATCAACCTGGCGCTCTCCGAGCGCGGCCTGGACGCGTTGCGCCGGATCGGGCTCGCCGAGCAGGTGATGACCGACGCGCTGCCGATGCGGGGCCGGATGATCCACCCGGTCGAGGGGGAGCAGCAGTTCCAGTCGTACAGCGCGGCCGGCGACCGGGCGATCAACTCGATCAGCCGGGGCGCGCTGAACAACGCCCTGCTGGACGAGGCCACCGCGCTGCCCGGTGTGCGGGTCGTCTTCGACCACCGGTTGGTCGGGCTCGACCCGACCGACGGCTCGCTGAGCTTCGAGACCCCGCAGGGCACTGTCGCCGCCAAGGCGTCGGTCGTGCTGGGTGCCGACGGCGCCGGCTCCGCGGTGCGGGGGCAGTTGCTGGCGTACGGGTTGCTGAACGAGAGCGTGGACTTCCTCGACTACGGCTACAAGGAGTTGACGATCCCGCCGCTGGGCGGGGACTTCTCCCTGGACCCGGACGCCCTGCACATCTGGCCGCGCGGCACCTCGATGATGATCGCGTTGCCGAACCCGGACCGCTCCTTCACCTGCACGTTGTTCTGGCCCAACGACGGCGTCGGCAGCTTCGCCTCGCTGACCGGCCCGGCCGAGATCGAGCGGCACTTCGCCGAGCACTACCCGGACGTCATCCCGCTGGCCCCGAACCTCGTCGACGACTACCAGCACAACCCGGTGGGCGTGCTCGGCACGGTTCGCTGCACGCCCTGGCAGGTCAACGGGAGCGTCGGCCTGCTCGGGGACGCGGCGCACGCGATCGTGCCCTTCTACGGGCAGGGCGCCAACTGCGCCTTCGAGGACGTGGTCGAGCTGGACCGCTGCCTGGACGAGTGCACCGACGACTGGCTGGCGGCGCTGCCCCTGTTCCAGCGACGCCGGCAGGAGAACGCCGAGGCCATCGCGACGATGGCGCTGACCAACTTCGTGGAGATGCGAGACAAGGTCGCCTCCCCGGTCTTCCAGGCGCGGCGGCGGGTGGAGCACGCGCTGGAGCGAGCCCTCCCCGGCCGGTACGTTTCGCAGTACGAGCTGGTGTCGTTCTCCACCACCCCGTACGCGGAGGTGCGCCGCCAGGTGCGTCGACAGCACCGGGTGCTGGGGGCGGTCGTCGGTGCGGCCGCGTTGCTGCTGGTCGGCGCGATCGGCGCGGCACTGAGCCGAGGGAGGCAGGCATGACCGGCTTGTGGGACCCGCGACTGATGGCCGGCCACGCGCCGGGTGGCCCGCAGCGGTTGCGCAACTTCGTCGCTGGCGAGTTCGTCGACGGCGGGTCGACGTTCGCCAAGGCCAGCCCCGTCACCGGGGACCAGGTCTTCGAGGTGGACGAGGCGTCGAGGTCCACCGTGGACGACGCCGTGGCCGCCGCCCGGGCGGCTCTGCGCGGGCCGTGGGGCCGGATGGGCGAACGGGAACGCGCCGAGGTGCTGCGCCGGGTCGCCGACGAGTTGGAGCGCCGCTTCGACGATCTGGTCACCGCCGAGGTCGCCGACACCGGCAAGTCCATCGCCCAGGCCCGCACGCTGGACATTCCTCGCGGTGCGGCGAACTTCCGGGCGTTCGCGGAGATCGTCGCGACCGCGCCCACCGAGTCGTTCACGACGGTCACCCCGACCGGTGGCCGGGCGCTCAACTACGCCCTGCGCAAGCCGGTCGGCGTGGTCGCGGTCATCGTGCCGTGGAACCTGCCACTGCTGCTGCTCACGTGGAAGGTCGCCCCGGCGCTGGCCTGCGGCAACGCCGTGGTGGTCAAGCCCAGCGAGGAGACACCCGCCTCGGCGACGGTGCTTGCCGAGGTGATGGCCGCCGCTGGCGTACCGGCCGGGGTGTTCAACCTGGTGCACGGGTTCGGGCCGGACTCGGCGGGGGAGTTCCTCACCCGCCACCCCGGAGTGGACGCGATCACCTTCACCGGCGAGTCGGCCACCGGCGGCGCGATCATGCGGGCCGCCGCCGACGGTGTGAAGGCGGTCAGCTTCGAGCTGGGCGGCAAGAACGCGGGCCTGGTCTTCGCCGACGCCGACCTGGACGCCGCGGTGGCCGGTTCGGTGCGCTCCAGTTTCACCAATGGCGGGCAGGTGTGCCTCTGCACCGAACGCATCTACGTGCAGCGCCCGGTCTTCGAGGAGTTCACGGCCCGGCTGGCGAAGCGGGCCGGTGAGCTGACGTACGGGTGGCCGACCGACGAGGCCACCGCGACGATGCCGCTGATCTCCCACCAGCACCGGTCGAAGGTGCTCGGCGCGTACGAGCTGGCCCGCGCCGAGGGCGCCGAGGTGCTCACCGGTGGCGGCACGCCCACCTTCGGCGACGCCCGCGACGGCGGGTCGTACGTGCAGCCGACAGTGCTCACCGGGCTCGGCGCGCAGGCGCGTACCAACCGCGAGGAGATCTTCGGCCCGGTGGTGCACGTCGCGCCGTTCGACACCGAGGACGAGGCGTACGCGCTCGCCAACAGCACCGAGTACGGCCTCGCGGCGACCGTGTGGACCCGGGACGTGGGCGTCGCACACCGGGCCGGTGCCCGGCTGGATGCCGGCATCGTGTGGGTCAACACGTGGTTCCTGCGGGACCTGCGTACCCCGTTCGGCGGGGTGAAGGCGTCCGGCATCGGCCGGGAGGGCGGCGTGCACTCGCTGAACTTCTACTCCGAACTCACCAACGTCTGCGTGGACCTGTCGTGAGCGGTAGCGAGCGTGGACCTGTCGTGAGTCGTAGCGAGGGAGCGGGCATGGAAGCTGACATCGAGGCCGCCAACCGGGAGCTGGCCGACGCCCGCAGCACCGGCAAGCCCTGCCCACCGCTGCGCGGGCGGCTGCTGCCGGAGGGTGACGTCGAGTCCGCGTACCGCGTGCAGCAGCTCCAGGCGCGGGCCTGGCAGGGCCGCGGCGAGCGCCGGGTCGGCGCGAAGATCGGGCTGACCTCCCGGGCGGTGCAGGAGACCTTCGGGGTGTTCCAACCGGACTTCGGGATGCTGACCGACGCCATGGCGGTCGGCGACGGGGTCGAGGTGCACATCGACCGGCTGCTCCAGCCGCGGGTCGAGGCGGAGATCGCGTTCGTGCTCGACAAGGACCTCGCCGACCCGCAGATCACCACTGTCGACCTGATCCGCGCGGTGGACCACGTGCTGCCGGCGATCGAGATCGTCGACTCGCGCATCGCGGGCTGGGACATCTCCATCGTGGACACCGTCGCCGACAACGCCTCCAGCGGGCTCTTCGTGCTCGGCACCACGCCGCGCCGGCTCGCCGACGTGGACCTGCGACTGTGCGGGATGGTGCTGGAGCACGCCGGCGAGCCGGTCTCGGTCGGCGCGGGCGCGGCCTGCCTGGGCAACCCGCTGCACGCCCTGCACTGGTTGGCCGGCACGCTCGCTCGCGCCGGTGACCCGCTGCGCGCCGGGGACGTGGTGCTCTCCGGGGCGCTCGGCCCGATGGTGCCGGTCACCCCGGGAGCCGCGTACGAGGCACGGATCTCCGGGCTCGGCTCGGTGCGGACCTCCTTCAGCGACAGGAGCGGCCAGTGACCACCAACGTGGCGGTGCTGGGATCGGGAAACATCGGCACCGATCTGATGATCAAAGTGCTGCGGCTGAGTGACAGCCTGCGAATGGTGGCGATGGCCGGCATCGACCCGGAGTCCGACGGGCTTGCCCGGGCCCGCCGGCTCGGCGTGGCCACCACCGCCGACGGCGTGGACGGGCTGGTGGCGATGCCCGAGTTCGCCGACGTCCAGTTGGTCTTCGACGCCACCTCGGCGGGCGCGCACCGACGCCACGACGAGGTGCTGCGCGCGCACGGCCGCACGGTGGTCGACCTGACCCCGGCCGCGCTCGGCCCGTACGTGGTGCCGCCGGTCAACCTCGACGAGCACCTGCACGAGTCGAACGTCAACATGGTGACCTGCGGCGGGCAGGCGACAGTGCCGATCGTCGCCGCGGTACGCCGGGTCACCCCGGTGGCGTACGGGGAGATCGTCGCCTCGATCGCGTCCCGGTCGGCCGGTCCGGGCACCCGGGCCAACATCGACGAGTTCACCGAGACCACCGCTCGGGCCATCGAGGTGGTCGGTGGGGCCGAGCGGGGCAAGGCGATCATCGTGCTGAACCCGGCGGACCCACCGCTGCTCATGCGGGACACCGTCTACTGCCTCTGCCCGGACGCGGACGCCGACACCGACGCCATCGCCGCCTCGGTGGCGGAGATGGTGGCGGCGGTGCAGGAGTACGTCCCCGGCTACCGGCTCAAGCAGGACGTGCAGTTCGACCGGGTGCAGGCGTACGTGCCGACGCTCGGGCGGCAGCTCACCGCGTTGCAGGTGTCGGTCTTCCTGGAGGTCTCCGGTGCCGGTCACTACCTGCCGGCGTACGCCGGGAACCTGGACATCATGACCTCCGCCGCGCTGCGTACCGCGGAGCGGCTGGTCGCCCTGCGTTCTTCGGAGGTGGTCGCGCCATGACCGACCTGTACATCCAGGACGTGACGCTGCGCGACGGCATGCACGCCATCGCCCACCAGTACACCGTCGAGCAGGTCCGCACCATCGCCGCCGCGCTGGACGCCGCCGGGGTGGCCGCGATCGAGGTGGCGCACGGCGACGGGCTCGCCGGTTCCAGCGTCAACTACGGCCACGGCGCGGCCAGCGACGCCGAGTGGATCTCCGCAGCCGCCGAGGTGCTCACCACGGCGAAGCTGACCACGCTGCTGCTGCCGGGCATCGGCACGATCGCCGACCTGAAGGCCGCGAAGGCTCTCGGGGTGACAAGCGTCCGGATCGCCACCCACTGCACTGAGGCGGACATCTCCGCCCAGCACATCTCCTGGGCGCGGGAGAACGGCATGGACGTGGCCGGGTTCCTGATGATGTCGCACATGAACGATCCGGCGGCGCTCGCCGGGCAGGCCAAGCTCATGGAGTCCTACGGCGCGCACTGCGTCTACGTCACCGACTCCGGCGGTCGGCTGCTGATGTCCGACGTGGCGCAGCGGGTCGACGCGTACCGGCAGGTCCTCTCCCCGGACACGCAGATCGGCATCCACGCGCACCACAACCTGTCGCTCGGGGTCGCCAACAGCGTGCTCGCCGTCGAACACGGTCGGGTCACCGGGTCCGCCCCGGTCGGCCCGGACGCGGCGCACGGCCGGACCGTCCGCGTCGACGCGTCCCTCGCCGGCATGGGCGCGGGCGCCGGCAACGCGCCGCTGGAGGTCTTCGTGGCGGTCGCCGAGCTGCACGGCTGGAAGCACGGCTGCGACGTGTTCGCGCTGATGGACGCGGCCGACGACATCGTCCGCCCGTTGCAGGACCGGCCGGTCCAGGTGGACCGGGAGACGCTCTCCCTGGGGTACGCGGGGGTCTACTCCAGCTTCCTGCGGCACGCCGAGCGGGCCTCCACCAAGTACGGCGTGGACGTCCGGTCGATCCTGGTCGAGCTGGGCCGCCGCCGGATGGTCGGCGGCCAGGAGGACATGATCGTGGACGTCGCACTCGACCTGGCCGGCAAGGAGCAACAGTCATGATCGGACCGGACATCGCCGGGATCGCCGAGAAGCTGGGCGTGGCAGCGGCCACGGCCACCGCGATTCCGCAGCTCGCCGCCGAGACCGGCCTCGACGTGGACGCCGCGTACGGCGTGCAGGCCGCGCTGCTGCGGCGGCGGGTGGACGCCGGTGAGCGGCTCGTCGGGCTGAAGATGGGGCTGACCAGCAGGGCGAAGATGGCCCAGGTCGGCGTGGACGAGGTGATCTGGGGGCGGCTCACCAACGCGATGCGGGTGCCCGACGGTGGCGTGGTGGACCGGTCCGCGTACATCCACCCCCGGGTCGAGCCGGAGGTGGCGTTCCTGCTGGACCGGCTGCCCGAGCCGGGTGAGCCGGTCGGAGACTTCACCAGCGCGGTCCGCGCGGTCGCCCCGGCCATCGAGCTGATCGACTCCCGGTACGCGGACTTCCGCTTCTCGCTGCCGGACGTGATCGCCGACAACACCTCGGCCGCCGCGTTCGTGATCGGGCCGTGGTCGCCGGTGCCGGCGGGGCTAAACAACCTGGGTGTGCTGCTGGAGGTCGACGGCCGGGTGGCGCAGGTCGGCTCGACGGCGGCGATCCTCGGCGATCCTCGCCGGGCCCTCGACGAGGGCATCCGGCTGGCCGGCCGGCACGGTGTGCGGCTGGAGTCCGGCTGGGTCTTCCTGGCCGGCGCCGCCACCGCCGCCGTTCCGCTGCGTCCCGGCGCCCATGTCCGTGCGGTCGTGGAGAAGCTCGGCACCGCATCGCTGCGGGCCTCGTCGTGACCGCCCGGGTGGTGGCGGGGAAGGCCGTGCCTCGGGGGGCCTTTCCGCACGTCAAGGTCGCGGGCGGGTTCGTCTTCGTCTCCGGTACGTCGTCGCGACGGCCGGACAACAGCTTCGCCGGTGTCGAGGTGGACGGGTTCGGCACGACGAACCTCGACATCCGGGTGCAGACGCGAGCGGTCATCGAAAATGTGCGGGACCTGCTGCGCTCGGTCGGCGCGGACCTCGCCGACCTCGTCCAGGTGAGCACGTACCTGGTCAACATGAATGACTTCGGTGGCTACAACGAGGTGTGGGCGGAGTTCTTCGACGCGTCCGGGCCGACCCGCACCACGGTGGCCGTGCACCAGTTGCCGCACCCGCACCTGCTCATCGAGATCCAGGCCGTGGCCCTTCTTCCCTCGGGAGGTCAGTCGTGAGTGAGATCGCCGAACCGTTCAGCTTTCCCGGGTGGATCGCGGACAACCAGCACCTGTTGAAGCCGCCGGTGGGCAACAAGGAGATGTTCCCCGGCGGGGACGACTTCATCGTGATGGTGGTCGGTGGGCCCAACCAGCGCACCGACTTCCACGTGGACCCGTACGAGGAGTTCTTCTACCAGGTCAAGGGCAACATGCACATCAACCTCATCACCCCGGAGGGGCCGCGTACGGTGCACGTGCGCGAGGGTCAGATGTGGATGCTGCCGCGCAACACCCCGCACTCGCCGCAGCGGCCGGAGGCCGGCTCGATCGGCATGGTGGTCGAGCGGGTCCGTGAGGAGGGCACGCTGGAGACGTTCCAGTGGTACTGCCCGGAGTGCGGCAGCAAGGTGCACGAGGTCGAGTTGCAGGTCCGCGACATCGCCGCCGACCTACCGCCGGTGTTCCAGGCGTTCTACGCCGACGAGCAGGCACGCACCTGCGCCAACTGCGGCACCCTGCACCCGGGCAAGGGCTGATGCCCGCAGGCGTCGTCGACGTGCACACGCACGTCGTACCGAAGGGGTGGCCGGACCTCGGCGCGGCGTGCGGTGGGTCCGGCTGGCCGTGGCTGCGGGTCGACTCCGAGCGCGCTGCCATGATCATGGTGGGGGAGGCGGAGTTCCGCCCGGTCGGCGCCGAGTGCTGGGACGCGTCGCGCCGGCTGGCCGACATGGACGCCGACGGCGTGGACGTGCAGGTGGTGTCGCCCACGCCGGTCTTCTTCAGCTACGACCGCCCGGCCGACCAGGCCGTGAAGGTCGCCCGCATCTTCAACGACCTGACCCTGGAGGTCACCGCGGCCGGTGGCGACCGGCTGGTGCCGTTCTGCCAGGTGCCCCTCCAGGACCCGGACGCCGCGTGCGCCGAGCTGGATCGCAGCCTGGCCGCCGGGCACGTGGGTGTGGAGATCGGCAACCACGTCGGCGACCGGGACCTGGACGACGCGGGGGTGGTCACGTTCCTCCAGCACTGCGCCGAGGTGGGCGCACCCGTCTTCGTCCACCCGTGGGACATGCCCGACGGCCCGCGCCTGGCCCGCTGGATGGCCCGGTGGCTCACCGGGATGCCCGCCGAGACGCACCTGTCGGTGCTGGCGATGATCCTGGGCGGCGTCTTCGACCGGGTGCCCGAGACGTTGCGGATCTGCTTCGCGCACGGTGGCGGCAGCTTCCCGTTCTGGCTCGGTCGCGCCGACAACGCCTGGCACCGCCGTGGCGACCTGGTCCGTGGCGCGTCCGTCGCCCCGCCCAGCAGCTACGTCGACCGGTTCAGCGTCGACTCGGTGGTCTTCGCGGCGCCCGCCCTGCGACTGCTGGTCGACACGATGGGGGAGGACCGGGTGCTGGTCGGCAGCGACTACCCGTACCCGCTGGGCGAGCGTCCGGCCGGCGCGGTGGTCCGCGACGCCGACTTCCTCACCGACGACCAGCGCGACAAGCTCCGGTCCACCAACGCCCGGCGCTTCCTGTACGGCTGAGCGCCCCTGGCAGCAGAGATCTTGGACAGTTTCCGTCCGACGCTGACGGAAACTGTCCAAGATCTACGGGTCGGTGGGCCGAGTGGGTGGGGGAGTCCGGCGTGTGTCGGGTGCACCGGGGGCCGCGGGGCGGCAGGATGACGGGATGGCGGAGCCGCACGACCTGACCGCGTTGGAGCAGGCCGCCGCGATCGCCCGCGGCGAGCTGACCAGCGTCGACCTTGTCGAGCACCACCTACGACGGGTGGCCGCCCTCGGCGACACCGTGGGCGCGTTCGTCACCGTCACCGAGGATCTCGCCCGGCAGGCCGCCCGCGCCGCCGACGCCACGCCCGTCGAGAATCGCGGCCCGCTGCACGGTGTGCCGACCGCGATCAAGGACCTGACCCTCACCGCCGGGGTACGCACCACCTTCGGCTCGGCCGCCTTCGTCGACTTCGTCCCGCCGGTCGACGCCGACGTGGTCCGGTTCATCAAGGCCGCCGGCCTGATCAGCCTCGGTAAGACGACCACCTCCGAGTTGGGCTGTTCGCTCTACTCGGAGGGCCGGGTCGCGCCGCCGGCCCGCAATCCGTGGCAGTTGGCGTACACGGCGGGTGGGTCCAGCGGCGGCGCGGCGGCGGCGGTGGCTGCCGGGCTGGTCCCGGTCGCCCAGGGGTCCGACGGCGGCGGCTCGCTGCGCATCCCCGCGTCGCTCTGCGGCCTGGTCGGCTACAAGCCCAGCCGGGGCGTGGTCTCCGGCGGGCCGCTCGGCTCCGGCGCGTTCGGCCTGCCCACCAGCGGCCCGCTCGGGCGCACCGTCGCCGACGTCGCCGCGCTGCTCGACGTGATGGCCGTGCCGGTCCCCGGCGAGCCCTACCTGTCGCCACCCGCGCCGCCCGGCGGATATCTGGCCGTGGCGCGCCGGGCCGAGCCCGGCCCGCTGCGGATCGGCCGGTTCACCACACCGATGCTCGCCGACGAGCCGGTGCACCCCGACTGCGTGGCCGCCGTGGACCGGGCCGCCGCGCTGCTCACCGCGGCCGGCCACGAGGTGGTCGAGGTGCCGCCGCCGCTCGGGCCGGCCGTGTGGCCGCTGTTCGAGATCCTCTGGTACGTGCTGGCGCTCGCCCCGGTGCCGCCACAGCGGGAGGCGGAGCTGCTGCCGTTGACCCGGCTGATGCGCGCCCGGGGCGCGGAGATCTCCGCCGGCACGCTGGCCGCCACCCTCGGCGAGTTGCAGGCGCAGGTCCGCCTCGGCGCCCGCCGCACCGCCGGGGTCGACCTGCTGCTCTGCCCCACCCTGGCCGCGCCGCAGGCGCCCGTCGGCTGGTTCACCGCCGATGGTGACCCGGCCGCCGACTTCGACCGGCAACGCCGCTTCTCGCCCTACTGCGCCATCTTCAACGTCACCGGGGATCCCTCCGTCTCCCTGCCGGTGGGCGGCACCAGCGACGGACTGCCCGTCGGGGTGCTGCTCACGGGCCGGTACGGCGACGACGCGCGACTCATCGCGACCGCTGCGCAACTGGAGAACTCCAGTGACGGATGGGATCGGCACCCCGCAATCTGGCGGGCCGCCGACTCCGCTAACGTGAATGGTGACGGCGTCGGGTGGCCGGCATCATGATCATCCATCCGACCCGCTTGTTCGAGGTCGTCCTTCTTCCGCCTGGGGGCGTTGGGATTGTCTGTTACCGAGACGTTGCTGGTCTTCGTCGGCATCCCGCTGGCCGCGGTGCTGGTCATCACCGGTCTCACCTACGCCGGTAGCAGCGGTGGTGCCACCGGCGGTGGAGGCGGTGCCAAGCGCTACCGCCCGGGCCGGCCCTTCGACTTCACTCCGGTCTGGTTCCTGGGCCGCCCGGAGCAGCTGGCCGACTCGGCCGGCACCGCGCTGACGGCGGGGGCGCAGGCGCCCGCGCTGACCAGCCACAAGCTTGAGCAGGCCAGCGTCGAGGCGCCGGCCGGTGGAACCGGAGGCGCAAGTGACCGTTGGTGAGAAGCACGCCGGGTCGGAAAATCCGCCCGAGGTGCTGGACGGGCCCTTCTCGACCCGCCAGCTGCTGCGCATCGACGAGGCGCTGCGCCTTGCCGACAAGGGCACCGGCCTGGTCTTCTCGGTCTTCGTCGGTGGTCTCGACGAGCCCGTCCGGGAGCACGCCCAGCGGCTGCACGGCCAGCTCGCCGAGCCGGACAAGTCGGTGCTGATCGCCGTGTCGCCCAACCAGCGTCAGCTGGAGATCATCACCGGGCGGTACGCGCGCAAGCGCATCCCCGACACGTACGCCAAGCTGGCCGCGCTCTCGATGGCTGGCGCGTTCAGCGGCGGCGACCTGGCCGGTGGCATCATCAACGGCCTCGACCAGCTCGCCAGCCACGCCGGCAAGGGCTGACCCACACATCCGACGAACCCCGGTCCGCAGGTGCGGGCCGGGGTTCGCCGTGTGTCAGCCCACCGTCAGCGTGGGCCGCTCCGGGACCGGAGCCGGTTGAGCGCCAGGCCGAGCGGGACGACCACCGCGGTGGCGACGACCCAGCTGACCAGGCCGACCCAGATCGGGCCGTCGTTGAGCACCGCCAACAGGACGCACACCGGTAGCAGCCCCAACGCCGTCGCGAGCACCGGTCGTAGCGACGTTCTCATCCGCGTGTTCTCCCTCGTCACGATGTCGACCAGGATCAATCGTCTCGCGCCGTCAGTCCTTGTCGGCCTCGTCGGTCAGGTACTTGGTGACGATGCCACCGGCGCAGCCTCCCACCGCACCGAGAGCACCACCGGCCAGGGCGCCGGCGACCCCGCCGGTCGCCCCACCGATCGCCCCGGTGACGAGGCCGCCGGCGGCACCGATCGCGCAGGACTCGCCGTAGTCGACTTCCAGGCCGGTGGGGTCGAGGTAGTTCACCGGGTTCGCGGCGGCGTACGCGTACCGGTTGCCGGTGGCCGGGTCACCGATGAACGCGAGGGTGTCCTGCTGGGTGAAGCGACCCGTCGCCGGGTCGTACCAGCGGCGGCCGAACTTGGTGAGGTCGTCGCTGCGTAACCCACCGGCGAACCCGAGCGCGTTCTCCTCGGTCTCGTCACCGTTGTCGACGGTCCTGACCACCTTGCCGTACGGGTCGTAGGTGTAGGAGGCGGCCAGCGAGCCGTCGTGCTTCACCAACGCCACCACGGAGCCGAGACCGTCGAGGACGTAGAAGTAGTGGTGGAAGACCCCATTCGTCTTCGCCCGGAAGCCCAGCGGGGTGCCGCGCTGATCCCGCTCGACGTAGTGCCTGCTGTACGAGCTGGGCACCGTGTAGCTCTGCAGCATCGGCTGGCCGTTCTGGTCGTCCAGCCCGTAGTGGTACTGGTGCTCGAACGACGGGGTGGTCTTCCAGCCGAGCTCGATCTGGTTGGGCCCGTTGTACTCCCAGGTGACGGACGCGTTCGTCGAGTCCTTCCCGCTGGTCAACTGCCCGGGGGCGTTGTAGACGAAGGCTCGTGCCGCCGAGCCGGTCTTCTGGTTGCCGGCCGCGTCGTAGCTGTAGCCGGAGCTGGTGACCTGGTTGCCGGCGTTGTACGTCAGCGTCTGCGTGGTGGTGCCGTCCACCTTGACCGAGGTGCGGTTGCCGTTGCTGTCGTACGCGTAGTCGTAGGTCTTGCCGTCGATGCTGGTGGCCTTGGTGAGCCGGTTGCCCTGGTCGTAGGTGTAGACACTCACCGCGCCACTGCGGTGGTGGTCGGTCTGCCACTGCCGTAGGCCGGTGTCGTCGCTCTTGGCGGTGGAGCAGGCGGCGGTGCCGACCCGCTTGGCGTAGCAGTAGGACACGTCGAAGACGGTGCTGGCGGCACCGGCCTGCCAGCGCTTGCTCGTGGTGCGGGTGAGCCGGCCGGACTGGTCGTAGGCGTTGACCGTCTCGGCCACTGTCGTCGACGAGACGGCGAGTCTGGTGCCGGTCCGCCGCCCGTCGTCGTCGTAGGTGAAGGTGTAGGTGCCGGTGGCGGCGACCAGCTTGGTGAGCAGGTTGCGGGCGTTGTACGTGTACACCGAGCTGCCCCGCTGGTCCAGCAGTTCGATGAGGTTGCCGACCGGGTCGTACCGGTACTCGTGCGTCGCCTGCCGGCCGACCAGCCGGTTGAGCCGGTCGTACGCGAAGTTCTGGTAGCTGTTGCCGTCCTCGCGGGCGTAGACGTTGCCGGCGGCGTCGTAGGTGTACGAGACCTCGTGTGTCGCGTCCGAGTAAGTGATCTTCGTGACCCGGTCGTTCAGGTCGTAGTCGTAGTGGGTGGTCCGCCCGGCGCCGTCGGTGGCCTCGTGCACCCGGCCGAACTCGTCGTAGTTGATCGTTCGCACGCCCAGCGAGGTGCCGCTCGGCGGGGTCACCGAGATCAGTTGCTTGTTGGCGTCGTACGCGTAGGTGGTCTTGTTCGTGCCGTTGCCCGGGTCGGTGGAGGACTTCACCGTGCCGTCGCTGTTGTACTCGACCTTCGCCTCGGCGGCCTGGGCGTCCTTGGACGACAGCCGGTTACCAGCCCCGTTGTACGTGTAGGTGCTGGCGTTGCCCTGGGCGTCCGAACTGGACGATGGTTGGAAGTTCGCCGTCGGGTTGGTGGGGGTGGCGGCGTTCGCGTACGAGTAGGCGATGTCCGCGCCCGTCGGTGCGGCCGAGGCGGTCAACGACTGCCCGCCGTTGGCCGCGTAGCCGTTGCTGGTCACGCCGCCCGTGCCGTTGGTGGAGGTCAGCACGTCGTTGAACGGCGTGTACGAGTTCTCCCGGGTCTTGCCCTCCGGGTCGACGGCCTTGGTCACCCGCTTGTCGGCGTTGATCGTGTACGTGGTGCGCGGCACCGACGTGACCGGCTGCGACTGGTTGGTGTTGGCGTCCGCGATCAGGGTCTGCGTCGCCGACGGGTACGCCCACCGGGTGACGGCGATCGCTCCCGGGGCCTCCTGCTCGTCGATGACCCGTTGGATCGAGGTGACCCGGTGCGCGGAGTCGTAGGTGAGGGTGGCGACCGAGCCCGGGTCGGAACCCCGGATCCCGCTGGAGATCTTCGTGATCCGGTGCGACGAGTCGTAGGCGAAGCGGATGTCGTCCTCGGTCAGCGAGCAGATCTCGGTGAGGTCGCCGTTGGCGTTGTACGCGTACTCGACGCGCCGGTACAGGCCGCCGTCGCCGTGCTGCTCGATCTTGGAGATGTAACCGTGGGCGCCGTAGAAGACAGTGGCCGTGCGGGCGGCCTGGGCGCCCCGGTCGGACTTGACCGTGGTCAGCCGGCCGTTGCCGTCGTAGGTGTAGTCGGTGACGTTGTCGTTGCGGTCGAGGCTGCGGTCCAGCAGCCCGGCCGCGGTGAAGTAGAGCCGTCGGCCGCTCTCGCTCTCGGTCAGCTTCCACCCGGTGCCGTCGGTGACGAGGGTCGCCTTGAACTCGTTCGGTGTGGTGTAGCCGGAGCCGTTGGGCGTGAACCGGCCGACCACCCCGTCGGAGGCGACGTAGGTGACCGAGTTGTCATCCGCCTTGATCAGCTTGACGTCCACGCCGGAGCGGGTGCGCCAGCCGTGCCCGAGCGACCCGGTCGCCAGCCCGCTGCCGGTGAACAGACTGTTGTACGCCGACCCGAGCACGAGGTCGCGGGCGATGCCCGGCAGCACCAGGTCGGTGCTGCGGATGAGTAGGTTGCCCGAGCCGGTGTTGACCTCGGCGGTCACCCGGTCGGTCAGCGCGAAGCTGGTGAACGAGCCGTTGCGGACCGATCCGGTGCCCACCGGTACCGAGATGGGTCCGGCGAGCATGTTCACCGGCGCGCTCGACGGGCCCAGGGCGATGTTGGCGGACGAGCCGGGTGAGCCCGGTTGTGCCGGGGCCGCGGTGGGCCCGGTGGCGGGTTCGGGTCGAGCGAGTGCGGCGGTGGCGGGCGACGTCGGTACTTTGAGGACCGATGCGGTGACGGCCAGTAGTGTCCAGAACGCGCGACGGCGTAAGGCCACGGTTTCCTCCCGTGCGTTGGTGGCGACAACGCACGAGATCGTCACACGTCGATTACTTGACGCATGACAACCGTTCGCATCTTTTGTCAGCGATCCGGAAAGTTTCGTCGATGCGTACCAATGTTGATCGCTGCGTGTTACTGGCCGGTCACAGAAGTGCGCAAAAGCCTGATCTTCGGACGGCACACGAAAAACGGCCCGGGGCCGACGCGGACTTACGCCCACGCCGGCCCCGGGCCGGACAACCGCTGGTCAGACGCTCTGCGCGTCCTTCGCGCGGGCCCTGAGCGCCCGCAGCACGCCGTCGCGGCCCTCGGCGACCAGCCGACGCAGCGGGCCGGGGTGCCCGTCGCCGGCCAGCCACGCGTCGGTGGCCGCCACCGTGTCGTCCTCCACCAGATAGGTCGGGTACGCCAACTGGGCGAACTCCTGCGCCGGCTCGCTGTCCCGGGTGGCCCACACCTGCGCCACCGTCGCGAAGTACCGCTCCCGGTACGGGGCGATCAGCTCCACCTGCGTCGGGTGCGCGAAGCCCTGCAACAGCGCCCGGTGCCGCCAGTTGGGCAGCGAGTCGGGGCCGGTCAGCAGCGCCCACAGGGCCGCCTTGTTCTCGGCCGTCGGCAACAACGCCTGGGCGTACGCGGCCTCCCGCTCACCGCTGGCGGTGCGGTCGCCGGCCAGCTCCGCCTCGATCTCGGCGGCACCGGCCGCGCCGTTGGCCACCAGCGCGGCGAGGACCGACCAGCGCAGCTCGGTGTCCACGGTCAGACCGGCCGGCATACCGGTGCCGTCCAACCAGCCGCGCAGGGTCGCCAGATCCTCGTCGGAGCGGGCCGCCGAGGTGAACGCGCGAGCCCAGGCCAGCTGGAACCCGCTGCCGGGCTCGGCGCTGGCGAGCGAGTCACGCGCGGTACGGGCCAGGTCGGCCCAACCGGTCGGCGCCCAGGCCGGGTCGGCGTACACGGTGAGCGTGGTGGTCGCCTGCCGCAGGGTGGCGGTGACCAGGTTGATGTCGGTCTCGGCGGGCAGCCCGCTCAGCGTGAGCGCCACGTAGTCACGGGCGGACAGCTCCGCGTCGCGGGTCATGTCCCACGCGGCAGTCCAGCACAGTGCCCGGGCCAGCGACGACTCGAAGCCACCGATGTGCTGCACCACGTTGGCCATCGACCGGTCGTCGAGGCGCAGCTTGGTGTAGCTCAGGTCGTCGTCGTTGAGCAGCAGCACGTCGGCGGCCCGGACACCACGCAGCTCGGCGAGGTCGGTCCGCTCGCCGGCCACGTCCACCTCGTAGCGCTCGCGACGCACCAGCCGCCCGTCGGTCAGGTCGTACAGGCCCACGCCGATGCGGTGCGTCCGCAGCGTCGGGTACGCGGTCGGCGCCTCCTGCAGAACCGCCACCTGCTCGTAGGCGCCGTCCGCACCGATCGTCACCTCCGGGCGCAGCGTATTGACCTGCGCGGTCTCCAGCCACTGCGCCGCGAACTTGCGCAGCTCCCGGCCGGAGGCCGCCTCCAGCTCGGTGAGCAGGTCGTCGAAGGTGGCGTTGCCCCAGGCGTGCTTGCCGAAGTAGGCCCGCAGACCGGCGACGAACGGCTCCTCACCCACGTACGCGACGAGCTGCTTGAGCACGCTCGCGCCCTTGGCGTACGTGATGCCGTCGAAGTTGACCTCGACGGCCTCCATGTCCGGCATCTCGGTGTAGACCGGGTGCGTGGAGGAGAGCTGGTCCTGCCGGTAGCCCCAGTTCTTGCGGATGGACAGGAACGTCGTCCACGCCTCGGTGAACCGGGTGGCGTTGGTGTTGCACCAGTGGCTGGCCCACTCGGCGAACGACTCGTTGAGCCACAGGTCGTTCCACCAGCGCATGGTGACCAGGTCGCCGAACCACATGTGGGCCAGCTCGTGCAGGATCGTGTTGGCCCGCTGCTCGTACTCGAAGTCGGTGACCTGCGAGCGGAACAGGTAGTGCGACTCGGCGTGCGTCACGCAGCCGAAGTTCTCCATCGCGCCGGCGTTGAAGTCGGGCACCCAGAGCTGGTCGTACTTCGGCAGCGGGTAGCGCACGCCGAACTTCTCGTGGAAGAAGTCGAAGCCCTGCTTGGTGATGAGGAACAGGTCGTCGGCGTCCAGGTAGCGGGCCATCGACGCGCGGCAGAACACCCCCAGGTCGATGCCGTCGTGGCTGTCGCGCACCTCGTGGTACGGACCGGCGCACATGGCGGTGATGTAGGTGCTCATCCGGGGCGACTCGGCGAAGTGCAGGGTCTTGAGCCCCTCACCCGCCGGCTCCTCGCGCTGCACCGGCATGTTGGACACGGCCCGCCAGTGCGCCGGCACGGTGGCGTGCCAGGTGTAGACGCTCTTCAGGTCGGGCTGGTCGAAGCAGGCGAACACCCGCTGCGCGTCGGCCGTCTCGAACTGGCTGTAGAGGTACGTCTCGCCGTCCACCGGGTCGACAGTGCGGTGCAGGCCCTGGCCGCTGTTGGAATAACCGAAGTCGGCGTCGACGACCAGCGTGTTGTCGCTGTCCAACGAGGACAGGACCAGGCCCTTCTCGGCCGACCAGTCGGAGAGGTCGACGGGGGCGCCGTTCAGCGTCGCGGAACGCACCGACTCGGCGGCCAGCTCGATGAACGTGCTCGCACCCGGCTCCGAGCAGCGGAAACGCACCTCGGTCGTGGACCGGAACGTGCGGCCGTCCGCCGCCAGCACGGCGGTCGACAGGTCCAGACTGATGTCGTACCCCGTCACGTTGAGCAGGCGGGCCCGCTCGGTCGCCTCGACCTGCGTCAGGTTGCGCACTCCCGGCACTGTTCGTCTCCATCCCAACATCTCGCCGTACGCCCGGCGGCGCCCGTCTGCCAGCCGCTCGTGGCGGCCGGCCCGAACCGAGTCTTCCATGTGCAAGCAGCCCGCGGTGGCCGAGGTCACGCTCTCATTCGGGTGCCGCTCGACGGGCTGCGGGGTGAAGATTCCCCTGAGACGCCGGACTGCCGGCGCCCCGTCGCGAAGGGACCTCACCGTGACCGATCGTGTCACCGCCGACATGTGGTTCGATCCGGCCTGCCCGTGGGCGTGGATCACGTCCCGCTGGCTGCTCGAGGTCGAGCGGGTCCGTGACGTGGACATCCGTTTCCACGTGATGAGCCTCGCCGTGCTCAACGACGGCCGGGACGAGCTGCCCGAGCAGTACAAGGAGTTCCTGAAGACCGCCTGGGGTCCGGTGCGGGTCTGCATCGCCGCCGAACAGCGCTACGGCAACGAGGCCCTGCGCCCGCTCTACACCGCGCTCGGCACCCGGATCCACCTCGGCAAGGAGGAGCGGGCTCACGCGCTCTACGTCGCCGCGCTGACCGACGCCGGTCTGGACCCGGCGCTGGCCGCCGCCGCCGACAGCACCGACTACGACGAGGCGCTGCGGGCCAGCCACGAGGCCGGGATGCGCCCGGTCGGGCAGGACGTCGGCACGCCGGTCGTCCACGCGCCCGGCCCGGACGGCACCCCGGTCGCGTTCTTCGGCCCGGTCATCACCCCGGCTCCCAAGGGGGAGGCCGCGGGCCGGCTCTGGGACGGCGTCCTGCTGGTCGCCGGCACGCCGGGCTTCTACGAGCTCAAGCGCACCCGTGAGCAGGACCCGATCTTCGACTGAGATGTGCGGAAGGGCCCCCGGCGTCGGGTCGGGGGCCGTTTCGTCTCCCTGGTCACCTCCGCACTGCGCTCCGCTCGGCGTGTCGCGTCGTGACGATGCCCGCCCCGTCACCGGGAGACCGCCGCGCTCGTTGGCCTGCATGTCCGCCGCAGCGACCCGCAGGGCCGCACCCCGCAGCTCGTGGAGGCAATCCCGATGGCCAAGCACCGTGCGTCCGGTGACGATCAGCTGACCCGGCAGGGGGTGATCGACACTCCCGGCGCGGCCTACTGGTCCGTTGACGACTCCCGCTGGCCGGTGGTCCGTCCGGACCTGCCCGCCCACCTGGTCGACCTGCTCGCGCCGCCCATCGTGGTGGGCGTGGCCCGGGTCCCGGTGACCTCCCGGCTCACACCGCCCGCGTCGGCCGACCCGCTGACGTCGGCCGTCGACTCCGGGCCGACCGAACTCGTGCCGTCCGCCGCGGAGCTGCCCGTGCCGGCGCTGCCC
>NZ_JAKKFI010000048.1 GCF_022230955.1 Micromonospora cabrerizensis
CGTCCGTGGTCAGTACACCTAGAAGTCGTCGTCGAAGGCGACGGTGCCGCTCACCCCGACCTGGTACGCCGACACCCGCCGCTCGAAGAAGTTGGACAGCTCCTGCACGTCCTGCAACTCCATGAAGCCGAACGGGTTGCTCGACCCGTAGTGCGGGGCGATGCCCAGCTGGGCGAGGCGACGGTCGGCGACGTGCTGGAGGTACTCCCGCATGTCGGTCAACGTCAGGCCGGGCACACCGTGGCCCAGCAGGTCCTCGGCGAACTGCACCTCGCACTCGACGGCCTCGGTGAGCATCTGCCGAACCTGGTCGGCGAGGTCGTCGTCGAACAGGTCCGGCTCCTCCGCGCGGACGGTGTCCACCACGTCGAACGCGAACGCCATGTGCATCGACTCGTCCCGGAACACCCAGTTGGTGCCGGAGGCGAGGCCGTGCAACAGGCCACGGGAGCGCAGGAAGTAGACGTAGGCGAACGCGCCGTAGAAGAAGAGGCCCTCGATGCAGGCGGCGAAGCAGATCAGGTTGAGCAGGAACGTCCGCCGGTCCTCCCGGGTCCGCAGCTCCCGCAGGTCGTTCAGCGAGTCGATCCAACGGAAGCAGAACTCGGCCTTGCGACGGATCGAGGGGATGTTCTCGATGGCGGCGAAGGCCGCGAACCGCTCGGTCTCGTCGGGCACGTACGTGTCGAGCAGGTTGAGGTAGAACTGGACGTGCACGGCCTCCTCGAACAGCTGCCGGGACAGGTAGAGGCGGCCCTCGGGGCTGTTGACGTGCTGGTAGAGGTTGAGCACCAGGTTGTTCGCGACGATCGTGTCGCCGGTGGCGAAGAACGCCACCAGGCGGCTGACCAGGTGCCGCTCGGCCGGCGACAGCTTGTCCAGGTCGGCGAGGTCGGCGTGCAGGTCGACCTCCTCGACGGTCCAGGTGTTGCGGATGGCGTCGCGGAACCGGTCGAAGAAGTGCGGGTAGCGCATCGGGCGGAGGGTGAGGTCCATCCCGGGGTCGAGCAACATGTGCGTGGTCCTCGTGTCGGTGGGGCGGGTGTCGGCGGCGCGGATGTCGGCGGTGCGGACGTCGGCGGCGGTCACTGGCAGGCCTCGCACGACTCGGGGTTCTCCAGCGAGCAGGCCAGCGCGTCAGCGTCGGCCGCCAGCGGGGCGTCGACGACGACGGGTGCGACAGCGCTGACGGTGGCCTGCTGGATCCGCGTGGCCGGGCGCGAGCGCAGGTAGTAGGTGGTCTTCAGCCCGGCCTTCCAGGCGTACAGGTACATCGAGGACAGCTTGCCGATGGTCGGTGCGGCCAGGAACAGGTTCAGCGACTGGGACTGGTCGATGAACGGGGCACGGGCGGCGGCCAGGTCGATCAGGGCGCGCTGCGGCAGCTCCCACGCGGTGCGGAACAACTCCCGTACGCCGGTCGGCAGCTCGGTGATGTCCTGCACCGAGCCCTCGGCCCGCCTGATCGCCGAGCGGATCCGGTCGGTCCACAGACCGCGGGCCTTCAGCTCGCGTACCAGGGCGGTGTTGACCTGGAGGAACTCCCCCGACAGGGTCTCGCGCTTGAACAGGTTCGACACCTGCGGCTCGATGCACTCGTAGCACCCCGCGATCGAGGCGATGGTCGCGGTCGGCGCGACCGCCACCAGCAGTGAGTTGCGCAGCCCGTACGCCTCGACCCGCTCGCGTAGCGCGTCCCAGCGGGCGGTCTGGGTGCCCTCGACACCCCACAGGTCGGGCTGCAACTGGCCCCGAGCGGCCCGGGTCTGCCCGTACGTCGGGTGCGCGCCGAAGCGGCGCGCCAGGTCGGCGGACGTCTCCAGCGCGGTCAGGTACAGCTCCTCGCTGACCCGGGTGGACAGCTCCCGCGCGGCCGGCGAGTCGAACGGCAGCCGCAGCGCGAAGAACACGTCCTGAAGGCCCATCAGCCCGAGCCCGACGGGCCGCCAGCGAGGGTTGCTCGCCGCCGCCTGCGAGGTCGGGTAGTAGTTGATGTCGATGACCCGGTCCAGGAACGTCACCGCGGTGCGGACCGTGGCGCGCAGTCGCTCCCAGTCGATGCCGTCCTCGGTGAGGTGGGCGGCGAGGTTCACCGAGCCGAGGTTGCACACGGCCGTCTCGGCGTCGCTGGACACCTCGACGATCTCGGTGCACAGGTTGGACAGGTGCACCACGTTGCCCGGTTCGGCGGTCTGGTTGCACAGCCGGTTGGCGGCGTCCTTGAAGGTCATCCACCCGTTGCCGGTCTGGGCGAGGGTCCGCATCATCTTCCCGTACAGCTCCCGTGCCGGGACCTGCCGCACGTAGCGGCCCTGCGCCTCGGCCTCGCGGTACGCGGCGTCGAACCGCTCCCCCCACAGGTCGGGCAGCTCGGGCACCTCGTGCGGGTCGAACAGCGACCACATCTCGTCGGCCTCCACCCGGCGCATGAACTCGTCCGGGACCCAGTTGGCGAGGTTGAGGTTGTGGGTGCGCCGGGCGTCCTCGCCGGTGTTGTCGCGCAGTTGCAGGAACTCCTCGATGTCCGGGTGCCACGGCTCCAGGTAGACGCAGGCCGCGCCCTTGCGCCGACCACCCTGGTTGACCGCAGCGACGCTCGCGTCGAGCGTGCGCAGCCACGGCACGATCCCGTTGGACTGCCCGTTGGTGCCGCGGATCAGCGCGCCCCGGGAACGGACCCGGGAGTACGCGATGCCGATGCCCCCGGCGAACTTGGACAGGTTGGCGACCTGGGCGTAGCGCTGGTAGATGGAGTCCAACTCGTCGAGCGGGGAGTCGACCAGATAGCAGGAGGACATCTGGGTGTGCCGGGTGCCGGAGTTGAACAGGGTCGGCGAGCTGGGCAGGTAGGCCAGGCTGGACATCAGCCGGTAGAAGTTGACCGCCTCGTCGGGGGTGGTGGACAGACCGCAGGCCACCCGCAGCAGCCAGTACTGCGGGGTCTCCAGCACCAGCCGGCTGGTGGGGTGGCGCAGCAGGTACCGGTCGGACACGGTCCGCAGGCCGAAGTACTCGAATCGCCGGTCACCGTCCGGGTCGACGGCGGCGTCGAGCGTCGCGGCGTGTGCGGCGACGAAGGCGGCGGTGTCGTCGCCGATCAGGCCCTCGGCGTGGCCGACGCGGATCGCCGCGCTGAACGAGATGATGCCCTGCCGACGCACCTCCTTGTCGACGTAACCGGCCAGCAGCCGCGCGGCAAGGCGCGAGTACTGCGGCTCCTCGCCGATCATCTCGGCCGCGGTCTGGATGGACAACCGGTCCAGCTCGGCCGTCGTCGCGCCGTCGTACAGGCCGCTGATGGTGCGGGTGGCGACGCGCATCGGGTCGACGTCGGTCAGGTCGTCGGCCCACCGCTCGACCGCCCGGACGATCTTGTTGACGTCCACGGGTTCGGTGCTGCCGTTGCGCTTGCGGACCTGCATCGGCGTCCGTCGCGCTGTCGCGTCGCCGCTGACCGGGACTACCTCGGTGACTGTCACCACTCGCTCCTCGGAGTTCGAGACCTGGTGGTCCGGACGCGAGGAGACAGACACCGGCGGACGCCACGCCGGCACGGCGTGGGTCAGGTGGCGTCAGCCGTCCCACGCGGCCTCGGACCGCCGCCCACCCGGGTGTGGGTACGCGGCGCGCTGGCAGGTCTTCGGACTCGTGGGCACGACCGGGCTGGCCGGTCTCCTACTGGCCGTCGCTTCCCAGGCCGCTTGGTGGCCCAGTGCTGATGACGGCGGTCGTTCCCACTCACCGCTGCGGGACAGTCCCGGATTTCCACCGGGTTCCCTCTTGCCTCGACCGCACCGGATGAGCGGTCGAACCAGCTGCGCTCGACACCATATATAGGGACCCTGGCGTTGTCACACCCCACATGTCGGTCTCGGCGTGTCGGGGCCGGGTCGGTGACGGTGATCACCAGTCGGGCCGGGGCGGGTTCGTCCCAGCCCGACGAGGCACGTCGATGGCAGCAGCAGCCCGGGCGGTGCGGCAGGCGACACGACGCGGCACCACGGGCGGCGGCACCGGCAAAGATTTGATGTATCGCGCCAACGGGCACAGTTGATCAGGTTCGGACATTGACCAGGATCGAGGGCGCCAAGACGGCGGATGTCTGTTCTTCAGGGTGGATCAAGGTCGTTGACGCGCCAGAACCGCCCTCCGTATACTCCGGGTGATCATCCGATCTTTTGCCTAGCCGGGCGAGGAGCGCATGCCGCAGATCACCGCCGTCACCGTCGAGGACGTTCGTTTTCCCACCTCACTGACCGCCGACGGGTCCGACGCCATGAACAAGGACGGCGACTACTCGGCGGCCTACGTCATCCTGCACACCGACGGTGTCGACAGCGTGGGCGTGCCGCTCGCGGGTCACGGGCTGACCTTCACCATCGGTCGCGGCAACGACATCGTCGCCGCGGCCGCGGTGCACCAGGCGCAGCTCCTCGTCGGCCTGGACGTGGCGACGATGGCGGCGGACATGGGCGCGGTCTACCGCCTCCTCACCTCCGACAGCCAACTGCGGTGGCTCGGGCCGGAGAAGGGCGTCGTCCACCTGTCGCTGGCGGCCGTGCTGAACGCCTCCTGGGACCTGGTCGCCCGGCTCGCCGGGAAACCACTGTGGCGGCTCCTCGTCGACATGTCGCCCGAGCAACTCGTCGACATAGCGGACCTGCGCTACCTGTCCGACGCGCTGACCCGGGACGAGGCACTGGCCATCCTGCGGGCCAGGGAGAGCACCAGAGCGGACCGCCTCGCCGAGCTCGACCGGACCGGCTACCCCGCGTACACCACCTCCGCCGGCTGGCTCGGCTACGGCGACGACAAGCTGCGCCGGCTGTGCCAGGAGGCGGTGGACGCCGGCTACGGGTACGTCAAGCTCAAGGTGGGCGCCGACCTCGACGACGACATCCGACGGTGCGGGATCGCCCGGGAGATCCTCGGCCCACACCGCAACCTGATGATCGACGCCAACCAGGTCTGGGACGTCGGTCAGGCCATCGAGTGGGTCAAGGCCCTCGCCCAGTTCACACCCCTGTGGATCGAGGAGCCCACCAGTCCCGACGACATCCTGGGCCACGCGGCCGTCCGCCGCGCGGTCGCTCCCATCGGCGTGGCCACCGGCGAGCACTGCCACAACCGGGTGATGTTCAAGCAGCTCTTCCAGGCCGAGGCCATCGACTTCTGTCAGCTGGACACCGGCCGGCTGGCCAGCATCAACGAGATCGTCGCCGTGCTGCTGCTGGCCGCGAAGTTCGACGTGCCGGTGTGCCCCCACGCCGGCGGGGTCGGGCTCTGCGAGATGGTCCAACACGTGTCGGTGCTCGACTACGTCGCGATCTCCGGGGATCTCACCGACCGGGTCACCGAGTTCGTCGACCACCTGCACGAGCACTTCACCGACCCGTGCATCGTCCGGGACACCGGCTCGGGCAGCGGTTACGTCCTGCCCAGCCAGCCCGGCTACTCCACCCGGATGCGTCCCGAGTCGGTCGCGCTCTACCGGTTTCCCGACGGCCACTACTGGGCGGCGTCAGACCCGACTACCGTGTCATCTCCGGAGCCGTACGTGATCGCGGGTGGGACGGCCACCCCCGCCGGCCGCTAGGGGGTGTCATGTCGCGCACCGACGAAGTGGTGAACGGCATCAAGCGGATGATCCTCGAAGGGCAGTTCAAGCCCGGGGACCGACTGCCCATCGAGAAGGACCTCGCCGAGTCGCTCGGCGTTTCGCGGGGGTCGCTGCGCGAGGGCATGTCGGCTCTGTCGATCCTCGGCATCGTCAACATCCGCCAGGGTGACGGCACCTATGTCACCAACCTCGACGCGCCACAACTGCTGGCCCCGATGGGTTTCGTGGTCGACTTCCAGGGCCAGGACGATCCACGGCACATCCACACCGTTCGGCGGCTGCTGGAGTGTGAGGCCGCCCGACTGGCGGCGACCAGGATGACCGCCGAGGCCCTCGCCCAGGCCGCGGACCTGCTCGACGAGGCGGCCCGGATGGTCGGCCAGTCCCCGCAGGACCACGAGCGCATCCTCGAGATCGACATCGCCTTCCACCGCATCATCGCCGTGCACGCCGAGAACCCGGTGCTCGTCGGGTTGATCGAGGCGTTCGCCGGGCGCACCGTGCGCGGCCGGCTGTGGCGGAGCCTGCACGAGGAGGGCGCCGACCGGCGTACCCACGACGAGCACGTGGCGATCCTCAAGGCCCTTGCGGCACGCGACCCGGAGCGGGCCCGCATCCGGATGGCCAACCACCTGATCGGGGTGGAGGAGTCGTTGTACGGGTTGCCCGACGACGCCGAGGCCAGCACCGACACCGCACGGCCGTGAACACCCGCCCACGCGTCGCGCGGCCCACCCCGCCCAGCGTCACCGGGAGCTGACCCCCGACGTCAGGGGCGCCACCGCACCCGGCGCCGGCAGGGCTCCGGGGCGCGGTCCACGATGGTGAGATCGCGCGCGCCCCGGTCGACGGCCACGGCTACCGCTCGTCGCTGGCCACGCTGGTGCTGCCGGTCATCGCCGCCACCAGGTCGTCGGTGGTGACCTCGTCGGCGCGCAGCCGGGCCGCCCGCCGACCGAGGCGCAGCACCTCGACCCGGTCGGCGATCTCCAGCACCTGCGGCATGTTGTGGCTCACCAGCACCACCGACATGCCGGCGTCGCGGGCGCGCCGGACGACGTCGAGCACCCGGCCGGTCTGGACGACACCGAGTGCGGCGGTGGGCTCGTCGAGGATCACCACGTTGGTCGCCCAGATGATGGCCCGGGCCACCGCGACGCACTGCCGCTGCCCACCGGACAACATCGCGATCGGGGTGGTGACCCGAGGGATCCGTACCCCCAGTTCGTTCAGGGCGGCGGCCGCGCCCAGCCGCATCGCGCGCTTGTCGAGCAGCCCGAGCCGACCGAGCGGCCCGGAGCGCAGGATCTCCCGCCCGAGATACAGGTTGGCGGCCACGCTGAGGTCGTCGGCGACGGCGAGGTCCTGGTAGACGGTCTCCACCCCGGCGCGGCGGGCGTCGACCGGGGTGGCGAACCGGACCGGACGACCACCCACCCGGATCTCACCCTCGTCGGGCGCGTGCACACCGGACAGCGTCTTGATCAGGGTGCTCTTGCCGGCGCCGTTGTCGCCGATCAGCGCGACGACCTCACCCCGGTGGACCGTGAAGTCGGCACCGCGCAGCGCCTCCACGTGCCCGAACCGCTTGACGATGCCGCGGGCTTCGAGGACCGGTGGCTCGGCGGCGGTGGGCTGCTGGGCACTGTCGGCGGTGGCCGTCGGGGTCGTGCCCATCACTGCACCGGGGGGTTGGCGCAGCTGGGCTCGAGCACCGCCTTGATCTCCGCCGAGTCGATGTTCTCCTTGGTGACGAACGTGACGCCGGTGTCGGCCGACGCCAGCGGCGCCTTGTCCCGCAGGTGCTTGACCATCTTGTCGACGCCGAAGTAGCCCATCTTGAACGGGTTCTGCACGACCAGCGCGGAGATCTGGCCGCTGCGCACCCCCGCGATCTCGTCCGGGGCGGCGTCCCACCCGATGATGACCACCTTGCCGGACTTGCCGGCCGCCTGGATGGCCTGCGCGGCGCCGAGCACGCTCGGCTCGTTGGCCGCGAAGACGCCGGCGAGGTTGGGGTTGGCGGTGAGGATGTTCTCGGTGACGCGTCGTGCCTCGTTGACGTCGCTGCGGCTGGGCTGCTGGCCGACCAGCTTCAGGTTCGGAAACTGGGCAAGGCCGGCCTTGAAACCGTCGACCCGCTCGGTGTTGGTCTGCGACCCGGGCTGGAACTCGACCAGCGCCACCTCGTGGTTGCCGGGGCCGAGTTCGGTGGCGAGCAACTTCGCCGCCTCGGTGGCCGACGCGCGGTTGTCGGTGGCGAACAGCGGCACGCCCGACGGCTGCGGGCTGGTGCCAGAGTCGATCATTGCGACCGGGATGTTCGCGGCGAGCGCCTTGTCGGTGGCGGGCGCCAGCGCACTGGAGTCGGTCGCCGCGTAGACGATGCCGTCGACCTTCTTGGTGACGTAGTTCTGGATCAGGTTGACCTGACCCTCGACATCTGTCTCGGTGGTCACCCCGTCCCACTGGACGGTGACGTCTCCGGCGCGCTGCGCGGCGCACTCGGCGCCCGCCTTGACCGTGTTCCAGTAGTCGGCCCCGACCGCCTTCGGTACGACGGCGAGCTTCAACGGCCCGCTCGCGTCCCTGGTCGCGCCGTCGCCTCCGTCCCGGACCTCGACCCCGCCGCAGGCGCTGAGCAGAGCGGTCGCCGCGGCCACGGCCAGAATCGCCTGCGCGCGCAGGAGTGGCCCTCGTGCCCGCCGGCTGGTGGTGGTGTGTGCCATGGTGTGTGTCCTTCCTCGTTCGGACTCTCGAAATGGCATGTCAACCCCGTGATTCCAGCCGCCGGCGGCGGTACTGGTCGAAGTAGACGGCGGCCCAGATGATCAAGCCGACGATCACCTGCTGGTAGTGGATGCTGATGTCGAGCAGGACGGCGCCGTTGCGCACCAGGGCGATGAGGAACGCGCCGATGATGGTCCCGACGATCCGGCCCTGCCCCCCGAAGAGGCTGGCCCCACCGATGACCGCCGCGGCGATGACGTCGAGTTCCAGCGAGATCCCGTAGTTCGGCTGGCCGGAGTTGACCCGGGAGGCGGCGATCATGCCGCCCAGCCCGACCAGCACACCGGCCAGCACGTACACGCCGGTCAGGTGCCGTCCCACCCGGATGCCCGACCGGCGGGCGGCCTCCAGGTTGGAGCCCATCGCGTAGGTGTACTGACCGAAGCGGGTCTGGGAGAGCAGGAAGGCGACACCGACGGCGACGAGAACGGTGATCACCACGGCGAACGGGATGCCGACGATCTCCCCGTTGCCGAGCAGTTGGAAGGACCGGGGCAGTCCGTAGACGCCGACCGCCCCGGTGATGATGAAGACGAGCCCGCGCCCGACGGACATCGTTCCCAGCGTCGCGATGAACGGTGGGATCCGGGCCACGGTCACCAGCAGCCCGTTCAGCAGCCCGGCCGTCGCGCCGACGCCGATCGCGACCATCGTCGCCGCCCAGAGTGGAAAGCCGAGGTCGCGTACGACCATCGCCCCCACCACGCCGGCGAGCGCGGCGACCGACCCCACGGAGAGGTCGATGCCCTTCGTGATGATGACCATCGTCTGCGCCGTGGCGATGATGGCGATCACCGCGGTCTGCGCCCCGATGTTGAACAGGTTGTCCGCGGTCAGGAAGTAGGGACTGGCGACGCTCAACGCGACGAACAGCACGACGAGCGCGGTGGCGGCGGTCAGTTCGGAGACGGCGTGGGAGATCCGTTCCCGGAACCAGTCGCCGGGCGTGCCGTGTTGCGTGCCGGTGGTTGCCTCGACGGTGCTCATCGTCGGCCCTGACCTCCCCAAGCGTGGCGCCGCACGCGACGGGAGCGCCGTCGGCGAGCTGAGCACCGGTGACCGGCCGAGCCTCCTCGGCAGGGAGAGGCGGGCTCGGGGCCCGCGCCACCCATGGAGATAGGTCGGATGTTTCCCTTGATCAGGCGTTACCATGCCATGCACGTACGTGTGTTGCCAAGGTCTTGCGACCATGTTTTGTCGTCGTTACACGAGCATTCGGAGCACTGCGTCCGATCAGAGCGACATGACCTGTTGTCGATGGTTGCCCTGAGATCCCCATGGACCTCGACAAGCATGTTATCGATAACATGCTATGTCTTCGACGGCTGCCGCGCTCGCGTCGTCCCGATGCCTCCGGGCGGTGCGCCCGGCGGGTGGTGCGCCGCCAGATCGCGGCCCGCTCGCCTCCCCCCGACCACCGGCCCGGAGAGCTCCGCCGCCGTGTGCGGGCTCGACGGCGAGTGCCCGCAGCTCGCGGGGCCAGTCGCCTTCGAGATCGTCGGCACTCCCCCGCCCGGCGCCGAGTCGGCCGACACCCGGGGCGGTGAGGTCGACCCAGTCATCGCGCCCATCGACAGTGTGACCATGTTAGCGGTCACAGCAGGCATGGAGCCGAGGAAAATGACCCACCAACCGGGGCCGGGTTTTGATCTGACGAATCGGGCGGCCATGAAGCCTCGAAAAACGGGCCCGTCACCCGCTGCGGAGCCGGGTTGACCGTCTGCGGCGGCACCGATACCGTCGACCCACTATCTGCGGCGACGCGAGGGAAGCCGGTGTGATTCCGGCGCGGTCGCGCCACTGTGAGCGGTTCCCCCCATCTCAGATGGGGCCCGCGAGCCAGGACGCTCGGTCGTCCGCAGCCTTGCGATGGGGACGCGTCATCCCCGGGGAGGTTCGTGATCAGATGTCCAGCTCCACGTCCAGCCAGCCGTTGGTGAATCCCGCTGGCACCACCCGTCTTCTGTGGACGGTCCTGGCGACCGTCGTCGCGCTGACCCTGCTGGCCTACCTCGTCGCGTTCGACCAGGGTGCGGTGTCGCGCAGCGGGATGTACCTGCACGAGCTCATGCACGACGGCCGGCACCTGCTGGGTGTTCCGTGCCACTGAACACCACCACCGCTCCCCCGTTCCTCACCGTCCTCGTTCGCGGCCTGCTGGCCGGCCTGATCGCCGGTCTGCTCGCCGGGACCTTCGCCTACGTCGCCGGCGAGCCGCACGTCGAGGCGGCCATCGCCATCGAGGAGGCGGCCTCGCACGCCGAACCGGCGTCCGGCGGACACCAGCACGACGAGGCACTGGTCACCCGGAGCGGCCAGCGCGGCGGGCTGTTCCTGGCCACCGGCCTGTTCGGCGCCGCGATGGGTGGCCTGCTGGCCACGGCGTACGTCCTGCTGGCCCGCCGGCGACGGACCGACGACGACGGGCGATCCGGCCTGCTGCTGGCCGGTGCGGCGCTGCTCGGCGCGGTGATCGTGCCGTTCCTCAAGTACCCGGCGAACCCGCCGGCGGTCGGCGACCCGGCCACCATCGACCAACGCACCGTCACCTACCTGCTGATGGTGGTGCTCGGTCTGGTGGCGGTGTGGGCGGGCTCGCTGGGCTACCGGTCGGTCGGCGCGCAGGCGCCACTGTGGCAACGCGTCGCCGCGGCTGTCGGTGGTTTCCTGCTGGTCACCGTCGTGTCCTACGTGGTGCTTCCGTCGTTCCAGGAGGTCCCCACCGACTTCCCGGCGACGCTGCTGTGGAACTTCCGGCTGGCCTCGCTCGGCACCCAGGTGGTGCTCTGGACCGGGATCGGCCTGCTGTTCGCGGCCCTGATGCACCACGATCGACGCCGCCGGGCCGCTGCCGCGCTGCCCAGCACGTGAGGGCCACCAGCCTCCGGCTGGTCGCCCACGGTCACACCACCGCCCTGCGTCGGGCCCACTTCGGTCGACCTGACGACGGTCTGGACGAGGGTGGTCTGCGCGCCGCCCTCGCCCAGGCCCCGGCCGGATCGGCCCGGCGTGGGCAGCTGGGCGTCACCGACGCCTGCGTGTCCAGCCCAGCGGCGGCGGCCACCCAGACCGCCGACGCCCTCGGCCTGCTGCCCACCATCGAGGCGGCGTTGGCCGACTGTGACTACGGCGACTGGACCGGGCGGTCGTTCGAGGAGATCGCCGTCGAGCAGCCGCAGGCGCTGCACGAGTGGATGTCCGTACCGGAGTCCGCCCCGCACGGCGGCGAGCCCGTCGCCGCGGTACGCGACCGGGTCGGTCACTGGTTGGACGGGCAGCGGAGCCGGGGTCAGCGGATCACCGCGGTCACCCACCCGCTGGTCATCCGGCTCGCGGTCGTGCACGCTCTCGACCTGCCGTTGGCGACCTACCGGCAGGTCGACGTGGAGCCGTTGGCGGTCGTCCGGCTCACCGGCCGTGGGGAACGGTGGCAGCTCCGACTGGGCACCCACCCCCCTGCGTGATCCACTCGTGTGTGCGGAAGTCGGGGCATCCACGGTGCCTCGATGCCCCGACTTCCACCGGATCGGGTCGTTCAGGGTCCGAACGCGCCGCGCGTTGTCCGCTCAGCGCTGCCGGTGGGGCAGGTGCAGCTCGACGGGCTCGGGTGGGAGGTCGTCCACACCCGCGGCGACGGCCTGCTGGTGACGCCGGCGCGCCGAGGGCAGCGCGAGTGCCGCGAAGACGGCCAGCACGGCAACGCCCGCACACACCCAGAAGCCCGCGGTGAACGCCGCGTCGGTGGGTAGCCCCTGGGGTGTGCTGTGCGACGTGATGACGGCCGCGACCACCGCCGCGCCGATGCTGCTGCCGATGGTCCGGGCGATGGTGTTGACGCCGCTCGCCTCGCCGGTCTGCCCGGCGGGGACGCTCTCGATGATGGCGTTGGACATGGCCGCGAAGGCCAGGCCGATGCCGGCGCCGGTGAGCACTCCGGAGAGCAGCACCTGCCAGGCGGCGCCGTGCGCGAGTGCCGGCAGCACGAATGCGACCACGACCGCGACCGCACCGAGGAACATCGGGACCTTGGGGCCGAAGCGGCGGTCCAGCAGGCCCGCGAGGGGACCGAAGATCACCATCATCAGGACGGTGGGCAGCAGGAACAGGCCCGCCTGGGACACCGTCTTGCCGAACCCGTAGCCGGTGGCCGCCGGCAGTTGGAGCAGGGTCGGCACCAGCACGAACGTCCCGAACATCGCGAAGCCGAGGATCAGGGCGACGAGATCCGTGGCCCAGACACCGCGAATCCTCATCAGGCGCATGTCGATGAGCGGTTCACGCACCCGCAACTCGACCATCACGAACACGATCAGCGCGACCACACCGAGCAGGAACAGGCCGATCGTCTTCGTCTCACCCCAGCCCCAGGCCTGCCCCTTGCTCACCGCCAGCAGCAGCGAGACCAGCGACACCGACAGGATGGCCGCACCGAGCATGTCGAGTCGTCCGGGCGTACGCACCCGCGACTCGGGCATCCCGAAGATGGCGCCGAGCAGCGCCACGACGACGAGGACCAGCGGCAGCCAGAACAGCCAGTGCCAGGACAGGTGCTCCACGATCGGGCCCGCGGCCACGATGCCCACGCCGGCACCGACCCCGAAGATCGCCGACAGCAGGCCGACGGTGACGCCGACCTTCTCCCGGGGCAGCTCGTCGCGCACGATGCCGATCGACAGGGGCAGGATCGCTCCGGCGGCTCCCTGTAGCGCCCGCGCGACGATCAGCACGGTCAGGTTGGGTGCCAGGGCGGCGAGCAGGGTGCCCGCGGCGAGGGCCGCGAGAACGCCGATGAGCACTCGACGCTTGCCGACCATGTCACCGAGGCGGCCGAGGATGGGCGTCAGGACCGAGGCGGCCAACAGGTACGCCGTGAGCACCCAACTGATGTCGCCGGTCGAGACGCCCAGATCCCGTCCGATGGTGGACAGCGCGGGCGCCACCAGCGACTGGAGCACCGCGAACGCCAGGCCGCCCAGTGACAGGTACAGCACCAGCAGGGTGCTGTTGGCGCGCGGAGCGGCGCCGGGCGCGGAGCCGAGGTGGGTCGGCTCCTCGATGGTGTGGGTCATGAAATCCCCGAGACTAGATGTAAACGTTTGCTGACTTCCCAGTATCCGCAGCCGGGAGGCCATGTCAACAGTCGTTTACGTCACCCCTCCGACGCCCGGAGGCCTTGCCCGGGGAAGCAAGTCAACATATGTTTACATTGCGTCGGTTGCACCACCACCGAGAGCGAGAGAGGACGCGCCGTGACCGCAGAACCGCCCGTCTCCCCGGCCACAGCCGGCGAACCTGCCCGGCCTCGGCGGCGGGACGCGACCGAGACCCGTCAGCTCCTGCTCGACGCGGCTCGTCAGCGTTTCGCCCGCGACGGCTACGCGGCCACCACCGTCCGGGACATCGCCGACGACGCGGGCGTCAACGTCGCGCTGATCAACCGCTACTTCTCGTCCAAGGAGGGCCTGTTCGAGGCGTGCCTGCGGGCCGCCGGCGACGAGTTGCGCCGGACGACCGGTCAGACGCCCGCCGACCGGGTCCCGGAAGCCATCGCCCGGCACATCGCCGACCTCGGCACGGCGGGACTGTCGAGCCAGCTCACCCTGCTGTTGCGGTCGTCCGGCGACGCGGGGGCCGACGAGATCCGGCGCGGCGTCCTGAGCCGGGCCAGCGAACAACTGGCGGCGGCCCGGGGGTGGCGTCCTGGCGAACCGGGCGGCGAACAGATCCTCCTGCGCGCCCAGATGGCCCTCGCCGCCGGCATCGGAGTCGCGGTGCTGCGCTCGTCCTCGATCCAGCTGGAACCGCTGAGTTCCGCCACCGAAGAGGACCTGGTCGGGCCGCTGCGCGACCTGGTCGACGCCCTGCTGCCGCCACGCTGAGCCCGGCCCCGCCTGTCCCCGTCACCCGAAATGGGCCCCGCGTGGGGTAGGCCGTGTGCACGGCCCGCCCCACGCGTCGACTCCGATCTAGCCGGTGACGGTGAACGGCCGGGACACCGTCGTCGCCGACTTCGCACCGCTCACCGTGACGCTGGTCGCGCCCGGCTTCGCCGCACCCGGGACGCTGACCGTCGCGCCCGAGATGACACCGTCACCGTTCGCACGCACCGTGCTGACCGCGAGCCCGTTCCCGACGGTGATCGTGACCGCCTCGTTCGGGACGAACCCGGAACCGTCGATGGTGATCGACGTACCGCGCGGACCCGAGGTGGTCAACAGCGCCACCCGCGGCTGGTAGGCCGGCGTCTGGACCTGCCCGGTCACCTGGACGGTGGCCGTGGCCGGGGTCCGTGTGGACGCACCCGTCGCGGTGACCGCGTACCGGCCGGGTTGTGCGTCGCCCGAGGTCGCGACCGAGACGCGGACCGTGCCCGTCGCGGAGGCCGCGACCTTCGTGGTCCGGGCCGGGTCGGTGCCGACGCTGACGGTCACCTGCTCACCGGCGGCGAACCCGCTGCCGTCGACGGTGACCGCGCCGCCCGTGGTGACGGCGTCAGCCGCCGACAGCGCGATCGTCGGCCGGGAACCGCCCCGCGCGACGGTCACGGTGAAGGCCTCGGTGCTGCTCGACAGCGTGTCCCACGCGGTGACGTGCACCGTGTAGGTGCCCTCCCGCGAATAGGTGTGCTGCCCGCTCATCGCACCGGACGCACCGATGGTGACGTCGTCCGGAGCCGTACCGTCACCCCACTGGACGCGGGCGCGGTAGCCGGTCGCGCCGGGAACGCCAGCGGTCACCGAGCCGAGGTTCGCCGCGAGGGCCTGCCCGGCGTTCGCCGTCTGGTCCTTCGGGGCGACAGTGGCCAACGCGGGGGCCGGCGTGCCGTCGTCGGCGACGGCGAACACGTGGATCCGGCCCGCCGAGCGGGGGTCACCGGTCTGGGTCGGCAGGGTCACCGACACCAGCGTCTTGCCCGCCGGGATCGCATACGGCGCGGTGGCGAACAGGAACGGCTGGGCGCCGTCCCGGCTCGTGCCCTGCAACCGGTAAGCCGTCCGGGCAACGACGATGTTGCCGTAGGACGGGGTGCCGTTGGCGTTGCCGCCCAGCGTCCAGTCGCTCAACTGGATCGGGATGCTGGCCGTGCTGCCGTCACTGAAGGTCGCCGTACCGGTGGTGCTCTGGTTGCCCTGCGTACCGGCACCGATGAAGGAGATGCTCTTCGCGTCCTCCGGCAGGTCGAGCAGGACCGTCGCACCGTTGCCGGTGGCGTTGTCCGGCTGCCCGGCCGGGATCACCGGCAGGGTGAACTGCAACGCCGTTCCGGGGACCTGCTGCCGCTGGCCCTGCGTCGCGCCGCCCGCGGCCAGGGCGGCCCGCGAGTACGCCCACGCCTTGGCGTCACAGTCCGCCGCGAGCACCCCCTCGTCACCGACACAGACGGTGTCGAACGCGGCGGTGAGCCCGGAGGTCGGGGCGTACGCCACCTCGACGCCGACCGTCGCGGAGCTCTGGCTCTCGCCGTCGGTCACCGTGACGTTCGCCTGGTGGTAGCCCGGCGTGGCGTAGGCGTGCGACCCACCGATGCTGTAGAAGGCCCGCGAGCTCAGCGTCACGGTGCCCTCGGTGACCGGCGTGCCGTCACCCCAGTCGATCGTGGCCCGGTAACCGGTCGCGGTGCCGCCGGTGACGGACGCCAGCGGCACCGAGACCGGTACGCCGGACGTCGCGTGCACGCTGCCCGCGGCGGTCACGGTGATGTCGCCACCTCCGATGGCCACGTCGCCGCCGGCCAGCAACTCGATCTCGGCGAGACTGGTCTGTGCGGCCCCGACGGTCTTCGTGACGACGAGACGGAACTGCGCGAACCGACCCGGCTTGTCGATCGTGTACGGGCGGGTCTGACTGCGCCACCGGAACGCCTGGTCCTTGCGGGAGTCCACGGTGGTCCAGGTGAGGCCGTCGTTGGAGCCCTGCAGTCGCCAGTCCGCCGGGTCGCCCGCACTCGCCCCGGACGTGACGGTGTAGTACGTCGGCCTCTGCTGGCCACCACGGAACGCCCAGGAGATCTGCGGGGTCGCCGAGGTGAAGGTCAACTGCGTGGTGGACGAGTCGTCGAACAGCTTCGACGCGTCCTGGCCACCGGTCGCGGTCGCGGTGCCGAGACCGGGGCCGGTGGTGTCCTGCAACGGCTTCGGCGCCTGGTCACCCTTGGTCAGCGACGGCGGCGCGTCGTTCTTGCCGCTGCCCCAGGAGGACGGGTTGGGACCCATCTGGAAGTCGATGGTGCCGCCCTTGGCGAGCGCGGCCACGTCCAGGGACAGACCGCGCTGCTTCTTGCCGTTGACCTTGACGTCCTGCACGTAGACGTTGCGCGTGCTGTTGCTCGGCGCGTTGACGACGATGTCGCCAGTGGTGCGACGCACGGTCATCTTCGTGAACTGCGGCGAACCGATGGTCCACTCGGACGACCCGGCCTGCAGCGGGTAGATGCCCAGCGAGCTGAGGATGTACCACGCCGACATCTCGCCGTTGTCCTCGTCGCCCAGGTAGCCCTGGCCGATCTCGCTGCCGACGTAGAGGCGCCGCAGGATCTCCCGTACCGTCGCCTGGGTCTTCGCCGGCGCACCGGCGAAGTTGTACATGTAGGGGATGTGGTGCGACGGCTGGTTGCTCATACCGAGCTGACCCATCCGCACCGCGCGCGCCTCGATCATCTCGTGGATGACCCCGCCGTACCCGCCGGGGCGGTCGGCGTTCTCCGGGGTGGCGAAGAACGTGTCGAGCTTGTCCCGCAGCGCCTTCTGCCCCCCGAAGAGGTTGGCCAGACCCTGACCGTCCTGCTGGGCGGTGAAGGCGAAGTTCCACCCGTTGGTCTCGGTGTAGACGCCACCCCAGTCCAGCGGGTCGCCGGCGAGGAAGTTACCGGCGGCGTCGCGGCCCTGGAAGAGCTTCGACTTCGGGTCGAAGAGGTGGACGTAGTTGCGGGCACGCTCCAGGAAGTAGCGCGACTCCTCCTTGAGCCGGGCGCGCTCCGACTTCGGCGTGGCCGGGTCCTTGGCGAGGGCCGCACCCATGTTGCCGATGCCGTAGTCGTTGATGAAGCCCTCCAGCGCCCACGACACCGACTCGCCGGTGGAGGTCGGCGTGTAGCCGAGGAACAGCGACGTCTCGATGCCCTTGCGCCCGACCGCGCTGCGCCCGGACGCGACGGTCGCGTCCTTGACGGCCGCGTCGTACGCAGCCAGCGGGTCGGGCAGCTTGACCCCGGTGAGGTACGCCTGGGCCAGAGCCACGTTGGCGCTGGTGCCGGTCATCAGGTCGGCGTAGCCGGGAGACGACCAGCGGGCGATCCAACCGCCGTCGCGGTAGTGCTGGACGAAGCCGTCGGAGATGCGGGCGGCGACGTCCGGGTAGAGCAGCGCGTAGGCGGGCCACACCGTGCGGTACGTGTCCCAGAAACCGTTGTTGACGTAGATCTGCCCGTCGACGATCTTCGCGCCGGTCTGGGTGGGGGTCGACGCGCCGGTCGGTGCCGAGACCGGGCTCGCGTACTGCCAGCGCGGCGCGGCGGCGGTGCCGGTGTTCTCCGACTGCGAGTTCGGGTACAGGTTCAGCCGGTACAGGTTCGAGTACATGGAGACCAGCTGCGGCTCGGTGGCACCGCGCACCTCGACCCGGCCGAGCCGGTCCTTCCACACCGCCGTCGCGGCGGCGTGGACCTGGTCGAAGCTCTTACCGGTGATCTCCAGATCGAGGTTGCGGCGCGCCTGGTCGACGGAGAGGAACGACGTGGCGAGGCGCATCGTCACCTCCCGGTTGGTGGAGACGTCGAAGGTGGCCGAGGTGGCGGCGGATGCCGTCGGAGCCCGGTCGAAGGCACCGGACACGAACATCCGGCTACGACCGGCCGACAGGCCGCTTCCGTTGTCGACCCAGCCGGTGAGGGTGCCGTCCGTGCCGATGGTGAAGGTGCCGTTGTGGAAGACGAGGCTTCCGGTCGCCTGCCCGGTCGGGAAGGTGAACCGCATGATCCCGGCGTGGTCGGTGGGCGACATCTCCGCGACCAGGCCGTTCTGGAGCGTGACCCGGTAGAGGTCGGGTTGCGCGATCTCGTCGTCGTGGCTGAAGGCGAGCGCGCGGCTGGCGGGCTGGCCGGTGAGGGAACCGCCGCCGACGACCGGCATGACCGACATCTGGTTACGGTCACCCATCCACGGGCTGGGCTCGTGGGAGATCGCGAGCCCCTGCAACACGGGCAGGTTGGCCTCGTTGTTGATCCGGTGGTACTCGTACTCCCACGAGTTGGAGGTCGCGTCGGTCACCGGGGTGAAGAAGTTGAAGCCGTTGGGCACCGCGGTGATCGGCAGGTTGTTGCCGCGCGAGAAGCCGCCCGTCGAGTTGGTGCCCCGGCGGGTGTCCACGTAGTTGGTCAGCTTCGTGCCGTCGATCGCCACCGGCTCGGCCGTCAGCTCGATGTCGTCGAGCCACCCCTGGAACTGGGTGTCCCCGGTGGCCTGCGGGTTGTCGTACGCCAGCAGGATGCGGTCGATCGTCTTGCCGCGGGCGACGGTGCCGAGGTCGGCCTGCACCAGGTTCCACTGGTCGGCGAAGAGCACCTTCGACGCGCCCTGCCCGGCACCGGTGAGCGGGTTGCCGTGCTGGTCGACCGGCGAGCGCCCACTCAGGTAGCTGCCGTCGGTGAAGTGCAGGTCGACGGCGGCGTAGGTGGACGGGTAACGGGCGTTGCCCGTGGTGAACTCCGGGAAGATCTTGTACGACAGTCGGGTCTTCGGCCCGACCGGGACGTTGACGTCGAAGAGCTTGTTGGTCGCGTACGAGCGGCCGTTGCCCTCGGCGCCCCCGGAGTAGCGCAGCGCGGCCAGCCCGGTGAACCCGGCGTCCGGCTTCGTGGTGTAGCCGCCGTTCGGGCCGGTGGTGGCTTCGCTGACCATCGGTGTGGCCGGCGGACGGACGTCCGAGCCGTCGCTGATGTTCCAGTCGGCGAGTTGCACGAGCGAGTCACCGGAGTTCGCGGTGACGTTCAGTCGGTAGAAGGCGTAGGCGCTCGTGTTGGTGAAGCTGTACCGGTTGGTGGCGTACCGGCCGCTGAACGTCTGACCGACGCGCTTGTCCAGGTCGGTCCAGGTGCTGCCGTCGTTGGAGCCCTGGACGACGAAGTCCCTGGGGTCGCGCGACGGCGCGTCGTTGGCCGAGGTCAGCGAGTAGCGCAGCACCGTCGCCGGCTTGGCGAGCTGGTAGGTCACCCAGCCGGTCGTCTGGAAGATGAGCCACTTGGTCGACGAGTCGTCGTCCTTGAGGTTCGCGGCGACCTCTCGCGGCTGGTTCTCGTCGCTCGCGGTGACGGTGCTGACCTGGCCGAGCAGGCTGCCGGGCAGGGTGGTGACCGTGCCACTCAGGTTGCCCTGGACCGGTTTTCCGTTCGCGCCGACCTCGACGGTGCTGGTGGCGGGTTGCGGGTCGGCGGTCTCGAACGAGGAGGTGAAGTTGCCGGGCGTCGCCGAGGTGGGGGCGGCGTTGGCCAGGGGGGCGGCGACGAGCAGGCCCAGCGGTAGCAGGACGGCTGTCGTCGCGGCGATCAGGCGGGGAGACAGGGAACGCGCAAGGGGGGTATGCGACATGAGGGACGGGGCCTTTCGACTCGAACGGGTCGAGTACGTCGAAGGTCTGGACTGAGTGGAGCGTGGTGGGCCGGACCCTGACATCGTTGTCATCGGTGTTCGAGGGCAACGAGAGCCGAGGCGGTGGACTGTCGCTGATAGTCCCGGGCGCACCACGGCCGTGTCAACGGGTTGATCGAGACGAAACAGCCCGGTGTCCCCCGCCGGGCCGCCAACGACCGACTGCCGGGCCCCGACTCCGTACGGCGACGTGCGCCGAGGCCCGGCCGCGGATCAGCAGTAGAGGTTGGCTCCGGCGGACACGCCGAGGATGCCGACGAACTGCTGGTACTTGGTGACGCGGCTCTGCACCTGGGCGGGGTTCCCACCGTTGCACTCGATCGAGCCGTTGATGCTGCGGATCGTCTGACCGAACCCGGCACCGGTGACCATCGCATTGTGGGCGGTCATGGTGCCCGGGCCGTTCTGGGTCATCCAGTACCAGATTCCGGTCTTCCAGGCCACCGCGGCATCGGTCTGCACCAGCCACGGGTTGGTCAACAGGGGCAGGTTGAGGGCGTTTCCGGCGGCGTTGTAGTTGAAGTTCCAGCTGAGCTGGATCGGCCCGCGCCCGTAGTAGGCGGCCTGCCCGGCCGGACACCCGTAGGGCTGGCCAGGGTCGCAGTAGTGCGGGTAGTTCGCCGTGTTCTGCTCGACCACGTGCACGAGGCCACCGGTCTCGTGGTGCACGTTGGCCAGGAAGGCGGCCGCCTCCTGGCGTTGGACGGTGGCACTGCCACTCTTCGAGAACGCCGGGTAGGCGCTGAGCGCGGCGACGAGCCCGGAGTACGTGTAGAAGGAGTTGCGGCCCGGGAACATCTGGTTGAACTGGGCTTCGGTGACCACGAAGCCGCCCGGGTTGGTGGGGGGCGGGGTGGTGGGCGGCTGACCGCCACAGGTGTAGGGCTCCCAGTACCAGGTGCTGACGACGGGGTCGTAGCCGGGATTGTCGTGCTCGGCGACGTAGTAGAGACCGTTGGTGTACCGCACGATCGCCCCGGCGGTGTACCAGGTCCCGGCGGCCCAGTTCGGGTGGTTGCAGGTGCCTCCGGTGGGCGGCGGCGTGGTGCCGCCCCCGCAAGCGCCGAGATCCTCCCAGACGCCGGTCGTTCCTGGCGGTGCCTCGGCCTGGGTCCACCACTTCGCCCGGTAGTTGCGGCCGTTGTGGGAGACCTGGGCATCTCCCCAGTAGACGGCCGACGCCTGCCACGATGCCGAACAGGCGGCTGCCGACGCCGCGGTCGACGGGATGACCGCAGCCAACCCGCTGGCGATGGTCAGTGCCACCAGCGCGACCAGCGCGCGCAGTCTCGTCACGAGATCACTCCTTCCTGGGACCAACTGGCCGCAGACTCGGCCAGGTATTGATTAGGATGACTGTAATAGTTTCTGTTCACTTTCTTTACTGTTGCGGTGGGACCCGCCCCGGCGGGCCGGTGGCACGACGTCGGAAGTTTCAGCTGTCTTCCGGATCATGCGGCCCGCGCTTCCGGCTCCCTCGCGACCGACTCATCGAGTCCCGGTCGACGCGCCCGCCGGAACCAGCACATCTGAGCAGGTGGCGAGTGCGCCGCACCTCGACCCAGACCGTTTCGGACGACTTCCGGAACTTGTTGACGTGCCGGAAATCCCGCTGTAATACTCCGATCCATCACAGTCGATGCATTGGACTCGTGATGTCCCGGTCATGCCTCCCGCGAGAAGGGGCACCAGATGAGCAAGCTCTTCCCCCGTACGGCACTGTGGTCGAGGCGGTTGCGCGCCGCGCTCGCCGCCCTCGCCACCGCCGTCGCGATGTGCGGCGTGGCCCTCGCGGCCACCTCGACCCCGTCGAGCGCCGCCGCCTGCAACGGCTACGTCGGTCTCACCTTCGACGACGGTCCGACCGGCAGCACCAGCGCGCTGCTGAACGTGCTGCGCAGCAACGGCGCACGGGCCACCATGTTCAACGTCGGGCAGAACGTCCAGAACAACCGCTCGGCCGCACAGGCGCAGGTGGCCGCCGGCATGTGGGTCGCCAACCACAGCTGGAACCACGCCCACATGACCACGATGAGCCAGGCCCAGATGCAGTCCGACCTGTCCCAGACCAGTTCGGCGATCCAGTCCGCCACCGGCGTACGGCCGCAGCTGTTCCGGCCGCCGTACGGGGAGACCAACTCCACCCTCCAGTCCGTCGCGTCCTCGCTGGGCATGCGACAGGTGCTCTGGGACGTGGACTCCCAGGACTGGAACGGCGCGAGCGTCAGCCAGATCGTGGCCAACGCGAGCCGCCTCCAGGCCGGTCAGGTCATCCTCATGCACGACGGGATCCAGAACACCCGCGACGCGATACCGCAGATCATGGCCAACCTGACCAGCCGCAACCTGTGCCCCGGCATGATCTCGCCGTCCACCGGCCGGGCGGTCGCGCCCGACGGCACGACCCCGCCGCCCGGCGGTGGCACCCCGCCACCCACCGGCGGCACCTGCACGGCGACGGCGACGACCACCAACGTCTGGGGCGACCGCTACAACACGTCGGTGACGGTCAGCGGCGCCAGCACCTGGACCGTGGTGGTGGCCATCACCGCGCCGCAGCGGGTCACCACCATCTGGAACGGCACCGCCACCTGGGACAGCAGCGGCACCGTGATGACCATGCGGTCCAACGGCAGCGGCAACACCTTCGGCTTCACCACGATGACCAACGGCAACAGCAGCGCCCGTCCGCAGGTCCGCTCCTGCACGGCGGGCTGACACCGAGCCGGTGTGCGGCGGGCGCCCGGATGCCCGCCGCACACCCCGTCGCGCGGATCGGGCACCACTAACCTGCACTGATGCGACACACCCTCGCGCCCTCCGACGACAGCCTGCACGGCCACTTCTCCCCCGACCTCCCGCCGGTGCTCACCATCGACCCCGGCGACACCGTCACGTACCGCACCCTGGACTGCTGGTGGTCGGCCGGCCCGTACCCCGGCGGACCCAACCGGGACCGGCCCCGCGTCGCACAGCATCAACCCGACCACGGTCACGCGCTGGTCGGTCCGGTCGCCGTCCGCGGTGCGCGCGCCGGCCAGACCCTGGCGGTACGCATCGACGCGGTCGTCCCGGCCACCTGGGGCACCACCGTGGCCGGCGGTTGGCCGAGCGGGTTCAACCAGCGCTACGGCGTGCAGGAACAACCGGTGGTGCACGCCTGGGAGCTGGACCCGGCGACGATGACCGGCCGCAACCAGCATGGCCACACGGTTGCGCTGCGGCCCTTCATGGGGGTGCTCGGGATGCCACCCGCCGAGCCGGGGCGTCACTCGACAATCCCACCGCGCCCGTGGGGCGGCAACCTGGACTGCCGGGACCTCACCGCCGGCAGCACCCTCCTGCTGCCGATCCCGGTGGACGGCGCGCTGTTCTCGGTCGGGGACGGCCACGCCGCACAGGGCGACGGCGAGGTCGGCGGCACCGCGATCGAGTGCCCGATGGACGAGGTGACGTTGACCTTCGGCGTCCGCGACGACTTCCCGGTCACCGGCCCGGTGGCCCGCACCGCGGACGCGTGGCTGACCCTGGGCGTCGGCGCGTCCCTCGACGACGCCTCGTTCATGGCCCTGGACTCGATGCTGACCCTGATGCAGCGGTTGCACGGCCTCGGCCGCGCGGACGCGGTGGCGCTGGCCAGCGTCGCGGTCGACGTGCGGGTGACGCAGATCGTCAACCAGACCGTCGGCGCGCACGCGGTGCTGCGGGACGACGCGCTGGGCTGGCCGGGCGCCGATTCTGTCGGGGGCCACCGTTAGCGTGTGCTCACTGTCGCCGCGCCGGCCACGTCGGGCCGGTCGCTGACCCCTCGGAGGCCCCCATGTCCCAGGAGACGACCTACCTCGAACTGTCCGAAGTGGACGGTGCGCACAAGTTCTACGAGGTCATCGTCGACAACGCCACGCTGACCGTGCGCTACGGCCGGATCGGCGACCAGGGGCAGGTCAAGGCCAGCGCCTACTCGGACAACGCCCGGGCCCGCGCCGCCGCGGCGAAGAAGATCGGGGAGAAGGTCCGCAAGGGTTACGCACCGGCGGTCCCCGGCGTCCGACAGAAGCGCACCGTCTCCCGGCGGCAGATCGTCAGCACCCGCTCCACCGCCCACACCGCCCCGGTGCTCTGGCGCTACGACTCCGGCGCTCCCGCCTTCGGCATCTTCGTCGACGGGCAGCACTGCATGGTCGGCAACGAGCACGGCGTGATCACCACACTCGACCACGACGCCCAGGTGCGCAGCCAGGTCCGCCTCCCCGACGGGGTCAAGTGCATCGTCGCCGACGACGCCTGGATCTACGCCGGCTGCGACGACGGCAACGTCTACGACCTCTCCGGCAAGATGCCCCGGGTGGCGTACGCCATCGCCCCGGAGATCGACATCTACTGGCTGGACATCCACGACGGGGTGCTGGGCGTCTCGGATGCCGACGGCGGGATCACGGCGGTCGACCACGAGGACGAGTTCCTGTGGCGTCGGCCCGGCCGGGGGCGCTCGGCGTGGATGGTGCGCTGCGACAGCGACGCCATCTACCACGGCCACTCGCAGGGAGTGACCGGCTACGAGTGGCGCACCGGCAGCGAGCTGTGGCACACCAGGACCGGTTCGGTGCTCTTCGGCTGGCAGGAGCACGGCAGCGTGTTCGCCGGCACCGGCACGCGTGAGGTCGTGCGACTGTCCAAGGCAGGGCGGCTCGAGCGCACCTACCGGTGCGACGCTCCGGTGTTCTCCTGCGCCACCGCCGAGGGCGGCCAGTACGTCTTCGCCGGTGACAGCCAGTCCTCGATCTACTGCTTCGACGCGGCCGGCACGCGGCTGTGGAAGCTCGGCACCGGCTGCGGCTCCGCCTACTCCATGCAGTACCACGACGACCGGCTCTACGTCGTCACCACCGGCGGCCACCTGGCCTGCATCGATGCGAGCGAGCCGGCGATCCGCGCGGCCCAGTCCGGAGACGTTCCCGAGGTACGCGACGTCAAGGCTCCCCGCCAGGCCCCACAGCCGGTGCAGCCGACGGTCGTCGAGGTGACCAGCGACGTCGGCGCGGGCGTGGTGGTGCAGTGCCTGGACGATCGGGGGCGGTTGCGGGTCCAGGTGCTCTCCGACGGCTACCGGCGCGACTGGTCGGTGCAGTTCCCCAAGGGGATCCGCGAACCGGGCGCCCGATACCTGGTGACCGAGGTCCGCGAGTCCGGCCGGGGCGGTTTCTACCGGGCGTTCGGCGACATCCGCCGCCTGCGCTGACCGACCCACCGGTCGCACCGTCCGCACGTCGGCGGCCTGGGTAGCCTGAGACCATGATCTTCATTACCGCGAAGTTCCGGGTCCTGCCCCAGCACGCCGACCGGTGGCCGCAGATCGCCGCCGAGTTCACCGAGGCGACCCGGGCCGAGCCCGGCTGCCTGTGGTTCGACTGGTCGCGCAGCGTGGACGACCCGACCGAGTACGTGCTGGTCGAGGCGTTCCGCGACGAGCAGGCGGGTGGGGCCCACGTGCAGTCGGCGCACTTCCGGGCGGCACAGGAGACCCTGCCGCCGCACCTGGCCGAGACGCCGCGCATCGTCAACGCGACGGTGCCGCAGGAGACCTGGTCGCTGCTCGGCGAGATGGCCGTCCCCGAGAGCCGCTGACCGCCGCTGGCGCGCGGTCAGGCCCGCGCCAGCGGCTGTCCTCGACGTGTCGCGCCGCGCGGTCGGTG
>NZ_JAKKFI010000049.1 GCF_022230955.1 Micromonospora cabrerizensis
CCCTAGCTGCCACTCTTCCACCCCCACTGCTCCCCCCCCCGACCCTCCGCGCCCGCCAGCCGCCACCGGTCAAGATCTATGTCCCGTGTCCGGTCCGCCTCGGGCTGGGGCATGCGGGTCCGCCTCGGGCTGGGGCGTTCGGGTCCGCCTCGGGCTGGGGCGTTCGGGTCCGCCTCGGGCTGGGGCGTTCGGGTCCGCCTCGGGCTGGGGCGTTCGGGTCCGCCTCGGGCTGGGGCGTTCGGGTCGCCTCGGGCAGCGCTCGCCAGACCACCCTTTGTCCTGGTTCGCGTCCTCTAACTGGCCAAGATCGTGCTCGATCCAGGAAAGAGTGCGATCCGCCGGCTTCGAGACCACTACATCCTGGATCGAGCCCGGTCTTGATCGGTGTTTCCGGGGGCAAGGCAGCAGCACGACGGAACGTCCCGCGCAGTCAGGTGTCCGCGCGCCCCGGCGCGGTCGACGGCGCTCCCACCGACAAGATCCGCACAACATCAGGGAAACTGCTGCCTCCCGCGCCCCGGAGGCAGCAACTTCCGGGAAGTTGCGTGGATCTTGAGTGGGGTGCGGGCCTGCGGGGCGTGGGCGGCGCGCGCGGAACCGGTTCGATGGGGTGAGGGCGTGTGGGCGCGGCGTGGCGCGGACCGGGATCGGGTGGCGGGGGCATGGCGCGACGCGCGGCGTGGACCCGGCTCGAGGGGTGGGGGCATGTGGGTGCACGCGGACCGGGGTCGAGGGTGGGTGGGCTGTCGACGCGTGCGGGCTTGGGCTGAGGGTGCGGCCCGGGGTGTGGAGTGTTGGGCCCTGACCTGGGCGAAGAGGCGTGCGCCCGGGCTGGGGGCGTGGTGTGGATCTTGGTCGGCGCACGGGCCGGTGGGGTGTCGAGCGCCGCGCGGCGTGGACCTGGGCGGAAGGGGGTGTGTGTCGGTGGACGGGGATAGGCTGGTTGTCGTGCACCCCCCGTCCGGCTGGACGAGGGGCCGCCGTCGTGTGCGTCGACTCCCCGGGAAGGAATCCCTTGCTCACCGGTCTGTTCTCCGCCGCCCTGGCCGACCCCGGGCTGACCCGGGCGCGTGACCTGGCGCGCTCCGGTGCCGCCCAGGTCGACGGCCTCGACATCACCGCCCCTGCGGCGCTGCGCCCGTTCGCGGTCGCCGCGGTCGCGGCCGACCCCGACGGCACCGGGGGTGGGGCCGGGCGACCCGTGCTGGCGGTGACCGCCACCACTCGGGAGGCCGACGACCTGGCCGCCGCGCTGGGTGGGTTGCTGCCGGCGCAGCAGGTGGTGGTCTTCCCCTCCTGGGAGACGCTGCCGCACGAGCGACTGTCGCCACGCTCGGACACGGTGGGCCGACGGTTGGCCGTGTTGCGCCGGTTGGCGCACCCGGAGGCCGCCGACGCGCACGGGAGCAACGGGCCGCTGCGGGTGGTCGTGGCTCCGGTCCGTTCACTGCTCCAACCGCAGCTCAAGGGGCTCGGTGATCTGGAGCCGGTGCAGCTTGCCGCCGGCGAGGAGGCGGACCTCGAGGAGGTCGCCCGCCGGCTGATCGACATGGCGTACGCCCGGGTCGACCTGGTCACCAAGCGCGGCGAGTTCGCGGTGCGCGGCGGCATCCTGGATGTCTTCCCGCCCACCGACGAGCACCCGTCCCGGGTCGAGTTCTGGGGCGACGAGGTGGAGGAGATCCGCACCTTCGCCGTCGCCGACCAGCGGACCATCGAGCAGGTTCCGCTGCTGTGGGCGCCGCCCTGCCGGGAGTTGCTGCTGACCCCGGAGGTCCGTGACCGGGCCGCCGCGCTGGCCGAGCAGCACCCCGAGTTGGCCGAGATCCTCGACAAGCTGGCCGAGGGCATCCCGGTGGAGGGGATGGAGTCGCTGGCGCCGGTGCTGGTCGGCCCCGACTCGTTGGAGCTGCTGCTGGACGCGATGCCTGCCGGCACCCACGTGCTGCTCTGCGACCCGGAGCGGATCCGCACGCGAGCGCACGACCTGGTGCGTACCTCGGAGGAGTTTCTCCAGGCCAGCTGGGCCGCCGCCGCGGTCGGCGGCCAGGCCCCGGTGGACGTCGGCGCCGCCGCCTTCCGCACTCTCGGCGAGGTGCGCGCCACCGCTGGCGCGCTCGGCCAGCCGTGGTGGACGCTGTCCCCGTTCGGCCTGGTCGAGGGGGAGACGGCGACCGAGACGCGGCAGCCCTGGGAGGACGCGCCGGAACAGGCCGCCGTCACCCCGGACGACGCCATCGCGGTGACCCTCGCCGCCCAGCCGGCCCCGCTTTACCACGGCGAGACCAGCCGGGTGGTGGACGACCTCAAGCGCTGGGCCGGCGAGGGCTGGTCGATCGCGCTGGTCTTCGAGGGGCACGGCCCCGCCCAGCGGGCGGTGGAGGTGCTGCGCGACGCCGGGCTGGGCGCCCGGTTGACCGAGGAGGTGCCGACCGCGCCGGTCGCCGGTGAGCTGGTGGTGACCTGCGGCGCGCTGAGCAGCGGCTTCGTCGACGAGGCGTCCCGTTTCGTGCTGTTGACCGGCAACGACGTGACCGGCGGTCGGGGCACCTCGACGCGGGACATGCGCAAGATGCCGAGCCGGCGGCGCAACACGATCGACCCTCTGGAGCTCAGGGCCGGCGACCACGTGGTGCACGAGCAGCACGGCATCGGCCGCTACGTGGAGCTGGTGCAGCGCACCGTCAACGGTGCCAGCCGGGAATACCTGGTGATCGAGTACGCGGCCAGCAAGCGCGGTCAGCCCGGCGACCGCCTGTTCGTCCCCACCGACCAGCTCGACCAGCTCTCCCGCTACGTGGGCGGGGAGCAGCCGACCCTGCACAAGATGGGCGGCTCGGACTGGCAGAAGTCCAAGGCCCGGGCCCGCAAGGCGGTGCGGGAGATCGCCGCGCAGCTCATCCAGCTCTACGCCGCCCGCAAGGCGTCCAAGGGTCACTCGTTCGGCCCGGACACCCCCTGGCAGCGGGAGTTGGAGGACGCCTTCCCCTGGCAGGAGACGCCCGACCAGCTCGCCGCGATCGACGAGGTCAAGCGGGACATGGAGCAGACCGTCCCGATGGACCGGCTGATCTGCGGCGACGTCGGCTACGGCAAGACCGAGATCGCGGTCCGGGCGGCGTTCAAGGCCGTGCAGGACGGCAAGCAGGTGGCGGTGCTGGTGCCGACCACGCTGCTGGTGCAGCAGCACTACAACACGTTCGCCGAGCGGATGAGCCAGTTCCCGGTGGAGATCCGGCAGCTGTCGAGGTTCCAGACCCCGAAGGAGACCGAGCGGACGCTGGAGATGGTCGCCGACGGCACCGTCGACATCGTCATCGGCACCCACCGGCTGTTGCAGACCGCCACCCGGTTCAAGCAGCTCGGTCTGGTGGTCGTCGACGAGGAGCAGCGCTTCGGCGTCGAGCACAAGGAGCACCTGAAGACGCTGCGCGCGTCGGTCGACGTGCTGAGCATGTCGGCCACCCCGATCCCGCGCACCCTGGAGATGGCGATCACCGGCATCCGGGAGATGTCCACCATCGCCACCCCGCCGGAGGAGCGGCACCCGGTGCTCACCTTCGTCGGCGCGCAGGACGACCGGCAGGTGGCGGCGTCCATCCACCGTGAGTTGCTCCGCGACGGGCAGGTCTTCTACCTGCACAACCGGGTCGAGTCGATCGACCGGGCGGCGCGGCGACTGCGGGAGCTGGTGCCCGAGGCGCGGGTCGCGGTGGCGCACGGCCAGATGGGTGAGGACGCGCTGGAAAAGGTCATGGTCGGCTTCTGGGAGAAGGAGTTCGATGTCCTGGTCTGCACCACGATCGTGGAGTCGGGCATCGACATCCCCAACGCCAACACGCTGATCGTGGAGCGGGCCGACCTGCTCGGCCTGGCCCAGCTGCACCAGATTCGTGGCCGCGTCGGCCGGGGCCGGGAGCGGGCGTACGCCTACTTCCTCTACCCGCCGGAGAAGCCGCTCACCGAGCACGCCCACGAGCGGCTGGCGACCATCGCGCAGCACACCGAGCTGGGCGCCGGCATGTACGTGGCGATGAAGGACCTGGAGATCCGGGGCGCCGGCAACCTGCTCGGCGGTGAGCAGTCCGGGCACATCGAGGGTGTCGGGTTCGACCTGTACGTGCGGATGGTCGGCGAGGCGGTCTCCGCGTTCAAGGGTGAGCGGTCGGAGGACGAGCCCGACGTCAAGATCGACCTGCCGATCGACGCGCACCTGCCGCACGACTACGTGAGCGTGGAGCGGCTGCGCCTGGAGATGTACCGCAAGCTCGCCGAGGCGCGTGACGAGGAGCGGCTGCGCGAGGTGGTCGCCGAGATGACCGACCGGTACGGCGAGCCGCCGGCACCGGTGCAGAACCTGGTGGAGGTGGCCCGGTTCCGCCTGCTGGCGCGCCGGTACGGCCTCACCGACGTGTCCATGCAGGGCAAGCACGTGCGGTTCGGCCCGCTGCCGTTGCCGGATTCGAAGCAGATGCGGCTCAAGCGCTACCACCCGGACGCCGTCTACAAGCAGGCCACCGACCAGGTCAGCGTGCCTCGGCCGAGTACCCGCCGGATCGGCGGGGAGCCGCTGCGTGACCAGGCGCTGCTCCAGTGGTGCGCCCAGTTGCTCTCCGATGTGCTCGGTGCCCCCGCCCCGCTCGCCGTCGCGGCCGGGTGAGGTGGGGGCCGTCACAGCACGGGAGAGGGCATGAGAGAGTGACGAGCATGCGTGCTCGCCGTGTGATCGCCGCCGCCAGCGTCGCGGCCCTGGGTGTCCTCTCCCTCGCTGCCTGCGGTAAGTCCGCACCGGGAGTCGCCGCGTACGTCGGTGACACCACCTATTCGGTGCAACGCGTGGACGAGATCCACGCCGAGGCCCAGGCGAAGTACGAGACGACCGTCCGGGCGGCGTTCCAGCAGCAGAACGGGCCGTCCGCGTCCCCGTCGCCGGAGTTGCTCCGGATCGACGCGACCCCGCAGGACGTGCTCAACCTGCTCGTCGGTATCGACCTCGCCAAGCGGGTCGTCGCGGAGAAGAACATCCCGGTCCAGGACAAGCTCAACGCCGAGGAGTTGGGCAAGAGCTTCGGAGCGCCTGGCTCCGAGTACGCGAAGCTCGCCGCTGACTGGTACAACCTCTTCCTCTCCCTCCAGGCGGGTCTGCCGCCGGCCGAGCTGACCGACGAGATGCGGTCCGTCGTCTACGCCAAGATGGTGGAGGGCGAGGTGGCCCCGGCCGGCTGGACGGCCGAGCAGCAGCGGTCAGCGTTCGCCCAACCGGCGATCGCCCCGCAGGTGGCGGCGGTGGTCGCCCTCAGTGCGGCGTTCGAGGCAGAGGTGAAGCGGGAGGACGTCTCGCTCAACCCGCGCTACTCCTCGCTGGAGATTCCGGCCCTGCTCCAGGTGCCGGACGGCGGCTTCGGCAGGTACAGCCTTCCCTACCTGGAGAAGGCAGGCACCGTCACGGACATCTCCACCCCGGAGCCGCTTCCGTCGGACGCCAACCCGAGTGACGAGGCCACGCCCCCGAACGTCGAGGGCACGGCCAGCTGAGCATGTCGGCACGGATCGTCCTCCTGGTCACCTCGCCCCGGCTGCCCGCCGGCCTGCTGACCTCCGCGGCCTGGGATGTCGTACGCCAGCACCCGGTGTTGACCGGCGCGGAGAGTGAGCTGGTCACGGCCGTGCGCCAGGCGGGCGCCGAGGTCACCGTTGTGGACGGCCCGGCGACGCAGCCGTTGCTGGATGCGGTGGGGACGCACGGCACGGTGGTGTGGTTGGCCGGCCCGGCGGGCGACGAGGCGCTGGCCCGCGAGTTGGGTATGCGGCTGGCCCGGCAGCCGGGGTTGGCCGAGATGGAGCTGATGTACGGCTCGTGGGACCCGCCGGGCGCCCGACTGCTCGACGCGGTGGCCGTGATGGACCGGCTGGCCTCGCCGGGCGGCGACCCGTGGAAACGCGCGCAGACGCACCGCAGCCTCGCCCGTTATCTGCTGGAGGAGAGCTACGAGGCGTACGACGCGATCAGTGCCGACGACACCGACGCGCTCCGTGAGGAGTTGGGCGACGTGCTGTTGCAGGTGGTGCTGCACGCGCGGCTTGCCGAGGAGTTGCCCGAGGGCGAGCGGTGGACCATCGACGACGTGGCCGGTGGCCTGGTCGACAAGATGATCCGGCGCAATCCGCACGTCTTCGCCGGCGCCGAGGCGGGCACTCTGGAGGAGATCACCGAGAACTGGGAGCGGATCAAGCGTGCCGAGAAGGCAAGCGACTCGGTGCTGGCCGGCGTGGCCCTGAGCCAGCCCGCCCTGGCCCTGGCCGCGCAGATCCTGCACCGCGCCGCCCGCAGGGGCATCGAGGTCCCACCGCCGCTGGCCGACTCACAGGTGGATGCCGAGGCGAGATTGGGCGCAAGCCTGTTGGCCACGGTAGCGGCGGCCCGCAATGAGGGCATAGACCCGGAAGCAGCCCTACGCCGCGCCACCCTGGCCTACGCAGAGGCCATCCGCACCGCCGAGACCCACCCCCCGGACCCGCGCTGATCATGAGGTTGTTGCCACGACACGCCGAGGTCGGGGGCAATAACTTCATGATCGACGTAACAGGTGGCAGTGGGTGGGGCGGTCGGTAGGGTGGGCCGGGTGGAGGCATTCGGGGTACTAGCTGAGCGGGTTGTCGAGGCGCTGCTGGAGTCACGGCCGGGGGTTGCCACCGCTGCCGGGGATCACCGGTTCGACGACCGGCTGCCCGACCTGTCCGTCGACGCGCTTGCCGCCGACCGGGCGATGCTCTCCGACGCGGCCAACGCGCTGTCCGAACTCGACCCGGACTCGCTCGACGTGGACGAGCAGGTCGACCACGCGCTGCTCACCTCCTTCGTGGACCGGGAGCTGTTCGAGCTGACCGAGATCCGGTCGCACGAGTGGGACCCGCTGCGCCACAACCCCGGTGCGCTCCTGCACCCGCTGCTGGCCCGCCCGTACGCCCCGGCGGAGGTGCGGCTGACCCAGCTGGCCGGCCGGCTCGCCGCCGTACCGGACGCCCTCGCCACCGCCCGCGCGACGCTGCGGGACATGCCGCGGATCCACGCGGAGACCGCGGTCGGGCAGTTCGCCGGCACGGCGGCGCTGATCCGCGACGAGCTGCCGCCGCTGCTCGCCCAGGCCCCGAGCGCCCTCGACCGGGTCGAGCCGGCGGCCACGGCGGCGATCGCCGCGCTGGAGGAGTTCGTCGCGTGGCTGCGGGCCGGCCTGGCCGCCGACGCCGGCCCGGGGCGGGACCCGCGGCTGGGCCGCCGCCGCTGGGAGGCCCGGCTCTGGCACACCCTCGACACCGAGCTGGGCGCCGCCGAGATCCAGCGCCGCGCCTGGGCCAACCTGGACCGGGTCACCGCGGAGATCCGCGAGGCGGCCGTCGAGCTGGTCGGCGGCCCCGCCGACGACGCGGCCGTCCGCCGGGCGCTGGACGTGCTCGCCGCCGAGCACCCGGACGACGCGACGATCGTCGACCTGGCCGGGGTGACCCTGGACGAGGCGACCGACTTCGTCCGCGCGCACGACCTGGTGACCCTGGTGGACGACCGGTGTGTGATCCAGGAGATGCCGGAGTTCGCCCGGGGCGTCGCGGTGGCCTACTGCGACTCGCCCGGCCCGCTGGAGACCGCGGCGGTGCCGACCTTCTACTGCATCGCGCCCACCCCGTCGGACTGGCCGGCGCAGCGGGTGGAGTCGTTCTACCGCGAGTACAACGACCACATGATCCGCAACCTGACCGTGCACGAGGCGATGCCGGGGCACTTCCTCCAGCTCGCTCACGCCCGCCGCTACGTCGGCGGCACCCGGGTCCGGGCGCTGGCCGAGTCCGGCCCGTTCATCGAGGGCTGGGCGGTCTACACGGAGGAGCTGATGGCGGGCCTCGGCTTCGGTGGTCTGCCGGTGCGTTTGCAGCAGCTCAAGATGCAGCTTCGGATGACCATCAACGCCCTGCTCGACCAGTTGGTGCACGCCGACGACCTGCCCGAGGCGGAGGCGATGGCGTTGATGACCGGGCGCGGCTTCCAGGAGGAGGGCGAGGCGGCCGGCAAGTGGCGGCGGTCGCTGCTGACCTCCACCCAGCTCTCCACCTACTTCGTCGGGTACAGCGAGATGGCCGAGATCGCCGCCGCCCGCCCGGACGGTGTGTCGGTGCGCGACTGGCACGACGCGATGCTCGCCCACGACTGCCCGCCCCCGCGCCACCTGCGCACCCTGCTCGGGGTCTGAGCAAGGCCGCGCACCGGTCACCGCCGCCCGCCGACCGCGCCCCGCTTCACGATCCGCGCAACTTCTCCGATGTTGCTGCCTCCAGCGCCCCGGAGGCAGCAACTTCCCCGAACTTGTGCGGATCTTGAGAGACGGGCCCGGCCGTCGGACCGGTCACGGTCTGCCGGGGCGGCGGTCCACGACGTCGGCGTCGGCCGGTGGGTCGAACGCGCCCCTGTCCACGCTCGCGGAGTAGCGGCTCAGCGCCAGCTCCATCGGTTTGCCGTCGACCGGCCCGGCGAAGCTGCCCAGCACGCCCTCGGTCGTCACGCAGGCGGTGAAGTCGCCGGACGAGCTCTGCACCTCGACGCAGGCGGCGTGGTGCCCCGCGACGGTGGTGTCGCTCTGCTTGATGACCGCCTGCGGGTCGAGCGCGGCGGCGCTCAGCAGCCCGATCACCACCGGCGGTGTGACCAGGCCCTGCTGGTTGGCCTCACCGAAGAGGGTCACCGTGGGTTTGCTGCCCGGGGTGGGCGGGGCGACCAGCGTGCACTGCGGGCGGGAGCCGGTCGTCGTACACCGGGTGACGGCCTCGGGGGTGACGGTGAGTCGCCCACCGGGGTACGTGTACGCGGAGCGGGCCGGGTCCTGCGCCTGGACGATCGCGGCGCTCTGGCCGCCGGGCAACTGGTAGTCGGCCGAGTAGGTCAACTCCAGCGCCCGGTCGAGGCGCGCGGCGAGGTCATTGACGAGTTCCGAGCGACCCATGGCGACTCCGGCGTCCTCGAATGTCTGACAGCCGGTGACCGTGAGCGACGCGATGACCGACACGGCGAGCATGCGGAGGGTGGTCGAGGCGGCGGGCATGGCGACCAGCCTGGTGGATCTGGTCCGCGCAGCGCAAACCCGTTGCCGGTTGACGCCCGGAAATCCGGGAATGTCCGTCAGTGCGGGGCGGCTCGGGTGCGCGGGCGACGCCGTGCCCGTTCGCGCCGCCCGATACGCTGCGTTCAACACCTGCCTCAGCCGCACCGTCGCGGCCCACCCACGGACCGGATCACAACAACGAGGAGCGACTCAGTGGCAACCATCGAGGGAATCGTCGCCCGGGAGATTCTCGACTCGCGGGGCAACCCGACGGTCGAGGTCGAGGTCGGCCTGGACGACGGCACGGTGGCCCGCGCGGCCGTGCCCTCCGGCGCCTCCACCGGCGCCTTCGAGGCGATCGAGCTGCGCGACGGTGACGCCGACCGTTACCAGGGCAAGGGCGTGGAGAAGGCGGTCTCCAACGTCGAGGACAAGATCGTCGACCAGATCATCGGGTACGAGGCCAGCGAGCAGCGGCTCATCGACCAGAAGATGCTCGACATCGACGGCACCGACAGCAAGTCGGAGCTGGGCGCGAACGCCATCCTCGGGGTCTCCCTCGCGGTGGCGAAGGCCGCTGCCGGCAGCGCCGAGCTGAGCCTCTTCCGCTACCTGGGCGGCCCGAACGCGCACCTCCTGCCGGTGCCGATGATGAACATCCTCAACGGTGGCGCGCACGCCGACTCGAACGTCGACATCCAGGAATTCATGGTCGCCCCGATCGGTGCGCCGACCTTCCGTGAGGCGCTGCGCTCGGGCGCGGAGGTCTACCACGCCCTCAAGTCGGTGCTGAAGAAGAAGGGCCTGTCCACCGGGCTCGGCGACGAGGGTGGCTTCGCCCCGAACCTGCCGACCAACGCGGCGGCCCTGGACCTGATCGCCGAGGCGGTCGAGAAGGCCGGTTACCGGCTCGGCACCGACATCGTGTTCGCGCTCGACGTGGCCGCCACGGAGTTCTTCGACAACGGCACCTACACCTTCGAGGGTTCCGCGAAGTCCGCCGAGGAGATGAGCAACTACTACACCAAGCTGGCCGGTGACTACCCGATCGTGTCGATCGAGGACCCGCTGGCCGAGGACGACTGGAGCGGCTGGCAGACGCTGACCGCCTCGATCGGCGACCGGGTGCAGATCGTCGGCGACGACCTGTTCGTGACGAACCCGCAGCGCATCGCCCGCGGCATCGCGGAGAAGTCCGCGAACGCGGTCCTGGTCAAGGTCAACCAGATCGGCTCGCTGACCGAGACCCTGGACGCGGTGGACCTGGCCCACCGGGCCGGTTTCAAGTGCATGATGAGCCACCGTTCCGGCGAGACCGAGGACACCACCATCGCCGACCTGGCGGTGGCCACCGGCTGCGGCCAGATCAAGACCGGCGCGCCGGCCCGCTCGGACCGCGTCGCGAAGTACAACCAGCTGCTCCGGATCGAGGAGGAGCTGGCCGACGCGGCGCGCTACGCCGGTGCCGGCGCGTTCCCGCGCTACCGTTCGGCCTGAGACGCGCGAAGCCTCGGGGGAGGGGTGTGACGATGCAGCAGCGCCGCACACCGGGTGGTCAGCGTCCCGCCCGCCGGCCGGGTCAGTCCGGTCGGCCGGGTGGTGGCCGCGCCACACGGGGATCGGTCCGGGAGACCGGCGTACGCGCCGATCCCCGCGCCGCTGGCCGGGCGCCGGGTGCGGCCCGGGGCGCCGAGGGCGTCCGCTCGGCGAATCGTCCGGCCGCCGCTCGGCGTACCGCCGCCGGTGGTGCCGTCAAGCGGCTCGCCGCGCCCCACCCCCGTCGCCTCACCGGCCGGGCCACCGTGCTGTTCGCGGTCCTGATCGCGCTCGCGCTGGCCTACACGTACCCGGTCCGGGTCTACCTGGACCAGCAGGCCGACATCGAGCGGATGGAGGCGGCCCAGGCGGTGCAGGAGGCGGAGATCGCCAAGCTGGAGGCCGAGGCCGCCAACTGGAAAGACGACGAGTACATCAAGACGCAGGCTCGGGAGCGCTTCTTCATGGGCGAGCCGGGCGAGAAGATGATGGTGGTGCTGCACGACCCGGAGGGCGCCGCCCGGGACGCCGGGAAGTCGGCCGGTTCGGCCGCCCCGGCGGGGCCGTCGACCTGGTACGACACGCTCTGGTCGAGTGTGCAGGCGGCCGACAGCCAGCAGCCGGGCAAGTGATCCACCGATCGACGCACCAGGAGAGACCGTGACTGTCGTACCACCGTCGGAGCCGGCGGCGGACTCCGTACCCCTGCCGCAGCGGGAGCCGGCCACGGAGGCCGACCTGGCCGCGGTGGCGGCGCAGCTCGGCCGGACGCCCCGGGGCACCCGGGCGGTCGCCCACCGATGCCCGTGCGGCCTGCCGGACGTGGTGGAGACGACCCCCCGCCTCGCCGACGGCACCCCGTTTCCGACGCTCTTCTACCTGACCTGCCCCCGGGCCACCGCGGCGTGCAGCCGGCTGGAGTCGGCGGGGCTGATGAAGGAGATGGCGGACCGGCTGGCGACGGATCCCGAGCTGGCCGCCCACTACCGTGCCGCGCACGAGGACTACCTTGCCCGCCGGGAGGCCGTCGGTGAGGTGCCGGAGATCGCGGGCATCTCGGCCGGCGGGATGCCGGGCCGGGTGAAGTGCCTGCACGTGCACCTGGGGCACGCGCTGGGTGCCGGCCCCGGGGTCAACCCGTTCGGCGACGAGACGTTGGGCCTGGTCGAGCCCTGGTGGTCGGCCGGTCCGTGCGTGGACGTGCCGGCGGGCGAGTGAACGCGCAGGCGGGGTCCTCGGCGCCCGAGACGCAGATCCTGGTGCGGCGGGCCCGCACCCGGGACGTACGGGGCATCCGGCGGCTGGTCGACACCTACACCGACGACCGCCGGCTGCTGAGCAAGGCCACCGTCACCCTCTACGAGGACGTGCAGGAGTTCCGGGTGGCGGTCCGCGCCGACGACGGCGTCGTGGTGGGCTGTGGCGCGCTGCACGTGATGTGGGAGGACCTGGCCGAGATCCGTACGGTCGCGGTCGACCCGTCCTGTCAGGGCCAGCGGATCGGGCACCGGCTGGTGGGCGAGCTGATCGACGCCGCCCGGGAGTTGGGCGTGGCCCGGATCTTCGTGCTCACCTTCGAGACGCGGTTCTTCCGCGCTTTCGGCTTTGAGGAGATCGACGGCGCACCGGTGCCGCAACCGGTGTACGAGCAGTTGCTGCGCTCGTACGACGAGGGTGTCGCGCAGTTCCTGGACCTGGACCGGGTGAAGCCGAACACGCTGGGCAACACCCGGATGATGCTGCGCCTGTAGGTCAGGCCTTGCGGGGGTGCGCCGCGAAGAACTCCCACATCAGGTCGGTGGCCGACAGCCCGGCGGAGGACGCGGCGAGCTGACCGGCCGTGGCACCCGGCCAACTGTGGCCCATCTCGGGCAGGGTGTAGACGCTGACCTCGCTGCCGTCCGCGCAACTCGCCACCGTGTGCGTCACACCCGGCACCCCGGACGCCTTCGGGCCCGGCCGGCAGGTGAGCCGCTGCTGCCAGGTCTGCATGCCGGTCTGGAAGGTCGAGGCGTACCGGTCCTGGCCGCCGATGAACGTGATCACGGAGACCGGGCTCTTCGGCACGTAGCTGTCGACCGTGGTCAGCGTGCCGCTGTAACCGCCGCTGACCACCCCGATCGCGGCGTACGTGCCGGTGCTCTCCACCGCCGCCCGGAAGCTCATGTCGCCGCCGTTGGAGATGCCGGTGAGGAAGACCCGGTTCGGGTCCGCACGCCAGGCCTGCACCAGGTGGCCGGTGAGAGCGGTGAGGAAGCCGACGTCGTCCTGGCTGCCGCAGCAGACCAGCGCGTTGAAGCCTCCGCCCACCCCGTCGGGGTACGCGACCAGCACGTTGTCCTTGTCGGCCAGGGCGTCCAGGCCTGCCAGCTCCCGCATGGAGGAGGCGCTGCCGGGATAGAAGTGCAGCGCGATGACCAGCGCGGACGGCCTGCCCGGGTCGTATCCGGGCGGTGCGTGCAGCAGATAGGTGCGCTCGGCGCCGTTGTGCGTCAGGGTGAGCTCGTGGTCGCCCGCCGCCGGGCGCTCGGTCGACGCGGAGGGTGCGGCCGGCGGGGTCGACGAGGGCTGCCCCCGCTCACCACAAGCCGCCGCCACGACGAGGAGACAGAGCCCCGTCAACACTGCCATCGTCCGCCGCACGTCAGCCACCCCCCGTCGACCCCGCCATCCACCCTTGGGGCCGTCGGCTTGTGGATCAACCCTTTCGGTCCTGGGCGAAGGAGGGCAGGCTGTTTCCATGCTTCGCCTCCAACTCGGGCCGGCGGATCTCTGCCGGGTGCGGTTCGGTGACCGGCTGCACCCGGTCGGGACCGCACTGCTGGCCAGTCAGTGGCTGCGGGATCCAACGGTGGCGGCCATGGCGCCGGCGCTGGCCGAGCGGGCGGCAGCGGTGGAGAGCACGGGCGTCGCCCAGGCTGCCACCGCGATCCTGCGGCACCTGTTGCCGGCACGGGGGCGCCTGCCGGATTTCGTCACCCCCTTCGCCGGGGTGGAATCGGTCGCCGCCGGTCTGGAGGCGATTCGGGCCACCCCGGCACGACGGGTACGCGCCGAGGTCGTCGCGGCGTACGCGGACGTGACGGCCACCCCACTGCGGCGACGGTTCGCCGCGGCCGACCCGGAGATGCTGAACCTGTTCGGCGGGGCCGTCCGCACCTGGTACGACGCCGTCCTCGCGCCGCACTGGCCCGATCTGGTGTCCGGGTACCGCCAGCAGGTGACCTGTGCCAGCCAGCGGCTGGTGCAGCACGGCCTGGCCAGCCTCTTCGCGGGCCTGCACCCGGCGATCCGGTGGCGGGAGCCGGTGCTGGAGGTGCGGACGTGGTGGGACGGGGATCTGCCCGGCACCGGTCACGGGCTCATCCTGCTGCCCTCCCCGCTGGCCGGACCCCGGCCCCGGGTGCTGGTCGAGCCGGGTCGCCCGATCCTGCTCGTCTACCCGGCGCCGATGCCTCCGCGCGCGGGCACGGCTGAAGGTGATCCCCTCGGCCGGTTGCTCGGCGCCACCCGGGCGCTGGTCCTGCGCCAACTCGCGGCCGACGGCGCGATGAGCACCACGGAGCTGTCCCGGGCCGTCGGGATCAGCCTCTCCTCGGCCTCGGAGCACGCCACCGCGCTGCGGGCCACCGGCCTGGTGGCCAGCGAGCGGGAGGGCGGGGCCGTACGACATCACCTGACGGCGCTCGGCGCGAATCTGCTGCGGGGCGCGCCGGGTGCCTCCTGCGAGGCGGGTCCGCCGCCCGGCCAGGCCGCCGGGTGGCCGCCCGCCCTGCCGTAAGGTTGCTGCCGTGACGACGCGTGTGGCGGCCATCGACTGCGGGACCAACTCGATCCGACTGCTGGTCGCCGACCTGCCCGGGGAGTCGGCCGGTTCGCAGGCGCCGCTGGTCGACCTGACCCGCCGGATGGAGATCGTCCGACTCGGCCAGGGTGTGGACCGCACCGGCCGGCTGGCACCGGAGGCGATCGAACGGACCAGGGTGGCGCTGGCGTCGTACGCCGCCGACATCGAGAAACTGGGCGCCGAGCGGGTCCGCATGTGTGCCACCTCGGCCTCCCGCGACGCCGCCAACGCCGCCGACTTCGAAGAGATGGTGCAGCGCACCCTCGGCGTAGCGCCCGAGGTGGTCACCGGCGACGAGGAGGCCCGGCTGTCGTTCACCGGTGCGGTGCGCGGGCTCCCGGCCGACGCGAAGGCGCCGTTCCTGGTCGTCGACATCGGCGGAGGTTCCACCGAGTTCGTGGTCGGTGACCGGGCCGCCGGCGTACGCGCGGCGATCTCGGTGGACATCGGCTGCGTCCGGATGACCGAACGGCACCTGCCCGGTGACCCGCCGACGCCCGAGCAGGTCGCTGCCGCGCAGGCCGACATCGAGGCCGCCGTCGACCGGGCGCTCGACGTGGTGCCCGGCCGCGAGGCGGCCACCCTGGTCGGTCTCGCCGGGTCGGTCACCACCGTCGTCGCGCTCGCACAGGGCCTGCGGGAGTACGACCCGGAGCGCATCCACCACGCCCGGGTGTCGTACGAGGCGGTCGCCCAGGTGACCGCGGACCTGCTCGGTCAGACCCGTGAGCAGCGGTTGGCGAACCCGGTGATGCACCCGGGCCGGGCCGACGTGATCGGCGCGGGCGCGCTGGTACTTCGCGTGATCATGGAGCGGGCCGGGATGCCGTCGGTGGTCGCCTCCGAGCACGACATCCTCGACGGCATCGCCTGGAGCCTCCAGTCAGCCATGCGCTGAGCCGTCGTTGATCTCGCCGCACGCCTAGATCGCGCTCGATCATGGAAATAGTGGCATCCTCCGACGCTGAGGCCACTACATCCTTGATTGAGCACGATCAAGCGTCCAAGCGCCCTGCGGCCCGCGCTTCGTTTGGCGTGTTGGAGCGATTTCGTTGACGCTACTGCGCATTGCACACTAGTCTGCAATGCGTGGACACCACACAGTTGCTGAAGGGCGTGCTCGATCTGGCCGTCCTGGCCGTGCTCCGGGAGGAGGACGGCTACGGTTACGACATCCTGCGCCGGTTGCGCGAAGCCGGCCTGGAGGAGGTCGGCGACGCCTCGGTCTACGGGACGCTGCGCCGCCTCTTCGCCGCCGGCCTGCTCACCACGTACGTCGTGCCGAGCGAATCCGGGCCGCACCGCAAGTACTACTCACTCAACGCCGCGGGGCGTGACCAGTTGACCCGCTCCGGCAAGCTCTGGCGCTCGTTCGCCACCACCATGGACAGTCTGCTCGACGATCGGGGGCTGGCGGCATGACCGTCACGGAGCAGGAGATCACCGACTACGTGGCGCGGGTTCGGGCCGCTCTGGCCGACCTGCCACCCACCCAACGCGACGAGCTGACCGAGGATCTCGCCGACCACCTCACCGAGGTCGCCGCCGAGGCCGAGGGCACTCTCGTCGAGCGACTGGGCGAGCCCGAGACGTACGCTGCCGAGCTGCGCGCCGCGGCCGGCGCCGCCGCCGGGGGCGGTGGGCGGAATCTCGACCAGCGGGTCGCCGCCGCGCTGACCCGGGTCCGCAGCCGGCTGCAAGTGATCGACACCCGGCTGGGCCCACCCCTGGGGTACGAGACGGCCAGCGACTTCCTCCGGTTGTTGCGGCCGGGCTGGTGGGTGCTGCGCGGCTACCTGGCGGCGATGCTGGTCACCGTGGTCACCAGCGGCGGCAACTCCGGGCTGCTGCCGAGGGTCGGTGGCGAGTTGCTGGCCGGTCTGATCATGCTGGTCGGCTTCGTGCTCGCCTCCATCTGGATCGGCCGTAGGTCCGCCCGGCTGACCCGCTGGCCACGATCGGCGGTGCAGGTGGGCGGCGCGGTGCTGGTGGTCTTCGCGCTCGCCGGGCTGGTCGACGCCGAGAGTTGGCGCGACAACGACTACTACTACGACCAGACCTCGGTCGACAGTCAGTACGGCCAGATCCGGGACGTCTTCGTCTACGACAGTGAGGGCCGGCTGGTGGAGAACGCCCGGCTCTTCGACCAGAACGGCCATCCCATCCGGCTGGGCTACCCGGACTGCGGTGGCAGCATCGACGAGTACGGCAACAATCCACTGCTGCGGCCGTACCCGTACTGCCCGGAGCAGGCGCCGTTCGGGCCCCGGGCACCAGGCGCACCCGTCGCGCCCACCACCACGCCGGACCCGAGCACCTCACCGGACCCGAGCAGCACGCCCGGCCCGACCGGGACGCCGACGCCGACCGGGACGCCCACCGGCCAGCCCACGGCCAGCGGAACCGTGACGCCGAGCGACGCACCGACTCCGACTCCGACGAGCTGAGTCGCGGTGTGAACTGGATCATGTCGTTGAAGCTGGGAAATACCTGAACGGACGAGGCGAGCGGGACGGCACCGTAAATCAATGATCGTTACGGTGTCGTCTGCTCATCAACCCCTCGGAAGGACCCTCCGTGTCAGACCAGGTCGCACCGCCCTCCGCGCCCGACGCCGCAGCACCCCAGCCGGCCGTCGAGACGCCGCAACCGACGCCGGCCCAACCGCAGGCGGCGAAGCCGGATGCGGCCGACCCGCAGGCCACCACGTCGGGTGCGGCGGACCCGCAGGCGGCCAAGCCGGATGCGGCCGACCCGCAGGCGGCCAAGCCGGATGCGGCGGACCCGCAGGCCAGCACGTCGGGTGCGGCCGTGCCGCCCGCGACCGCCACGGCGACGGCTGAGCCGGAGGCGAAGAAGTCCGGTGGGATGAAGGCTCTGGGCATCGTCGGCGCGATCCTCGCGATCGTGGTCGTCGCCGGCCTGAAGTTCGGCCTCGCCTCGGCGATCGGCGGCTTCTTCAACAAGGACGAGACCGCCGACGCCAAGGCCGGCGACTGCATCGCCGAGCTGCCGGAGATCACGGGGACCGCGCAGGAGAAGGTCGACGGTGCCAAGGTCGTCGAGTGCACCTCGACCGACGCGGCGTACACCGTGGTCGGTCGGGTGAACGACCAGAGCGAGGCCCAGGCCAAGGCCGGCACCTCCTGCGACCAGTTCTTCCAGAACGACCAGGAGGGCTACATCTTCTCCAGCATCGAGCCGGGCAAATCGGGCTACGTGCTCTGTCTGACCAAGAAGGCCTGACCGACGGGCCAGGCCGGCATCGACGGCGGCGGGAGCAGATCCCGCCGCCGTCGGCGTACCCGCAGTCACCGGCCGGCGAACAGGAGGTGAATGCCACTGTTCCGGCGTCTTCCCGAGGGCCGCGTGGCGTGGCAGGCTACCGGCACGTAGGACCACTGGGCGACCAGCCAACGATGACTGACCGCTAGGAGGACGGCCCATGGGCGAAATGGTGAGCTACCGCAGCAACGGGGGCATGAGCGAGGGGTATCTCGCGATACCCGCCAGCGGCATGGCCAGCCCTGCCGTCATCGTCATCCAGGAGTGGTGGGGCCTCGTCCCGCACATCCGGTCGGTGGCGGACCGGTTCGCCGAGGCTGGTTTCGTCGCCCTCGCCCCGGACTTCTACCACGGTGAGACGACCAGCGAGCCGGACGAGGCGCAGCGGCTCCTGATGGCGATGCGGATGGACGAGGCGGCGAAGGACATCGCCGGCGCGGCCGACTATCTCGCGGGGCGTCCGGAGGTGACCGGTAAGGTCGGTGCCGTGGGCTTCTGCGCCGGTGGCAGCCTCGCCCTGTGGTCAGCCACCATCTCCGAGCGGATCGTCGCGACCGCCGGTTTCTATCCCGTGCTGCCGTGGGAGTCGATGCGCCCCGACTGGGCCGACTACGCCGGCAAGGCCGCGGTCATCCACTGCTCCGAAGAGGACGGCACCTCGACCGCCGAGGGCGTACAGACCGCCCGCCGGGCCATCGAGGAGGCCGGCGGTGACTGCCACCTCTACGACTACCCGGGCACCTCGCACGCCTTCTTCAACGACGACCGGCCGGAGGCGTTCGACCAGCGTGCCGCAGCCAGCGCCTTTGCCCGCACCCTGGAACTCTTCCGGGCGAAGCTTGGCTGAGTCGCGTACCCCCGAGCAGGTGGTCGCCCGCGCAGCGCGGGCGACCGACCTGGCCGACCTCGACGCGGGTGTCAGCGACTGTTTTGCCTGCCCCCGGCTGGTCCAGTGGCGGGAGGAGGTGGCACGCACCCGCCGGGCCGCCTTCCGCGACCAGGAATACTGGGGCCGGCCGGTGCCGGGTTTCGGCACCGCCGACGCGCGGATCGCCATCCTCGGGCTGGCGCCCGCCGCGCACGGCGGCAACCGCACCGGTCGGATCTTCACCGGTGACCGGTCCGGCGACGTGCTGTTCGCCGCGCTGCACCGGGCCGGGCTGGCCAACCAGCCGACCAGCGTCGCCGCCGACGACGGGCTCACCCTGCGGGACATCCGGATCTTCTCGGCCGTCCGATGTGCTCCGCCGGACAACAAGCCGACGCCGCAGGAGCGCGACACCTGCGCACCCTGGCTGCACCGGGAGGTCACGCTGATCCGGCCCACGCTGCGCGTCGTGGTCGCGCTCGGCGCGTTCGCCTGGGCCGCGTGGTGGCCGGTGCTCCGTCAGGTGTACGGGCTGCGCCCGCCCAGCCCGCGACCGGCGTTCGGTCATGGGGCACACTGGTCCGGCACGGCCGCTCCGGACCTGTTGGGCTGCTACCACGTCAGCCAGCAGAACACCTTCACCGGGCGGCTGACACCAGAGATGCTGGACGACGTCTTCGGCCAGGCTAAACAGCTGGCCGGGGTGGACTGAGACACGCGTGGGGCGGTGGCGATGACAGACGGAACACGCCCGCCCACGCCGTCCCCTGCCGTCGAGCAGGGGGTGTTGCGCCCGGCGCTCGGCCTGCTCCGCCGGTGGTGGCCGGTCGGCGCGGTCGCCGCGTTGCTCGCCGGTGCGGCACTGGCGTCCGCCCACTCGTCGATCGGGGCCAGCCGGATCCCGCCGGCCGCGGAGAACGTCCCCTGGGTGCCCGAGTACCCGACCGTCGAGCCGTCACCGTCGATCCCGGTCGAGCCGCGCGACGCCGGTGAGGCCACCCAGGCGCACATACCGCAGTGGATCGCCACCGTGGCGATGGTCCTGCTCGGGCTGGCCATCCTCGCGGCCCTCGGTTACCTGACCTGGATCCTGATCCGGGGTGCGCTGCGCCGCACCACCCGGACGTTGCCGACGCAGCGGGCCCGGCGTAGCGCCGAGGGCACCGCCCGGGACGTGGTCGCCGCCCTCGACGCCGGCCTGGTGGAACTCGACGACACCGACACCGACCCCCGGGTGGCAGTGATCGCCTGCTGGGTGCGCCTGGAGGAGGCCGCCGCCACGGCCGGCGTGCCACGCCTCGCCGGGGACACCCCCACCGACCTGGTCAGCCGGCTGCTGCGGGGCGACCCGGAGGCCGGCGTGCCGGCGATCGTCAGCACCGACGTGCTGAACGAGTTCGCGCACGTCTACCGGGAGGCCCGGTACGCGACCCGCCCGGTCGGCGAACGCACCCGCGACCAGGCGCGCGCCGCGCTGCGCCGGCTGCGCGGCGAACTCACCGCGGTGGTGACCCCGTGAGCGCGAGGAGTGAGCCGGGTCTGCGAGCCCCGCAGTCGCGAACCAGAGGTGTAGGGCATGAGTAGCACCAGCATCGACGACCTGCTCGCGTTCGAGGAGGAGGCCGCGCCGACCGGCCCGCGGCCGCGCGCCTCCCGGTGGCGCCCGGTGCTGCGCTCGCTCGCGTGGGCCGCCGCGGTGGTCGCGGTGCTGCTCGTGGGCCTGCGCGCGGTCGGTCTCCAGGTCTCGCTGCCCGTGCTGATCGCCGGTGTCCTCGCCGTGCTGGCGGTTCGCCGGGTCACCGCCCTGCTCGCGCCGCCACCCCCGCCGCCGGCCGGTTCCCGTACCGGGTCGGGTGAGGAGGACGGCAGTTACAACTGGGCTGCCCGGGACGCGCTGAACAGCGCGATCAATCGCTGGGAATGGCCCCTGGACTGGTCCAACACCCGGCCCGAACGTTTCAGCGGGGTGGTCCTGCCCCGCATCGGTGAACTGGCCGACGAGCGGATGCGCCTGAAGCACGGCGTCACCCGCGAGTCGGATCCGGCCCGCGCCCGCGTCCTGCTGGGTGACCGGCTGTGGACGTTCCTGGAGACCCCGCCTCGCCGCACCCCGTCGCCGCGCGACCTCGCGGTGATCGTCGCCGAACTGGAGAAGATCTGATGAACGACGTGGACCGGAGCATTGCCCCCGCCGAGGTCGGCCACCTGGCTCGGGCGGTCCTGGACGCGGTCGGCACCGTCGTGGTCGGTAAGCGGGACGCGTTGGAGCTGGTCCTCGCCGGCATCCTCGCGGGCGGGCACGTTCTCCTGGAAGACCTGCCCGGATTGGGCAAGACGCTGACCGCACGCTCGTTCGCCCAGGCGCTCGGGTTGGACTTCCGTCGGTTGCAGTTCACCCCCGACCTGCTGCCCGCCGACGTCACCGGCTCGTTCCTGTACGACCAGCGCAACGGCGACTTCACCTTCCGGGCCGGCCCGGTCTTCACCAACCTGCTCCTCGCCGACGAGATCAACCGGACGCCGCCGAAGACGCAGTCCGCGCTGCTGGAGGCGATGCAGGAGAAGCAGGTCTCGGTGGAGGGTGTGACCTACAAGCTGGACGAGCCGTTCCACGTGCTGGCCACGGCCAACCCGATCGAGTACGAGGGCACGTATCCGCTGCCCGAGGCCCAGCTCGACCGGTTCCTCCTGCGGGTCTCCTTCGGTTACCCGCAGCACGAGGAGGAGTGGGAGGTGCTGCGCCGTCGGATGAGCCGTCGCCGCGAGGAGGCGGACATCAAGGCGGTGGTCGACGCGGCCACACTGCGCGCCATGCAGGCCGCCCTGGAGGACGTGGTGGTGGAGGACTCCATCGGCCGCTACATCGTGTCCCTCACGGCGGCGACCCGGGAGCACCCGTCGGTGCTGGTCGGAGCCTCGCCTCGCGGATCGCTGGCACTGCTGCTGCTGGCCCGGGTGCGCGCCGTGTTCGGCGGGCGCGACTACGTGGTGCCGGAGGACGTCAAGGAGGTCGCCGCGCCCGCCCTGGCCCACCGGATCACCCTGCGCCCGGAGATGTGGTTGCGTCGGGTCGACCCGGCGTTCGTGGTCGGCGAGGTGCTGGAAGCGACCCCCGCCCCGGCCAGTGGCGCCCTGCCCAGCTACGCCGCCGGCGGGCCCCGGCACTGATGACCGGACCGACCGTGTCGAGATCCACCGAACCGGAGCCGGCTGCCGGCTGGGCACCCACCCCGGCGCTCGGTCGGGCGGTGCTGCTGGCCGGCCTGCTGCTGGTGGCGGGGGTGCTGCTGGGGCGCGTCGACCTGATCGTGCTGGCCGCCCCGTTCGCGCTGGGCACCGCGTACGCGCTGCGCCGACGCCCCACGGCGTTGCCCCAGGTGTGGATCACTCCGGGCGACGACGGGCCGCTGGTCGAGGGCGGCGACGTGACGGCGGCGGTGAGCGTCGGCAACCCGGACACGGTCGACTACGACCTGGTGGTGCTGCGTACCCGCGTGTCGCCGTGGCTGCGGATCTTCCGGGCCGGGTTCGCCCGGGACGGTGCCGCCGGTGACGACGTGCCACCTTCGGCCGCGACGCCGACCGGCCAGGATCCGGCCAGCGGCACGAGCCGTTCGGCCGCCGACCGGCCGTTCGTGACGTCGGTTCCCACCGGGTCGGCGGTGGACCTGGAACTGGTCGGCCGTGCCCTGCGGTGGGGTCGGCACGCGGTCGGCCCGGCCGGTGCGCGGGTCGCGACGGCTGGCGGCCTGCTGGTCTCCCGCGCGGTGATCATCGAGCCGGTCCGCGTGCGGGTGTACCCGCGTACCGAGCCGTTCGAGGCGGTGGAGGCGATGCCCCGCGCCGCCGGTCTGGTCGGGGCGCACCACTCGCGGCGGCCCGGTGAGGGCGGCGAACTGGCCGGCGTACGGATCTTCGCTCCCGGGGACCGGTTGCGCCGCATCGACTGGCGGGTGTCGCTGCGGGCCCGGCAGTTGCACGTGGCGGCCACGCTCTCCGACCGGGACGCGGAGGTGGTGGTGCTGCTCGACGTGCTGGCCGAGGCCGGCCGTTCCGGTGGGGTGGGCGGCGCCGCCTCGGTGCTGGACACCACCGTCCGGGCCACCGCCGCGATCGCCGAGCACTACCTGCACCGTGGCGACCGGGTCTCCCTGCTGGAGTACGGCCCGTCGGCCCGTCGGCTGCGCCCGGCGGCCGGGCGACGGCAGTACCTGACGGTCCTGGAGTGGCTGCTCGACGTACGCGTGACGTCGTCCTCGCACGAGCCGTACGACCAGGTGTTCGGCCCGCAACTGCTCTCCTCGGACGCGTTGGTGGTGGTGCTCACCCCGCTGCTGGACGAACGGTCGGCGCAGATGCTCGCCCGGCTGGCCCGGGCCGGCCGGTTCGTGGTGGCGGTCGACACGTTGCCGACCGACCTGTCGTCGCCGAAGGACCGGGGCTGGGCCGAGGTGGCATACCGGCTGTGGCGTCTGGACCGAGAGATCATGATCGGGCAGCTCCGGGAGCACGGCGTCCCCGTGGTGCGCTGGGCCGGCGCCGGCAGCCTGGACCAGGTGCTGCGGGACGTGGCCCGGCTGGCGACGGCCCCAAGGGTGGGTGGCCGGTGAGCGCGAGGAGTGAGCTTGCGAGCCCCGCAGTCGCGAACGAAAGGCGAGCGCGGTGAGCGCGAGGAGTGAGCTTGCGAGCCCCGCAGTCGCGAACGTCCGGAGGCGCAGATGATCGACGCTGTCAGCGGGCGGGTCCGGGCGTTCCAGAATGCGGTGACCCGGATCAGCGCCGCTCCGCTGCTGGTGCGGGCCGGGATCTTCGCCACCGTGCTCGCCGGGTTCGTCCTCGCCTTCCCCTCGGAGGTGCTCGCCGGCCGACCGATCCTTTTCCTGACGGTTGCCGCCCTGTTGCCGGCGTTCGGCCCGCGCCGGGTGTGGGCGACCTTCACGGCATTGGTCACGGTTGGCGGCTGGCTGCTGGCCACTGACGGGTACGGCCGTCCGGTCGCCCTCTGGCGTCTCCTCGCCCTCGCCGCCCTTCTCTACCTGGCGCACACCCTCTGCGCGCTGGCCGCGCTGTTGCCCTACGACGCCGTGGTGGACCCCGAGCTGATCACCCGATGGTTGTTGCGGTCGGCGGCCGTCCTGCTGGGCACCGCCGTGCTGGGGGTGCTGTTGTTGCAGGCCGCGGGCACGGGTGGGGAGGCCGGATACCAGTGGGTCACCGTGCTGGGGCTGCTGCTGGCGGTGGGTACGGCAGCGTTGCTGGGCTGGCTGCTGCGACGACGGTGACCGCTGCGACCTGAGGGTTACGCAGGTCACATGGGTTGTGCTCCGTCACAGATGGGGGCCGCGAGCGGGATTACCTGAGCCGGCCGGGGAAAGATAGACAACGTGAATCCGAAGCGGATCCTTGTGGTGGGTGCCGGGCACGTTGGTCTGTACGCGGCGCTGCGCCTGTCGAAGAAGCTCAGCTCCCGTGAGGCTGAGGTCATGGTGGTGGATCCCCAGCCGCACATGACCTACCAGCCGTTCCTGCCCGAGGCGGCGGCGGGCAACATCTCCCCGCGGCACTCCGTGGTGCCCCTGCGGCGGGAGTTGCGTCGGTGCAAGATGGTGGCCGGCACGGTCACGCGGATCGAGCACGACCGCAAGGTGGCCACCGTGCAGCCGATCAGCGGCCCGCCACGGGAGATCACCTACGACCACGTGATCGTGGCGCCGGGTTCGGTCTCCCGCACTCTGCCGATCCCCGGCCTGCACGAGCAGGGCATCGGGTTCAAGACCATCGGCGAGGCGATCTACCTGCGCAACCACGTACTGGACCGGCTCGACGTGGCTGCGGCCACGCCGGATCCGGATGTCCGTCGTGCGGCGCTGACCTTCACCTTCGTGGGCGGTGGGTACGCCGGCATCGAGGCGCTCGCCGAGATGGAGGACATGGCTCGCGACGCCCTGCGTTACTACCCGGAGCTCAAGCAGGACGAGGTGCGCTGGGTGCTGGTCGAGGCGACCCAGCGGGTGCTGCCCGAGGTCGACCGGGACATGGGTGCCTACACCGTCCAGCAGTTGATGAAGCGCAACATGGACATCCGGCTGGACACCCGGCTCGAGTCCTGCGTCGACGGGGTGGTCAAGCTCTCCGACGGTGACAGCTTCCGGTCCGACACGATCGTGTGGACGGCCGGCGTGAAGCCGTCGCCGATGCTGGACTCGACCGACTTCCCGCGCGACGACCGTCGGCGGATCACCTGCCTGCCCACTCTCCAGGTGGTCGACGGCGACCAGGTGGTCGAGGGCGCGTGGAGCGCCGGCGACTGCGCCGCCGTTCCGGACCTCACCAAGGAGCCGGGCAACTTCTGCTCGCCGAGCGCCCAGCACGCGGTGCGCCAGGCCGCCCGGATGGCCGACAACATCACGGCCGTGATCCGGGGCCGTGAGCCGGTCAACTACAAGCACAAGCACGTCGGCAGCGTCGCGAGCCTCGGCCTGCACAAGGGCGTCGCCCAGGTGTACGGGATCAAGATGACCGGCTGGCCGGCGTGGGTCATGCACCGGACGTACCACATGAGCCGGATCCCGTCGTTCAACCGCAAGGTCCGGGTGGTCGTGGACTGGTCGTTGGCCTTCTTCCTCAAGCGTGAGGTGGTCGCCCTCGGGCAGCTGCACGACCCGCGCGAGGAGTTCGTCGAGGCGTCCCAGCCGGTCGGCGCGCCGCGCGTCTGACCCTCGGGTGTACGAAAGGGCCCCTCCTGACCAGGAGGGGCCCTTTCGTGCCGACAGCCCCCGTCGATCAAGGAGTTGTGGTGCCGGTTTGGTTCCACAGCGGGCGCTTTGTCACCCACCACAACTCGATGATCGACCCGGGCGGGGGCGGGGTGGGGTGGGGTCAGACTCGCCAGATCCAGGCGTCGGCTATCCGGGTGGCGGGGCCGTAGAGCTGTTCCAGGGTCGCGCGCAGACTCTCGGCGTGCGGGGCGTCGTCGGTCAACGCGACGCAGGAGGCGTTCCAGAAGTCGGCGTCCCGTGCGGCCTGACGGCGCTGCTCGTCGCCGATGGCCGGTTGGTCGCCGCGCCGGGCGACGTCCGCCAGCAGGGCCGAGGTGGGCTGCTTGAAGGTGCCCATCGCCGCTTTCCCGCGCCGCCCGTACGGGCCGATGAAGAACCCCTCCGGCAGGCCGAAGGCGGCGTCGGCGGCGGTTGCCCAGCGCATCGGCCAGGGCTCCTTGGGCGTCGGAAGCGGCACCGGGACCAGCACCCCGCCGGGGCGTACGCACTGCCGCCAGTGGCCGCCGGTGACGAATTCCGGCACGGCGGGTCGGTCGGCGGTCGGCAGCGGGGTCGGGAAGATCGGTAGCAGTGCCGCACCGACGGCCAGGGGCACGAGCCGTCGTGTCCGTCCGGTGCTGCGCAGAGCCCGGTCGACCGCCAGCACCAGCAGCGTCGCGATGATCGGCAGCAACGCCAGCGCGAATCGCATCGGCAACGCGCCGTCCACCACCGGCAGCCCGCCGATCAGTCGGTACGGGCCGGGCAGTGCGGTCTTGGTGCCGCCGAGCACCACCTCCGGGCCGAGCGACAACGCACCCATCACGAGGCCCGCCACGACGCAGGCGAAGACCAGCCGGCGTCGCCCGGCCCAGATCGCGCAGACCGCGGCGACCAGCAGCAGGGGCCAGCCGAGGAAGGTGTTGTACTCGGCCGGGCCGGTGGTCAGCCGGGCGGACTGGTCGCTGCCGGCCACCGACAGGGGGGAGACCGTCCACCAGCTGCTCAGGTCGGCGGAGAAGTAGGCCGGGGCGAACATCCCGTCGGCGACCCCCTGCGGGCCGGCGAACTGGAACCACAGCGGATAGCCGAGCACCAGCAGGGCGAGCCCGGCGGCGACCGCCAGCCCGGCGGCGAAGCCGGGCAGCGCCCGGCGGGCCAGCTCCCGGTCCGCCACGGCGTAGCTGACCGCCATCACCAGCAACGTGACGGCGGCGAGGAAGAGCACCTCCTCACCGATGAACACCTGTGCGGTGACCGCGGCGGCCAGCCCCGCCGCGGAGGTGAGCATCCGCCGGCGATCCGGCCCGGGGGACCGGTCGCGACCGGCCGCGTCGCGTGTCGTCGGCCCCGGGTCGGACGCCCGCAGCAGTCGGACCACCAGCCAGACGATCACCGGCACCAGCCACTGGGCGGTCATGTGCAGGTGACTGTTGGTCTGGGAGATCATGCCTGGGCCGAACCCGCAGAGCCCTCCGCCGAGCGCGGCGGCGAGCCGGCGGGCGCGCAGCGCCCGGTGGAACAGCAGGTACCAGGCGAAGGCGGTGCCGGCGAGGTTGGCGGCGGCGATCAACGCGAAGGTGACCGGCGCGCCGAGCAGCAGGGTGACCGGCGCGAAGACGATGCCCAGCGCGATCACCGTGGTGTTGGCCATCAGGTTGACGCCGTCGGGGGCGTTGAGCCGGTCGGTGAGCAGGCCGAAGTCCCCGAGCAGCGCGCGGGCGTCGACCGCCAGGAACCACTCGTAGAGGGCCTGGTCCTCCGGGTTGAGGGCCATCGTGCGGCCGGCCGGGTCGGGCCACAGCCCATGGGTGACCCAGCCGGCCAGCACCGCGCAGACCAGAGCGGCCAGCAGATCCACCCGGTGCCGACGGACGGCGGCCAGGAGCCGAACGGCCCGGGGCCGGCGGTTGACCTGATCGGCGAGGCGGAAGGCCTGATCAGGGGCGGCGTCGGGGGCCGTGGGGGCTGCGCTGCTCACGGCATCGACCCTAATGTGACCGGCCCCACGGGGTACGTCGGGTCGCCGTAGACCCGCTACGGTGACATTGCACCGTGCGTGTCGGCGCGCCGGTGCCACCCGCCCGGGTGGTGGAAAGGCAGACACGGCCGCCTTAAAAGCGGCTGCCGAAAGGCGTGCGGGTTCGACCCCCGCCCCGGGCACCGGTCGGCTCGCACGCATTCTCATTCGTGATCACCAGGACTTGGCTGCGCCGTTTACTCTTGGAGGGCACGTTCACGTGCACACGACCCCCTGAGGGAGGCCAGACAGTGAAGACCTCGAACCCGGTGCTCGCCCGGCTCGGCCAGGCGGCCGAGCGGGAGCGCTCCGCCGGGTACGCCCCGGCCGGGCCGTACGGACAGCCCGGCATTCCCCAGCAGTACCCGTCCCAGGCCGGTTACCCGGCTGCGCCGCCCACCGTGGCGCCCATGACCGTCGACGACGTGGTCGTCAAGACGGTCGCTCTGCTCGGCATCCTCGGCATCACCGCCGCAGCCGCCTGGGTGCTCGTGCCCGACGCGCTGGTCGGCACCGCCTGGATCGGCGCGGCGGTGGTCGGCCTGGTCCTCGGCCTGATCATCTCGTTCTCCCGGATGGCCAACCCGGCGCTGGTCATCGCGTACGCGCTCGTCGAGGGCGTCTTCGTCGGCATGGTCAGCAAGGCGTTCGAGAACCGCTACGACGGCATCGTGCTCCAGGCCGCCGCGGCGAGCTTCGGCATCTTCTTCCTGATGGCGATGCTCTACAAGGCGAAGGTCATCCGGGCCACCCCGGCCTTCGTCAAGGGCATGATCGCGGTCATCACCGGCCTCTTCGCCGTCATGCTGATCAACTTCGTGCTGGCCATGTTCGGCGTCAACACGGGCCTGCGTGACGGCAGCCCGCTGGCGATCGGGTTCAGCCTGGTCTGCATCGTGGTCGCCTCGCTGAGCTTCGTGCTCAGCTTCAAGGAGATCGAGGACGGCGTCCGCATGGGCCTGCCGCAGCGCTACTCCTGGGTGGCCGCGTTCGGCATCCTGGTCAGCCTGGTCTGGCTCTACATCGAGATCCTGCGCCTGCTGAGCTTCTTCCAGGGCGACGACTGACCTCGTCCGCGCTGCCGACCGGCGCCCGCTCCCGCTCTGGCGGGGGCGGGCGCCGTCGTTCGCCCCGGGCCCGCCGTTTCGCCGCCAGCGCCGGGCCGCCCGGGGCAGAGTGACGTCAAGGACACAGGCCCTGGGGGTACGCGGGCGAAGGAGGCGGCGGTGCGCAGCAACAACCCGGTGCTCAACCGGCTGGACGAGACCGGTCGGGTGGAGGCCCGGGTGCTCGGCTCCCGTGACGTCGAGCCGATGACGGTCGACGACGTGGTTGTCCGTACCGTCGGACTGCTGGTCGTCACCGGCGCGACCGCGGCGGTGTCCTGGGCGGTGATCCCCGACGTGGCCTGGCTGGGTGCCGCACTGGCCGGCAGCGCCCTCGCCTCGATCGCGCTGGTCCTGGTCATCTCCCTGCGGGGGATCACCAACCCGGTGCCGATCGTCGGCTACGCCCTGCTCCAGGGCCTGCTGCTGGGGGTGGCGAGCCGCACGTTCGAGCAGGTCTACCCCGGCATCGTGGTGCAGGCGGTGGCTGGCACCTTCGGCGTCTTCCTCGGTATGGCGGCGCTCTATCGGGCCCGGGTGATCCGGGCGACGCCCCGGCTGGCCCGTCTGGTGATCGGCACGTTGCTCGGCATCGCCGTGCTCAGTGTCGTCAATTTGGTGTCGTACCTGATCTCCGGACGACCGGGGCTGGAGGTCTACAGCGTCAGCGGGGAGGTCGGCTGGCTGCCGTACGCCTTCTCGGTGGTGGCCATCATCGCCGGGGCGTTCAGCTTCATCCTCGACTTCGACCTCGTCGAGCGTTCGGTGCGCGACGGTCGACCCCGCCGGTACGCGTGGCTGAGCGCGTTCGGCCTGCTCACCGGGTTGGTCTTCCTCTACTGGCAGTTGCTGCGGCTGCTCAGCTACCTGCGCCGTTGACCGGCGCGCTCGGTGCCGGCCGTAGACTCGGCGGCGATGAGCGCAGCGGAGTTGGATCAGGTCATGCGGTTGCTGGTCCGTCAGATCGTGCACTGGCAGCAACCACGCTGGTCGGCCATCGCGACGACCGGCAACGTGTCCCGCGCCGACCTGGTGCACCGCCTGGTGCAGGAGATCGCCAACCTGGCCGCGGACGCCGAGGGGGAGCCGCGTCGGGTCGTGCCCCGGCTCGACAACGACCTGGCCCTGCCCGACCAACTGCGGGTGGTGACCGCGGACCTGCTGGCCGCCGACGCGGGGGCCGAGGCGCTGGCCCGGGCCGCCGCCGAGGTGACGGCGACCCGCAACGCGCTCTGACGTCAGTTCAGCCGTTCGAGGACCATGGCCATGCCCTGGCCGCCGCCGACGCACATCGTCTCCAGACCGATGGTCTTGTCGTGCCACTCCAGGGCGTTGAGCAGGGTGCCGGTGATCCGGGCGCCGGTCATACCGAACGGGTGGCCGACGGCGATCGCGCCGCCCATCACGTTCAGCTTCTCCTCCGGGATGCCCAACTGGCGGTAGGAGGGGATGACCTGCGCGGCGAACGCCTCGTTGATCTCGACGAGGTCGACGTCGTCGATGGTCATGCCGGCCCGTTCCAAAGCCTGCCGGGACGCCTCGACCGGCCCGAGACCCATGATCTCCGGCGACAGGGCGGTCACACCGGTGGAGACGATCCGGGCCAGCGGGGTGAGCCCCAACTCCTCGGCCCGCTGGGCGCTCATCACCACCACGGCGGCCGCGCCGTCGTTGAGCGGGCAGCAGTTACCCGCGGTGATCCGGCCGTCCGGGCGGAACACCGGCTTGAGACCGGAGACCGCGTCGAGGGTGACGCCGGCACGGGGACCGTCGTCGGTGCTCACCACGGTGCCGTTCGGCGTGGTGACCGGGGTGATCTCCCGGGCCCAGAAGCCGTCGGCGATGGCCTTCTCGGCGAGGTTCTGGCTGCGTACGCCGAACTCGTCCATGTCGGCGCGGCTCACGTCGTGAACCTGGGCCAGGTTTTCCGCGGTCTGCCCCATGGTCAGGTAGATGTCGGGCAGCTCACCGGCCTCACGCGGGTCGGCCCAGACCTCGGCGCCGCCCTGCGCGCGGCGCTTCGAGCGTTCGGCGGCCGCACCGAAGCGCGGGTTCTCCCAGCCGCCGCCGACGAGGGCCTGCGCCTCGGGAGGCAACCCGTCGGAGCTGCCCCGGGCGTAGCGGGAGACCATCTCCACGCCGGCGGAGACGAACACGTCACCCTCGCCGGCCCGGATCGCGTGCATCGCCATCCGGGTGGTCTGCAACGACGAGGCGCAGTAGCGGGTCAGCGTGGCGCCGGGCACAGTGTCCAGACCGAGCAGTGTGGACACCACCCGCGCCATGTTGAAGCCCTGCTCGCCACCGGGCAGGCCACACCCGAGGTAGAGGTCGTCGATCGTGGTCGGGTCGAGTTGGGGGATCTTGTCCAGGGCTGCCTGGACGATGGTCGCGGCGAGGTCGTCGGAGCGGACGTCGCGCAGGGACCCCTTGTGCGCCCGGCCGATGGGGGAGCGGGCGGTGGCGACGATGACGGCGTCGCGGGACGACTCAATCGGCATGGACCAACGTTAACCCGCCGGTAACATGGCGCGGAAGAAGCCGGCGCGGCGGGAAATGTCACCCTGGCCGGGAACGATCTAGCGGCGGGTGGCGACCGTCGCGGCGGCGGCGACGGCGGGCAGCAGCGCGTGCGCCCACACCCGGTAACCGTCCGCGGAGGGGTGGAAGCCGTCGTGGCAGAGCGTCCCCGCGTCGGCCCGGAACACCGGCCCGGTCTCCGTGGCCAGGTCGACCACCGAGCCGCCAGCGTCCAGCACGGCCGTGGTCTGCGCGCGGGCCATCCGCCGACCGGCCCAGCCGACCACCTGACGCAGCGGAGGCGCGATGGCACGCACCGCCCCGAGATCGGGGCACGTGCCCACCACCACCTCGACCCGCGCCTCCCGCAGTCGGTGCACCGCGGCGGCGAGATAGGCCGCCGAGTCGGCGGGCCGGCGCAGCCCGGTGGCGTCGTTCGCACCGATCAGGATCAGCGCCACGTCGGGCCGCTCACCGAGCAGGGCCCGGGCCACCTGCGTGGCCAGGTCCGTCGAGCGGGAACCGGAGACGCCGACACTGGACAGGTGCACCCGCCGGCCGGTCGGGCCCTCGGCGAGCAGGTTGGCCAACTGCCCGCCGATGGTGTCCTCCAGGCGGTCGACACCCACGCCCAACGCCGACGAGTCACCGAGCAGCACCAGCCGCAACGGCGGGGCGCCAGCCCGGCCGACCGTGGCCCGCAGGGCCAGCCCCAGCTCCGGTTCGGCGTACCGCCGGTGGCGGGCCACGAACGCCTCGCCGGCCAGGACGGCAGCACCGCCCACGGTGCCGGCGAGCAGCGAGAACGCCGCCGCCCGACCCAGTCGGCCGGCGACGCCGGAGATCACGCCCCGCTCGCTGCGCTCGTTCATGCCAGTCCCTCCACTGTCGAGGTGTCCGAGGCGGGCCCGTGCTGAGGCACCGCACCGACACCGAAGAACGCCCGCCGGCGCAACTGCGCCCACCGGCCCGCCGGCCCTCGGTCGCGACCCCGGACCTGGGTGCCGCTGACCTCCGTGCCGGCGTGCCGGGCCGCCTGTTGCGCGGCCTCCGGCAGCGACCGTACGCCCTCGCCCCGGGTCGGTGTAACCCGTCGTTCCTGCCCCGTGCCGAGCGCGGAGAGCACCGTCGGCAGGAGCGCCGCGGCGGCCATCGCGTAACCCTCGGCGGAGGGGTGGAACCGGTCCCAGGCGAACATCCGGGTCGGCTCGGCGGTGAACCGGGGGCCGAGCAGATCTCCGAGGGAGACCGTCCAACCGCCCGCCTCCACCACCGCGACCGTCTGGGCCGCGGCGAGTTGGCGGCTCCACCGGTGTGCCAGCCAGCGCAGCGGAGGTTGGATCGGGCGGATCGCACCCAGGTCGGGGCAGGTGCCGACGACCACCTCGCAGCCGGCGTCGCGCAGCGTGTGCACCGCCTCGACCAGGTAGCGCACCGCCAGCCCACGTGGGGTGCGGTTGGTGATGTCGTTGCCGCCGATGAGGATCACCGCGATGTCGGGTCGGCACTCGAGCGCGGCCTCCACCTGGTGCCGCAGCGCCGAGGAGATGGCACCGACCACCGCGAAGCGGTGCAGTCGCACCGGTCGGTGCAGCCGACGGGACAGGCCGGTGGCGAGCAGCGCGCCGGGAGTCTCCCGGCGGCGGTGCACCCCGTAGCCGGCCGCTGAGGAGTCACCGAGCACGACCATCGTGAGCGCGGGGCCGGGGAACTTCGCGCCGTACATCCCGTCGCAGCGCGGCGGTGGCGCCTCGGCCATCGGGATGGTGCGCCGGGCCTGCCGGGCCTGGCCGAGCAGCACCCCGCCGGTCGCCATCGCGGCCGCCGCGGTGGCGCCCGTCCCGATGGCCGCCAGGCGGGCGAACCGCCGGGCCTGCCGCCAGTGCTCACCGCCGGGTACGACGGAATCAGCCACCCCCATACCGCGACATTATCGCGCCGGCCCGACACGCCGCTGTCGTCGCGACGGCACTCGGGTGCCTGGAAACCGACGCGGCGGGGTATCTGTGCAGGAGAGGCCGGCCGACTTGCGCCGACCCGCCACGCTGATCCGGCGGAGAGGAGCGCGACGATGGGGAAGACACTGAAGCGCAGCGCGGCGTTCACGGCCCTCGCGCGGGCACTGGCGGCTGGGGCCCGTGGTGGGCCGTCGTTGGGCACGCGGTTGGCCGCGTTGCCCCGGATGATCCGGGCCACCACCAAGGGGGAGTACGACGGCGGCCTTCGGCTGGCCCTGATGACCGCGGCGACGGCGTACATCGTCTCGCCGATCGACCTGCTGCCGGAGATCCCGCTGGCGATCTTCGGGCTCGCCGACGACGCAGTCATGATCACGTGGTTGGCGGGCAGCGTGCTCGCCGAGACCGATCGCTTCCTCGAGTGGGAAGCGCGCCGCAGCTCGGTCATCCCCGGGGGGCTGGTGCCCTGACGGCACGTACGCTGGGCGCGAGGAAACGTCTGCCCGGCCGCCGTCGCCGGCGCCGCAACGAAGGGCACACCGTGCAGTACTACGACAACGTCGTCGACATGATCGGCAACACCCCGCTGGTACGTCTGCGTAACGTCACCGAGGGCATCCAGGCCACCGTGCTCGCCAAGGTGGAGTACGTCAACCCGGGCGGCTCGGTGAAGGACCGGATCGCGCTGCGGATGGTGGAGGACGCCGAGGCCGCCGGCCTGCTCCGGCCCGGCGGCACCATCGTCGAGCCGACGAGTGGCAACACCGGCGTCGGGCTGGCCCTGGTGGCCCAGCTCAAGGGCTACAAGTGCGTCTTCGTCTGCCCTGACAAGGTCAGCCAGGACAAGCAGGACGTGCTCCGGGCGTACGGCGCCGAGGTGGTGGTCTGCCCGACCGCTGTCGCTCCGGAGGACCCCCGCTCGTACTACAACGTCTCCGACCGGCTGACCCGCGAGATCCCCGGCGCCTGGAAGCCCAACCAGTACAGCAACCCGGCCAACCCGCGCTCGCACTACGAGACCACCGGTCCGGAGCTGTGGAAGCAGACCGAGGGCGGGCTCACCCACTTCGTGACCGGGGTGGGCACCGGCGGCACGATCTCCGGCATCGGGCGCTACCTCAAGGAGGCGTCCGAGGGCCGGGTGCGCATCATCGGCGCCGATCCGGAGGGTTCGGTCTACTCCGGGGGCACCGGCCGTCCGTACCTGGTGGAGGGCGTCGGCGAGGACTTCTGGCCGGAGACGTACGACCAGGGTGTCGCCGACGAGATCGTCGAGGTGTCCGACAAGGCGTCCTTCGAGATGACCCGGCGCCTGGCCCGCGAGGAGGGGCTGCTGGTCGGTGGCTCCTGCGGGATGGCGGTGGTCGCCGCGCTGGAGGTCGCCCGCAAGGCCGGCCCGGACGACGTGGTGGTGGTGCTGCTGCCGGACGGCGGCCGGGGCTACCTCTCGAAGATCTTCAACGACTCGTGGATGGCCCGGTACGGCTTCCTCGACAACTCCGGTGCCGAGCCGACCGTGGCCGACGCGCTGGCCAGCAAGCCGGGCGGGCTGCCCGAGCTGGTGCACGTGCACCCGACCGAGACGGTCCGCGACGCGATCGACTACATGCGCGAGTACGGGGTCTCGCAGCTGCCGGTGCTCAAGGCCGAGCCGCCGGTGGTGACCGGTGAGGTCGCCGGCTCGATCGCCGAGCGGGATCTGCTCGACGCGCTCTTCACCGGCCAGGCCCACCTGCACGACACCATCGAGCGGCACATGGGCGACCCGCTGCCGATGATCGGTGGCGGTCAGCCGGTCAGCGAGGCCGTCGGCCTGTTGGAGAAGTCCGACGCCGCGCTGGTCCTGGTCGACGGCAAGCCCAAGGGAGTCCTCACCCGCCAGGACCTCCTGGCCCACCTGGGCGCCCACTAACCCGCGCCCCCACCCCCGCCCCGCCCCACGCCTGGTCGATCAAGAGTTGTGGTGGTGCGCATTCGGGTACCCGTGCCCAAAGCGCCCACCACAACTCCATGATCGACGGGGTCCGGGTGGGGGATCGACGGGGGTGGGGGTGGGGGTTGTTAGAGGGGGCGGGTGTAGCGGAGCTGGCGGGTTTGTGCTGATCCGATCGCCTCGTCCCGCTCGTCGCCGGTCGGGGTCCAGCCACCGCGCTCGTAGAAGGCGCGGGCGTTCGCGTTGTCGGCCAGCACCCAGAGTGCCGCGCGACGCCAACCACGGGCCCGCATGGCGTCCAGGGCGTCCACCATGAGCGCGCGGCCGGTGCCCCGGCCCTGCTCGCCCGGGTCGAGATGGATCGCGTTGAGCAACCCGGTGACCGGGTCGTCCTCGTCGTCCGGGCCGAGGTGGCTGAACCCGACCAACGCCCCGGCCCGCTCGGCCACGATCATCCGGTGGGTGGCCCGCTCCCAGTGCCACCGCTCGGCCCAGTAGTGCCCCATCGCCTCCGGTGTCGGGTCGGCCAGCGCCTCGGCCGACAGGAACGAGGAGTACGTGGCGACGCGGGAGCGTTGGTGCAGGGCGCCCACCGCCATCAGGTCGTCACCGGTTGCTGGGCGGAGCGTGACGGTCATCCGGCCGAGGCTACCCGGCGGGGTGGAAGCTGCACCACGGTCAGGTCCTCCGCGATGATCAGATCACCGTCGAAGTGCTCGCGCGCCTCGTCGTGGAACCGGCGCGAATCGGAGTAGCGCTGGGAGAAGTGGGTGAGCACGAGCCGGCGTACCCCGGACTCGGTCGCCACGCGGGCGGCCTGCGCCGCGGTCAGGTGGCCGACCTCGGCGGCGAGCGCGGCCTCCGACTCCAGGAAGGTCGACTCGATGACCAGCAGGTCGGCGTGCTCGGCGAGGGCGTACACCCCGTCGCAGAGGCCGGTGTCCATCACGAACGCGAACCGCTGCCCCGGCCGGGGCTCGCTCACCTCGTCGCGGGTGACGCGACGCCCGTCGAGGTCCAAGTGCCCGACGCGGATCAGCTCGCCGACGGCCGGCCCAGCGATGCCGTACGCGGACAGCTTCTCCGGCAGCATCCGGTGGCCGTCCGGCTCGATGAGCCGGTAGCCGTACGTCTCGATGGGGTGTCGCAGCCGGCGTGCCTCCAGCGTGCCGCAGCTCAACGCGATCCGTTGTCCGTCCGTCTCGATCGGGGTGACCTGGAGCTCGGCGGTCTCGTAGAAGGAGGTCGCGTGCCGGAGCCGGGCGAAGTATTCGGCGCCGCCGGCCGGGAAGTGCACGGCTACCGGGTGCGGCACGCGGTCCAGGGAGAGTCGCTGGATGGTGCCGGGCAGGCCGAGGCAGTGGTCGCCGTGGAAGTGGGTGACGCAGATCCGGGTGAGGTCGGTGGCGGTGACAGTGGTGTGCAGGAGCTGACGCTGGCTGCCCTCACCCGGGTCGAAGAGGATCACCTCGTCGTCCCAGCGCAACACGTACCCGTTGTGGTTGCGCTGACGGGTCGGCGCCTGGCTGGCCGTCCCGAGCACCACCAGCTCGCGCATGGACATCGCCGGTCCTCCGGATATGGAGCGACCCCCGGGGCGCTCCGCGCATGTGCGCGGGCCGGCTGGACTTGGCCGGCACCCCGGGGGTCGGGTGGCTGTCGTGGATTCGCCGCACCGCTGCCACACGGTCTCGACGATGGTGCTGTTGCCCACCTTGCGGCGGGCCGATCACTGTCGAGGACAGCGGCTAGCTGACAGCCACCTCACGAGTCCGATTGCTATACAAGTCTGGACCACCTCCCTTCACGTGTACGGCCACGTTATCGAGTTCTCGCCGGGCTCTGCAACGGATTTCGATCACACGGTCAGATGGGAATGCCCGGCCGCCTCGTCGACGGCCGGGCATCACGCTGGTGCAGGTGGCGGTGGTCAGCCGCCGACTCGGGCGACGCCGACCGGGCAGCTCAGCCCGTTCGGGCCGTGGTTGCAGTACCCGTTCGGGTTCTTGGTCGGCGCCAGGTACTGCTGGTGGTAGTCCTCAGCGAAGTAGTAGCTGCCGAGCGGGGCGATCTCGGTGGTGATCTCACCCTTGCCGGCCCGCGTCACGATCGGCTGGAACGCGTCCCGGGACGACTCCGCGGTGGCCCGCTGCTCGTCGGTGGTCGTGTAGATCGCCGAGCGGTACTGGGTGCCCACGTCGTTGCCCTGACGCATGCCCTGGGTCGGGTCGTGGTTCTCCCAGAAGACCTTCAGCAGATCCTCATAGTTGATCTTGCTGGGGTCGTACACCACCTGGACGACCTCGGCGTGCCCGGTCCGGCCGGAACACGTCTCCTCGTACGTCGGGTTCTTGGTGACGCCACCCGCGTAGCCGGCGGAGGTGGTGTAGACGCCGGGCAGCGTCCAGAACAGCCGCTCGGCGCCCCAGAAACAGCCCATACCGAAGACCGCGACCTGCAGGCCCTCCGGGAACGGGCCCTTCAGCGGGGTGCCCAGCACCTCGTGGCGGTCGGCGACCGGCATGGCGATCGGACGGCCCGGCAGGGCCTGGTCGGGCGAAACCATCTCGGCGTTCATACGGCGCAAAAACACGTGGGGATCTCCTCTCGTACCTCTCCCAGCGTGTAACACCGGTGGGTCCACCTTCCTTACCCGCGCCGGTGTGAGTCAGGCCCCGCCCGGGAGTGCGGCCGCGACCCGTTCCGCGTGGGCCAGGGCCTCGGCGTCGTCCTCGTAGCGGGTACGCGGCCAGAAGAAGCCCCGCAGCCCGTCGCCCTTGGTCCGTGGAACCACGTGGGTGTGCAGGTGCGGGACGGACTGGGACACCTTGTTGTTCATCGCCACGAACGTCCCGCCGGCCCCCAGACCGGTCTCCACGGCCACCGCCAGGCGCTGGACCAGCGCGAAGTAGCCGGGCAGCAGGTCGGGCGGCAGCTCGGCCAGGGTCACCAGGTGAACCCGGGGCACCACCAGGACGTGCCCCTTGAACACCGGTCGGGTGTCCAGGAACGCCACCCCGTCCGGGGTGTCGGCGACCCGGAACGCCGGCACCTCACCCGCCACGATCCCGCAGAACACGCACCCGCTCATCCGCCCAGGTTAGGCGGCGGCCCGACGGGACACGCGCCCCCCGCGCCCGCGCGAGCTGTGGTACTCATCTATCGAAATGGATCAGTGCCGAAAATGACGTGTGCTCCGAAAGGACGAACCTTGCAGATCAGAAAAGGCGGCACCCTGGCCCTGGCGGTCCTCACCGCCGGGCTGCTCACCGCCGTTTTCCCCGGGCAGGCCCAGGCGGCCACGCAGACCGCCACTCTGCTGCCGCTGACCACGGTGGCCGACGTGGTGTCGGCCGGTGACCGGGTCTTCGTCAGCGGTGGCAGCACCTCGACCGACGTCGTGGTCACGAGCGCGACGGGCACGGTGGTCGGCACCCTGCCGAGCCTGCCCGGCCCCACCGACCTGCTGCTCAGCGCCGACCGGCGGACCCTCTACGTGGCGCTGCCCACCGCCAACGCCATCGCCGCCTTCGACACCGGCTCGCTGATCGAGTCGGCCCGCTACGACACCGGCGCGGGCGAGTGCCCGTCGTCTCTCGCGCTGACCGGGCGATACCTGTGGTTCGGCTACGGCTGTGACCAGTGGGGCGGCAACATCGGGCGGATCGACCTCGGCCGCCAGCCGGCCCGGCTGAGCACCGGCGTGGCCAACCAGGACTTCTACGGGGCGCCGTTGCTGGCCGCGGCCAGCCAGAACCGGGCGGTGCTGCTCGCCGGGCAGACGTCGCTGAGCCCGGCGTCGGTCTACGCGTACGGGATCGGCAGCGCGGGAGCACTGAACCTGCTGCGGACCAACGACTGGACGGTGATCGGCAGCAACCTGCAGGACATCGCGCTCGACCCGACCGCCACCACCCTGTACACCGCCGCCGGCGCACCGTACGAGGCGCAGGCGTTCCCCTTCGCCGACATCACCACCCCGTCCGCGACGTTCCCCACCGGCCCGTACCCCGCCGCTGTCGAGCCTTCTCGCGACGGCACCAGGATCGCTGCCGGGGCGACCACCTCGTACCTGTTCATCTTCCGCCCCGACGGCAGCGAGCTGACTCGCTTCGTGCTGGGTGGCGGCGAGTTGAGCGCAGGCGGGCTGGCCTGGTCGCCGAACGGTGCCCGGGTCTATGCGCTCTCCTACGACTGGAGTGCACGGAACCAGGCCACCATGCACGTCCTGCCGGTCCCGGCAGGCTGACGGGTCCACCGGAGCGCGGGGCCGGCCGAACGGTCCGGCCCCGCCCCGGAGCGCGGGTTCCGTTCCAGCCCTCGGGACGGGGCATTAGCCTCACCAGAATGAACCACGGCTTCGAGACGCTCGCCATCCACGCCGGCCAGGACCCTGAGGCCCGTACCGGCGCGGTGATCCCCCCGATCTACCAGACCAGCACGTACGCCCAGGACGCCGTCGGCGCGCCCCGGCTCGGCTACGAGTACAGCCGCTCGGGCAACCCGACCCGCGACGCGCTCCAGGAGTGCCTGGCGGCGCTGGAGGGCGGGCCCGTCGGCCTCGCCTTCGCCAGCGGACTGGCGGCGGAGGACACCCTGCTGCGGGCCGTGTGCCAGCCGGGCGACCACGTGGTGATCCCGGACGACGCGTACGGCGGCACGTACCGGCTCTTCGCCCGGGTCGCCCAGCGCTGGGGCCTGGAGTTCACCCCGGCCAAGGTCTCCGACCCGGATGCGATCCGGGCGGCGGTGCAGCCCGGCCGTACGAAGATCGTCTGGTTGGAGACGCCGACCAACCCGCTGCTCGGCATCGCCGACATCGCCGCCCTGGCCGGTGTCGCGCACGACGCGGGCGCGCTGCTGGTGGTCGACAACACCTTCGCCTCGCCGTACCTCCAGCAGCCGATCGCGCACGGCGCGGACGTGGTGGTGCACTCCACCACCAAGTACATCGGCGGGCACTCCGACGTCGTCGGCGGCGCGCTCGTCGTGGCCGACGCCGCCCTCGGCGAGGAACTGCGCTACCACCAGAACGCGATGGGCGCGATCAACGGCCCGTTCGACGCCTGGCTCACGCTGCGCGGCATCAAGACCCTCGGGGTACGGATGGACCGGCACTGCGACAACGCCGAGCGGCTGGCCGCGTACCTCGACGGGCACGCCAAGGTGGCCCAGGTGATCTACCCGGGGCTGCCCTCGCACCCCGGTCACGAGGTGGCCGCGAAGCAGATGCGCCGCTTCGGCGGCATGATCTCGTTCCGCGCCGCCGGTGGTGAGGACCACGCCGTCGAGATCTGCAACCGCACCAAGCTCTTCGTGCTCGCCGAGTCGCTGGGCGGCGTGGAGTCCCTGATCGAGCACCCGGGTCGGATGACACACGCAAGTGCTGCCGGCTCGCCGCTTGAAGTTCCCGGCGATCTCGTGCGACTGTCTGTCGGCATCGAGACGGTCGACGACCTGCTCGCCGATCTGGAGCAGGCGCTGGGCTGACCGCTGGGGAGGATGGCCGTGCAGGACATCATGGCGACCTGGGTCGGGGCGACCGCCAAGCAGATCGCCCGGGGCGTACGCCGGGGTGACGTCTCGGCCACCCAGGTCGTCGCCGACCACCTCGAGTACATCTCCCGAGCCGACCGCGAACTGGCCGCGTTCCGCGCCGTTCGCGGCGGCGAGGCGATCACCGAGGCGGAGAAGGTCGACGAGCAGGAGGACCTGGCCAACCTGCCGTTGGCCGGGGTGCCGGTGGCGGTCAAGGAGAACACTCCGGTCGCCGGCCTGCCCACCTGGAACGGGTCGGCGGCCGCCCGCAGCGACGTCGCGGAGGCCGACCACGAGGTGGTGCGCCGGCTGCGCGGGGCCGGCGCGGTCATCCTCGGCGTGACCCGCATGCCGGAGCTGGGGCTGTGGGCACTCACCGACGACGACAGCGCGGTGACCCGCAACCCGTGGGACAACACGCGTACCCCCGGCGGGTCCTCCGGTGGCGCGGCCGCCGCGGTGGCCGCCGGGCTGGTGCCGATCGCCCACGCCAACGACGGCCTCGGTTCGATCCGGATTCCCGCCGCCTGTTGCGGCCTGGTCGGGCTCAAGCCGGGTCGCGGCGTGGTCCCCTGCCAGCTCGGCGCGGACGACTGGTTCGGTCTCACCGAGCACGGCATGTTGACCAGCACCGTCGCCGACGCGGCGGTCGGTTTCTCGGTGCTCGCCGGCCGGCGTCCCGAGAAGCTGGTTCCGCCGCAGCGGCTGCGGGTGGGCGTCTCGCTGCGCTCCCCGGTGCGCGGTGTCGCGCCCGACGCCCCGAACCGGGACGCGGTTGCCGCCGCCGGTCGGCTTCTCGCCGCCGCCGGGCACGACACGATCCCCGCCGACCCGGTCTACCCCACCGCACTCGGCCTCCAGGGCATCGCCACCTGGTTCGCCGCCGCCGCCACCGACGTCCGGGCCTCCGGGCTGGACCGGCGTGGCCTGCAACGGCGTACCCGGCGGCACGTCGCCCTGGGCGAGTGGGCGCAGCGCCGCGGCTACGTGCGGGAGGCCGACCGGGCCGCGTGGCGGCAACGGTCGGTCGACTTCTTCACCGACCACTCGGTCGACCTGCTGCTCACCCCGGCGCTGGCCAGCGCGCCGCCCGAGGCGGCCCGCTGGTCGGAGCGGTCCTGGCGGGCGAACATGACAGCGAACATCCGGTACGCCCCGTACGCCGCGCCGTGGAACATCGCCGGCCTGCCGGCGGTCGTGGTGCCGGTGGGCCGGCGACCGGACGGCCTGCCGGTCGCCGTGCAACTGGTCGGTCCGCCCGGCTCGGAGCTGCTGCTGCTCGGTGTGGCCGGCCAGTTCGAGATGGCCGCCCCGTGGGCGCGCCACGCCCCCGGCTACCCCCGCGTCGGAACGGGGTCGCCGGCCACCGCATGATCGTCTACGGTGTGCGCGCATCATCGCGCGGACACGGGGGCTCTCATGCACTGCCAGACCTGCGGGGGCGCCACGTCCCCTGAGCACAACGAGTGCCAGCGGTGCTACACGCCGCTGGGCCAGCCCCCCGTCACTCCCGGGCTGCCGACCTACCGGGTACGCGGGATCGGGTTGGCCGCCCGCATCGCGGTCGGCGCGACCACCGTGCTGTTCCTGGTGGCGGCGCTCTCCCCGCTGGTGGGGATGGCCCTGGCTAGGCAGGCCCGGGTCGACAACGAGCACGAGCCGCTGCTCGCCGCGGTGATCGTGCAGGTGGTGCTGTCGCTGCCCATGGTGGCCGCGTACCTCACCGCGGCCGTCCTCGTGATCATCTGGACCTGGCGGGCGCGGAAGAACATCGAGGCGTTTCCCGGTGCGCTGACGACGCTCGGTGCAGGCTGGGCGATCGCCGGTTGGCTGGTGCCCTTCGCGAACCTCGTGGTGCCGGCCCGGGTGATCGCCAACGTGGCGCGGGATAGCCTCTGGCGGCGGTTCACCCCGACCCTGGTGACCGTCTGGTGGAGTGGCTGGCTGGTCTTCAGCATCGGCGAGCGGGTGGTCAGCCGCCTCGACAGCCGGGCGTACGAGAAGCTGCCGGCGACACCATCCACCAGCGGCGACTATCAGGCGTACGGCGACTACTACCGCGACTCACTCCTGCGCAACGCCGTGCCCGCGGTGGCCTGCGTGATCGCCGCGGTGGCCCTGTACCTGCTGATCCAGCGGATCTCCGCAGCTCAGGAGGCCCGGATCGCCCGCGCGGTGCCAGCGTGGCCGACCGCTCCGGTCTGGCCGACCGCTCCGGTCTGGCCCAACGGCGCGGTCTGGCCGGCTGCGCCGGTCCCGGCGGGGTTCGGCCCGGGGCCGGTCCCGGCGGCCTCTGTGCCGGCCGCTTCTGTGCCGGCCGCTTCTGTGCCGGCCGCCTCTGTGCCGGCCGCTTCCGTGCCGGCGGCCTCTGTGCCGGCGGCCTCTGTGCCGGCCGCTTCTGTGCCGGCCGCTTCTGTGCCGGCCGCTTCTGTGCCGGCCGCTTCTGTGCCGGCCGCTTCCGTGCCGGCGGCTCTCGTTCCGCCCGCCTCGGTTCCGGGCGGGCCGGTCCCCGCGACGCCGTCGGAGCCGGAGGCCCAGCCCCGGCCATGATCGACTCGGATTTCTGAATATCGCGGCATCATGGCGTGGTTGATACCGCGATATCAGGGATGGCGAGTGGATCAACGTCGCCCACGCCGGTGTCGCCGCACAGGGCTCCGGAGGCGGGTGGCACGATCGGGGCATGACGGAACTGGTCAGTCTCGACGACGTGCGGGCCGCACGGGAGTTGCTTGCCGGCGTCATCCGGACCACTCCGCTGGAGCCCTCCCGTCCGCTCAGCGCGGCACTGGGTGGGCCGACCTGGCTCAAGTGCGAGAACGTGCAGCGTGCCGGCTCGTACAAGGTGCGGGGCGCGTACGTGCGGATCTCCCGGCTGTCGGCCGAGGAGCGGGAGCGGGGCGTGGTCGCGGCGAGCGCGGGCAACCACGCGCAGGGCGTGGCCCTCGCCGCGGGCCTGGTCGGCACGCATGCCACCGTCTTCATGCCGGTCAACGCGCCGCTGCCGAAGGTGGCGGCCACCAAGGGGTACGGCGCGCAGGTCGAGTTGGCCGGCAACACCGTCGACGAGGCGCTGGTCGCCGCGCACAGCTACGCCGAGCTCACCGGAGCGGTGCTGATCCACCCGTTCGACCACGCCGACGTGATCGCCGGCCAGGGGACGGTGGCGCTGGAGATCCTCGAACAGTGCCCGGAGGTGAAGACGATCATCACCGGGGTGGGTGGTGGTGGGCTGATCTCGGGCATGGCGGTGGCGGCGAAGGCGTTGCGACCGGACGTCCGGATCATCGGTGTCCAGGCCGCCGGTGCTGCGGCATTCCCGCCCTCGCTGGTGGCCGGGGAGCCCGTCCGGCTGCCCGTCTTCTCCACCATCGCCGACGGCATCGCGGTCGGCCGGCCGGGGGAGATCACCTTCAACCACGTGCGCAAACTGGTCGATGAGATCGTCACGGTCTCCGAGGAGGACATCTCCCGGGCCCTGTTGATGCTGCTGGAACGCGGTAAGCAGGTTGTCGAGCCGGCCGGGGCGGTCGGCGTCGCCGCGTTGCTGGCGGGCGTGGTCGAGGTGGAGACGCCGGTGGTCGCGGTGCTGTCCGGCGGCAACATCGACCCGTTGCTGATGCTACGGGTGATCGAGCACGGGCTGGCCGCCGCGGGTCGCTACCTGCGGGTGACCGTGCGCTGCTCGGACCGGCCGGGGCAACTCGCGTCGCTGCTCAGCCAGATCGCCGAGCACCGGGCCAACGTCGTGGACGTGGAGCACCAGCGGGCCAACCCGCACCTCGGCCTCGGTGAGGTGGAGGTGGCGCTGTCGGTCGAGACCCGGGGCGTGGAGCACTCGGACACCCTGATCAGCGCCCTGCGGGCCAGCGGCTATCAGGTGGTTTTCGCCGCCGAGGCGTGACACCGGTGGGTGCCACGCCTCGGACGTGATGCTGGGGAGCGGGTCGTGCGGCTGCCGGCGGTCAGCCGGAGAACGGCTCGAAGCTGACCACGGTCACCTTGATGTCGGCGCCGCTCGGCGCCGTGTAGGTGCAGGTCTGCCCGGGCCGACCGCCCAGGATCGCCTTGCCGAGTGCCGACTCGGGGCTGTAGACGGTCAGGTCGGTGGTGGCCGCGATCTCCCGCGAACCGAGCAGGAAGGTCTCGGTGTCGTCGGCGTCGTCGTCGAAGTAGATCGTCACGACCATGCCGGGGGAGACCATGTCCGCCGAGGGCGCCTCGCCGACCTTCGCGGTGCGCAGCAGCTCCTGGAGGTAGCGGATCCGACCTTCCGCCTTGCCCTGCTCCTCGCGGGCGGCGTGGTAGCCGCCGTTCTCCCGCAGGTCGCCCTCCTCGCGCCGAGCGTTGATCTCGGCTGCGATGGCCGGGCGGTTGGCGATGTGCTCGTCGAGCTCGGCCTGGAGGCGGTCGTGCGCGTCCTGCGACAGCCAGGTGGCGGGCGCCTCGTTGCCAGTGGACACAGGCGTTCTCCTCAGTTGTGCGTGGCTGGCTGACAGGTGAACTACCAAGTTACCAGTGCAGTACGACACAGGGTGTCGGCCATCACCGCCGGTGCCCGGATCCGACACCGCGCGTAGATGCTTCCCGGCCCTCCTGGTCGGGGCTGTTCTGGCAGGTCAGGACACCGCTCGGCAGCGCATGACCTCGCCGATGAACGGCCGTGCGGTGGTGATCAGGCGGTGCTGGGTCCGCACGTGCCGGTTGCCGGGCTCGGCGGTCACCGTGACCTGTTCACGGGCCACCTCGGCGCCCGCCCGGTCCCGGGCACGCAGCAGGCAGACCGCCGATCCGCCCGACGGCACGGTCACCCGGAAGTCGACCAGCACCTGATTGTCCGTGATGTCGGTGTACGTGATCACTTGGGCGTCGTAGACCGGGTCGCCGTACTGGCGGTAGAGCCGGACGGAGATCACGGTCAGGGTGGCCACGAGCGCCAGCAGCACCACCGCCGCCAGCAACGTGCGCTGCCGCCGCCCGCCCGGTGCCCGGCGGCGGCCGTAGCGCCCGGCCGGAAAAACCGGAGCGCCTGGTGAAATTGTGGCGTGCGTCTCGGTCACCGGCGGGTATCTCCTGGCGTTGTTGTCGGCGGCATCAGCAAGAATGACAGAGTCCCATCCTCCCACCCGGTCCAGCGGCAGGAATGGCAGGTCATGCCCGCGCTGCTGACCGGCGGTCGGGGTGCGGTGAGGAAAGATCCCGGCAGGTCAGCCGGTCGAGCCCGGTCGGGTCCACCGTCCGGCACAGACGAGGAGCGCCGAAGTTGGCAGAGCAACTGCGTCTCATGGCCGTGCACGCGCACCCGGACGACGAGTCGAGCAAGGGCGCGGCGACGACGGCGAAATATGTCGCACAGGGGGTGGACGTCCTGGTCGTGACGTGCACGGGCGGCGAGCGCGGGAGCGTGCTCAACCCCAAGCTCGACCGGCCCGACGTGTGGGCCAACATCGCCGAGATCCGGCGTGCCGAGATGGACGCCGCTCGGGCGATCCTCGGCGTCGACCAGGCGTGGCTCGGCTTCGTCGACTCCGGCCTGCCCGAGGGTGACCCGCTGCCGCCGCTGCCCGAGGGTTGTTTCGCCCTGCAGGACGTCGAGGTGGCCGCCGGGCCGCTGGTGCGGCTGATGCGCGAGTTCCGTCCGCACGTGGTGACGACGTACGACGAAGAGGGCGGCTACCCGCACCCGGACCACATCATGTGCCACAAGGTGAGCGTGGCCGCGTTCGAGGCAGCCGGCGACCCGGAGCGCTACCCGGAGCTGGGCGCGCCCTGGCAGCCGTTGAAGCTCTACTACGACATCGGCTTCTCCAAGGGCAAGATCATGGCCCTGCACGAGGGCATGCTGGCCGCGGGTCTGGAGTCGCCCTACGAGGAGTGGCTCAAGCGCTGGGAGGACCGGCCCGACAAGGGCCCCCGGATCACCACGCGGGTGGAGTGCGCCGACTACTTCACGGTTCGCGACGACGCGCTGCGCGCCCACGCGACCCAGGTCGACCCGGACGGCTTCTGGTTCCACGTGCCGATGGAGCTGCAGCAGCGCGCCTGGCCGACCGAGGACTACGAGCTGGCCCGCTCGGTGGTCGACAGCCCGCTGCCCGAGTCAGACCTCTTCGCCGGGGTGCGGGAGACGGCCCACGCACGCTGATTTCCGGCGGGTCTACCCTGGTTACCAACCGCACATCGGAGGAACGCCATGCTGACCGCTGCCCAGGTGCTCGCGGAGAACAACTTCGGGGACACCCGCACGGGTGGTCTGGCCGGGCCGATGGGCCTGTTCCTCATCCTGTTGCTGGCCACCGCGACCATCCTGCTGATCCGCAACATGAACGCTCGGCTGCGCCGCCTGCCCGACCGGTTTCCGCAGCAGTCGGGTCCGACCGACCCGACCAGGGCCGATGCGGCAGTCGCCGATCCGACAGACGGGACCGCGGGGCGTGATTCATCCACGCCCGCTCCCAATGGGCACCAGCAGCAGCGGAACGGGTAGTCCGCGCATGAATCACGCCGAACCGGTTGGTCGCCCCCTGTTGCGGCCACCCGGTTTGGCTTAGCCTTCCGCCGGGGGGACCAAAAGTCTCCGAGCCGTGTGCGGGAGGGGGCGCCGATGACCAGCACAGCACCGGCCGCCCGCCGTAACCTCGGTCGGTCGGCTGACGGGGGCGGTCGATGACCTCCGGTCCAGCCGGTGAGTCGTTCGACCGGCTCGGGGTGCGGGGCACACCGGTCCGGTTGCTCGTGCTCACCGCCGCCGTCGCGTTGACCGCCGTGGTCGCCGCCACCGTCGGGTTGACCCTGCCGGCCAGGCTGCCGGCCGACGACCCCCTCGGCGGCCCGGCCCGCTTCGGCATCGCTGTCGGCGTCCTCGCTCTCGCCCAGCTCGCCCGGCTGCGGTTCCGCTCGGCCGCGGGCATGGTCAGCATCACCTGGGGCGAGGCCGCGTTGATCGTGTGTCTCTACCTGACTCCCGCCGGCTGGCTCCCGTGCGCCACGCTGCTCGGCACCGGGCTGGCCTGGACGATGCTCTCGCTGCACAACGACCGCCGTCCGGTCCTGGAGATCGTCCGGATCGCCGCGTCGCTGGCCGCCGCGTCGGCACTGGCCGTCTCCGTGACCACCGCGCTCGGGCGACCGCTGCTCGCCCCGCCCACCCCCAAGCTCGCGCTGGCCGTGATCGCCGGGTCGGTGACCTATCTCCTGGTGACCGCCTGGCTGGGCGGGGTGACTCTGGGCCTGCGGCACGGGCTGCCCATCGGGCCGCCGCTGCTCGCCGCGCTGCGCGGCAAGCTGCTGATGTTCGTCGGCAACGTGGCGGTCGGCCTCGTGGTGGTCGCCCTCCTGGAACTCGACCCACGCTGGTTGCTGTTGCTGCCGCCGCTGCTCTGGCTGCTGCAACAGACCTACCGTTACCGGCTGCGCTCCGATCAGGAGCGCCGCACCTGGCGAGCATTCGCCGAGGCCACGGCGGCGCTCAACCAGCTCGACGAGCGCGGCGTGGCCACCGCGGCGGTCACCGGAGCGCTGACGCTGTTCAGCGCCGAGCTGGTGGACGTCGACGTGGCGCGTGCCGACGGGCGGTGGCACCGCTACCGGGGCGATGCCGGCGGTCAGCTGGTCGACCGCGAGACGGGCCCACCGGACCAGTCGGAGCCGGACGAGCACGAGCTGAGCCGGGCACTGTCGGTCGGCGCCGCACCGGTCGGTCGGCTGCGGGTGCGGTTCCCCCGCTCGGCCCCGCCCAGCGCGCGCGAGCGCGACGCGGTGGCCGCGTTCGGTGACGCGCTCGCCGCCGCGCTGCACGACGCCGCAACCCACCGCGAGCTGCGGCTGGTGACCGCCCGCTCGTCGTACGAGGCGGTGCACGACCCGCTCACCGGGCTGGCCAACCGGGCGGCGATGCTCGGCAAGGGCGACCAGTCGCTGCGGCAGCTCGCGCACGATCACCCGGTGGCGCTGCTCCTGCTGGACATCAACCAGTTCAAGGAAGTCAACGACACCCTCGGTCACGCAGCGGGCGACCAGTTGCTGCGGCTGACCGCGAACCGGCTCGACGCGCTGGTCCGCCCCGGTGACCTGCTCGGCCGACTCGGTGGCGACGAGTTCGCCCTGCTGCTCACGGCGGTGCCGGTGCTCGGTGACCGGGCCGCGCCGATGGCCCACGCGCTGCGTCAGGCCCGCGAGATCGCCGAGCGGCTGGCGGCGCCGACCGAGGTGGCCGGCGTACGGATGTCGATCGAGGTTTCCGTCGGGGTGGTGGTGGCCGACGCCGGCACCGCCGACCTGACCGAGCTGCTGCGCCGGGCCGACATCGCGATGTACCAGGCCAAGGAGGGCGGCGGCAACGTCGCCGCGTACGACGGCACCCGGGACGCGGCCAGCACCGACCAGCTCGCCCTGCTGGCCGAGCTGCGCGAGGCGCTCCTGGTCGACGACCAGCTGGTGTTGGCGTTGCAACCGGCGGTCGACCTGACCACGGGTGCGCCCACCGGTGTGGAGGCGCTGATCCGCTGGCAGCATCCCCGGCGTGGGTGGCTGAGCCCGGCCGACTTCATCCGGCCGGTGGAAAACAGCGAGCAGCTCGGCACCTTCACCCGCTACGTGCTGGACAAGGCGCTCAGCGTGGCCGCCAGTTGGGCACGTGAGGGGCTGGACGTCCCGATCTCGGTCAACCTCTCGGCCCGCAGCCTGCTCGACCCCCGGTTGCCGGCGGAGATCGCCGACGCGCTGCGCCGCCACCAGGTGCCGCCGCACCGGCTCGTACTGGAGATCACCGAGACGGTGGTGATGAGCGAGCTGGAGGTCATCGACGAGGTGCTGGCCACGCTCCGGTCGATGGGCGTACAGCTCGCGGTTGACGACTTCGGCACCGGCTTCTCGTCGCTGACCTTCCTCACCCGGATCGCCGTGGACGAGTTGAAGGTGGACCGCTCGTTCGTGATCCGGATGGCGGATTCGCCGGAGGCCGCGGCGATCGTCCGGACGACCGTGGGGCTCGCCCACGAGCTGGGGCTGCGGGTGGTCGCCGAGGGGGTGGAGACCGCCGAGCAGCGGATGGCCCTGGCCGAGCTGGGTTGCACCTCCGCGCAGGGCTACCACTTCTTCAAGCCGATGCCGGCCGACAAGATCGGCGCGGTGCTCGGGTCGCTGCGCGACTCGGCGGAGTCGAACGTGTTCCGGCTGCGCGCCGACGGCGCCTCCTGACCGTTCCCGGACGGGGCGGCCAACCGCGCGCCGACCCTCTACAGTCGATCGAGCTGCGCAGATGTATCGATACTCTGCGCCCTCTCTCGAAGGGACATCATGCGACTCTCCGGGAAACGCTCCATCCTCGCCCCGGCGCTCGCGCTGGCCGTCGCGGCGTTCGGCACGCTGGCCGTCGCCGCACCCGCGTCGGCCAAGGCGCCGCAGTCCGCCTCGCTGGCGGTCAGCGGCGACCCCGACGACCCGATCACCCAGGGTCAGAGCGCGGAGTTCTCCACCGCCTCCGGCGACGGCTTCAACGTCTGGGGCACGACGAACCACCTCACCGTCCAGGTCTTCGACCCACCCGCCGGTCCCTGGACGATCGAGCTGAGCGCGCCCGTTGGTCAGCCGCTGGCCGTGGGCACCTACACCGGCGCCACCGAGAACACCTACGAGAGCCCACTACCCGGCATCGCCCTGACCGGTAACGACCAGATCTGCTCGTTCGGGCAGACCGGTTCGTTCACCGTCACCGACATCTCCTGGGGCCCGCACGGCTACCTGGAGCGCTTCGACGCCACCTTCGAGCAGCGCTGCAACTACAGCACAGGCTCGGCGCGCGGGGAGGTGCACGTCGCGAACCCGCCGCCGCCGCCGGTGCTCGCGGTCGGGGTCGAGGTGGCCACCTCGGGCACGATCGACACCGGGACCGACGAGGTGACGGTGCACGGCACGGTCACCTGCACCGCACCGGCCACCGTGTACGTGGAGGGTGGCGTCACCCAGACGTGGCACGGTCAGCGCGCCGAGGGCATCGTCCGGGCGGAGGCGGCGTGCACCCCGGGCGCGCCGGTCGCCTGGACGTCCAGCACGCCCTCGTTCACCTCGGTCCCGTTCCGGCGGGGTGCCGTGACGGTGTCGGCCAACGCCACCTCCTACGACACGACGTACGACGTCTTCGTCGGCGACGCCGACACCGCTGTGGTCCGGCTGAAGAAGGGCTGACGGGCAACCGCCCCGACCTGCTGTCCCCGTCGCGGGCTCCACCGGGCAGTGGACCGTCCGGGTGGAGCCCGCGCGGTCCCCGCCGGGGCTGGTTATGGTCGTGTGCGTGAACCGACTCGTCGACGCCACCAGCCCGTACCTGCTCCAGCACGCCGACAACCCGGTCGACTGGTGGCCCTGGTCGGACGAGGCGTTCGCCGAGGCGAAACGGCGCGACGTCCCGGTGCTCATCTCGGTCGGCTACGCGGCCTGCCACTGGTGTCACGTGATGGCGCACGAGTCGTTCGAGAACGAGCAGGTTGGCGCCCTGATGAACGACAACTTCGTGTCGATCAAGGTGGATCGTGAGGAGCGCCCGGACGTGGACGCGGTCTACATGACCGCGACCCAGGCGATGACCGGCCAGGGTGGCTGGCCGATGACCGTCTTCGCCACCCCGGACGGCACCCCGTTCTTCTGCGGCACCTACTTTCCGCGGCCCAACTTCGTCCAGTTGCTCCAGTCGGTCACCACCGCCTGGCGGGAGCAGCGCGAGGCGGTGGTGCGCCAGGGCGCCGCGGTGGTCGAGGCGATCGGCGGCGCGCAGGCCGTGGGCGGCCCCACCGCCCCGCTGGACGCGCCGCTGCTCGACGCCGCGGCCGGCAGGTTGGCCAGCGAGTACGACGCCACGAACGGTGGCTTCGGTGGCGCCCCGAAGTTCCCGCCGCACATGAACCTGCTCTTCCTGCTGCGCCACCACCAGCGCACCGGCGACCCACGCAGCCTGGAGATCACCCGGCACACCGCCGAGGCGATGGCCCGTGGCGGCATCTACGACCAGCTCGCCAGCGGCTTCGCCCGATACTCGGTGGACGCGCACTGGACGGTGCCGCACTTCGAGAAGATGCTCTACGACAACGCGTTGCTGCTGCGGCTCTACAGCCAGCTGTGGCGGCTCACCGGTGACCCGCTGGCCCGTCGGGTGGCGCGGGACACTGCCCGCTTCCTCGCCGACGAGCTGCACCGGCCGGGCGAGGGTTTCGCGTCCGCGCTGGACGCCGACACCGAGGGCGTCGAGGGGCTCACCTACGCCTGGACGCCCGCTCAGCTCACCGAGGCGCTGGGTGAGGAGGACGGCCGTTGGGCCGCCGACCTCTTCGCGGTGACCGAGGAGGGCACCTTCGAACACGGCATGAGCGTGCTCAGGCTCGCGCGGGACGTCGACGACGCCGCGCCCGAGGTGCGGGCCCGCTGGCAGCAGGTGGTCGGGCGACTGCTCGGTGCCCGGGACACCCGGCCACAGCCGGCCCGCGACGACAAGGTGGTGGCCGCCTGGAACGGCCTGGCGATCACCGCCATCGTGGAGTTCCTCCAGGTGGCCGCGTTGTCCGCGTCCCCGCAGGACGAGGACGCCAACCTGATGGACGGCGTGACGATCGTCGCGGACGGCGCGATGCGTGACGCGGCCGAGCACCTGGCCACCGTGCACCTGGTCGACGGTCGGCTGCGCCGGGTCTCCCGGGACGGCAGGGTCGGCGAGCCGGCCGGCGTCCTGGAGGACTACGGCTGCGTGGCCGAGGCCTTCTGTGCGCTGCACCAGCTCACCGGCGAGGGCCGCTGGCTCACCCTGGCCGGCGAGCTGCTGGACACCGCGTTGGCGCGCTTCGCCGCGCCCGGTGGCGCCTTCTACGACACCGCCGACGACGCGGAACGGCTGGTGGCCCGGCCCGCCGACCCGACCGACAACGCCACCCCGTCCGGCCGGTCGGCGTTGATCGCCGGACTGGTCGCGTACTCGGCGCTGACCGGGGAGACGCGCTACCGGGAGGCCGCCGAGGCGGCGCTCGCCACGGTCGCGCCGATCGTCGGGAAGCACCCCCGGTTCACCGGCTACGCGGCCATGGTCGGTGAGGCGTTGCTCTCCGGGCCGTACGAGATCGCCGTGGTGACCGACGACCCGGCGGGCGATCCCCTGGTGGCCGCGGCCCGACGGCACGCCCCTCCCGGGGCGGTGGTCGTCGCCGGGCAACCGGACCAGCCCGGTGTGCCGCTGCTGGCCGACCGTCCGCTGGTCGACGGGCGGTCCGCCGCGTACGTCTGCCGGGGGTTCGTCTGCCAGCGGCCGGTCACCTCCGTCGAGGACCTGGTCGCCGAGCTGCGCTGAGCCCACCGCCACGCCCTGTAGTGCCCGCGCCGCCGGCCCCGGACGTCTCCCGGACGGGTCGGCGGCGCGGGTGCCGGCCCTGCGGGTGGTCACGCCGATGGCCCGGATAGGCTGGCCGCGCTATGGATTCCCGTACCGGTCTGCCTGTTGTCGGCATGGTGGGTGGCGGCCAGTTGGCCCGGATGACCCACCAGGCCGCGATCGCCCTCGGCCAGTCACTGCGTGTGCTCGCGACCGCCCCCGACGACGGCGCGGCGCTGGTCGCCGCCGACGTCCAGTACGGCGACCACACCGATCTGGCCGCCCTGCGCACCTTCGCCAAGGGCTGCGACGTCGTCACCTTCGACCACGAGCACGTGCCCTCGGAGCACATCCGGACGCTGGCGGCGGAAGGGGTGACCCTGTACCCGCCGGCGGACGCGCTGCTGCACGCCCAGGACAAGCAGGTCATGCGGGAACGCCTGACCGAGCTGGGTGCCCCCAACCCGCTGTGGCGGCCGGTCGGCGAGCCCGACGACCTGGTCGGGTTCGGCCAGCAGGTCGGCTGGCCGGTGGTGCTCAAGGCGGCGCGCGGCGGCTACGACGGTCGCGGTGTCTGGATGGTCGACGACGCCGCCCAGGCCACCGAGCTGGCAGCCACGCTGCTGGCCGGCGGCACCCGGCTGATCGTCGAGGAGCGGGTGCCGTTGCGCCGGGAGCTGGCCGTGCAGGTCGCCCGGTCGCCGTTCGGTCAGGTGGCCGCGTACCCGGTGGTCGAGACGGTGCAGCGGGACGGCATCAACGTGGAGGTGCTGGCCCCGGCGCCCGGCCTGGACGAGGAACTGGCGGTCTCCGCCCAGCAGCTCGCCATCGACCTGGCCACCGCGCTCGGCGTCATCGGCCTGCTGGCCGTGGAGCTGTTCGAGGTGCGCGACGAGGCCGGCCGCCCCGCCATCGTGGTCAACGAGCTGGCGATGCGCCCGCACAACTCCGGGCACTGGACCATCGAGGGTTCCCGGACCTCACAGTTCGAGCAGCACCTGCGGGCGGTGCTGGACTACCCGATGGGCGACACCGCGCTGACCGCGCCGGTGGTGGTGATGGCGAACGTGCTCGGCGGAGAGCCGGGCGGGATGTCGATCGACGAGCGGCTGCACCACCTGTTCGCCGCCGAGCCGGGTGCCAAGGTGCACCTGTACGGCAAGCAGGTGCGACCAGGCCGGAAGGTCGGTCACGTCACGGTGCTCGGCGACGATTTGGACGACGTACGGGCACGCGCCGCACGCGCCGCGCGGTGGCTGCGTGAGGGGCACGAGTGAGCCCCTCGGGCGAGAAGGAGACCCCAGTGACCACGGTCGGGCTGATCATGGGCAGCGACTCGGACTGGCCGACCATGCGGGCCGCGGCCGAGGTGCTGGACGACTTCGGCGTGGCGTACGAGGTGCGGGTGATCTCGGCGCACCGCACTCCGGTGGCGATGATCGAGTACGGCCGGGACGCGGCTGACCGGGGCCTGAAGGTGATCATCGCTGGGGCTGGCGGTGCCGCCGCGCTCCCGGGCATGGTCGCCTCGGTGACACCACTGCCGGTGATCGGCGTGCCGGTGCCGCTCAAGCACCTGGACGGCATGGACTCACTGCTGTCCATCGTGCAGATGCCGGCCGGGATCCCGGTGGCAACCGTGTCGATCGGCAACGCCCGCAACGCCGGCCTGCTCGCCGTACGGATCCTCGGCGCCAACGACCAGGATCTGCGCGCGAAGATGACGACCTACCAGCAGGACCTGGAGAAGCTGGTCGCCAGCAAGGAAGCCGCCCTTCAGGCAACCCTCCGGTAGCCCCCGCCAACCCGACCCGCGCACCCGGACCACTCACCGAGCCCACTCACCCAGCCCGCCGTGACCCCCCGATTTACCTCATGCCGCGTAGCGCCGTCTGTAGGCGGTCCTGGGCGCGGCGGCGGCGCTCGTTGCTGGCACCGAGCACGAGCAGCAGGATGCCGACCGGGATGAGCGCGAGCCACGGGCCGAGGCTGAACAGGGCGTGGATCGCGGCGATCGCGGTCACCGACGCGCCGACGATCACCGGCGCCTGCTGCCGGGTGGACGAGCCGAAGATCAGCACCGCGACCGCGCCGAGCAGCAGGAGCATCTGCCGCAGCGTGCTGGACTCGGTGGCCAGCACGATGGCGAGCGTCGGCACGAAGGCGGCGACCAGCGCGGGCCCGTACGCCACCCAGCTGCTCATGTCCGGTCGGTGGCGCAGCTCCAACACGCCGACGAGCAGCGCCAGAGCGGCGAACGGCAGCGTGTACGCCTCGGGCAGCGCCACGTCGGCGACCCGCATCAGGATCCACCACGCGGTGATCTCGCAGACCACCACGGCCCAGAACAGGATGCGGCGTTCCACCGGCCGGCGACCGGGTCGGGTCGCCGCCACCCCGAGGACCGCACCCCAGGCCGCCAGCAGGGCGGCGATGTGTCGGGGCGAGTCGAAGGCGAGGGCCAGGGCGATCAGCGCGGCGGCGTAGCCGCTCCACTCCACCGTGGAGGCCTCCCGCTGCGCCTCGGGACGGCGTAGCCGGGGCAGGGTCGCGGCGAGCACCTGGAGGACCGCTCCGACGGCGAGCACCCCGAACGCGGACCAGACGGCGGCGAGCCCGGCGACCAGACCGGCGGTGAGCACGAAGAGCTGCGCCATGAGTGAGGCGAAGAGCCAGCCGAGGATGCGCGCCCGCTGGGTGGTGCCGAACAGCGCCCCCACCGCGCCCACCGCGACGGCGCTGCCGAGCGTGAACAGGGTCATCTGCCGGTCGGCCAGGCTGCCGGCGAGCCCGGCGCTGCCGCCGGCCAGACCCATGGCGAACACCAGCACCCGGGCCAGCCGCAGCGAGCGGGCCCGCTCGGCCAGTGGCGGCGGTGGGGTCAGCGCGAGACCGAGCATCGCGATCGTGAAGACGGAGAGCGCGGCCACGGTGCTGGCGGGCCAGCCCTGACCCAGCGCGAGGGGTGCGATCAGCAGGGTGACGGCTGCGCCGGGCAGCACCACCGGCACGGCCCGGGAACGACGCCCACCGCTGAACCCGGTGGCGGCCAGCGCCGCGGTCGCGGTGAGCAGCAGGGCCGTCAGCACGTGGGTCGGGTTGACCACGTCCGGTGGTGGGGTGAGCAGCTCCGGTGGTGGGCCCTGCCAGATCCGGGTCAGTGTGCGGTGCGGCTCGACCAGGGCGGTGACCAGTGCGGGCGCGATCGAGGCGAGCGCCAGGGCGGTCGGGACGGCCGCCGCGGCCAACGCGCCCGCGGCCGGGTTGAATCGCCACCGCCGTCGCTCCGGGTCGTCCGGCAGTCGACGTAGCGCGCCGTCGAGCCGTACCGCCCAGCGCCGGACCGGCTGGGCGGCGCCGGTGGGTGGCACGGTGGCCGCGCGGATCAGCTCGGCCAGCACGCCGAGCAGGGCGGCGGCGGCCGCGTAGACGCCCGCGGCGAGGCCGGTGGGGATGGCGGCGAGGGCGCTGATGCTGGCCCCGCCGACCACCGCCGCGCTGACCCAGGGCAGATATTGCGGCACCTGCCGGCGGACCGCGGCCACGGCGGCCAGGCCGAGGCTGGACGCGGCCAGCGCGGCGGTCAGCACCACCTGCGCCGAGTGGCCGAATTCGGCGGCCAGCGCCGCCACCGAGCCGGGAAGGGCCAGCAACGCGGCGCCGATCGCCGCCCCGCCGATCTGCGCCAGGTGCGGGGGCATCCCCTCGGTGTCGATGTCGCTCACCTGCGGGCCGGCCAGCACGCGGGCCAGCGTGGCCACCACCACGCCGATCAGCGCGATGCTGCCCAGGGCCAGCGCCGTGGTCCAGGGCCGGACCAGGCCGGCCCCGGCGGCGTGCAACGCGACCACCCCGGCCACCGTTGCCCGGGACAGGCTGGCGCGGGCCTCCTCGGTGGCCACCGAGGCGATGCCGTACACGGTGGCGACCATCCCGCCGATGAGGACCGGCGACCACCAGGCCAGGTCGAACGCGGCTGGCGCGCCGATCGTGGCGAGCACCGCCGCCACGCCGGACACGTCCCACCGCCAGGGCCGCGGGAGCAGGATGCCGGCGGCGAGGGCCAACAGCGCCAGCGCGACCGGTGCCTGCCAGGTGGAGCCGCCGACGGGCGCGGCGGGCCAGTCGCTCAGGTCGCCTCTCCAGATCGGGCCGGGTGTGGCGAGCACGCCGACACCACCGCGCACCGCGGACCAGCCGGCGAGTACGCCGATGAGGGCACCGCCGACGGCGAGGCCGAGGATCGGCCCGCGTCGCCACTCCTCCGGCATGGTGCGTGCACCCACGGCAACCACCAGGACCAGCGCGGCGGCCACCGCCAACTGCCCACCCGGGGCGAGCACCGCCCCGATCCGCACCAGGGTGGCGATCAGGGCGGTGGTGACCGCGGCGGCGGCCAGGTCCGAGCCGTCCAGGGTGAGGTCGGCGCGCCGACCGGCGTCGATGGACGGGGCCAGGAAGAGCAACACCGCCGCGACCAGCAGCAGTGCGCCGACCCAGGCGTCGGCGACGGTCGCGCCGGGTGCGCCGAACGCGGCGGCGGTGACCACCAGGGCGCCCAGCCCGGTGCCGACCGACAGCGGAGCGGGGATGCGGCGCTGGGAGACCTGCACGACGGCGGCGTAGCCGAGGGTCACGCAGACCGCCAGGAAGCTGGCGGCCAGGACCGGGACGGTCACCTCCCGGAGGCTGGCCGGGGTGGGGGTCGGGTCGGTCGGCATGGTGGCGGCCACGAACGCGGCCACCGCCCCGGGCAGCGCGAACGCGGCACCTCCGGCCGCCCAGGCGGTGACCGTGTCGGAGGCGGCCGAGGCGATCCGGACCCGGGGAGCCAGCGTGACCAGCGTGCCGGCCACGAACAGGGTGACCAGGACCGCGGCGGTGAGGGTGGGGCTGGCGAGGCTGGCGCCGGCGCCGAACAGGCCCACCACGGCCGCCCCGATGGCGTGCGCCACCGCGGCCCGGTCGGTGCGGGCGGAGAGCCCGATGACGCCGATGCCGATCGAGGTGATCACCATCGGCCAGGGTGCCGCCGCCCAGCCGAGACCGAACGAGGCCGGAACGGCGAGCGCGGTCAGCGCCGCGCCGGCGACCGCGAACTCACGGCGGATCTCCGGGGGCAGCGCCAGCACCGCCGCGATGGTGAGCAGGAACGCGGCGCCCGCGAGCTGCCAGGTGGTCGGTCCGACCGCGGCGGCCAGCTCGGCCGGGTACCGACTGAGGTCGGCGCCCCAGGCGGGCAGCGCCGCCCGGACCGGCGCCACCCCGGCGCGCAGCGCGCCTCCGGCGACCACCACGCCGCTGACGGTCAGCGCCACCGCCGAGGCGATCTGTGGGCCACGTCGGGCGGTCTCGGGGACCGCGCGTACCGCCAGCCCGGTCACCGTGATGACCACCGCGATCAGCAGCAACGCCTGGTCGGGCAGCGCCACCGAGGCGATTCGGCTGAGCGCGCCGATCACGGCCAGCGTGACGATGCCGGCCGCGACGTCGGGCAGCGGTGGCCGACGCAGCACCAGCGCGCCGGCCAACCCGACCGCGGCGGCCAGCAGCAGCACCATCCCGGCGCCGGTCGCGGTCGGCACGGTCTGCGCCCGCAGCAGGGCGGTGACCGCGTACGCCAGGGCGACGGCGACCGCCACCGCGTGCAGCAACCAGGTCAGCTCGCGCAGCCCGGGCACCGGGCGGAGCGACCCGGCGTCGGTGGAACCCGCGCTGGCGTCGATCAGCTCGCCGGCCTCCTCCGGGTCGCCCTCCGGGCGGCTCTCACCGTCGCGCTGGCGGGGCGTCGACGGGGTGCCCGGCACCGGCAGGTCCTGCCGGACGGGGCGTTCCAGGGCCACACCGGAGCGGGCCAGCCAGAGGTCGACGAGGGCGACCAGAGCGAGCACCAGCGCCCAGCCGCCCGGCCCGGTGATCCGGTCGTACGCCAGCAGTGGCAGCACCGGCTGCGCGGCGAGGACGGTGGCGAAGCGGGGTGCGCGCAGACCCGTCCAGCGGGCGTAGCCGAATGCGACGGCTGCCGTGACCGCGAAGATGACCCCGCTGAAGATCGTGGCGGAGCCGCCGCCGGTGCCGATCCGGTCCACCGCCCAGAGGGCGTTGCCGGCGAGCGGCACCAGCAGCAGGCCGACCGCGGCGATGGTCTCGGCGGTCGAGGTGAGCCCGCGCCGGGCCAGCACCGGCGGGGCGAGCAGCATCAGCACGGTGGCCAGGAGCAGGATGCCGAGCCGGGCCACCGCGTCCATCGAGCTGGTCGCCACCGCGGCGAAGACCACCGCGGCAACCCCGAGCAGCAGGGCGCCCAGCCCGAGGGGGATGTTCTGCACCTCGCGCGACGAGGCCTCCGGCGGGTGCTCCGGGTCGTCCGCGTCCAGCCAGCTCGGCCGGGGCGGGGGCGGCGGCGGGTCCTCCGAAGCGGGTGGGGTGTTCTGCCGGGGCACCCGGGGCGGCGCGCCGTTGGTGGCGGTGGCGCTCGGTGGCCGCCGGCCGGGACGGCGGCGCAGCACCCGCCGTGGCCGGGTGGCCTGCTTGAGGCGCTCCTCGCCGGCATGGGCGAGGATGTCGCGCTGGAAGAGCGCAGCCTGCATCTTGGCGGCGATCTGCCGTTGCTCGCGGGCGATGGCGGCGTCGCGCGCCTTCATCTCCGCGATCGAGCGCTCGATGTCCGCCAAGTGTTCGACCCACTGCGGCTGATCAGCCCCACAGTGCGGGCATCGGACGGCCGGCTTGATCTCCCGGCCGCACGAGGAGCATTGAAAGGTCGCCACGACACCCCTCCACCCGCACTGTGGACTCCCACTGTCGCAGCATGCCCAAAGCTGGCCCGGATTTCGACTCTTGTCGGCGGGTCCGGGGCAAACAACGACAGCGGCCGGCCACCGATTGCTCGGTGGCCGGCCGCTGGAGGTCGTCCGGTCAGGGGCGGCCCATGCCCCGGTACTCCCAGCCAGCCTGGGTCCACAGTGCCGAATCGAGACAGTTTCGGCCGTCGACCACCTTGCGGCCGTTGACCAGCTCGCCGAGGGCGACCGGGTCGGCGTTGCGGAAGTCGGCCCACTCGGTGAGGACGCAGACCAGGTCGGCGCCAGCGACGGCCTCGTTGATGCCGGCCTCGTAGGTCAGCTCGGGGACGGCCCGTCGGGCGTTCTCGGTGCCCTGCGGGTCGTACACGTGCACCTCGGCGCCGGCCTTGTGCAACAGCGCGGCGACGGCGAGCGCCGGGGCGTCGCGGACGTCGTCGGTGTTGGGCTTGAACGTCGCACCGAGCACGGCGATCCGGGTGCCGGAGAAGTCCGGACCGGCCGGCCCGCTGCGGCGGCCGAGCAGGTCGGCGGCGAGGTTGAGCACCCGGGTACGGCGGCGAAGGTTGATCAGGTCGACCTCGTGCAGGAAGCGCAGCGCCTCGCCGGCGCCCAACTCCTGGGCGCGGGCCTGGAAGGCGCGGATGTCCTTGGGCAGGCAGGCGCCGCCGAAGCCGAGGCCGGCCTGGAGGAACCGGTTGCCGATCCGCGGGTCGTACCCGATCGCGCGGGCCAGCTGGGTGACGTCGCCACCGGACGCCTCGCAGACCTCGGCCATCGCGTTGATGAAGGAGATCTTGGTGGCCAGGAAGGCGTTCGCGGCGACCTTGACCAGCTCGGCGGTGGCGAAGTCGGTGACCACCAGGGGCACCTCGCGGTCCTCCGTGGCGGCCAGGTCGAACACGCCCTTGTGCGCGGCGTAGAGCATGCCGTTGGCCCACTCGCTCTTCACGCCGACGACGATGCGGTTGGGGCGCAGGACGTCGTCGACGGCGAAGCCCTCCTGGAGGAACTCGGGGCTCCACGCCACCTCGACGCCGAGGTCGTCGGGGGTGTGCTTGCCGACGAGCTGCTCCACCCAGTCCGCGGTGCCGACCGGCACGGTGGACTTGCCGACGATCAGTGCCTTGCGGGTCAGGTGCTGCGCGAGGCTGGTGACCGACGCCTCGACGTACGACAGGTCGGCGCCCATGCCGTCCGCCCGCTGCGGGGTGCCGACGCAGATGAAGTGCACGTCACCGAACTCGGCGGTCTCGGCGATGTCGGTGCTGAACCGGAGGCGTCCGGCGGCGAGGTTGCGCCGCAGCAGCTCGTCCAGGCCGGGTTCGTGGATGGGCACCTGACCGGCGTTCAACATCGCGATCTTGTCCGCGTCGACGTCGAAGCCGAGCACGTCGTAGCCCAGCTCGGCGTAGCAGATGGCGTACGTCGCACCGAGGTAGCCAGTCCCCAGGAACGTCACCCGCGGCCGAGGCGCGCCCGAGGGCGGTGTCACCGCGGCGATGGCGGGGGTCGGCTGGATGGTGGGGTAGGGGATCGTCACGCCTGTTTCTCCGCTCGCACTGGCGGCGCGTCGTCGCGTCGCATTCTGCTGCGGCGCCTGGGCGGGGCACCGGAGGGTTGGCTCACTGTCTCGTCCTCCATCATTGCCCAGCGGCGTGGGTGCACCCGCATGCCCATACCTACGCGCCGGTAACATCACCTGAACTGCAGTCGCTAGTCTTCAGTCTGCGCGGTCGGCGGTCAGGAGTCGTCACAGACTGCGCATGATAGCGGTGAAGGGGAGGGGCCGACATGGCCGCAGGCGAGTCGTTCGACGTCTACCGGTTGCCGGAGGAGCATCTGGCGATCCGGGACGCGGTCCGGGAGGTCTGCACGGCGAAGGTGGCGCCGCACGCCGCCGAGGCCGACGAGACCGGGGAGTTTCCCAAAGCGTCCTACGACGCGTTGCGGGCGGCCGACTTCCACGCACCGCACATCCCCGAGGAGTACGGCGGCGCGGGCGCGGACGCACTGGCCACCGCCATCGTGATCGAGGAGGTCGCCCGGGCGTGCGCGTCCTCCTCGCTGATCCCGGCGGTCAACAAACTCGGCACGATGCCACTGTTGTTGTCCGGTTCCGAGGAGCTCAAGCGCCGCTACCTGACGCCGGTGGCGGCGGGTGAGGCCATGTTCTCGTACTGCCTCTCCGAGCCGGAGGCGGGCAGCGACGCGGCGTCGATGACCACCCGGGCGGTACGTGACGGGGATCACTGGGTGCTCAACGGCGTGAAGCGCTGGATCACCAACGCCGGCGTGTCGGAGTTCTACACCGTCTTCGCCGTGACCGACCCGTCCGCACGGTCCCGGGGCATCTCGGCCTTCGTGGTGGAGAAGTCCGATGCCGGGGTGAGCTTCGGCGCACCGGAGAAGAAGCTCGGCATCAAGGGCTCGCCGACCCGCGAGGTCTACCTGGACAACGTGCGGATCCCCGCCGACCGGATGATCGGCGCGGAGGGCACCGGCTTCGCGACCGCGATGAAGACCCTGGACCACACCCGGGTCACCATCGCCGCGCAGGCCGTCGGGATCGCGCAGGGCGCGCTCGACTACGCCAAGGGGTACGTGGCCGAGCGCCGGCAGTTCGGCAAGGCCGTCGCCGAGTTCCAGGGCATCCAGTTCATGCTCGCCGACATGGGCATGAAGCTGGAGGCGGCCCGGCAGCTCACGTACGCGGCGGCCGGCAAGTCGGAGCGTGGCGACGCGGATCTCACCTACTTCGGCGCGGCGGCCAAGTGCTTCGCCTCCGACGCCGCCATGGAGATCACCACCGACGCGGTGCAACTGCTCGGCGGCTACGGCTACACGCGGGACTACCCGGTCGAGCGGATGATGCGCGACGCCAAGATCACCCAGATCTACGAGGGCACCAACCAGGTGCAGCGCATCGTCATGGCCCGGCAGCTGCTGGCCGGCGTCGTCTAGATCGTCGGATTCCGTCGATGGCCCGGTACGCCGACAGCGGCACGCCGGACCATCGACGGTTTCGTCACCGCTCGGCGGCTGTCTCGGTGACGGGCCGCAGCGGGCCGCCCCGCAGCGCGTACGCCAGCAGACCCGTCACCGCCAGCACGGTGGCGCAGACGGTGGCGACGGTGGTGCCGGGGGGCTGGAGCAGCCAACTGGCGACCTGCGTCCGCACGTCCGTGCTGGGGCCCATGATGGGCAGGACCGCGATGAGGGTCCAGGTCAGCGGGGCGATCCACGACAGCGCGGCGCCGACCAGTGCGGTGCCGAGGGCGGTCAGCCCGAGCAGGCCGGCGGTGTTGCGCAGCACGAGTGCGAGCGGCTCGTAGCGCGCGTCGGTGAGCGTGCTGAGTGACAGCAGGGCGGTGATCGCGGCGAGGACAAGGAGCAGGTGACCGGCACGTCGCAGCGGCCAGTTGACCGCCGCGGTGTGGTCGAGGGCGTCGTCCGCGCCGCCGAGGGTGGTGCCGAACGCGACCACCGCCAGCATGATGGTGAGGCTCGCCGTGCGGGCGTTGATGGTGGTCGAGTCCGTGTAGACCACCGTCAGCACCCAGGCCAGCGTGATCAGCGCCGCCGCGCTGCCGAGCGCGAGGGGAACCCGGCGCGACCGCAGGTGGAGCCGGAGCCATCTCATGGCTTCTTCGCCGGCAGGATCGCCAGGAGGCCGTCGCTACGGCAGTCCATCGCCGCCGCGCGGGCCGCCGCCATCCGACCTCGCTGCTCGGTCTCCGGCAGGCTCACCAGCGCCTGGTACGCGCTCTGCGCCCGCTCGATGTCCGCCGGGTCCCACCAGCGCTGTGGGGTTGGCGGCTGACCGCTCAGCCAGGCCGTGGCGACTGTCCGGGCCAGGGGTTCGTCGGGCTCCGAACGGTCGCCGCAGTCCTGCCCCCAGGCGGCATCGAGCAGCGACGGCAGGAAGTAGTCGCCGGACAGGTCGGCGCGGCCGGCGCGGTCGATGGTGGGAGTGTCGAAGACGATCGTGTCGGCGGCGTGCCGGGGCGGTGCCGTGCCCGGGTCCCGCCGAGACCAGTAGTCGGCCTGTCGGGTCTGCACCGCCCGCACGGGCGCGTCGGGCAGCTTCGTCGCCATCATGCCGAGTGCCTGCCGGGCCGGGCCGACGACGTCGGGCAGCAACGCGGTGTGCGCCCGTGTCACGCAGACCTGCGGGCCGTCGTTGTCGCAGACCAGCTCGATGGCGACCGGGTCGACGACCGCCGCCCCGCGGGTGCCGCCGACCGGCAGGAGCGGTACGGCGACCGCCCCGCCGAGCACCGCCGGGAGCACGGCCAACGCGATGGCGCGGCGGCGGACCGCGCCGAGCAGCAGCAGACCGGTCGCGGCGAGGGACACCAGCCACAGCGTCTGGAGCAGGCTGACCCGCGTCGTGATCGTCTGGAGGTCGTCCAGGCCGTTGAAGGTCGGCACCAGCAGCACCGCCGACGGTTCCGGCCCGAGTCTGGCGAGACCCGCGTTGGTGTTGGCCATCATGACGAGGTCGGGGATCAGCCCCACCAGGACGAAGCCGACCACGGCGAGGACGGGTGCGGTGACCACCCGGGGCACGGCGCGACCGGCGGCCATGCCGAGCCAGCCGGCGGCGACCAGCGCCGGGACGCCGACCCCGGCGACGACGAGCGCGCTCGCCGGGAAGTAGCCCGCCGTCGGCACCACCCATCCAGCTGCGACGAGGAACACCAGGACGTACGCGCTCGCCACCGCGACCGCCAGCGCGCTGGCGGTCGGGACGACGCGCTGCCACCGCGGACGGACGGTGCTGGCGAACAACTCGGTGACCCGGTAACGCGCGTCGCGTTGACCCAGCCACGCCCCGCCGGCCAGCGCGAAGGGCAGCAACACCATGAGCAGCGACCGCGAGGAGATCGCCAGTTGCATCCACCGCCCGGCGAAGAACTGGGTGGACGTGAGCAGCAACACCGTGCCGGTCACCAGCGACAGCAGGGCGACGCTCAGCGCCGCCGAACGGCGCAGCTCGATGCGGAGGATTCGTCCGGTCATGCCGACACCCGGCCACGGTGGGCGCGCAGCAGCGCCGAGTAACCGCGTTCGGTGGCGCTGTCACCGGCGTCGTCGGTGCCGCCCTGCTGGGCCAGTTCGTCGGCGCTGCCCTGCCACACCAGCCGACCGTCGTTGATCAGCACCACGTCGGTGCAGGCCACCGCGACGTCCTCGACCAGGTGGGTGGAGACGAGTACGCAGCTGTCCAGACCGATGTCGCGCAACAGCTCACGGAAGTCGAAGCGCTGCTCCGGGTCCAGGCCCACCGTCGGCTCGTCGAGCAGCAGCACCTCCGGGTCGTTGACGATCGCCTGGGCGATGCCGGCGCGGCGCAGCATCCCGCCGGACAGCGTCTTCATCCGGGAGTCGGCGCGGTCCGCCAGGCCGACCCGTTCGATGGCCCGCTGCACCGCGGCGGGGATGACCGTCTTCGGCATCTCCTTGAGCCAGGCCAGATACTCGACGAACTCCCGGACCGTGAAGCGCGGGTAGAAGCCGAAGTGCTGCGGCAGGTAGCCCAGGCCACGTCGTACCCGGCGCAGGTCCGCGCCGGCGGTGACGTCCTCGCCGAGCAGGGTCAGTCGACCGGCGGACGGCTTGACCACCGTGGCCAGTGCTCGCATCAACGTCGTCTTGCCGGCACCGTTGGGGCCGAGCAGCCCGTGCACACCGGTGCCCAGGGTCAGGTCCAGCTCGTTGACCGCCAGGTGTCGTCCGGCCTTGACCTGCAACTTCTCGGCGTGCACCGCCCACGGATGGGTCGACGGCCTGGTCTCCGCCACGCTGACCGTACGCATCATGAGGTCTCCATTCGGTCCTGGCTCGGTGTGGTCATCGGAAGGTCCTGGTGAGGTGCCGCGGCCGTCGTCGGGCACGTACGAGCAGCACGGCCGTCAGCACCACGGTGGTGAGCGCCCACCCGGGCAGGCTGCTGCCCGTGAGGACGATCGGGAGCTGCCCGTCGGCCAGGCTCGGCGCCACCACACCCGCGGACCAGGCGACCGCCAGCGCGAGGGCGGCCCGGTCGACGCCCACCAACGTGCCCAGCGCCAACGCCCCGGCGGTGAAGCCCAGAGCCGGCAGCAGCCAGAGGCCGGGGGAGTGCCCGGTGCCCCAGCCGGCCACCGCCAGCACCGGTACGACCGTGATCAGCACCCCCAACGTGCGGCGCATCAGCAGCGGCAGGCCGGTGCGGGGCATGGTTGCCGTCAGCTCCCAGGCCGGATCGAGTCGCCGGCTCCAGACGGCGGCCACCGGCAGCAGCGGCGCGACCGGCGCGATCAGCAGCACCAGCGACGGCAGGCTGGCGAAGGTCTTCTCGAACAGCACCGCGGCGAGCATCAGCCCGGCGGCGGTGGCGAGCCAGGGCAGGACCCGTGCGGCGACCCCGGTGCGCGGTAGCCGCCGACGGCGTACCGGGCCGGGGCCGGCGGTGATCCCGGCGGTGATCCCGGCGGCCACCCGGTCCAGCAGTTCCCGGGTGCCCGGGTCGACAGCACCGGACAGCAGCGCCCGGCATTCGGCGCAGACCTCCAGGTGTGCCTCCACCGCCCAGACGGTCGCGTCGTCGACGTCCGCGCCGCCCGAGGCGTAGTGGGAGATGACTGCGGGTGTGGGATGAGTGGTCATGACAGCGCCTCCCGGAGTGCGATGCGGGCTCGTCGCGCGCGGGTCTTCACGGTCCCCTCGGGCATACCGAGCAGCAGCGACGTCTCCCGGGTGGTCAACCCGTCGAGGACCATCGCGCGGAGCACCTGGCGTAGCTCCGGGGGTAGCGCGTGCAGGGCCCGTTCGAGGTTGGCGTCCAGACCGCCGGCCAGTGCCTCGTCCTCGGCGGCCGGGGCCACGGTCTCGAAGGTCTGCACCGACGGGATCCGCTCGCGCCGAGCCCGGTGGCGGAACGCGTCGATCAGCCGGTGGGCGGCGATCGTCCACAGCCAGCCCACGGCGCTGCCCGAGGTGGAGGGGGACTGCGCCTGACTGCCGGCCGACCGCCAGACCGCCAGGTACGTCTCCTGCAACACCTCGGCCACCACGTCCTCGTCGGCGCAGCGCCGACGCAGTCGGGTGGTCAGCCAGGGGGCGGTACGCCGGTACAGCGCGTCGAACGCGCGCCGGTCGCCCCGGGCGACGCGGCGAAGCAGTTCGCCCTCGTCGAGTCCGTCCAGACTTCGTCTCACGTCAGGCAAGACGACGCGTACCCCGGTCCGGGTTCTGTCCCGGCTGTGACTGTCGTCACTCCATGGCCGCGTCCGCGTCGGCCCCCGCGTGGCGTGACACCCCACACATCGGGAACGTCGTACGCCGATGGGACGTTGGCGAGCGAGAGGATCACCCTTGCGTGATCGCCGCACCCGGCCACCCCCACCACGACCCCAGCCTCGTCACCTGCTCGCCTCCGCTGGCGGGCACCCCGCACCGCGCCCGCCGAGACCTGTGGACGCGGTGACGCCCCGGCACCGCACGTGACGACGCATCCGCTTCCGCAGAGAGACCGAGATGATGAAGCAGTTGGTGGACAAGACCGGGCCCGGCACCCGGGTGGAAGACCCCACCGGGGACGTCCTGCCCGGCGACCTGATGACCAACCGTCAACGGGCACAGCTCGTCCTCGTGCTCGGCGCGTTGATCGCGATCGGGCCGTTGACCATCGACATGTACCTGCCCGCGCTGCCCGCCATCACCACCGGGTTGCAGACCACCGAGACCGCGGTGCAGTTGACCCTGACCGGCACGCTGGTCGGCCTCGCGTTGGGCCAGTTGCTGATCGGGCCGCTCTCCGATGTGGTCGGACGACGGATGCCGTTGCTGGCCGGGCTGGTCGCGCACATCGTGGCCTCCGTGCTGTGCGTCTTCGCGCCCAACATCGCCGTGCTCGGCGCGCTGCGCGTACTCCAGGGGCTTGGTGTGGCGGCCGCCACCGTGGTCGCCACGGCCGTCGTCCGCGACCTGTTCAGCGGCGCCTCCTTCGCCCGGATCTTCTCCCGGCTGATGCTCGTCATGGGCCTGGCGCCCATTCTCGCGCCGACCCTGGGCAGTGGCCTGCTGAGCTGGACCGACTGGCGGGGTGTCTTCGCGGCGCTGGCGGTGCTGGGCGCGTTGCTGATCGTCGTGGCCGCGCTCCGGCTCCCGGAGACCCTTCCGGTGGCGCGTCGGCGACACGGGGGGATCGGCGCCACCCTGCGCGACTACCGGGGGCTGCTCAACGACCGGGCGTTCGTCGGCCTGGTGCTGGTCGCCGGGCTGGCGATGGCGGCCCTGTTCGCGTACGTCTCCGGGTCGTCGTTCGTTCTCCAACGCGAGTACGGCCTCGACGAGCAGGAGTTCGGCCTGGCCTTCGGGGCCGGCGCGGTGGGCCTGATCGCGGCCACCCAGTTCAACGTCCGGCTGCTGCGCCGCTACACCCCGCAGCAGATCCTGGTCAGCGCCCTGATCGCCGGCACGGCGGCCGGGCTGCTGCTGGTCATGTTCGCCGCGACCGGCTTCGGTGGTCTGGGCACCCTGCTCGCGTCGCTGTGGCTCGTCCTGGCCGCCACCGGCCTGGCCCTGCCGAACGCTCCGGCGCTGGCCATGAGCCGGCACAGCGAGGCGGCGGGCACCGCCGCGGCGCTGCTCGGCGCCGTGCAGTTCGGCATCGGCGCGTTGTCGGCGCCACTGGCGGGCCTGTTCGGCACCGGGAGTGTGCCGATGGCGATCGTCATCGCGGGCGGCATGGCCGCCTCGCTGCTGGTCATGCTCCTCGTCGTGCCCCGCGCCAGCCTCGGCACGGTCGACCCGGATCTGGCGGTCGCGCTGCACTAGGGCCTCTGGTCAGCGGACCTGGCGGTAGGGCTGCGCCAGGGCCTCTTTGCAACAGGGCTGCGCCAGGGCCTCTGCGCAACAGGGCTGCGCCAGGGCCTCTGCGCAGCAGCGCTGCGCCAGGGCCTCCGCGCAGCAGACAGTGGGCGGGCCGGTCACCCGGCCCGCCCGACGGTTTCAGCGGATCTCGGTGGTGTCCTCGGGGCGCGACTGCCCGCGCGGCGGGGCGGACCAGGGCGACTCGCCACCCACCCGGCGCGGCAGCGGCTCGGTCGGTGTCGAATCGGCCGGGTAACCGAGAGTGAGGGGCGCGGTGTCGCGCTCCGCGGGCGTCGGCGACGGCCAGTCGGTCAGGGTGAAGTCGTCGTTGCGGGGGCCTGCGTCCGGCACCGGGGCCGGCGTAGCGGCCGGCTCGGCAGCCGCGCGCGGCCACTGCCGCCACCGCTGCCCGCTGAAGGTCGCCATCAGCAGCAGCAGACCGATCACGAACAGCGTGCCGTTCTCCACCGGCAGCCGCAGCGGCAACGGGTCGCCGAGCATCTTCCACTCGTGCGGGATCGCGTCCCGCACCGTGAAGGGCGCCACGAACATCCCGACGTACGGCGTGACCAGCAGCAACCCGGCCACCAGCGGGCCCAGCGGCGAGAAGCGCAGCGTGCCGACCAGGCCCAGCAGGACTCCGCCGACACCGAGGTACACGGCCGGCTCGATCAGGTTGGCGGTGTTGAACGTGCCGGTCTCCACCCAGCGGTCGACTGTCCGGCTCGACCCGTCCTGCCCCAGTGTGACCAGCACCCAGGTGATGGGCGCCACCACCAGCCCGGCGAGGAAGCTCCAGAGATGTCGCATCCGCGCACCGTACCGTTTTCGACATGACTGAGCACCTCTCCGCCGCTCCGATCGGCAAGCCGACGTCGTACTCGCGCGTCACGCTAAGCAAGATCATGACTGCCGTGGACGTGAACCTGTACGGCACCGTGCACGGCGGGGTTCTGATGAAGTTCGTCGATGACGTGGCGGGTGCCGCCGCGGCCCGACACAGCGGCGGAACGGCGGTCACCGCGGCGATCGACGAGATCGTCTTCTCCGAGGCGGTCCGGGTCGGTGACCTCGTGCACGCCCACGCACAGGTGAACTGGACCGGCCAGACCTCGATGGAGGTGGGCGTACGGGTGGTCGCCGAACGGTGGGACTCGGCCGAGGACGCGGCGGTCCGGGTGGCCACCGCCTACCTGGTGTTCGTGGGGGTGGACGTGGGTGGGGCGCCGCGGGTGGTCCGCCCGGTGCTGCCGGAGACGGCGGAGGACGAGCGCCGGTACAAGGAGGCGGAGATCCGCCGGGCCCACCGCCTCGCCCGCCGTCGCGCCATCCAGGCACACCGCGAGGGCTGACCCACATGAGGTGGGTGGGTGGAGTGTGGGGCGGGCACGCGTCGGTTGGCGCACCCGGTGCGCAGAATGGCGCTTCGAGGTAGGGCAAGATGGCGCCACGGCCCATTCACAATGTCGTGCCGGGCCAGGGGAGGGTGAAGCAGTGGGTGACATGCTGTGGGCGCCGCCGGCGGACGTACGCGAGCAGTCCCGGATCGGCGCCTACCTGCGCTGGCTTCGGGAGCACCGCGGGCTGGACTTCGCCGACTACGACGCGTTGTGGCGCTGGTCGACCACCGATCTGGACGGGTTCTGGCGTTCGATCTGGGACCACTTCGAGGTGGTCGCGCACACCCCGCCGACCGCGACCCTGGCCGAGCGGGGGATGCCCGGCGCCCGCTGGTTCCCGGGGGCCACGCTCAACTACGCCGAGAACGTGTTGCGGATGCCGGGGCGGGGTGACGACGACCCGGTGGTGATCGCGCACGGGCAGACCCGACCGCTCGTCACGCTGACCGCCGGGGAGTTGCGCGAGCAGGTCCGCCGGGTGTCGGCCGGGCTGCGTCGGCTCGGCGTCACCGCCGGTGACCGCGTGGCGGCGTACGCCCCGAACATCCCTGAGACGTACGTCCTGCTGCTGGCCACCGCCAGCCTGGGCGCGATCTTCTCGTCCTGCGCGCCCGAGTTCGGCACCCGCAGTGTCACCGACCGGTGGCAGCAGATCGAGCCGACGGTGCTGGTCGCCGTGGACGGCTACCGCTACGGCGACAAGCCGGTCGACCGCCGCGCCGAGGTGGCCGCGATCCGGGCCGCACTGCCGTCGCTGCGGCACACCGTCAACATCGGCTACCTCGACCCGACGGGCCCCGTACCCGAGGGCGTGCTGGGCTGGGCGGAGCTGGCCGCGCCCACCGACGAGCCGTCGACGTTCACGCCGGTGCCGTTCGACCACCCGCTGTACGTGCTCTACTCCTCGGGCACCACCGGGCTGCCCAAGCCGATCGTGCACGGCCACGGCGGCATCCTGCTGGAACACCTGAAGATGCTCGCCCTGCACCACGACCTGGGCCCGGCCGACCGGTTCTTCTGGTTCACCACCACCGGCTGGATGATGTGGAACTTCCTGGTCTCCGGGCCGGCGGTGGGCGCGACCATCGTGCTCTTCGACGGCAACCCGGCGGTCCGGGCGGAGCCCGGCCGGCCGGCCGAGCCCGACCTCGGTGAGCTGTGGCGGCTGGCGGCGGAGACCGGCACCACGTACTTCGGCACCTCCGCGCCGTTCCTGCTGGCCTGCCGCAAGGCCGGGCTGGTGCCCCGGGACGTCGCCGACCTGTCGGCGCTGCGCGGGGTGGGCTCCACCGGTGCGCCGCTGCCCGCCGAGGGCTTCGAATGGGTGTACGAGACGGTCGGCGACCGCCTCCAGCTCCAGTCGCTCTCCGGCGGCACCGACGTCTGCACCGGGTTCGTCGGCGGGGTGCCGCTACTTCCGGTGTACGCCGGTGAGATCGCCTGCCGTGCGCTGGGCGCCAAGGTGGAGGCCCGCTCCGCCAACGGCACCCCGGTCATCGGTGAGCTGGGCGAGCTGGTCATCACCGAGCCGATGCCGAGCATGCCGGTGGGCTTCTGGAACGACCCGGACGGCACCCGCTACCGCGAGGCGTACTTCGACGTCTACCCGGGCGTCTGGCGGCACGGCGACTGGATCACCATCAACGAGCGGGGCGGTTGCGTGATCACCGGCCGCTCCGACGCCACGCTCAACCGCGGTGGGGTGCGGCTGGGCACCGCCGAGTTCTACTCGGTGGTCGAGGGGCTGGACGAGGTGCTCGACTCGGTCGTCGTCCACCTGGAGGACGACGAGGGCGGCGCCGGTGAGCTGCTGCTCTTCGTGGTGCTGGCCGAAGGCCTGGAGCTGGACGATCCGATGCGCGCGAAGATCTGCCGCGAACTGCGCACCGCGCTGTCACCCCGGCACGTGCCCGACGAGATCCACCAGGTGCGCTCGGTGCCCCGCACCCTGTCGGCGAAGAAGCTGGAGGTGCCGGTCAAGAAGATCCTCACCGGCATCCCGGTCGACCAGGCCGCGGCCAAGGGCGCCCTCGCCAACCCCGAGTCCCTGACAGCTTTCGCCACCCTCGCCCAACGCCGAGCCACGAACAACACGCCCGCCTGACCCGCGCCCCGCGCGTCCCGGCCCCTCGGCCCCCGCCCCGCCCTCCCCGCGCGTCCACTCGCGTCGATCATGGAATTGTGGTGCCCCACAGAACGGGCATCGGCGTACCAATCGCCCACCACAACTCCATGATCGACCCTCCCGGGGGCGGGGCGGGGCGGGGTGCGGGTGCGGTGCGGGTGGGGCGCGGGGGTGGGTTAGGGGAGGGTCTGGGTGACCTTTTCGGTGGCTTGGCGGTTGGCCACCTTTGTTGGGTCGAGGTTGGCGCAGAGGACGATGGTGGCGGCCCGGGTCAGCGGGGCCAGCAGCCAGTCGACCGGGTCGGGGTGGCGGGTGGCGTCGATGAGGACCCGCGCGCCGGGCTCGATGCCCAACTCGGTGGCGCGGGCCTCGGCGCGGGTGAGCAGGCGCGCGTCGGCGGGGCCCGGACCGGGCTGCGGGGTGAAGTGGTCGCCGTGTCGGCGTACCTCCACCACGTAGTCGGCGAACCCGGGCGGCACCTGCCGCAGCGGGGCGGCGAGTGGGGCCAGCCCGAGGGCGTACCGCTCGTCGGCGGACCAGGACTGTGCCTCGTCGAGTTGGTCGGCGGCGGCGAAGAGCACGTCCACGTCGCCCGGTGTGTCCACGACGCTCAACTTGGCCGACCAGCAGCCCAGCAGCACCGCCGCGGTCTGCCAGTGTGGCGGCAGCAGCACGCCGGCCGGGGTGCCCGCAGCCAGACCTACCTCGTCGACGAGGAGATTGGCGGTCTTCGCCACCCAGTTCGCCAGGGTGACGCCGGAAAGTTCGGTGCGGTCACCGCTGGCGTCGTCGTACCAGGTGAGCAGCGGTCTGGTCGGGTCGGTCGCGATCGCATCGGCGAAGACCCAAGCAATGTTGTCGGCCATCGGCGCGAACGATACGCCCCCGCCGGCCGTACTCGATGACGATGACAAGTCGGCGTACCGTCGGGTCGCAGTCAGCGCCGCTGGCGCGCTCCGGCGTAGGCTTGACCCCCGGAGTGTTGTTCCCCACAGACCGCAGTGCAAGGAGTCGCCCCGTGACCGCCGGTCGCCCGCCCCGCGTGCTCATCGACGCCACGAGTGTCCCCGCCGACCGTGGTGGTGTCGGTCGATACGTTGACGGGCTGCTCGGAGCCCTCGGCAAGGTGTGCGGGTCGGGGGTGGAGCTGGCCGTGGTCAGCCTTCGCACCGACCTGGAGCGTTACACCCGGATGCTGCCCGGGGCGGAGATCATTCCCGCTCCGGCCGCCGTGGCGCACCGCCCGGCCCGGCTCGCGTGGGAGCAGACCGGCCTGCCGTTGCTCGCGCAGCAGGTGGGCGCGCACGTCCTGCACTCGCCCTTCTACACCTGCCCGCTGCGGGCCGGGTGCCCGGTCACGGTCACCGTGCACGACGCGACGTTCTTCACCGAGCCGGAGCATTACGACAAGTCCCGCCGCACGTTCTTCCGCAGTGCCATCAAGACCTCGCTGCGCCGCGCCAACCGGGTGATCGTGCCCAGCAAGGCCACCCGGGACGAGCTGATCCGGCTGCTCGACGCCGACCCGACACGGATCGACGTGGCCTACCACGGCGTCGACCAGTCCGCCTTCCACGCGCCCACGGAGGAGGAGAAGGCCCGCGTGCGGGCCCGGCTGGGGCTGGGCAACAGCAGCTACGTCGCCTTTCTCGGGGCCAAGGAGCCCCGCAAGAACGTCCCCAACCTGATCCGTGGTTGGGCGCGGGCGGTGGCCGACCGCGCCGACCCGCCGGCTCTGGTGATCGCCGGTGGTCAGGGGCACGACGACGACATCGACCGCGCGGTCGCCGAGGTCCCGTCGCACCTGCGCCTGCTGCGTCCCGGCTACCTGCGCTACGGCGACCTGCCCGGCTTCCTCGGTGGCGCGCTGGTCGCCGCCTACCCGTCCTACGGCGAGGGGTTCGGGCTGCCGATCCTGGAGGCGATGGCGTGCGCCGCCCCGGTGCTGACCACTCCGCGGCTGTCACTGCCCGAGGTGGGCGGCGACGCGGTCGCGTACACCTCCGAGGACCCGGAGCAGATCGGCACCGACCTGGCTGCCCTCCTCGACGACGAGCAGCGGCGGTTGTCGCTGGCGAAGGCGGGGTTCGACCGGGCGAAGGAGTTCACCTGGGAGTCCAGCGCCGAGGTGCACATCGCCGCCTGGAGTCGCGCCAGTTCCTGACCCTCCGGGGCGCGGGCGGTGACCCGTGCCACTTCCAGCAGGTACGTCGGGCATGATGTGCGGATGCTTTATGCGGTCATCCCGGCAGGTGGCAGCGGCACGCGGTTGTGGCCGTTGTCCCGCGCCGGCCATCCCAAGTTCCTCCATCCGCTCACCGGCACCAGCGCCTCGCTGCTCCAGGCGACCGTGGAACGGCTCGCCCCGCTGACCACACCGGACCGGACCCTTGTGGTCACCGGTGCCGCGCACGTCGCGGCGGTGGCTCGGCAGCTGACCGGTCTGCCAGAGGAGAACATCCTGGTCGAGCCCTCCCCTCGGGATTCCTGTGCGGCGATCGCGTTGGCCGCGGCGGTGATCGCGACACGGGACCCGGACGCGGTGATGGGCAGCTTCGCGGCCGACCACCTGATCCGCGACCCGGAGAGCTGGGTCCGCACGGTCCAGGAGGCGGTTCGCGGGGCCGAGCAGGGCATGCTGATGACCGTCGGGATCACCCCCACGCGGGCGGAGACCGGCTACGGCTACCTGGAGACCGGCGATCCGACCGAGGGCACGCCGTGGCGGCCGGTGGCCGAGTTCAAGGAGAAGCCGGGCGCCGAGGTCGCCGAGGCGTACGTCCGTTCGGGCCGCTACCTGTGGAACGCGAGCATGTTCGTGTGGCGGGTGGACGTCTTCCTCGCCGAGCTGGCCCGCCAGCAGCCGGCGCTGCACGCCGGTGTGGCCGCGATCGCCGCCGCCTGGGGCACCCCGGAGCAGGACGAGGTCCTCGGTGCGATCTGGCCGACCCTGCCGAAGATCTCCGTGGACTACGCGGTGATGGAGGGCGCGGCCACCGCGGGTCGCGTCGCTACCGTGCCGGGCGACTTCGGCTGGAACGACGTCGGCGACTTCCACACCCTCGGCGACGTGTTGCCGACCGACGACGCGGGCAACGTGGTGCTCGGCACCGACGCCAAGCCGGGTGTGCTGCTGCGCGACAGCGCGAACATGGTGGTCGTGCCGCAGTCGGGGCGGCTGGTGGCCGTCCTCGGGTTGCGCGACCTCATCGTGGTGGACACTCCCGACGCGGTGATGGTCTGCCCCCGCGACCGGGCCCAGGACGTGAAGGCCCTGGTCGACGAGCTCAAGGCGCGAGGCGAAGAGGGCTACGTCTGAGGGCTGCGAGGGCCGGCGCGACCAGTTGCACGGTCCCGCCGGCCAGTGGCTCGGGCAGCTGGTCCGGTGTGAACCAGCCCAGCTCCTCCGCCTCGTCGCTGACCTGCTCCACGGCCTCGGGCGGGGCCAGCACGGCGAAGCGGACGTCGTGGTGCAGTGACCCGCCCTGACACCGCACCGGGTGCACGTCCACGTCGATCGGCACGGGGTCGATGCGCAGACCGGCGATGCCGGACTCCTCGGTGGCCTCGCGCAGCGCGGCGCCGACCAGGGCCTGATCGGTCGGCTCGCAGTGCCCGCCGAGCTGCACCCACCACCCGAGCTTGACGTGCAGGCAGAGCAGCACCCGCGAGCCGGTGGAGTCCAGCACCAGCGCGCTCGCGGTGAGGTGCCCAGGTCGGTGCTGTCGACTCATCGCGATCGGGCCGGCACCGAGCAGGCGGAGGGTCCGGTCCCGCGCGAGCGCCCCGTTCGGGCTGGTGGGCTGCCAGCCTTCGAGCAGCGCCGTGGCGTCGGCGTGCAACGGCGCGTACGTCTCGGGGTCGGTGGGGTGGGCGGTCGGTCCGGTGATCGCGGTGTCGGGCACCCCGTCACTGTACGAGCGGGTGCTTCGTACGCTGGCCCGGTGACCCTGCGACTCGTCGAATTCGTCGTGGCCGGCAACGAGGCCAGTGACCTGCTGCCGGTACGGTCGGCGGCGCTGCTGCGCGCGTACGGTGCCCGGCGGGGTTTCTGGACCGTGCTGGACGAGGGGCCGGTGGAGCGCTGCCTCGCCTTGCTGCTGGAGCTGGACGACGGCGAGTGGACGGCCCGGCACGTGCTGGCGGACGCCGGTGCGGAGAACGGGCGGACCGAGGACGGTGAGGCGCTCGCCCACCACGACGGCTGGGTGTACGTCTTCGGCTCCCACTTCGGTTCGAAGGGCGGCCCGCTGCGCCCCCGACGTGCCTTCGTGGCGCGGTTCCGGGAGGACGCCGCGGCGGCCGGGCCGCTCCCGGTGCACGTGGTGCGCAACTCGTTCCGGCTGCACCGGGCGGTGAACGACGCCCTGGCCGGGTCGCCGCTGGTCCTGTTGCCTCCGGGCGAACGGGTGCGGGCCCGGTTCATCGTGGAAACCCTGGCCAGGGGCACCGCCCGGGAGAAGAGCTGGGTGAGTCGCCTCTCCCCGGACGACCTGCCGTTGAACGTGGAGGCCGCGGCCTTCACCCCCGCCGGGACAGTGCTGCTCGGGCTGCGTTTCCCGGTCACCGAGGCCGGTGAGCCGATCCTGGTCGAGGTGGCCGACGTGCCGGGCATGTTCGCGGCGGAGCCGGTCTGGCCGCAGGCGCTGCGCACGTACGTGTTGAGCGGGGTCACCCCGCCCGGGCGGCTGACCGGCTTCCGGGCGATCACCCCGACGGCGGACGGCGGGTACGCGGCCGTGGTCGGCTCGATCGACGCGCTGGGCAAGGGATCGGTGCTGCTGGACGACCACCCCGGCGGTGGTGACGTCACCTCCCGGCACGTGCGGTTCCGTCTCCCGGACGGCGGGTCGGACGACGCGTGCCGGATCGGCGGGCAGCTGGTGGCGGACCTGGCGCCGTTCCACCACGTGGAGGGGGTGGCCGAGGTGGACGGGCGGCCGTTCTACGTCACGGACGAGGACCACCGGGTCGCGCTGTGGGTCGGCTGAGCCGGGCGGGAGAATGCGGGGGCGGGATGACCGGACGGCACCTCTGCGGAGCAAGGGCCGCAGACCCTCGTGGTGCCGCCCGATCACCGGGGCCTCCCCGGGCCCGGTGCCCTGGCGCCGGGGCGTCGAGGACGCGCCGGCACCTGTTCGGGCACTGAGAGCATGCCGAACCTGCCCCGTGGACGTCGAGGTTTTTCAGCCCAGGCTTAAAGATGGAGATTAGTGCCGTCCAGGTAGAGTCGAACGGTCACCCGGTATCCCCCTGCCGGCGACTCAGGAGCGCTCCATGCTGAAGATCCACTTTTCTGGGGAGGACATCCTCCGGACCCGGGTGGCGCCGGCTGCGGACCCGATCTGGGAGCTGGTCCTCAGCCTGCACGTGCTGCAGGGCCGCAACCGTGATCCGTTGACGGCCAACTGGCGGCGCAGCGTGTCCCGAGGGCTGCGTCAGGACGCCGCCTCCGAGCAGCTGCGGTTGCTGTTCGCGCTGAACCCGCCGCGCGGCTACTTCCCGGACTTCCTCACCCCGTACGACAGCGTCGACGGTTTCGAGGCTGGGCTGGACGCGCTCCGCCGCACCCCCATCGAGCTGCTGCACCGGGACCTGAGCGTGCTGGCCGCCGAGACGCAACTGCCCTCCTCGGCTGCCGCGCTGGCCCGGGGCGAGGTGGCGGTGCTGCACCACCTCGCCGAGTCGATGGAGCAGTACCGATCGTTGGCGATCAGCCCGTACTGGAGCAGGATCCAGGCCGCGGTGGCGGCGGACCGGGCCCGCCGAGCCCGGGCGCTGCTCGACGGCGGCGTCGAGGGTCTGCTCACCAGCCTCCGGCCAGCGATGCGCTGGGAGGACGGGGTGCTGGAGGTCCGCCACTATCCGCACAGCCGGGAGATGCACCTGGACGGCCGCGGGTTGCTGCTGGTGCCGTCGTTCTTCTGCGCGAGCACACCGGTCGCCCTGCTCGACCCGGCGCTGCCGCCGGTGCTGGTCTACCCGGTCGACCGGCTGGGCGGGCTGGCGCCGGCCGACCGCATCGCGGCGGCCCCGTCGGATGCTCCCCGCGACTCACTCGCCGCGCTGCTCGGCCGCACCAGGGCGGCGGTGTTGCAGGCCACCGACGACGGCTGCACCACCGGCGAGGTCGCCCGTCAGCTCAACATCTCACCGGCGGCGGCCAGCCAGCACGCCACGGTGCTGCGTAACGCCGGTCTGCTGGTCAGCCACCGGGAGCGCAACAGTGTGCTGCACACGTTGACGCCGCTCGGCCGGGCCATGCTGAACGCCTGACCCGGCCGTCTCCTACAACGCGAGCGCGGCGCTCGCCGGGGTGACCCGGCCGCCTCTCACAGCGCGAGCGCGGCGCTCGCCGGGCTGCCCGGCGGTGGCGGCAACAGGGTCGACCCGACACCCTCGGCGGCCAGGGCGGCGCGCAGTCGGTGCAGGTCGGCGCCGAAGCGGACCAGACCGAGCGGCTCGACGGGCGTCGGGGCCGAGCCCAGCACCAGGGTGGCGCCCTCCGGCCACCCCGGCATCTCGGCGACCAGGCCGGCGCGTACCTCAGCCTCGTCGACCAGGGTGAAGACCGTGCCGGGGGCGACGACCTCGGCGATCGCGTCGATCGCCCGCCGCACGGCGGTCAGGTCGGCCGGCGTCGGGCCGAGAGCGTCGGCCAGGGTGGCGGCGTCGGCGAGCCCGGCGGTACGGGCCTCGGCGGTACCGAGCGAGAAGAGGTCCTGCGCGGCGTCGCGGATCAGTGCCCGCGCACCTCCGGCGTCATCCGGTCTGGTCGCGGAGAGGTAGCCGCGGACCACCGCGACCGGTACCTGATCACACTTGCCCTTGATCAGCTCGCCGGCGCCCGCCAGCTCGTCCACCACGGCCATCTGGGTCAACTGCAACTCGTTGCCGTACGGATCCACCTCGCCCCGGTGGTCCCGGATGGCCGGCATCCCGGCCACGCCGAGCGCCACGTCGGTGAGGCCGTTGCGCCAGGGCCGTCCCATGGTGTCGGTGACGATCACTGCGACATCCAGGTCGTAGCGCTCCCGCAGCGCCTCGCGCAGAGCCCGCGCCGAGGCGTCCGGATCGACCGGCAGCAGCACCAACTGGGTCTTGTCCACGTTCGACGCGTCGATCCCCGCGGAGGCCATCACGAAGCCGTGATGGGTCTGCACGATCCGGGTCGGCCCTCGGCTGGCGACCACCCGGGCGGTCTCGGCGGCCAGGACCTCGTCCCGGGCGGTCAGCCGCTCCGGGCCGTCCGCCGGGACGTCGACCAGCCGCCCCTCCGCCTTGGAGACGATCTTGCTGGTCACCACCAGGACGTCGCCGTTGCGCAGCCACGGCGCCGCCGTCGCGATCATCGCCGCGAGGTCGTCACCCTCGGTCACGTGGCCGATGCCGAGCACCGGCAGGATCTCCAGCCTCACGTCAACTCCACCGCGGCGCGGACCATGGCCGCAGTCGCCGCCTCGTCGGTCATCCGCAGCGGCACCGCGCGGACCGTCACCCCGGGCACCACCGCGCCAGCGTCCTCCTCGGCCACCAGCCACCCGTCCAGCAGACCGCCGTCCGGCCGGCCCCCGTACAGGCGGCCCACCCCGGCGGCGCTGCACTCGACACCGAGCACGGCAAGGCAGCGGTCGGCCATGCCCCGCACCGGAGCGCCGCCGATGATCGGTGAGACACCCACCACCGGCGCCGGGCTGTCGGCGACCGCCGCTCGCAGGCCCGGTACGGCCAGCACCGGCGCGATGCTCACCACCGGGTTGCTGGGCGCGACCAGCACCAGGTCGGCCGAGCCGATCGCCTCCAGGACGCCGGGTGCCGGCTTCGCCGTCTCCGCGCCGACGAACACGAAACGATGGGTGGCAATGTTGGCGCGATACCGCACCCACCACTCCTGGAAGTGGATCGCCCGTTGGCCCTGTTCGTCCTCGACCACCGCGTGGGTCTCCAGACGGTCGTCGGTCGCCGGCAACAGGCGTACGCCCGGCTGCCAGCGGGTGGCCAACGCCTCGGTGACCGCGCTCAACGGGTAGCCGCCGTTGATCATGGTGGACCGCACCAGGTGGGTGGCGATGTCCTTGTCGCCGAGGCCGAACCACGTCGGCTCCGCCCCGTACGCGGCCAGCTCCTCCTTGACCGTCCAACTCTCGCCGACCCGACCCCAGCCCCGTTCCGGGTCGGCGCCGCCGCCGAGGGTGTACATGACGCTGTCCAGGTCGGGACAGATCTTCAACCCGTGCAGCCACAGGTCGTCGCCGACGTTGACCACGGCGGTCACCTCCGCGCCGACCTCACGGGCGTACGCCCGGACGCCGAGCAGGAACCGGGCGCCGCCGATGCCGCCGGCCAGAACCACGATGCGCATGTCGACCATCCTCGCGCACGTGACGCCTCCGGTCCGCCGGTGGCCGGGGAGACTAGGCTCACGTGCGCCCTGTCCGTTCATGCCCCGAGGGGGACCTCGTGACCAGCCCCGCCGAGCCCGCGTCGACCGACGCGACGAAGGCCCGTCAGCTGACCAAGCCACTACGCGAACTCGCTGCGCTCGCGTTGCTCGGCGCCAACGCGGTGTTCCTCTTCGTGGGCCTGCTCCGGCTGATCGCCCCGAACGACTACAGCTCCTTCACCGACCGCGCGGGCAGCGCCTTCTACGCCTTCATCGGGGTGGAGGCAGTGGTCCTCCCGCTGCTGGCCGTGCTGTTGGCCACGCACGTCTCACCGGTGCTGCCGAAGGCGAAGCTGATCACGCAGGTGGCCCTCGTCGAGTACGCGGTCAGCGCGATCTTCGGCACGCTGACCATGCTGATCTGGACGGTCGGGCGTCTGGCCGAGGCCGAGGTCCTCGACGCGCTCCTCGGTGTGCTGACCCGGTTCGCCTGGATGGTGATCTTCGCGGTCGCCGCCTGGGTCGTCTACACCGTGTGGCGCGCCCACTACTACGTGCCGAGGGCCAAGCCCCAGCCGGGCGTCTACGGCCAGCCGCAGCCTGGTTGGCCGCAGCAGCAGGGTGGTTGGCCGGCCCCGGGGCAGCCCGGTGGTCAGCCGCAGGGCGGATGGCCCGCCCCCGGCCAGCCGGGTGGTTACCCGCAGGCGGGTCAGCCGGGTGGTTACCCGCAGCCGGGTCAGCCCGGTGGTTACCCGCAGGCCGGCCAGTACGGTCAGCCGTCGCCGCCGTTCCAAGCCCCGCAGTCGGCCCCGCCGTTCCCGCAGTCGGGACCGTCGCACCCGCAGTCGGCCCCGTCGCACCCGCAGTCCGCGCCGCCGTTCCAGGCACCGCAGTCGGCCCCGCCGTTTCCGCAGTCCGGGCCCCCAGCGAACCCCGCCCCCCAGTCGGCGCCGCCGTCCCCGGCCGCGCCGCCGTTCGGGCAGCCGCCGTCGGCCGACCCCACCCAGACCATCCCGCGCCAGTCCGCCGACCCGACCGAGGCCATCTCCCGCCCCGGCGACACGGACAACGACCGCACCCAGCACATCAAGCCCAACGACCACCCGGACCAGCCCCGCTGAGTCCGCCACGATCCGCAGCCCGAAGGGCTCGGTGGGCGAAGGCCTCCTGCCTTGGCCCGCCCAGGATCATGGTGGGCGAAGGCCTCCTGCCTGGTCCGCCCGGATGCGGCCCTTCGGCGCGTACCTCTGCTGGCCCTGCCCCTCCCGGCGATGCCGGGAGGGCACCGACGGGGTAGATCTTGGACACTTTCCGTTCCGCGCTGACGGAAAGTGTCCAAGATCGCCAGCTGCGGGGGTGTCAGCGGCCTGGGCCGGGACGGCCGCTTCCTCGGACAGGGGTTGAGCCGCTTCCCGTCGGGGGCGGGGTGGGTGCCGTTTCCCACGCTGCGGGCTGGGACTGGTAGGCCGGGCTCGCGCTGCGCATAGGCTGAGCGGATGGTTGATCGCACCCACTCCGGCCCGAGCGACGCGAGCGTGCGGCGGGCCCTGGGCCGGGCCGCGACCGGGCGGGCGCTGGACGTCGACGAGGCGACCGCGCTGCTGTCCGCTCGTGGTGACGCGCTCGACGAGCTGCTCCGGGTGGCCGGAGGGATCCGCGATGCCGGGCTGCGTGAGGCCGGGCGGCCGGGCGTGGTCACGTACTCCAAGAAGGTCTTCATCCCGTTGACCCGGCTCTGCCGGGACCGCTGCCACTACTGCACGTTCGCGACCGTGCCGCACCGCCTGCCGGCGCCGTTCCTGGACCGCGACGAGGTCCTCGCCATCGCGCGGGCGGGTGCCGCGCAGGGCTGCAAGGAGGCCCTGTTCACCCTGGGTGACCGGCCGGAGGAGCGCTGGCCGGCGGCCCGGAGCTGGTTGGACGAGCGCGGTTACGACTCCACCCTGGACTACCTGCGTGCCTGCGCGGTCGCGGTGCTGGAGGAGACCGGCCTGCTGCCGCACCTCAACCCCGGGGTGCTGTCCTGGTCGGAGCTGCAACGGCTCAAGCCGGTCGCGCCGAGCATGGGCATGATGTTGGAGACGACCGCGACCCGGCTCTGGTCCGAGCCGGGCGGCCCGCACTTCGGCTCGCCCGACAAGGAGCCCGCCGTCCGGCTGCGGGTGCTCGATGACGCCGGTCGGGTCGGCGTGCCGTTCACCACCGGCATCCTGATCGGCATCGGGGAGACCCCGGCGGAGCGGGTCGACGCGATCTTCGCGATCCGCCGCGCCCACCGGGAGTACGGCCACCTCCAGGAGGTGATCGTGCAGAACTTCCGCGCCAAGCCGGACACGGCGATGCGCGGTATGCCGGACGCGGAGCTGCACGACCTGGCCGCCACCGTGGCGGTGGCCCGGCTGCTGCTCGGCCCGAAGGCCCGGATCCAGGCCCCGCCGAACCTCATCGCCGGCGAGTACGACCTGCTGCTGCGCGCCGGCATCGACGACTGGGGTGGCGTCTCCCCGCTCACCCCGGACCACGTCAACCCGGAACGCCCGTGGCCGCAGATCGAGGAGCTGGCCCGGCACACCGAGCTGGCCGGGTTCACGCTGCGCGAGCGGCTGACCATCTACCCGGAGTACGTGCTCGCCGGCGACCCGTGGCTCGACCCTCGGCTGCTGCCGCACGTCAACGCGCTGGCCGATCCGACGTCCGGCATGGCGGTCGAGTCGGCCCTGCCGCAGGGTCACCCCTGGCAGGAGCCGGAGGAGGTGTTCGGCGGGCGGGTCGACCTGCACACCACCATCGACACCACCGGTCGGACCGACGACCGGCGGGGTGACTTCGACAGCGTCTACGGCGACTGGTCCGAGGTCGCTGGCAAGGTCACCCCGGAGGCGACCGCGCGCCGGGCGGGCGTACCCCCGACGCCGGCCGGCAGTGGCGCGGACCGTGACCTGGCTACCGGGCTGCGGCTCGCCGCCGACGACCCCGCCGCGTTGCTGGAGCCCGCGCACACCGACGCCGCGCTGGCGCTGTTCGGCGCGGACGGTGCGGCGCTCGACGAGTTGTGCCGGCTCGCCGACGACGTGCGCCGGGACGCGGTCGGCGACGACGTCACCTACGTGGTCAACCGCAACATCAACTTCAGCAACGTCTGCTACGTGGGTTGCCGCTTCTGCGCCTTCGCTCAGCGTGAACGCGACGCCGACGCGTACCGCCTCTCCGTCGACCAGGTCGCCGACCGGGCCGAGGAGGCGTGGACCCTGGGTGCCAGCGAGGTCTGCCTCCAGGGCGGCATCGACCCGAAGATGCCGGTCACCGGGTACGCCGACATCGTGCGCGCGATCAAGGCGCGGGTGCCCGGGATGCACGTGCACGCGTTCTCGCCCATGGAGATCGTCACCGCCGCCGCGAAGGCCGGGGTGCCGGTCCGCGACTGGTTGACCCAGCTGCGCGAGGCCGGGCTGGACACCATCCCGGGCACCGCCGCGGAGATCCTCGACGACGACGTGCGCTGGGTGTTGACCAAGGGCAAACTCCCGGCCGCCGCCTGGGTCGACGTGGTCAGCACTGCTCACGAGCTGGGCATCCGGTCCAGCTCCACCATGATGTACGGCCACGTCGACCACCCGGGGCAGTGGCTGGCGCACTTCCGGGTGCTGGCCGGGGTGCAGGACCGCACCGGTGGCTTCACCGAGTTCGTGGCGTTGCCGTTCGTGCACACCAACGCCCCGATCTACCTGGCCGGGATCGCCCGACCGGGGCCGACGTGGCGGGAGAACCGGGTGGTGCATGCCATGTCCCGGCTGCTGCTGCACGGCCGGATCGACAACATCCAGTGCTCCTGGGTGAAGCTGGGCGACGAGGGCACGGTGGCGATGCTCCAGGGTGGCTGCAACGACCTGGGCGGCACGCTGATGGAGGAGACCATCTCCCGGATGGCCGGTTCCGGCAACGGGTCGGCGCGTACCGAGGAGCAGTTGCGGGCCATCGCGACGGCTGCCGGGCGGCCGGCGCGCAAGCGGTCGACTGCGTACGGTCACGCCCGGCCCTGACGTCGAACCTTTCCCCGCCCCCGGCCGTACCACGCGGTGCCGGCGGCGGTCGCGGCGAGGACCGCCGCCGGTGTCCCCTCGGGGCCCGGCGGCGTCCGTTGACGGCACCGGACCCGACCGTCTGAGCTGGCGCGTCCGCGCCGCCGGGAAGGTTGCCCATGACCAGTGACCAGCGGAAGCGGCAGTGGCCGCGACTGACCCGCCGGCAGACGTTGACCGCTGCGGCCAGCGCCACCCTCGGCGCCGCCGCGCTCACCGTGCCGGGCCTGTCGGCCGCGCAGAACGCCCCCGGCGCGGCTGGACGAGCCGACGAACCGATCGTCGTGCACCTGCGGGACGCCGACTCCGGAACGATGGACATCTTCGTCGGCGAGGCCCGGGTCGAGGTACGCGACCGCAGCCTGGCGGATCGGCTGCGGCGCGCCGCCCGGCGCTGACCCGGCACCCCGTCCTGCCACCCTGTTCCCGCCCAGTGAGGTTGGTCCGCCATGTCTTCCCACCGCGAGGCCCCGGAGATAGCCAAGGATCCGGTCGCCGACAGCTCCGACCTGTACGCGTTCGTCAGCCCCGACAAGCCCGACACGGTCACGCTGATCGCCAACTACGTACCGTTGCAGCTCCCCTCCGGGGGCCCGAACTTCTTCGAGTTCGGCGACGACGTGCGCTACGAGATCCATATCGACAACGACGGCGACGGCCGCCCGGATGTCACCTACCGGTTCGAATTCACCACCGAGATCACCAATCCGAACAGTTTTCTCTACAACACGGGCCCGATCGATTCGCTGGACAGCAAAAACTGGAACCGGCGGCAGTTCTACAGCCTGACCCGGGTGGCCGACGGCCGGGAGCACCGGCTGGCCCACAAGCTGCCCTGCCCGCCGTGCAATGTCGGCCCGCTGTCCACACCGAAGTACGCCGACCTGGTGCGGCAGGCCACCTACTCGCTCTCCACCGGGGAGCGGGTCTTCGCCGGGCAGCGCGCGGACGGCTTCTTCGTCGACCTGGGGGCGATCTTCGACCTCGGCACGCTGCGGCCGTTCCAGCAGTTGCACGTCGCCGGCAAGAAGATCTTCAAGGCCGAGGGTGAGCCGGTCAACGCCACCGACCGGATGAACGTGCACAGCATCGCCGTCCAGGTGCCGCTGAACCGGGTCCGCCGCAGCGCCAACCGTTACGGCGCCGGCGACCGGGCATCGGTGATCGGGGTGTGGACCTCGGCGTCGCGCCGGCAGGTGCGGGTGCTCGGCGACCGGGGTGCGGCGGACACCGCCACCGGCCCGTTCACCCAGGTCTCGCGTTTGGGCAACCCGTTGTTCAACGAGGTCATCGTGCCGATGTCCAAGAAGGACCTGTGGAACTCGCTGCCGCCGTCGGAGGACAAGCGGTTCGCCCAGTTCGTCGAGCAACCGGAGCTGGCCGCGTTGCTGCCGGCCCTCTATCCGGACGTCTTTCCCAACCTGGACAAGCTCACCAAGGCCAAGAAGCCACGCGCCGACCTGGTGGCGATCCTGCTCACCGGCGTGCCGGCCGGGTTGATCGACGGCTTCACCAACACCACCGGTGAGGTGCAGGCCGACATGCTGCGGCTGAACACGGCGATCCCGCCGACCCGCCGCCCGGACCGGTTCGGGGTGCTCGGCGGCGACCTGGCGGGCTTCCCGAACGGTCGGCGCGTCGGTGACGACGTGGTGAGCATCGCGTTGCGGGCGATCGCCGGGGTGACCGTCCCGCTGGTGGACAGGACGTTCCGCCCGGACGCGGCGGCCGCCGCCGTCACCCCGGGGCTGAGCGCCGCCGATGTGACCGCGCCGTTCCTCGGAAACTTCCCCTACCTGGGTACGCCGTACGACGGGTTCAACAACCCGCCGCCGGCGGCGGGTTGACCGGCGTGGGGGAGCGGAGCATGCACGAGCACGCGTACGGGCCGTCGGAGACCGGGAGCGTCGTCCTCGATCTGGGCGGTGACACCGGTGCCCTGATCGTCTACACGAGCCGCGATCTGCACGGTCGGGAGATCGAGATCAGCCGCGAGGACGAGCGGCGGGTCCACTCGGCGGTGCGTGAGCGTCGGGTGCGGGACGGCTCGTTCCACAGTGCGGTCTATCCCGACCTGCCATCCGGAATTTATACCGTCTGGTGGGACGACGAGACGTCCGTCGGCACAGTTTCTGTCCATGGTGGAGGGATAGCCGAGTTCGTGTGGCCCAGCAGCGGTTTCGGGGTCGCCAGCTGACCCCCTCGCACCGATTTCTCCACCGCGCCCCGTCCACATTGTGGACGGGGCGCACGTGCTGCCCGCAGCTTGGCGGGCAGTCTGCGCCGTGCCGCGTTAACCTGTCCCCCACCAAGATCAGCTTGGCGGTGACGGTGGTTGGCGCCGTCCTGGCGGCGAGTCGTCAGGGGAGCGCCACGGCAGAAAAGTCGGGCAACTCGCCGGAGAGGGCGTTACTCGGCCGGGGTCTGAATCGATAGGGCAGGTTGCGAGGCTGGACGGCTTGAGTGGTCGTCCGGGGGTGTCGGGAGGGCGACTCCATTATCAAGTTTGGCTTGACGGCGCACGCATTACACGCGTGTAATTTGAATGGGGTTGTTCGCACGGAACGCAACAAAACGGGACCGGACGGACAAGCACGCCTTTCGCGTGGGGGGTTGCAGCGGCGATGACGCCGGTGCGCGACAAGGAGGCATTTGATGGACGGCCAGCTTGAGGTGGCCGACCTGCTCGGAAACGCGCCGGAGTGGCAGGAGCGAGCGCTGTGCTCGCAGACCGACCCCGAGGCGTTCTTTCCCGAGAAGGGCGGCTCGACCCGCGAGGCGAAGAGGATCTGTTCGCGCTGCGAGGTCAAGACCGAATGCCTCGAATACGCTCTGGGTCACGACGAGCGGTTCGGCATCTGGGGTGGGCTCTCCGAGCGGGAGCGGCGCAAGTTGAAGCGGCGGGCCGCCTGAGCGGTGAGGTCAGGGCGGTGGGGGCCGCCCGACTCACTCGTACGGCTGTCTGACCCGGTCACGGTCCGGCGCGCGGGGGCGCGTTGAAGCTGGCGCGCGGGGGTGCGCTGGGGCCAGCTCGCGGGGGGACCGCTCAGGCCAGCTCGTCGGGGTCGACCCCGAGGAGGTTCGCCACCTGTTCGATGATCACGTCATGCACGAGATCGGCGAGGTCCTCACGGTCCATCGCCCGGAACTCCAGGGGCCGTCGGTACAGCACGATCCGCGGCGGCACCTCCTGCCGGCCCGGCCGGCCGGGCAGCAGCCGGGCCAACGGGACCTCGCCGTCCTCCAACACGTCGGAGTCGTACACGTTCAGGTCCGGCGGGACGTCCTCGACGGCGAACTCGACCCCGGCCAGCTCCTTGGCGAACCGACGCTCCAGCGTCTCCACGGTGTCCAGAACCAGGTCGTCGAAGACCTCGGCCTTGGTCCGCGCCAGCGGCACGGTGGCCGGCACCAGCCGTCCGCGCAGGCCACGCCCGTGCCGGTCACGGTGCGCACGCCGGCCGGAGCCGGGGCGGCGGTGTTCCGGGCTCGTCATGAGGCAAAGGGTAGCGCCCGTGCCGGGCCGGCCAGCGGCAGCGCCGCTCGCATGGCGCGGCGCGCCCAGGACGGGCAACTGTGATCACCACGACGGGCGTGTCGCAACGCGAAGCGATGCGCCGGACCCGGTAATGGAGATACCCTGCCGCCTGTGAGGTCACCACGGCGCTGCTCCCGTAACGGCTGCCCCCGGCAAGCGGTCGCCACATTGACCTATGTCTACAACGAGTCGACAGCGGTGGTGGGGCCGCTGGCGGCGTTCGCCGAGCCGCACACGTACGACCTGTGCGAGCCGCACGCCCGCAGCCTGACCGCTCCGCGTGGCTGGGACGTGGTCCGGCACGAGGGTGAGTTCGAGCCGCCGCCGCCCACCACGGACGACCTGGTCGCGCTTGCCGAGGCGGTCCGCGAAGCCGCCCGCCCGGCCCCCGCCCCTCGCCCCCCGGACCCGGACCAGCGCCACGAGAACCCGAACCAGACCGGCCGGCGAGGCCACCTCCGCGTAATCCCCCCCAACCACTAACCGCCCCGCCCCGCCCCGCCCGCCGGGGCCTCCGGCCCCGGCCCTTCCGTGTTGATCATGAAGTTATTGCCTCCCGCTGCGGCGTGTCGTGGCTATAACTTCATGATCAACGGGGCGAGGCGGGACGCCTTGGGGGCGTTCGGGGGGCGCCTTCGGAGCGTTCCAATACGTTCGACCGCCACACGCCGGTAGTCCGCAGACATCGGCACTCAGCGTGGTTAACATGCGCCGCAGCGTGCACCGAGCCAAGTCACCGTGTACGCCTGGCGGGCAGGAGGGTCCGGTGGCGAAGGAGGCGTTGCGGGTGGCGATGGCCGAGGCGGGGGAGACGGTCGAATCGCTGGCGGAGAAGGTTCGCGTCGACCCCAAGACCGCCGCTCGGTGGCTTGCCGCGGGGCGCATCCCGCACTCGCGTACCCGGGTGGCGGTGGCCCAGGTGCTGCGTCGGGACGCGGCCGACCTCTGGCCGGAGCCGTTCCGCCGCCGTGACCTGCCGTGGTTCCGGCCGTGGGCCGAGCTTGAACAGGACGCCACCGGCATCCGGTGGTACGAGCCGCTGCTCGTGCCGGGCCTGCTCCAGACCGAGGGGTACGCCCGCGCGGTGCTGGGCACCGGTGGGCTGCTCCCACCGTCCGAGGTGGATCTGATCGTCGCCAGCCGCCTCGAACGGCAGGCGGTCCTCGGCCGCGATGCCCCGCCGCAGCTCGTGACGGTGATCGACGAGGTGGTGCTGCGCCGGCTGGTCGGCGACCGTGCCGTGATGTCCGGGCAGTTGACCCACCTGGCGGCGGTCGCCGAGTGGGAGCACGTGCAGGTCCGGGTCATCCCTGCCGAGAGCCCGTGGCACACCGGTCTGGCGGGTCCGTTCGTGCTGGGCCGCCTGCCCGACGGGACGGAATTGGCGTATCTCGACAACCAGCTCCGCGGTCAGGTCGTGACCGATCCCGTCGACATCGCTAGCCTGGGACGGAGGTGGGAGAGCGTCACCGGTGAGGCGTTACCCCAACGCCGGTCGATCGAGCTGATCAGGGAAGTGGCCACGACATGGACATGACCGACGCCCGCTGGCGCACCGCGACCCGCAGCAGCAACAACGGCGGTGCCTGCGTCGAGGTGGCCGACAACCTGCCCGGTCGGGTGCTGGTGCGCGACAGCAAGGACCGCGCCGGCGGCACCCTGGCCTTCGCGCCGTCCGCCTGGTCGTCCTTCCTCGACGGTGTCCGTCGATCCGGCCGCTGACGCCGACCCCGGCCGCTAACGCCGGCCGCTAACGCCGACCCGGGCCGCCGAACCGGGCCGCTAACCCCGGCCACCGACCCCCGGCCACCGACCCCCGGCCGCTGATCCACTCGGGTTCGTGGAAGGCGCGGTGTCCTGGGCGTGCAGACACCCCGACTTCCTGCAACGCGAGTGGATCAAGCTGAGCGTGGTCGACGGTTGCACGGGCAGTGACGCATCGGCCCCGATGCTCTTCCGGTGCTGCCGGTTTGTCATCGTGTCACTCGTCCACGGCACGCACCGACCCCTGAGGAACAGTGATGCGTACTCCCCTCCGGCCCCTCTCCCGGCGTGGACTACTCAGCGGCACTCTCGGTTCGGCTGCCCTGCTCGCCCTGGGCGGCAGCCTTGCCGGCTGTGGCACCAAGGGCGCCCAGCAGACCGAGGCCGGTTGCGTCAGCGAGGACCGCTCCGAGAGCGAGCGGAAGCTGGTCTTCTCCAACTGGCCGCAGTACCTGGACGTGGACGAGAAGGACGAGTCCAAGCGGCCCAGCCTGGACGAGTTCATCCGGAAGACCGGCATCGCGGTCACCTACACCGAGGACATCAACGACAACAACGAGTTCTTCGGCAAGGTGCAACACCAGCTCGCCGCCTGCCAGAGCACCGACCGGGACATCATCGTGCTGAGCGACTGGATGTCGGCCCGGATGATCCGGCTCGGCTGGGTCCAGAAGCTCGACCCGGCGAAGATCCCGAACGTGCGGGCCAACCTGCTGTCGTCGCTGCTCGACCGGTCCTTCGACACCGAGAACCGGCTCTCCATCCCGTGGCAGTCCGGCCTCGCCGGGTTGGCCTACAACGGCAACGTCACCAGGGAGCTGCGGACGGTTGACGAACTGCTCACCCGCCCGGACCTCAAGGGCCGGGTGACCGCGCTCAGCGAGATGCGCGACACGATGGGCCTGCTGCTCGGTGCGGCGGGGCACGACCCGGCCAACTTCACGAGCGCGCAGTTCGATGACGCGCTCACCACGCTCAGGAGGGCCGTCGACTCCGGGCAGATCCGCAGGTTCACCGGCAACGACTACGCACCCGACCTGGCCAAGGGCGACATCGCCGCCTGTATCGGCTGGTCCGGCGATGTCGTCCAGCTCGCCGGCGCGGACGAGAAGATCAGGTTCGTCGCGCCCGACTCCGGGGTGATGCTCTACAGCGACAACATGATGGTGCCCAACAAGGCCACCCACAAGGCGAACGTCGAGCAGCTCATCAACTACTACTACGAGCCGGCGGTCGCCGCGAGGCTCGCCGCGTACGTCAACTACATCTGCCCGGTCAAGGGCGCCCAGGCCGAGATGGAGAAGATCGACCCCGAGCTGGCGGCCAACCCGCTGATCTTCCCCGACGAGGCACTGCTGTCGAAGTCCACCATGTTCATGGCCCTGGACGAGAAGCAGGAGAAGGAGTACGAGGGCAAGTTCCAGCAGGTCATCGGGGCGTGACGGGGATGGCGCGCGACACACCCACAGGCGATTTGCGCCTGGCCAACCTGACCAGACGGTTCGGCACGCTCACCGCGGTCGACGACCTCAGCCTGACGATTGCCCAGGGCTCGTTCTTCGCGTTGCTCGGCGCGTCCGGCTGCGGCAAGACGACCACCCTGAGGATGATCGCCGGTCTGGACGAGCCGACCAGCGGTCAGGTGCTCCTCGGTGACCGGGACATCGGCCGGCTGCGGCCGTACCAACGGCCGGTCAACACCGTCTTCCAGAGCTACGCGCTGTTCCCGCACCTCACCGTCTTCGAGAACGTGGCGTTCGGGCTGCGTCGACGCGGCATCCGCCCGGTTGACGCCGAGGTCAACCGGATGCTGTCGCTGGTGCAGCTCGACGGCTACGGCCCCCGCCGCCCGGCCCAGCTCTCGGGCGGTCAGCAGCAACGGGTCGCGCTGATCCGTGCGCTGGTCAACCGGCCGCAGGTGCTGCTGCTCGACGAGCCGCTGGGTGCGCTCGACCTGACGCTGCGCCGGCAGATGCAGATCGAGCTGAAGCGCATCCAGACCGAGGTCGGCATCACCTTCGTGCATGTCACGCACGACCAGGAGGAGGCCATGACCATGGCGGACACCGTCGCGGTGATGAACGCCGGGGGGATCGAGCAGCTCGGCGCACCCGCCGACATCTACGAGTTTCCCGCCACCGCGTTCGTCGCGAACTTCCTCGGCCGGTCCAACCTGCTGGCCGCCGAGGCCGGCGGCACCAGCGGCGGCGACGTCGCGGTGACGGCGCACGGCACGCGCTTCTCCGTGCCCGCCGGCCGGTCCCGGGCCGACCACGGCCCGGTCCACCTGGGGGTACGCCCGGAGAAACTGAATCTGGTCGGCTCCGCCGACCAGGTGCCCGTGGGGCATCAGCACGTCACCGGTGTGGTCACCGACGCCTCCTACCTGGGGGTCAGCACCCAGTACCTGCTGCGCACCGGCTGGGGCACCGAGCTGTCGGTGTTCGCGGCCAACACGGGCACGTCGGCGCGGGTGGCAGTCGGCAGCGAGGCCGTCGCGTACTGGGATCCACGGCACGCGTTCCTGCTGCCCCGCGACGCCGTCGACACCGACCCGACGGCTTCGGCGCCGAACGAGCCGGTGGGCGCGTCGTCGTGACCCTGCTGGCCCCCACCGGGCCGGGGCAGCCGCCGCCCGCGCCACCGGCAGCCCGGTCCGGGTCGCGCCGGCTCCTGCCGTACCTGCTGGTGCTGCCCGGCGTGGCCTGGCTGCTGGTCTTCTTCGGTGTGCCGCTGGGGCAGCTCGCCGCGGCCAGCCTCTACGACCCAAGCGGCTCGCTCTCCACCGGGTACGCGATGACCTGGGCGGTCGGCAACTACGCGGACGTGTTGCAGGCGTACTGGCCGCAGTTCCTGCGCTCGTTCGGCTACGCCGCGCTGGCGTTGCTGCTGGCGCTGCTGCTGGGCTACCCGCTGGCGTACGCGATCGCGCAGAAGGCCGGTCGCTGGAAGAACCTGCTGCTGGTGTGCGTGGTCGCGCCGATGTTCACCAGCTTCCTGGTCCGCACGCTGGCGTGGAAGACGATCCTGTCCGACAACGGGGTGCTCGTCGGCCTGCTGCGCGACGTGCACCTGCTCGCCCCGGACGGCCGGCTGCTGGCGACCCCGTTCGCGGTGGTGCTCGGCCTGACGTACACCTTTCTGCCGTTTTTGGTGTTGCCGCTGTACGCGAGCCTGGAGCGGCTGGACCGCCGGCTGCTGGAGGCGGCCAGCGACCTGTACGCGAGCCCGGTGCGGGCATTCCGTCGGGTGACCCTGCCGCTGTCCATGCCCGGCCTGGTCGCTGGCGCGCTGCTGTTCTTCATCCCGGCCAGCGGGGACTACATCAACGCTGAGCTGCTCGGCACCCCGAACGAGTACATGGTCGGCAACGTCGTCGACTCGGCTTTCCTGGTCCGATTGGACTACCCGCAGGGCGCGGCGCTGTCGGTCCTGCTGATGGTGGCGATCCTCGCGATGGTCTTCGGGTGGCTGCGCGGGGCCGGCACCGAGGCGGTGCGGTGAGACTCTGGCGCTGGCTGGCCGACCGCTGGGTGATGATCGTGGCGCTGCTGGTGCTCGGTTACCTGGCCCTGCCGATCCTGGTGGTCGCCGCCCTGTCGTTCAACCGCCCGTCGAGCCGGCTGTCGTACGACTTCAACGAGTTCACAGTGGACAACTGGCGTCGGCCCTGCGCCACCTCCGACATGTGCGACGCGGTGGTCCGCAGTGTGCAGATCGGTTTCCTCGCCACCGTGGTCGCCACGGTGCTCGGCACCCTGATGGCGTTCGCGCTGGTGCGGCACCGCTTCCGTGGGCGGTCCGCGATCAACGTGCTGGTCTTCCTGTCGATGGCCACCCCGGAGTTGGTGATGGGCACGTCGCTGCTCGCCCTCTTCGTGTCCGCCGGGGTGCCGCAGGGCTTCTGGACCGTCGTCATCTCACACGTCGTGTTCTGCGTGTCGTTCGTGGTGGTCACCGTGAAGGCACGGCTGGCCGGGATGGACCGGCGGTTGGAGGAGGCCGCCATGGACCTCTACGCCAGCGAGTGGCAGACCTTCCGGCGGATCACCCTGCCGCTGGTGCTGCCCGGCATCGTGGCCGCCGCGCTGTTGGCGTTCTCGCTGAGCTTCGACGACTTCATCGTCACGAACTTCAACGCCGGCACCACAGTCACGTTCCCGATGTACGTGTGGGGCGCCGCCCAGCGGGGCATCCCACCGCAGGTCAACGTCATCGGTACCGCGATGTTCGCGGTCGCGCTGCTGCTGGTCGGGCTCAGCTCGCTGCGCGGTCGACGGGCCCGGCGCACCGCTGCACCCGTCGGGCAGGTCGAGTTCGGTCGCGACGCGGGCACCCGCTGACGGCTTGACGACACATCCGCCGCCGCTCGCCGTGATCGATCGCGGGACAACACGATGGGTGGGTATTTGCGACGTTTGTTGGCACCTGCCGCCGCACGATCGGCCCCGACCGGCCGACCTGGAGGGTTGCCCAGGTGCCGTCTCGTCGCACGAGGAAACGCCCATGGATCACCGGTGCGCGGCGAACGTCGCAGGTGACCAACGCGACGGTTGATATTGCGCGCAGTGTTTGCGACGACACTCATCGCCGTGACGATGCAACCACCGCCGAATCCTGGCCCGCCGTACGCGCCGTCGTCCGGTCCGGGGCCCCAACCGAACTGGTTCCGCCGGGCCAGTCCCGCCCGTCGGGTCGCCGTGATCGTCGGCTCGGTGACCCTGTCGATCCTGCTGCTCTGCTGCACCGGCACCGCCATCATCGGCGCGCTGGCCGACGAGCCGGAGCCGTCCAAGACCGGCACGGCCGCCGAGCAGGCACAACAGCCCATCGTGGCAGCGCCCGCCGAGGGCGCTGACGCCCAGGCCGAGTCGCCGGACGCCACGCCAAACGGCACCCCGGACTCCGGTGACACGGTGCCGGCCTCGCCGACGCCGGCCGACACCGCATCCCCGTCCGGCGCCGCGTCCACGCCGGTCGTGCGGGTGACGACGGAGACGGAGCGAGCCGCCGTGCGCTACACCGAGCGGACCGTCAAGGACGCGACCCTCGCCGAGGGCAAGCGCGTCGTCCGGACCAAGGGCGTGAACGGCGTACGGACCCTGACGTACCAGGTGACCACCACCAACGGGGTGCGTACGGCCCGGAAGCTGGTCACGTCCACCGTGACGAAGCAGCCGGTCACCCAGGTCGTCGCCGTCGGCACCAAGAAGCCGCAGTCGAAGTGCGACCCGAACTACAGCGGCTGCGTCCCGGTCGCCAGCGACGTCGACTGCGCGGGCGGCGGCGGTAACGGACCCGCCTACGTGCGCGGACCCATCAGGGTGACCGGCAGCGACATCTACGACCTTGACCGAGACGGCGACGGCACGGCCTGCGACTGATCCCGCGCACGGCCTGCGATCACGCACTGTCATCTCGCCCGACCGGGACGCGGTGGAGAGCATGATGCCTGTGAGTCATCTTGATGCCTCACAGGTATCACGCTCTCCAGTGCGGGCGACCCCCGAAGCCCGGCCCGTCCGGGATCGGCGCTCAGGTCAGAGGAGCGGCGGACCGCCTCCCGGACCCGGTGTGGCGCCGCCCCGGCCGTGAGGAAGGCCTCCTCGGCCCCACCGTGACGCAGCTCACCCTCGATCGCCAACCGCCGTGGCCACCGCGCCCGTGAGGCGCAGACGGCGCGGTGCGGGACGAAGCCGGCAGGGCCGGGGTCGCGACGGCTTGTCCGCTGGTCGCTGCCGTGGAGGATGGCTTCTGCGGGTGCTTACGGAACCCTTAACCCGGGCCTGCGACGGTATGCCGGGCAAGCGGAATCGGGGGAGCGACAACGTGCGGGTGCTGGTGGCGGACGACGAGCGGTTGTTGGCGGACACGGTGGCCCACGGGCTGCGCCGCCTCTCCATGGCCGTCGACGTCTGCTACGACGGTGACGGCGCGCTGGAGCGGATCGGGGTCAACCGGTACGACGTCGCGGTGCTGGACCGGGACATGCCGGGGCACACCGGTGACGAGGTCTGCCGCAGCATCACCGACTCGCAGGTCGGCACCCGGGTGCTGCTGCTCACCGCCGCGGCCGGCATCCGCGACCGGGTGGAGGGTCTCGGCCTCGGCGCGGACGACTACCTGACCAAGCCGTTCGCCTTCGCCGAGCTGGTCGCGCGGGTGCAGGCCCTCGGTCGACGGTCCGCGCCGGCGCTGCCACCGGTGCTCGCCCAGGACGGCCTGGTGCTGGACGTGGGCCGACACGTGGCCACCCGAGACGGCCGCCCGCTCGCGCTGAGCCCGAAGGAGTTCGCGGTGCTGCACGTGCTGCTGCGCGCGGACGGGCAGGTGGTCAGCGCCGAGGAGTTGTTGGAGCAGGCCTGGGACGAGTTCGCCGACCCGTTCACCAACGCCGTACGGGTCACCGTGATGACGTTGCGCAAGAAGCTCGGCGACCCGGCGGTCATCCACACCGTGCCGAAGGCCGGCTACCGCATCGGCGGGACGGCGTGACCTGGACGCCCCGACGTCGGGTGCTGCTCGTGGGCCTGCTGGCGTTGCTGGCCGGGCCGCTGCTGCCGAGCGTCGGCAGGTGGGTGGCGGGGGCGACCTGGACCTGGGGGCAGCGGTTCTGCGACCTGCCGCTGCCCGGTGTGCTCTCGACCTGCGCCGACGTGCGCCCGGGGGCGTTCGTGCTGCCCCTGCTGTCCGTGCTGCTCGTGACCCTGGCCGCCCTGGCGGCGCTCTGGTTCGGCGCGGTCTGGTGTATGCGCCCGGTCCGTGACCTCGTCGGACCGATCGGGCACCTCGGCCCGCAGAACCTCGGTCACCGGATCCGGCCGCGCGGCGCGGACGAGCTGGCCCAGCTCTCGCGCGCTATCGACGAGATGATGGAACGCGTCTCCGCCGGGTACGAGGGGCAGCGGCGGTTCGCCGCGAACGCCTCGCACGAGCTGCGGACGCCGCTGGCGGTGCAGCGGACGCTCATCGAAGTCGGCATGGCCCAGGCGCTCACCGGTGAGCAGTTGGAGCTGTTGACCGGTCAGCTGCTGGAGACCAACGAACGCAACGAGCGGCTGATCGAGGGCCTGCTCGCGCTCAGCGAGAGCGACCAGGGCCTGCGCTCGCGGATCCCGCAGCGGCTGGACACGCTCGTCGAGGCGGTGCTCGCCGGGTACCAGGACCGGGCCCGGGAGGCCGGCGTCGCCATCGACACCCATCTCGCGCCCCGGGTCGTCGTCGGCGAGCGGGTGCTGCTGGAACGCCTGGTCACCAACCTGGTGGAGAACGGGATCAAGTACAACCGGCGCGGCGGCTCGCTGACCGTCACGGTGGGCGGCGCGCCCGCGCTGTCCGTGGTCAACACCGGTCAGCCCGTGCCGGCCGAGGCGGTGGCCGGTCTCTTCGAGCCGTTCCGCCGGCTCGCCCGGGACCGCACCTCGCAGGGCGGGGGCGCCGGCCTGGGGCTGGCCATCGCCCGCTCGATCACCCAGGCGCACGACGGCATCATCGCGGCCCGGCCCGCCGAGTACGGCGGTCTGCGGGTCGACGTCCAACTACCCAATGTGACCTAGCGCTCCACCCACCTCCCGGGGTCCCGCGTACCGCTGGATCCCGCCTGTGGTGTGCCCGAAAGGAGAAAGACGATGTCACACACCGTTGGCCAGGTTCGGGCCGATGTCGAGGAGGCCGCCCGCTGGCTGGCCGGCCGGGTCGTCCGTACACCCGTGCTGCGGTCCCCGGTGATCGACGGTCTGGCCGGGGCTCGCATCCTGCTCAAGGCCGAGAACCTCCAGAACGGCGGCTCGTACAAGATGCGGGGCGCGCTGCGGGCGGTCGGCCGGCTCGCCGCGGCCGGCCACACCGGGGTGATCGCGCAGAGTACCGGCAACCACGCCATCGCGGTGGCGTTGGCGGCCCGGGAGCACGGCCTGGCGGCCACCGTGGTGCTGCCGGTCGACGCGGCGTCGACGAAGGTCGAGCGGGCCCGCGCGGCGGGGGCGCGGGTGGTGCTCGCCGGCACCGACGTCGCGGAGCGGGTGGCGGTGGTCGACGCACTCCACGACGAGAGCGGTCAGCCGGTCGTCGACGCGTACGACCACCCGGACGTCATCGCCGGGCAGGGCACGGCGAGCCTGGAGCTGATCGAGGAGGCGGAACGCGCGGGCACACCGCTGGACGCGCTGGTCGTACCGGTCGGTGGTGGTGGCGGGGTGGCCGGCGCGTGCCTGGCCGCCGCCGGCAGGGGCATCGAGGTGTACGGCGTGGAACCGGTCGGTTGTGACTCGCTCGCCCGCAGCCTGGCGGCGGGTGTCCGCGTCCCGGTCACGCCGGCGCCCACGATCGCGGACGGGCTGCGGCCGTCCTGTGTGGGTGAGCTGCCGTTCGCCATCGTGCGTGACGTGTTGCGCGGGGTCGTCCGGGTCGACGACGACGAGATCGGGGCGGCGTTCCGGCTGATCCTGATGGAGCTCAGGGTGCTCGCTGAGCCCTCCGGTGCGGCCGGTCTGGCCGGCGCGCTCCGGCTCGCCGGTGAGGAGCACGTCGGCCCCGGCCGGCGGCGGACGGTCGGCGTGGTGCTGACCGGTGGAAACGTGGAGGCGTCCCTGGTGGCCAGGTTGTCCAACCAGCGGCCCGCCACGGTGACGACTGTCGAGGGGATGGCGGCGTGAGCGCGCCCGTTCGGATCGGAATCCTGTTCGGTGGACCGTCGGCGGAGCACGAGGTGTCCTGCGCGTCCGCGCTCGGGGTGGCCCGTGCGCTCGCCGGCGGCGGGTACCGAACGGTCGCCATCGGTGTCACCCGCAGCGGTGGTTTCCGGCTGCTGCCCGACGCGCTGCTGACCGAGTTGCGCGACCGGCCGGCCGGTGCGCGGGCCATCGACGACCGCCTGGTGGTGTCCGGGCCGTCCGTCGAGCTGCGGGCCGGACCGCGTCCCGGCGTGGTGCAGGTGTCCGCCGGAAACGCCCCCGGCGCGGTGCACGCCGAGCTGGACGTGGTCTTCCCCGTGCTGCACGGCCCGTTCGGTGAGGACGGTGTGGTGCAGGGGCTGTTGGAGTCGTTGAACGTGCCGTACGTGGGCTGCGGCATCCTCGCCTCGGCGGTCGGCATGAACAAGGTGGCGATGAAGCGGGCGCTGCGCGCCGAGGGCATCCCGGTCACCCCGTACGTCTCTTTCGACGCGCACACCTACCGGGCGGCCGACGACCCGGAGAAGCTGGTCGTCGGGCTGCGCCGGCCGCTCTTCGTGAAGCCGGCCAGCATGGGTTCCTCGATCGGCATCTCCCGCGTCGGCGAGGGCGACGACCTGGCCGCCGCCGTGGAGGAGGCGCTGCGCCACGACCAGCTCGTCCTGGTCGAGCAGGGGGTCACCGGGCGCGAGTTGGAGTGCGCGGTTCTGGGTGGCTGGCGCCCCGAGGCGTCGGCGGTGGGCGAGGTGCAGGTCGCCGGCGGATGGTTCGACTACCAGCAGAAGTACTTCGGCGACAGCGATCCGATGATCGTCCCCGCCGTTCTGCCGGACGAGGTGACCGACCGGGTTCGGGAGCTGTCCCTGCGGGCGTTCGCCGCGATCGGCGGCTGGGGCCTGGCCCGGGTGGACTTCTTCTACGACGAGACGACCGGTGAGGTGTACGTCAACGAGCTGAACACCATGCCCGGCTTCACCGCGCACTCGATGTACCCGAAGGTGTGGGAGGCCGTCGGCGTCGGCTACCGGGAGGTGGTGGACCGCCTCGTCGAGCTGGCCCGCGTCCGGCACGCCGAACGGCCAGCCACGACGGTGGGCAGCACCCGATGATCCTGCTCTCCGATCCCCGGGTGGCCGCCGTGCCCAGCACCGACGACGGCGACCCGCTGGTGGACCTGCGTGACCTGCCGGAGCTGCGCCTCGACGGCCGCGCGGCCGACCCCGCCGGGGCGTACGCCAGGCTGCGCGCCGGAGTCGTGGACCGCCTGCTGGCCGCGCAGCGTGACCTGCCCGCCGGCCTGCGCCTGCTGGTCGTCGAGGGTTACCGCCCGTACCAGGCGCAGTTGGCAATCTTCACGGGCTACCGGGACGAGCTGAGCCGACGCCACCCGGACTGGTCGCCGCAGCGACTGCACCGGGAGACCACCAAGTTCGTCTCGCCGGTCGACGTGGCCCCGCACAGCACCGGCGGGGCCGTGGACCTGACACTGTGCACCGACGACGGCGTGGAGCTGGACCTGGGCACGGCCATCGACGCGACCCCGGAGGACAGTGCCGACGCCTGCTTCACCGACGCGCCCACGATCGGTCGCGCCGCCCGCCGACACCGGCAGCTCCTGGCGGAGGCCCTCGGCGGTGCGGGCATGGTGAACTACCCGACCGAGTGGTGGCACTGGTCGTACGGGGACCGTTACTGGGCGCTGATCACCGGAGCGCCGCGCACCCGGTACGGGCCGGTCGACCTGGCCGTCGCACGATCGATACCCGTCCCGGCTGAACGGTAGGGCGCTCCCGCCCGTACCAGGGGAGGAAGGACACCACCGAGGACGGGAGTGACGGCGATGAGGGTGCAGCGCAGGCACGTGCTGGCGGCGACCGTGGCGGTCGTCGCCGCGGCGGGTGTGGCGGTGGGGACCAGCTTCGGGTTCGCCGGCACCACCCCGGCACGGTCGTCCGTCTGCTCCGGTTCGGTCACGTTCTCGGCGGAGGGCGGTGCACCGGCCGCCACCAGCGACCGTTTCCCGGTGGGTACCCGGTTGCGCGTGACCAACCTGGACAACAACCGGGCTGCCACGGTGACCGTGACCGGCCCGTCGGGCAGTTGTGTGCTGCTCAACGCCTCCGCCATGGAGCTGGTCCGGGAGCCGGGTAAGAACGTGATCCGTCGCAACGTGGTGGAGCGGCTGGACGGGGCGGCACCGGTCGGGCAGCCCCCCGCCGGCACGATGCGTCCGGGCGTCGCGTCTCCCGGCGCGCCGGGTCCGGCACCCAGCTCGGTCTGCTCGGGGCCGATCACCTTCTTCGCCGAGGTGGGGGCGCCGGCGGCGACCAGTGGGCAGTTCCCGGTGGGCACCCGACTGAAGGTGACCAACCTGGACAACAACCGGGCGACGACGGTGACGGTGACCGGCCCGTCAGGCAGTTGTGTGCTGCTCAACGACGCCGCGATGGCGCAGATCCGTGAGCCGGGCAAGAACCTCGTCCGCCGTAACACGGTCGAGGTGGTCCGCTGATGCCTGCGCCTCAGTCGGCCGGCCAGGTGCCGTCGTCGCGGACCCGGGCCGGCGCGCGGCCCAGCAGCAGAGTCGTCAGCGCGCTGTCGATGGAGTCGCCGAGGAACCACTCGCCGGCCTGATCGAGCGCGAAGACCCGGCCACGCTCGTCCACCGCGAGGATGCTGTCCTGTTGCTCGGTGCCGATCGGGAAGAGGCGTACGCCGAGGACCGCCCCGAAGTCCGCGAGGGTGTCGGCGGTGTGGGCGACGGTGTGCGGGCGGATGTCGAAACGGGAGACCCACACCTGTTCGCCCCGCCCGCGCCGCGCGCCGACCAGGCTCGGGAACGCGGTCAACGCCTCCACGGCGGCGGGAAAGACCGTGTGCTGGTGGGTCAGCCCTGACACGGCGGTGACGTCCCGCACGGCTGCGGCGGCCATGATCTGGTCCCCGATGTGCGGTCGCCACCCGGCCGCGACCAGCGCGTTGGCGACCTCCGCCGGAAACCGCCCCGGATCGGGGTCGGTGGCCGCCGGAGCACGCCAGGGCTCGGTGTACGCCCGAGCCGACTCCGGCAGGACGTTGGCGCGCACCAGGAAGGTGATGCACGAGTCGCAGGGCAGCTCGGCGGCTCCACCGGCCGGGTCACCCGGCTCCCGGATCCGGAAGATCTCGAACCGGGCGCCCTCCAGCAGCGCCGCCGCCTCGGCCCGACCCATCGGCGCGATGCCCTCGGCGGCCCGGCGGTGGTCGTACTCGTGCAGGACGTCGGAGACGACGATCAGCTCGGCGTGCGCCTCCCCGCCCCGGACCAGGTCGCCCGCGGGTAGCTCGTCCAGGTAGCTGCGGACCAGCGGGTGATGGTTCAGCGGGACGTCGGCCCTGGTGCCCTGGGCGGTCCAGATCCGGCCGTCGAGCGCCAGGTGGGCGGCGGTGTTCGGGGTGGCGGCCCGATGGATCTCATGGGCCAGCAGACTCGACGGGTCGACGGTGCGGGGAGCGGCCGGCCCGGTGGGACGGCTGCGTCGGTACAGGTCCGCCACCACATCGCTCGGCACCCGCGGCCAGGTGGTGACATTGCCGGTCTGCTTGTCGATGACCGTCGTCGGCAGGTCCCCGGGGACCGTACGCACCTCGGTGGGCACGACGGACGTGATGACGAAGCCGAGGTCGAACTCGTCGACCATCGCTGTGCACTCGTGCCCGAGGCGCTGCGAGTCGCGGCGGGCCCAGGTGGCCGCGAGCTGCTCGGCCTGTTGACGGTCGATCACGCACTGAAACTACCGGACTACACGGATCGATGGCAGCCGGTATGGTGCTGCTCTACCGACGGTGACGGGAGGGGCGGTCGTGAGCGAACACGTGGACCGGCACGCCAACCGCGATTTACGGGCCCGCTTCGACGACGTGTACGGGCAATATCAGCAGCTCAGGTCCGGTTTGGACACCCTGCAGACGAGGCTCGCCGAGCTGCGGGTGACCCGCCGGTCCGCCGACGGGCAGGTCACCGCCACCGTGGGCGCCCGCGGCGAGGTCATCCAGGTCGAGCTGACGCCCGCCGTCTACCGCGAGCGGGACGCCGGGGCGCTCGGCCGGAAAATCACCGAAACGGTCCGGGCCGCCGCGACCGCCGCCACCGACGCCACCCGTGACCTCGTCGCCGAGGCCATGCCGGCCGGTAGTGGGTCGACGGACTTCCTGCGCACCGGCGACTACGCGGCCCTGCTCGGCCGGGCCGACGCGGTGCTCGGCAGGCGTGAGGGGACGGCATGACCGACGGGCAGCTCTGGCTCGATCCGTCCCGGGCGCGTCGCGGCGGCGCCGACCTGGCGCTCGCCGGCGAGGCGGTCACGGCCCGTCGAGCAACGGAAGGCGGTGCGATCGAGGCCGCCAGCGGTGCCCGGCCATGGGGTCGTGACGACATCGGCGCCGCGTTCGAGCGCAACTACCGCACGATCGAGCAGACCGTGCTGCGGGCCTGGGCGGGCGTCGGGCACCAGCTCACCGAGTTGGGCGGCGACGTGGTCCGCGCGGTCGACGCGAGCGTGCAGACCGACGGGGCCAGCGCCGCCCGGTTCGGTCGGGTCACCGACCAGCGCTGACGGCCGGCGATCCCGATGAGCGTGCTGCCGAGCCCGATCCCGCACCCCCTCGACCACGCACCCTGGGACGTTCCAGGCTGGATCTACGAGGCCCTCGACTGGGTGGTCGGGGTGCAGTGGCCCGACGGCAACGAGCGGGCCGTCTGGGACGTCGCCGACCAGTGGTACGAGGTCGCCTCCGTGCTCGCCGGCCCCCACACCGACGCCGCCACGGCCGCTGCCGAGGTGCACAACGCCTACGGCGGGGTCGGTGCCGTCGACGCGGCGTTCGTGGCGGCCTGGCGGGGGATCGCCGAGGGTGCCGACGCCCCGTTGCCCGTGCTGCTCGCGATCACCGCCGACCTGGGCCGGCTGGTCGAGGAGTGCGGCTGCGACATCGAGGGCGCCAAGCTGGAAGTCTGGATCGAGCTGGGCATCCTGGTCATCGAGTTGCTCTCGGTGGCGGTCGCGGCGGTGCTGACCGCAGGTGCCGCAACCCCGGTCGCCGGCGCGGCGATCACCGCGACCCGGCTGCTGGTCCAACAGATCTTCAAGCGGCTGATGGGTCAACTGGCCAGCAAGTCCCTCCGGCACGGGCTCAAGGAGGCCGGCGAACGGGCCGCCAAGGAGGTCGCCCAGGGTGGCGTGCGAGGGCTCGCCAAGCGGGCCGCTCGCGGAGGGCTGGAGGAGGCCGCCGAGGAGAGCGGCGTCACCCTGGCCACCCAGGCGTACCAAAATTCCACCGGGCGGGCGCACGGCCTGGACATGACCGACCTCGGCGCGTCGGCGGTCGGCGGGCTCGCTGGCGGCGCGGTGGCCCCGCTTGCCGGCCTGGGCCGGCACGCCACCGGGCGGGCGGCCCGCATCGGGGAGCACCTGGGACGGGAGATGACCGGCGAGGTGCTCGCCGACAGCGCCGCCAGCCTGGCCACCGGCCAGGGCCTCACCTCAATGGAGGACGTGGCCCGCGCTGCCGCGTCCGGCGCCACCGGTTCGGCGACCGGCCAGACCGACCACGCGTTACGGGCACGACTCGACGCGCAGGCCAACGCCCTCGCCGGGGCGTCACTCGCCAGCCCGTCGCTCCCGTCCGTGGCGGCGGTGTCGGGGGATCCGGCCCTTCCGGGTGCGGCATCTTCTTCGGATGCGGCCTCGTCTTCAGGTACGGCCTCGTCTTCGGGTGCGGCGTCTTCTTCGGCGGCGGCGTCTTCCGTGGGGGCGGCGTCGTCTTCGGGTGCGGGTGCGGTGCCTTCGGCTGGTGGGGTGTCTTCGGCTGGGGTGAGCGGGGAGGGCTCGTCGCCGGGGGTTCCGGTGCAGGCCACGCCAGCCACCGCCACGTCAGCGCCGGACCACCTGGCGTCGCTACGCGTCGAGATGCCGACGGATCCGGGCATCCATCCGTCACGGGCAACCGACGTGCCGCCCGTGGCCGCCTCCGACGGGCACGCGGTTGCCGTCGACCTGCACGTGGCGTCACCACCGGCAGTCGGCGCGGTGTCCGACATGGACGCCGTCGACCGCTCGCTGCGCCCGTCCGAGCCGATGCCGTCGACGGACGGACCGCGTCCGGTGGCGGCTGATCCGACGCTCTCGTCGGTGCCTGCTGACTCGCGGCTGTCGGCGGTCGCGGCTGATCCGACGCTCTCGTCGGTGCCCGCCGATCCGAGGCTGTCCTCGGTGGCCGCGCCCGTGGCCGGGACGTTCGAGCCGAGCAGCGGACCGGCCACCGGTGTCGCGCCCGGCCACCCCGGCGGTTCGCCACACGCTCCGGCCGCTGGCCCAACTGGCTGGCCTCCGTCGACCGGGCCAGCACCGACGACCACCCTCGGCCCGACAGCGCCGGTCACCTTCGCCGTCCCGAGCACGACCAATCGCCCGCCGGTCAGCCCGACGGTGGTGGGCCGATCCGCCGTGCCATCGCCCGCCCCGACACGCGAGGCGCGCCCACCCGAGCATCCCGCCCGAGGCAGGGCCTCCATCCCCGTCGAGGTGGTGTTCGGCGATCCGGTCGTACCGGCGACCGGGCCCGACGACTGGTACGCGGCGCAGTGGGCCGCCGAGGCGGAAGCCGCCGAGCGGCGGCGCTACCAGGGTCACTACGAGTCGCAACGCACCGGCTTCGAGACCAACCGCCGGCAGGCGGAGGCCACCCGACTGCGCGCCCGGGCAGCGGAGCACGATCGCCGGGCGGTCGAGTACGCCACCTACGCCCGACAGTTGCACCGAGCAGGTCACCGGCAGTGGGCCGACGGCTGGCAGCGGGCCGCGAACGACGAGACGCGCGCGTACGCCCAGTGGCGTGACCTGGCGGACGCGGTGCTGGCCGGCACCACGGCGCCACCGGTCGTGGACCTCGCTGCCTTCGAGCACGCGAACAGGGACGTCGGCGCGCTCGCGCTCGGTGCGGTGGAGACTGCCGGGCCGTCCCGGCTCACCGGCGACGACGTGCCCCCGCCGATCGACGACTCCCGGCCGTACGGGCGGCCCGGAGGACTACGCCCACCGCTCGCCCTGCACCAGGTCGACGTCGAACGGCAGATGCCCCGCGAGTCGGACGGCACCATCACCCGCACTGCCGACCCCCGACGGGGCGGCTGGTTCCGGCTCCTGAACGACGGAGGTCCCGCAGCCGATGCCACCCGGGGCATCAACTGCCTGGACTGCACCCTGTCGTTGTTCGAGACCTGGGTGCACGGGCGGCCACGGGTGTCGGCGCCGCGTACCTTCGACGGCTACCTCGACGGTGACATCCGGCGTCCGATCCGCGGCGAGGCAGGCGGCCCAGGCCGGGTGGAGGACGTCACCGGCGGGCGCTTCCAGCAACTCCTCGCCCCGCCGGCCGGCCAACGTCCGTACGACGAGCAGGCGCGGCACGCCGCCGACCGGGGCTACCGCAACCTGCGCGACCAACTGCTGCTGGGAGGTCACGGCAGCTACGCGTTCCTGGTCACCGAGTGGCCACACGGCGGTTCCCACGCCTGGGTGGCGCTCAACCAGAACGGCACGGTGCTCTACGTCGACCCGCAGAACGGGGTGGTCCGGGACCATCCCCTGTATCCCGATGCCGTCGGCATCGACGCGCTGGTGCTGAGCGGGGACGGCCGACCGATGCCGCTCGGTGGGCTGCCCCGGGGCCGGTTCAGCGAGCGGCCCGACCTGCCGGACCATCCGTCGACGGACGACGACGACGGCCACGGTGACCCGTACATGAACCGGATGTACCTCCTACTGGACGGCCCTGGCTCGGCAGATGTGGGTGACGTTGAGCCCGTCGACACCTCGTCCGGCGCTGTTTGGGGCCAACCCTCGACGAACAGCCCGGCCCGTGTCGTCTCGATGGCCGGCAGCCTGGACGAGATCTTCGCGGCCGGAGTGAGTCCCGCCGACTTCGCGGCGGCGGTCGACCCACCTGTGCTCCGTCGTCTGGTACCGGAGCTGGACGAGGCGTCGGCCCGGGATGTGGCACGGCTGTTCGCCGACGGTCGGGTCCGCGACATGCTCGATCACGCACGCAGGGAGCCGCCCGACAACGAGCCGGAACTGGCCGAGCGCCTGACCCGCCGGTTGGTGCGACATCCCGACCTGGCGCGCCTGGTCATGTCAGCACCCGAACTCGCGAACTCGCTGACCGCACGCCCGCTGACTCTCTATCACCTGGCCGGTCATCAGCAGGCCATCGACGTTCTTGCCGAGGTGCTCGATGACATCGCCCAACCGGAGGCCGTGGGGTTGGAGGTGGCGACCGACCGGTTTGCGGACCAACCGCAGCCGACGCCGCTCACGGACGACCAGCGCCGGATCAGCGCGAGTATTCGACTGCCGGATGATCCGGCGAACCAACCGGGGTTCGACAAGCGCCGTCAGGCTGACCCCTCATACCGACGGCACTACCTGGACAGCCTCTACGCGGCGGCAGCGGTCGCCCAGACCGAGCTGAATCAGTTGGCGATCTCCCTGGCCCAGGTCGGTGAGCGACGGGTCGGCGAGCCGGGCTGGCGTTCACAGCCCAAGGATCGTCGCCGTGCCGAGGACAAGGTGGACAAGCACCAGGGCGACGCGTCCACGTTGCTCGACCTGGCGGGTGCGAAAGTCGAGTTCCGTAACCTCAATGACCTCTACGCGGCGCTCGAACGAGTACGAGACCACCCGGACGTCGTGATCGTCCGCTATGACGATCGCTTCATCTCACCCATGGACAGTGGCTACCGGGACGTGCAGCTCGTGCTTCAGATGGGCGACGGGCATCTGGCCGAGTTCCGGCTGCACCTCGCGGCCCTCGACGCGATCGCGGTTTGGGAGCATGTTCTGTACGAGGTTCGCCGCGACGTGGAAGCCCTCGCCCAGTTAGACGGCCGGCCCTTGACGGTACGCGAGCGAGCGATCACAGGGGGTATCCGACGCCGGGAGCGACAACTGTTCTGGCAAGCACTGCAGTCAACATTCGAGGGGAATGCCTGATGGTCGATGGTCTGTTGCTTCCCTCCTACTACCTCTATTACCAGTCCCCGGTCAAGATCGTGGAAACGCCAGACGGAGGTGCCAGAGTGTGGCGCGTCTCCATTGATACGGGTGGCTGGCACGAGAAGAACGAGATCTTTACGGAGATCACCCTCGGTGTGGGGGGAGATATCTTCCGTCGTACGCCTGAGGAATTCGTGCAGGAGGTGGAGCGCTTTCGGGCTCACCATCTTGAGGGCGACGGCCCGATTTTCGCTCTCTACGAGACGATACAGGCGGTCAGGGATGTGGCGAAGGCCGAAGATCGCCACCTGACGTCGAGGGAGCGAGCCCTCATTTACGGGATCCGGCAGCGAACCTTCGTGATGTTCGAGGAGCAGCTTCGCGCGGCCGGTGATCCTGGCGCGGACCCCGACATAGCGAGGGCGAAATAGGCGTTGCTCGGCGACTCCCCCGGTAGCGCCGCAGACCGCCGAAAAGTTGGAGCGGGAGATTGTTGAGCTACTACCTGATCTACCGGACCGATGGGCAGGACGGCCCGGCGGGGGTTTTTGTCATGGATGCGGGGCCCGGTCAGGCCATTCTTTGGGATCATCGCGCTCGGGCTTGGGCTTACGACCCCGATCTCGTTGTGCGTTTTCTTAACGACTACCGGAATGTGGACCGCTACAAGAATGTCGACCGCGGCGCCGCCGAGGCAGTGGCCGGGGCAGTCACTGGTGGTGAGAAATTGCCGGACGAGAGATCGATCCGTGCCATGTTCAAGACTGGCTGCGGCGATGGGTGACGTCCAGTCGCTGAGATCGCGGGGCGACGCGGCAACTGAGTCGGCGGCGGCCCGCACCCGCCCTCATCGACGGACACGGCAGTGGACGTTCGAGATGCGACGAGGGCAGGCAGCGGCTCGCAGCCTGGCGTGGTGTCCACACAGTCGGCCGGTGGGTCGAGGCTCACGACGAGTTGCGCCTTGCCGCCCGCCCGACCGTCGATCACCGCCGTCATGGAGCCGAATAACATCGACGCATGGCGAGACTTGGTACGGAGAGCACCAAGCCCAACCTCTGGGTATGGCCGGTCGGCATCTTGATCGGTCTGGCTGTGGGCATTCCCGTCTTTGGTTCGACAGGCGGGGTGGCCTTCGGAGTCGCACTCGGGATTGCCTTCGCGGTCGCCTTCGGCGCGACCGGGGGTCGGCCCGGCGGTGACCCCGTCAACGGGGCGGCGGAGAACAGGGCGGCGGAGAGAGACGTCAGCTCCACGGACGCGGGTCCGGACAGCACCTCGACGGGCGATGCCGCCGGGGATCGCGCCGACGGCTCACGCCGAGAGTGATCGACTCGGGTTTCGTGAAATCGGGGCATCAAGGTCAGTGGGATAGCCCGATTTTCATGAACACGAGTGGATCAAGCCAGGCGGCGGCGGTGTCGGGCCGGGCGGCGGCGGTGTCGGGTCGGGCGGCGGCGGTGCCGGGCAGTGTCGCGCAGGCCGTGGCCGTACAGGAGGAGTTGCGGCCGTTGGTCGACCTGGTCGGGCCGGGGCCGGGCGCGCCCGCGACGGTGGCCGGCCTGGACGTCGCGTACGCCCAGGGTGGTGACCTTCTGGCGGCGGCCGTGACGGTGCTGGACGCCAGGACGTTGGAGGTGGTGGATTCCGCGGTGAGCTTGGGAGAGCCGGCTTTCGACTACGTGCCGGGGCTGTTCGCCTTCCGTGAGTTGCCCGCGCTGCTCGGCGCACTGAACCGCCTGAGCGTCCTGCCGGACCTGCTGGTCTGCGACGGGCACGGTCTGGCCCATCCGCGACGGTTCGGGCTGGCCTGCCACCTCGGCGTGGTCACCGGGTTGCCCGCGATCGGGGTGGGGAAGACGCCGCTGGTCGGGACGTGGGACCCGCCGGCCGCCGGGCGGGGCGCCTGGTCGCCGCTGCGCGACGGCGGTGACGTCGTCGGCCGGGTGCTGCGGACCCAGGACGGGGTGAAGCCGGTCTTCGTCAGCGTCGGGCATCGGATGAGCCTGGCGAACGCGACCGCGCAGGTGCTTGCGCTGACCCCGCGCTACCGGCTGCCGGAGACCACCCGCACCGCCGATCGACTCAGCCGCGGCGCCCTCGCCAGCGCCGAACAGACCGACTGACCGCACCGGAGCACGCCGCCCCGCCGTAAGCACCCCGACCGCGAGCACCGCAACCGCTCCGATCCGGCCGCCCCGAACACGCCACCCCGACCGCACCGCGCACGCCACCCCGACCGCGAGCACCGCGCGCCGGCCGCCCCGAAAACGCCCACCCGGCCGCACCGAGCACCCCGCCGGACGGCACCCCGAACCCCGCCGGACCGAGCCCGACAGACCCGCCGGAAACACGGTCCAGCCGGACTGATGCCGACCCTCTTCGCAGGTCGGCGGGCCGGGCCGTAAACCGTAACGCCGCACACATCCGGGCCGCTCTATGACCGACGGGGTAGGTGGGCCGGTAGTAGCCTGACCCGCGGACCCCACCCGGGGAGAACGGCGAGGTGATCATGACGGTGCGTCGACGCGCGGCACAGCTCGCGGCGGTCTGCGGTCTGGTGGGCGGCCTGGTGATGCTCGGTGCGTCACCGGCGCTGGCCGACGACGACTCGGTCCGGGTGGGCGCGGCCAGCAGCTTCGCCGCGGGCGGCTCCCCGCAGGGGGTGAACGTCGCGGTGCGCAAGCGCACCGACGGGTGCGTCCTGCTGCGTACCGCGCTGGGTCTGCGCCTGGAGGGTCTTCAGCCGGACCAGGTGAAGGTCGAGGTCAACGCTGGCGGGCGCTGGTTCCCGGTGGCCGTCTCGGGTGGTGGCGGCACGGTGGCGACCGCGCAGACGTCGCCGGCTAAGCCGACCCTGTGCAAGGGCAAGGGCATCACGGTGCGGTACCGGGTGGCGTTCGCCGCGGGTGTCCCGGGTGGTCAACTCGTCGTCAGCGGCGCGGGCGTCAGCGCCACCGGTCAGCAGTTGGGCCAGGGCAGCGACACGGCCAAGGTGACCGGCGCGCGCGTCACCCCGTCGCCGACGCCGTCGAAGAAGCCGACGCCCACCCCGACCCCGTCCGAGGTCGTGGCCGTCGACGAGGCGGTCACCCCGGCGGCCCTGGGCGGCGTGTCGAGTGCCCCGAACACCACGGCAACTGCCGCGGAGTCGTCCGGCGGCGGTTCGGTGGTGATGTTCTTCGGCATCGCGATGGTGGCGATCGGCCTGCTGCTCATCGTGCTGCTGGTGCGTCGCTCGCGGCAGGACCGCAAGCCGTCCGACCAGTCGCCCGACGCGCTGCCGGGCAACCCCGGCGGCACCACCTACCGCGCCGCCGGTGGGTCGCCGGCCGCGCCCGGTCGCCCCGGTCAGGTGTACGGCCAGCAGCCGCCCGCCGCCGGCTGGGGTGCCGTGCCGTCCCCGCGCCCTGCCACCGGTGGGGTCTACGGTGCGCGTCCCGGCGGTGCCGATGCGGTCCCGGAGGCGACACAGCCGATGCCGGGTGCGCCCGGAACCCGACCGCTGCCCGGGGACCCGCCGACGGACGAGGGCGGCCACACTGTCTTCATTCCCCGGCTCCCGGGCTGAGCGGGGGGAGACGCGGACCCTCCGTTAGGCTCAGGATCGGTGTCTAACTTGCGGCCAAGGAGTGGAACACGTGTCTGATCTGTCCCAGATTGTGAAGGCGTACGACGTCCGAGGGACAGTGCCGGACCAGTGGGACGAGCGGACCGCCGAGGCGCTGGGAGCCGCGTTCACCCAGCTGCTCAACTCCACCGACGAGCCGGGTGACGCGGTTGTCGTCGGGTACGACATGCGGGCCACCTCGCCCGGCCTGGCCGCCGCGTTCGCCGCCGGCGTACGGGCCGAGGGGCGCTCGGTGATCGAGATCGGGCTCGCCTCCACCGACCTGCTCTACTTCGCCTCCGGCTCGCTCGACCTGCCCGGCGCGATGTTCACCGCCAGTCACAACCCCGCTCAGTACAACGGCATCAAGATGTGCCGCTCCGGTGCGCGCCCGATCGGCCAGGAGAGCGGTCTGACGGAGATCCGGGACCGGGCCCAGGCCCTTCTGGACTCCGGCGAAACCCGTCCGGCCGGTGAGCCGACCCGGCCGGCCGAGCGACGGGACATGCTTCCCGACTACGCCGGCTACCTGCGCAAGCTGGTCGACCTCTCGGGCATCCGGCCGCTGAAGGTCGTCGTCGACGCCGGTAACGGGATGGGTGGCTTCACGGTCCCCACCGTGCTGGGTGACGCCGCCCTGTCGCCGTTGCCACTGGAGATCGTGCCGCTCTACTTCGAGCTGGACGGCAGCTTCCCCAACCACGAGGCCAACCCCCTGGACCCGGCCAACCTGGTGGACCTCCAGCGCGCGGTGGTCGAGCACGGTGCCGACATCGGGCTGGCCTTCGACGGTGACGCCGACCGGTGCTTCGTGGTGGACGAGCGCGGCGAGCCGGTCTCGCCGTCGGCGATCACCGCCCTCGTCGCCGCACGTGAGCTGGCCAAGCACCCGGGCTCCACCGTGATCCACGGCTTGATCACCTCCAGCGCGGTCGCGGAGATCATCCGTGAGCACGGCGGGCAGCCGGTCGTCGCCCGGGTCGGGCACTCCTTCATCAAGGCGGAGATGGCCCGCACCAATGCCGTCTTCGGCGGCGAGCACTCCGCGCACTACTACTTCCGCGACTTCTGGTTCGCCGACACCGGGATGCTCGCGGCGATGCACACGCTGGCCGCGTTGGGCGAGCAGTCGCTGCCGCTGTCCGTGATGGCCGGCGAGTTCGAGCGTTACGTCGCCTCGGGCGAGATCAACTCGACGGTCGCCGACCAGGCGGCGGCGGTGGCCGAGGTGCGGGCCGCGTACCCGGACGCGGTGGCCGACGAGATGGACGGCCTCACCCTGCGATTCCCCGACGGCGCGTGGTTCAACCTGCGCGCCTCCAACACGGAGCCGCTGCTGCGGCTCAACGTCGAGGCGCCCACCCGGGATCGGATGGTCTCGCTCCGGGACGACGTGCTGGGCCGCGTTCGCCGATAAGATCGCCTGCGCCGGTCGGCACCGCCGCCGGTGAAGCCGCACACGTGGAAGGAGCCGTGCCATGGCCCTGGATCCGCAGTTGCTCGAGATTCTCGCCTGTCCGGACACGCACCACGCCCCGCTCACCTATGACGCCGAGGCGCAGACGTTGACCTGCACGGAGTGCGGGCGGATCTTCGAGGTCCGCGACGACGTACCGGTGCTGTTGCTGGACGAGGCGCGCGGCGGCCCCGGGCAGCCGTCATGATCGACGGTACGGCCGGGGTCAGCGGACGGCGCGATGCCGACGAGGCCCTGCTCGACAACCCGGAGGCGCTGGCCGAGCGTGACCCGGGCGGCATGCTCCGGCACACGGCGTCGGCCGGTGCGCAGGTCCGCGAGAGCGCCGCACTGGCTGCCGAGGCGAACCTGGCGGTGCTCGCCGACGACGGGCGGCCCCGTGCCGTGGTCATCGCCGGCATCGGCACGGCGGGGCGTACCGGGGACGTGCTGGCCACTGTCGCGGGGCCGCGCTGCCCGGTCCCGATCATCGGGCACCGCAGCGCCGGGGTGCCCGGCTGGGTGGGCGCTGCCGACGTGGTGATCGCGGTGAGCGCGTCCGGTCGTAGCCCGGAGGCGCTCGGCGCGGCCGAGGCGGCGCACCGGCGTGGTGCCCGGCTGGTCGCCGTGGGTGCCCCCGACTCGCAGTTGCAGTCGATCGCCGAGCAGGCCCGGGCGCCGTTCATCCCGGTGCCCCGGCGTGCTCCGGCCCGGGCCAGCCTCTGGGCGCTCACCGTGCCGGTGCTGCTCGCGGCCCGTTCCCTCGGGCTCGTGAAGGTCAACGAGGCGGACCTGGCGGAGACGGCGGCCCGGCTCGACGCCGACGCCGACCGCTGCCGGTCGGCCGCCGAGTCGTTCGTCAACCCGGCGAAGTCGCTGGCCCTGGGCCTGGCCGGCTCGATTCCGATTGTCTGGGGCTCGTCCCCGCTGGCCACCGTGGCCGCCCGCCGGTTCGGCGACACCCTGTCGGCCAACGCCCGCTACCCGGTGGTCACCGGAGCGCTCGGTGAGGCCGGTCGGGGTCGGGTCGGTCTGCTCGACGGTGTCTTCGGCGGCCTGGCCGAGGGCGAGCGGGACATCTTCGCCGACCCGGCCGAGGACGACGGCGAGGGCACCCGGCTGCGGTTGGTGCTGCTGCGCGACGGCGGGCTCAACGCCGAGGACGACACCGACGAGCCCCTCGCCGTCGAGGAGCGCCGCGCGGACGCGGTGCAGACCCTCGCCGAGCGCCGTGGTGTGCGGTGCGACGTGGTGACCGCCGAGGGTGGCTCCGCGTTGGAGCGCCTGGCCTCGCTGATCGCGGTCCCGGATTTCGCCTCGGTCTACCTTGCTCTGGCCCATGGACTTGACCCGATGGCCGTGCCGGCCATCACCGAGATGAAGGAGCTTTCGAACCAGTGAACGCACGCAGGGGGCGGCGCGTCATGCGCGGACCGGTCGGCTTCGCACGGCGAAGCGGAGCGGTGGCATGAGCGCCAACGGTGGGACGAAGGCGATTGTCGCCGCCCTGCTGGCCAACATCGGCATCGCCGTCACCAAGTTCATTGCGTTCCTGCTCTCCGGCTCGTCGTCGATGTTGGCCGAGGCGGTCCACTCGGTCGCCGACTCCGGCAACCAGGGCCTGCTGCTGCTCGGCGGTAAGCGGGCCAAGCGGGCGGCTACCCCGGAACACCCGTTCGGGTACGGCCGGGAGCGCTACATCTACGCGTTCATCGTGTCCATCGTGCTGTTCAGCATCGGCGGCCTGTTCGCGCTGTACGAGGCGTACCACAAGTGGGGCCACAAGGGCGGCATCGAGTCCTGGCACTGGTTGCCGGTGGTGGTGCTGGTGACGGCGATCATCTTGGAGTCGTTTTCCTTCCGGACCGCCATCAAGGAGTCCAACCACGTCCGGGGCAACCAGTCCTGGGTGCGCTTCATCCGCCGGGCCAAGGCGCCCGAGCTGCCGGTGGTGCTGCTGGAGGACTTCGGTGCCCTGGTCGGTCTGGTGTTCGCGCTCTTCGGCGTCAGCATGACCCTGATCACCGGCAACGGCCGGTGGGACGCCGCCGGCACCGCGATGATCGGCGTGCTGCTCGTGGTCATCGCCGTCGTGCTGGCCATCGAGACGAAGAGCCTGCTGCTCGGTGAGGGCGCCGAGGCGTCCGACCTTGCCGCCATCGAGCGGGCTGTCACCGACGGCCCCGAGGTGGAGCGGATCATCCACATGAAGACGCTCTACCTGGGGCCGGAAGAGCTGATGGTGGCCGCGAAGATCGGCGTGCCGAGCTGCGAGAGCGCCCAGGACCTGGCCCGGGGCATCAACGCCGTGGAGGCGCGGATCCGCGCTGCGGTGCCGACCGCCCGGGTGATCTACCTGGAGCCGGACATCTACAGCGCCGCCGCGGCCGAGGCCGGCACCGGCGCCGCCGCCGACACCGCCGTGCCCCAGCCGCAGGACGGGTCGGGCGAGGCGGCCGCGCGGCCCGGGGGTTGACGGGTGGAGCCACTGTACGGACCGATCCGCGACTACGCCTGGGGGTCTCGTTCGGCCATCGCTCTCCTCCAGGGGCGGTCGGTGCCCAGCGAGGGGCCGGAGGCGGAGCTGTGGTTGGGCGCCCACCCGGGCGCCCCGGCGAGCGTGGCGCGTGCCGGTCTGCGGGTGAGCCTCTGTGACCTGGTGCGGGACGAGCCCGGGCAGTGGCTCGGGCAGCGGGTGTCCGAGCGGTTCGGCGATCGTCTGCCGTTCCTGCTCAAGGTCCTCGCGGCCGACGCTCCGCTGAGCCTCCAGGCTCATCCGGACGCCGAGCAGGCCCGGGCCGGCTTCGCGGCACAGGCCGGGCGTCCCGAGGGGGAGCGCAACTACTCCGACCCGCACCACAAGCCGGAGTTGCTGGTCGCACTCACGCCGTTCGAGGCGCTGTGCGGCTTCCGGGACCCGGCGGAGTCGGCGGAGGCGCTCGCCGCGTTCGGCGTACCGGCGTTGGCGCCGGTGGTCGCCGCGTTGCGGTCCGGGCCGGAGGGGCTGCGGTCGGCGGTACGGACGTTGCTCGGCTGGCCGGTGCCGCAGCGCGACGAGTTGTTGGGCGCGGTGCTGGCGTCGTCGGCCGACGGCCCGGACGCGGAGCTGGTCCGCCGGCTGGCCAAGGCCTACCCGGCCGATCCGGGCGCGCTGGTGGCGCTGCTGCTGCACCACGTGCGACTGGTCGCGGGCGAGGGGATCTGGATGCCGGCCGGCAACCTGCACGCCTACCTGAGCGGCTGCGGGGTGGAGATCATGGCGGCCAGTGACAACGTGCTGCGCGGTGGTCTGACCCCGAAGCGGGTGGACGTCGACGAGTTGCTGCGGGTGCTGCGCTTCGAGGTGCTCGACGACCCGGTGCGGGCCGCGCAGCCGGTGGGTCCGGGTGTGGACTGGTGGCCCGTGCCGGTGGACGACTTCGCGCTGCACCGGGTGCGGGTCGGCGGCGAGGTGCCCTCGGTCACGCTGCCGCTGCCCGGTCCCCGGGTGGTGCTCTGCGGTAGCGGTTCGATCACCGTGGACGATGGCGCCGGTGCGGTGACGCTCGTGTCCGGCGAGGCGGCGATCGGCACGGCGGCTGGTGAGCCGTTGCGGGTCAGCGGCGCCGGTGAGGCGTACGTGGCGACGTCGGGTCTGCGCTGACGCGCACGCCCAGCAACGACACAAGTCCGACTTTCCCGGAATAGCTTGACGTCACCCTGCCTGAGTGTGACTCTATGAGTACGCAGCGTTATCGCGACGACGGTCCGAGAACGTGCGGGGAACCAAACCGGGGGGATGCACGGGGCGGGCGGGACGTGGGCGGGTAAGTCCGTCCATCACCGACCGCCCCGTGCGCTGTCCGCGGCCCGTCCCCGGGTGCCCATCGCCAGCGCGCGTATGGTGGAGGGTCGGCGCAGACATCGTTCGACAGGAGCTTTCATGACCAGCACCCTCCCGGCGACCGCCAGCGGTACGCCGTCCGAGGCCCGGCCGAGCACGCTCGCCGAAGGCGACTTCAAGGTGGCGGATCTGTCGCTCGCTGAGTTCGGGCGTAAAGAGATCCAGCTCGCCGAGCACGAGATGCCCGGCCTGATGGCGATTCGCCGGGAGTTCGCCGACGCGCAGCCGCTCGCCGGCGCGCGGATCACCGGCTCGCTGCACATGACCATCCAGACCGCCGTCCTGATCGAGACGCTGGTCGCGCTCGGCGCGCAGGTGCGCTGGGCGTCCTGCAACATCTTCTCCACCCAGGACCACGCCGCCGCGGCGATCGTCGTCGGCCCGGACGGCACCCCCGAGGCCCCGGCCGGCGTGCCGGTGTACGCGTGGAAGGGCGAGACCCTCCCGGAGTACTGGTGGTGCACCGAGCAGGTGCTCGCCTGGCCGGACGGGCAGGGCCCGAACATGATCCTCGACGACGGCGGCGACGCCACCCTGCTCGTGCACAAGGGTGCCGAGTTCGAGAAGGCCGGAGCCGTCCCGCCGGTCGAGTCCGCCGACTCCGAGGAGTACGGCGTCATCCTCGAGCTGCTGCACCGCTCGATCGCCGAGGACGGCCAGCGCTGGACCCGGATCTCCGCCGGCATCAAGGGCGTGACCGAGGAGACCACCACCGGCGTGCACCGGCTCTACGAGATGCACCGCGCGGGCACCCTGCTCTTCCCGGCCATCAACGTCAACGACTCGGTGACCAAGAGCAAGTTCGACAACAAGTACGGCTGCCGGCACTCGCTGATCGACGGCATCAACCGGGCCACCGACGTGCTGATCGGCGGCAAGATGGCCGTGGTGATGGGCTACGGCGACGTGGGCAAGGGATGTGCCGAGTCGCTGCGCGGCCAGGGCGCCCGGGTCGTGGTGACCGAGGTCGACCCGATCTGCGCGTTGCAGGCCGCGATGGACGGCTACCAGGTCGCCACCCTGGACGACGTGGTCGAGCAGGCGGACATCTTCATCACCGCGACCGGCTGCTTCGACGTCATCACCAACGAGCACATGGCCCGGATGAAGCACCAGGCCATCGTCGGCAACATCGGCCACTTCGACAACGAGATCGACATGGCCGGTCTGGCCAAGCGTTCCGACGTCGAGCGGATCAACATCAAGCCGCAGGTCGACCTGTGGCGCTTCGCCGACGGGCACGCCATCATCGTGCTCTCCGAGGGCCGCCTGCTGAACCTGGGCAACGCCACCGGTCACCCGAGCTTCGTGATGTCGAACTCGTTCGCCAACCAGACGATCGCCCAGATCGAGCTGTTCACCAAGACCGAGGAATACCCGATCGGCGTCTACGTGCTGCCCAAGCACCTGGACGAGAAGGTCGCCCGGCTGCACCTGGGCGCGCTCGGCGCCAAGCTGAGCACGCTGACCAAGGAGCAGGCCGCGTACCTGGGTGTCTCCACGGAGGGTCCGTTCAAGCCGGATCACTACCGCTACTGATCGACGATAAGGGACCGGGTCGGCTGTTCGCAGCCGGCCCGGTCTCGTCGTTTCCGACATCAGGACCGGAGGCTCAAGGCGCGGCGGCCTCAAGGCGCGGCGGCCTCAAGGCGCGGCGGCCTCAAGGCGCGGCGGCCTCAAGGCGGGGCGGCCTCAAGGCGCGGCGCGCTCAGCCCGCCCGGGGGCCGCGCCGGGTGGGGCGGAACCACGTCCAGGCGCACCAGATCAGCCAGCCGACCGACACGAGGGTGGCCAGTGCCCGCATGTGCAGCGCGCTGAGCAGCAGCACGACGGCCAGCACCGCAAGCCACGGCAGGAATGCCTTCACGGCGGGGATCCTGCCACAGTCGAACGGGGTGCTCCGCCTTCCGAGCGGGAGGACCACGCCCGCTGGGCGTCACGGCGTCGGCGGCTGGAGGCCGAAGAGCCTGGTCACTGGGCACGTGAGCTTGTCGCGATCGACTTGACGCCAGCCCCGAGCGGGAGGAAGGTATGCCTGCCCTAAGTCAGTTGAGGCGTGCCTAATCAACTCGGAGCCCCGGATGTTCGCCACCTACCTGATCGGTCTGCGGGAAGGCCTGGAGGCCACCCTGGTGGTCAGCATCCTGGTCGCCTTCCTGGTGAAGTCGCAGCGCCGGGACCGGTTGCCCCAGGTCTGGGCCGGCGTCGGTCTGGCCGTCGTGCTCTCGGTGCTCGTCGGCTGGCTGATCGAGTACACGTCGACCTCGGTGCTGGCCCGTTCCGAGGACCGCGAGCTGTTCGAGGCGATCACCTCCGTCGCCGCCGTGGTCTTCGTCACCTGGATGATCTTCTGGATGCGCCGGGCCGCCCGGACCATCGCCGGTGAGCTGCGGGGCAAGCTCACCGAGGCGCTGGCCGTCGGGTCGCTCGCCGTCGCCGGCATGGCCTTCCTCGCGGTGATCCGCGAGGGCCTGGAGACTGCCCTGATCTTCTACTCGGCCGCCCAGGGCGCGGCCGGCGACAGTGGGCCGCTGCTCGCGTTGATCGGCGGCATCGTCACCGCCGTGGTGCTCGGCGTGCTGCTCTACGCCAGCGCCCTGCGGATCAACCTCAGCACGTTCTTCACCTGGACCGGCGCGCTGCTGATCCTGGTCGCCGCCGGCATCCTCAAGTACGGCGTACACGACTTCCAGGAGGCCGGCGTCCTGCCCGGCCTGAACCACCTGGCCTTCGACATCACCAGCACGCTCGACCCGACCACCTGGTACGCCGCCCTGCTCGCCGGCATGTTCAACGTGACTCCCGCGCCCACCGTGCTGGAGACCATCGCCTGGATCGGGTACGCCGTACCCGTGCTCCTGCTGTTCCTGCGACCGGCCCGGCGTACGCCGGCACCCACCGCGACCACCACCGTCACCGAGCGCGGGGCCGACACCGGCACCGGCACCGAGGCCGAGGCGGCGTCCACGCCGCAGCGTGCCTGACTCCACGAGGAGAGACAGCTCAGATGCGTACCACCCAGTTCTTCGCGCTGGCCGCCGCCGGCGTGCTGGCGACGGCCGGTCTGGCCGCCTGCTCCGACTCCGGCAAGGGTGACTCGGCCGCGACCGGCGGACCGATCGTGGTCAAGGCCAGCGACACCGCCTGCGAGGTCGGCACGACCGACCTGGGCGCCGGCACCGCCACCTTCAAGATCACCAACTCGGGTGCGAAGGTGACCGAGTTCTACGTGTACGCCGAGGGCGACCGCGTGCTCGGCGAGGTGGAGAACATCGCCCCCGGGCTCAGCCGTGAGCTGCACGTGGAGCTGCCGGCCGGCACGTACCAGACGGCCTGCAAGCCCGGGATGAGCGGCAAGGGCATCCGGGGTGCGCTCAAGGTCAGCGGGTCGGCGCAGCCGCTCACCGCCGACGCCGCGCTCGGTGACGCCACCGACAACTACCAGCGCTACGTCAAGAGCCAGACCACCGCGCTGCTCGACAAGACCGAGGAGTTCGTCGGCGCGGTCAAGGCCGGCGACGTCGCCAAGGCCAAGGCGCTCTACCCGGTCGCCCGCACCTACTGGGAGCGGATCGAGCCGGTGGCCGAGATCTTCGGTGACCTCGACCCCAAGATCGACGGCCGCGAGGAGGTCATCGAGGAGGGGATGGAGTTCACCGGCTTCCACCGGATCGAGAAGGACCTCTGGGAGTCCGGCGACATCAGCAAGGACGGCCCGATCGCCGACCGGCTGCTGGTCGACGTCAAGGAGATCGTGGCCAAGGCCAACGCCGAGAAGCTCTCCCCGCTCCAGCTCGCCAACGGCGCGAAGGAGCTGCTCGACGAGGTGGCCAGCGGCAAGATCACCGGCGAGGAGGACCGCTACTCGCACACCGACCTGTGGGACTTCGCCGCCAACCTGGAGGGTTCGAAGGCCGCCGTGTCCGCCCTCCGCCCGGCGCTGCAACAGCGCGCACCGGAGCTGGTCACGCAGCTGGACACCGAGTTCGCCAACGTGGAGACGCTGCTCGGCAAGCACCGCGACGGCGACGGGTGGAAGCTGCACACCGCGTTGAGCAAGGCCGAGCTCAAGGAGCTCTCCGACGGGATCAACGCGCTCGCCGAGCCGATCAGCAAGGTCGCCGCGGCCGTCGCGAAGTGACCTTCTGGCAGAAAGAGTCGAGTCGATGAGCGGAAGCAGGTTGACCCGGCGCCGGGCCATCACCCTGGCCGGCGCCGGGGTGGCCGGGGTCGCCGGAGTGGCGGCCGGCGCGGGGGCGCTACGGAACGGCTCCCACGGCCCGGCCGCGGCGAGCGATCACCCGGCCGGGGCGGTGCCCTTCTACGGTGAGCACCAGGCCGGCATCGTCACCCCCGCTCAGGACCGGTTGCACTTCGTCGCCTTCGACGTGATCACCAAGGACCGGGCCCGGCTGGTCGAGCTGCTCGAAGAGTGGTCCGCCGCCGCCGCCCGGATGACCGCGGGACGGGACGCCGGGATCCTCGGCGCGGTCGGCGGGATGCCGGAGGCCCCACCGGACGACACCGGCGAGGCGCTCGGTCTGCCACCCGCGCAGCTCACCCTGACGATCGGCTTCGGGCCGACGCTGTTCCGCGACGCCGACGGACGGGACCGCTTCGGCATCGCCGACCGGCGGCCCGCAGCCCTGGCCGAGCTGCCGAAGTTCCCGGGTGACGCGTTGCAGCCGCAGCTCTCCGGCGGCGACCTCTGCGTGCAGGCGTGCGCCAACGATCCGCAGGTGGCGGTGCACGCGATCCGTAACCTGGCTCGGCTGGGCATGGGTGTGGTGAGCGTCCGCTGGTCGCAGCTCGGCTTCGGGCGTACCTCGTCGACCTCCCGCGACCAGGCCACCCCGCGCAACCTGTTCGGCTTCAAGGACGGCACGGCCAACCTGAAGGCCGAGGACACCGACCTGCTGCGCGACCAGTTGTGGGTGCAGCCGGGCGACGGGCCGGACTGGATGGCCGGGGGTTCGTACCTGGTCACCCGCAAGATCCGGATGCTCGTGGAGACCTGGGACCGCACCTCCCTCGCCGAGCAGGAGGAGATCGTCGGCCGGAGCAAGGGCAGCGGTGCGCCGCTCGGTCGGGCCGACGAGTTCGACGAGCCGGACTTCGCGGCACGCGGCACGGACGGCAAGCCGGCGATCGCCGAGTATGCCCACGTCACGCTGGCCCACCCGAGCCGGAACAGCGGTGCCCGCTTGCTGCGTCGGGGCTACAACTTCGTCGACGGCTCGGACGGCCTCGGACGGCTCGACGCGGGCCTCTTCTTCATCGCCTACCAGCGCGATCCGCGCCGCCAGTTCGTGCCGATCCAGACCCAGCTGGCCCGGCACGACGTGATGAACGAATATCTGCGGCACGTCTCCAGCGGTGTGTTCGCCTGCCCAGCCGGGGTACGCGACGGCGGTGACCACTGGGGGCGTGCCCTCTTCGGTTGACCGTCGTCTGGATGGCGACAACGGAATCTGTCCGGGCTGCGGTGGCGCCGGGCGGCGCCGAAGGGGGATCATGGTGGCAGCCAGGCCCGGGAGTTCGTTCCGTGCGCCCGGCGCCGCAGCACGTGACGCCGCCGCCGGTCGCGGTGACAGGTCCGTCGGCGATGCTTTCCCCTCACCGGCAGACGCCGGTCCCACCGAACTGAATGAGGATGCAATATTAATCCCATGAGAGCCCGCGTACTGGTGGTCGACGACGACCCCGCGCTCGCCGAGATGCTCGGCATCGTGCTGCGTAGTGAGGGTTTCCTGCCCTCGTTCGTTGCGGACGGCGAGCGGGCGTTGGCCGCATTTCGTGACAGTCGTCCCGATATCGTGCTGCTCGACCTGATGCTTCCCGGGATGAGTGGTATCGACGTCGCCCGGTCGATCCGGGCGGAGTCCGGCGTGCCGATTGTCATGCTGACCGCCAAGAGCGACACCGTGGATGTCGTGCTCGGTCTGGAGTCCGGCGCCGACGACTACGTGGTCAAGCCGTTCAAGCCCAAGGAGCTGGTCGCCCGGATGCGGGCCCGACTGCGCCGGGGCGAGGACGTGGCCCCCGAGATGCTGACCATCGGGCCGCCCGACAACCAGATCACCATCGACGTGCCCGCGCACACCGTCAGTCGTAACGACGAGGAGGTGAAGCTGACTCCGCTGGAGTTCGACCTGCTGGTCGCGCTCGCCCGCAAGCCACGTCAGGTCTTCACCCGTGAGGTGCTGCTGGAGCAGGTCTGGGGTTACCGGCACGCGGCCGACACCCGTCTGGTCAACGTGCACGTCCAGCGGCTGCGGGCCAAGATCGAGCCGGACCCGGAGCGACCGGAAATCATCCTCACCGTGCGGGGCGTGGGCTACAAGGCGGGGACCGGATAGCCTGGTCGCACTGTGTCGACCACGCCCCCACCCTCCCCCAGCACGGCTGCCCGCCGGCCCAGCGCCGGCGGGGAGGTCTGGCGCGCGGTGAGCGGCCGGGTCGCCCGCGTGGTGGCCCGGGTGCACCAGACCTGGCGTCGCTCACTCCAGGTGCGGGTCGTGACCATCACGCTGGTCGCGTCCAGCCTGCTGGTCGGCGGTTTCGCGTTCCTGATCGCCGACAAGATCACCACCATCCTGCTCGACAGCGCCCGCAGCGACGTCCGGCAGCGGGTGACCAGCGGTGCCAGCTACGCGGCCAAGCAGGTCTCGCTCTACGGTCAGCCGCAGGAGGCGCAGCTCCAGGAGACCATCGACGGCACGGTCAACTACCTCGCCGGTGGCGACCCCCAGCAGACCAGCGGGGTGGTGGTGGCGATCACCGCCGACGACTATCCCACCGAGATCCAGACGCGCACCGCGCCCTCCGCGAACGTCCAACTGCTGATCAGCCCGGAGCTGCGGGCCGCGGTCGCCGACGGCAAGGTCGCCAGCCAGATCCGCACCGGCCGGCTCACCGGGAAATCCACCAAATACCTGGTGTACGGGTCGCCCGTGCCCACCAGCTTCGGCCAGATCGAGCTCTACTATCTGGTGCCGCTGACCCGGCAGGACGTCACCGCCGCCGACGCCCGAGCCACCGTGGTGGCCACCGGCGTCGCCCTGGTGATCCTGCTCGGGCTGCTTGCGGCGCTGGTCACCCGCCTGGTGGTCAACCCGGTCCGCGTCGCCGCGCGCACCGCCCAGCGGCTCTCCGCCGGTCTGCTCGACCAGCGGATGGTGGTCAACGGTGAGGACGACCTCGCCCTGCTGGCCGCCTCGTTCAACCAGATGGCCACCAACCTGCAACGGCAGATCCTCCGCCTGGAGGAGATGTCCCGGTTGCAGCGCCGCTTCACCTCCGACGTCTCGCACGAACTGCGTACCCCGTTGACCACGGTCCGGATGGCCGCCGACCTGATCTTCGCCGAGCGCGACGAGTTCGACCCGGCGGTGGCCCGCAGCGCCGAGCTGCTCCAAGCCGAACTGGACCGGTTCGAGGAGCTGCTCACCGACCTGTTGGAGATCAGCCGCTTCGACGCGGGCTTCGCCATGCTGGATTCCGAGCCGACCGACCTGGTGCCGGTGGTGCACCGGGTGGTCGACCGGCTGGCCGGCCTTGCCGAGCGGGTGGGCGTCCCGATCGAGCTCGACCTGCCGGGCGCGCCGGTGATCGCCGAGGTCGACCCCCGCCGGGTCGAGCGGGTCCTGCGCAACCTGGTCGGCAACGCCGTCGAGCACGGTGAGGCCCGTCCGGTGCTGATCACCCTCGGCGTCGACGAGACCGCCGTGGCGATCACCGTCCGCGACCGGGGTGTGGGGTTGAAGGCGGGCGAGGAGAAGCTGGTGTTCAACCGGTTCTGGCGGGCGGACCCGTCCCGGGCTCGGCAGACCGGTGGCACCGGCCTGGGCCTGTCGATCAGCCTGGAGGACGCCCGGCTGCACGGCGGTTGGCTGGAGGCGTGGGGTGCTCCCGGGCAGGGTGCGCAGTTCCGGCTCACCCTGCCGGCCCGTGCCGGCGACCGGCTGACCACCTCGCCGCTGCGGCTGGTGCCGGCCGACGCCGCGCTGCCCTTCGGCGGCCCTCGCGACGGCGGCCCACTGGCCATCGGCCCGGGCACCGGTGGGGCGTTGGCGATCGGCCCGGCCCCGACCGGGGACGGGCAACGGGCGGAGGTGCGCTCATGAGACGACCTTCTCTGCTCGGGGCACTCGGTGTGATGGTGCTGCTGGGTGCCGGTTGTGGCATCCCGGCCGTCTCCGACGTGCGGGTGGACGGCAAGGGCGGGGCGGTGACGGGGGCCGGCGGCTTCGACGTCCGGCGTAGTGAGCCGCCGACGCGGACGGCTGGCGGCAGCGACAAGGAGGCGTTCCTGCGCAACTTCCTGTCCGCCGCCGCCGGCGAGCCGGACCGGGCGTACGAGCGGGTCAAGGCGTTCGTCGCCCCGGAGGACAAGCCCCGCCTACAGGACAAGAAGGGCAGCGAGGTCGCGCTGAACGTGGTCCGGCTGCGCGAGGCGGTCTACACCCTCAACAGCGACTCCACCACCACCGTGAAGATCACGGTGCAGCAGATCGGTGTGCTGCGGGCCAACGGCACCCTCGCCCCGCCCGTGGCGACCGAGACGGAGTACGAGTTCGGGCTGCGCGGCGCGGCGCTGGACGGCGGCACCAACGACGAGCGTGCCGGCTTCTACATCCTCGACCCGCCGAACGTGCTGCTGCTCAGCGACGTGGCGCTCAAGCAGTACTACCAGGAGGAGACGATCTACTTCTGGAGTTCCGACCGCAGCCGGCTGGTGCCCGACCAGCGCTACCGGCCGGTCGCGGTGCCCAACGAGCGCCGGGTCAACGAGGTGGTGAAGTGGCTGGTCGGCGGCCCTTCCGACTGGCTGCGCCCGGGTGTCGTCGGGCTGCCCGACCGCACCGAGCTGATCAACAATGCCACCGGCGCGAACAACCGGTGGGAGGTCAACCTGGACATGTCCGGTGACGACCAGAACAGCATCGACCAGCTGATCACCCAGCTTGCCTGGTCACTCGGCGACCTGACGGGCGAGCTGGAGTTGAAGATCCGCAACAACTCGCAGCCCGTGCAGGACCTCAACGAGCGGCGAAACCCCCAGCAGCTCTACCCGAACGCCCAGAGCCCACAGCGGTTCGGCGTGTACGACGGCGCCATCCACCCGCTCGACTTCGACGGCGAGCCCAGCGGGACGGTGCCGCTGGCGCCGGAGGCCAACCGCAACATCATTTCCGCCGACCTGGCGTTGGCCCGGGACCAGCGGGTCCTCGCCGCGATGGTGGTCAACGGCAGCAGCAACGGCCGGTACCGTCTCGCGGTGGGCACGGCTGTCGCGCCGGTCTCGGTCATCAGTCGCAGCGGCACCGAATACTCCTCGATGAGTCGGCCGGTCTGGCTGCGTACGGCCGACGCCCGTGCCGGTCGCGGCCTGGTCGTGGCCGACGGGCAGCTCTACCGGTTCGACGAGGCGGCACGGATGTACCCGGTGCCGCTGAACCTGCCCACCTCTGACGTCACCGCGGTCGCCGCCGCGCTGGACGGCCAGCGGGTCGCGCTGATCGCCGGTGGAAAGCTCTACGTCGCCGTGGTCAACCTGGACGGCGGCGGGGTCTCCATCGGCCCGCCGAGGCAACTGGCCACCTCGCTGACCGGCCTCACGGCGGTCGACTGGGGCCGGGAGGACCGGCTGGTGGTGGCGGGGTCCGCGCGCCAGCAGGCGATCTACGAGATCAGCGTGGACGGTGCCGTGGAGACGCCCCTGCGGACCGACGTGGGCGCCAAGGTCAACCACCTGACGGCGTACCCGACCAACCGCGTCGTGCGGGTGCCCAGCGGGGCCTACATGTACGAGGCGAACGGGGTGGCCTACCGCAGCAGCCCGTTCGAACGGATCGAGCCGGACCGCGTACGGGACATCGCCCCGGTGCCGGCCGGCGTCCGACCGAGCAACCCTTCGGCACCGTTCTTCCTCTACTGACACGGTGAGCGGGCTCTGGGCGGACCTCGCCGACCTGGTGCTGCCCACCACCTGTGCGGGTTGTCGGGAGCGCCGGCCCGCTCTGCGGCACGGCGTCTGCCCGGCCTGCGTCGCGGCGCTGGGCGCGCTGCGTCCACGGTCGGTCCGCCCCACACCCGCCCCGCCGGGCCTGCCGTCCTGCGTCGCCCTCGGCCCGTACGCGGGCCCGCTGCGTGAGGCGCTGCTGGCGTACAAGGAACACGGCCGGCACGGCCTGGCCCGCCCGCTCGGAGCCCTGCTCGCCGAGGTCGTCGCGGCGGCGGTCGGCGCGGCCCGTCCGCTGGCGCTGGTCCCGGTCCCGGACACGGCGGCGGCAGCCCGCTCCCGGTACGGGGATCACCTGGACCGGCTCGCCCGGCACTGCGCGGCCCGGCTCAACCGGGGCGGCTGGGCGGCCCAGGTGCATCGTCCGCTGCGGGCGTTGCCCCGGCCCGACTCGGTGACCCTGGACAGCGCCGGGCGGGCGGCCGCGGCCGAGGCGGCGTTCCGGCCGCGCTCCGCCGCGCCAGGCTGGCCCCGGGCCGCCGGCGAGGCCCCGGTCGTGGTGCTGCTCGACGACATCGTCACCACCGGCGTCACCCTGGCCGCCGCGGCCAGGGTGCTGACCGCGACCGGGTGGGCACCGAGCGCGGCCGTGGTGCTCGCGGCGACCGAGAAAAGACACCAGTCGTAACCGATCGTGTTTCCGTTTCACCCGTTGGTGTATGAGCCGCGAAAAATCCTGGCCGTCTCGGCAACATGGGGTGACTGTCGAGCAAACAGGAGTTAGCGTTTCGCTGTCGGGGGTAGGAGGTTCGTTCCACCCACCCCCGGCGGTGAGAGGAGGCGTAGCCGTACCAACCGGTCGACGCCAGCGGGTCTCCCCACGGCGCGCGACCGGGTAACCGGATCGAAGACCGTCCGAACAAGGGAGGTCACGTGGACATCGTGGTCAAGGGCCGAAACGTCGAAGTGCCGGACCATTACCGGGTGCACGTAGCCGAGAAACTCGCAAAGATCGAACGCTACGACCACAAACTAATCCGTGTCGATGTCGAGCTGTTTCACGAGCGCAATCCGCGCCAAGCCGACCACTGCCAGCGGGTGGAGATCACCTGCATTTCCCGGGGCCCCGTGATGCGGGCCGAGGCGTGCACCAACGACTTCTACAGCGCGCTCGACGCGGCCATCGCGAAGCTCGACACCCGGCTGCGCCGCGCGGCCGACCGTCGCCGCGTACACCGGGGTCGGCAGACGCCGATCTCCGTCGCCGAGGCCACCGCGGGCCTGCCGGTCGCGGACCTGGTGGCCCCCGTGCTGAGCGCGCCGGCTGACGGCGCCCGCGCCGGCACCGCCGTCGCGGAGCGGGTCGAGGAGGAGTACGACGACCAGCAGCCGTGGCACATCGCCCGGGAGAAGGTGCACCCGGCGGAGCCGATGACGATCGACGACGCGCTGTTCGAGATGGAACTGGTCGGCCACGACTTCTACCTGTTCCAGGACAAGGAGTCCGGCCGCCCGAGCGTCGTCTACCGGCGCCACGCGTACGACTACGGCATCATCTCCCTCGCCACCGACCGGTAACGAGACGCGTTGGTCACGGAGTTGTGGCGGGCAGCCCCCGCCACAACTCCGTGATCCGTCAACGGAGGTCGGTGGGCAGCAGCGCGAAGGTCAGGTCGTCCAGGCGGGTGCCGGCCAGCCCGGGCAGACGGCCCCGTTGCAGGGCCTCGCGCTCGAACCCGACCCGCTCCAGCACCCGGTGCGACGCGGTGTTGTCCGGCACCGTGCCGGCGGTCAGCCGGGCCATCCCGGCCGGGCCGAACGCCCAGCCGGCGAGCAGTCGGACCGCCCGCGTCGCGTACCCCCGGCCGCGCCAGTCCGGCAGCAGGGCGTAGCCGACCGACGCCTCGCCGCCGGCCACGTCGGTGTACGACAGCCCGCAACTGCCCGCCGGCTCGCCACTGGCCACGTCCGTGATCAGCAGTCGGGCGATCTCACCGGTCAGCCATCCGCTCTCCGCGAGACGGCAGCGCCGTTCGATCGCCTCCCGCGTCGGCGGCACCGGCGGCGCCTGGTTCGCCACCACCTCGGGCCGGCTGTGCAGCCGGTACATCAGCTCTGCGTCGCCGGGCGCGAGTGGGCGCAGCGCCACCACCTGATCGGTGAGCACCCCGTCGGGCAGGTCCGGCAGCAGTCGGGCGACCGGGCCGGGCGGGTCGCCCCCGACGCGTACCCAGGCCAGCAGGTCGTGCCGGCCCCCGTCGCGGGCCGCGCCGGCCGACCGGCGCTGACCCTCGTAGCGGAAGCCGGCGGCCAGCGCGACCCGCTGACTCGGACCGTTCTCCGGGTAGGTCAGCAACTCCAGGCGGGCCGTCCCGGTGGCGAACGCGTGCTCGCTCAACGCTCTGGTGGCCGCCGAGGCCACGCCTCGACCCCGCGCCGCCGGCCGCGACCAGTAGCCGATCATGGCCTCGCCCCGGGCGGGCGCCGAGTTGTTCAGTCCCACCGCGCCGAGCAACCGGTCCGTGGCGGGGTCCGCGACGGCGTACGCCGCGCCGCCGCCGGTCCAGACCGCCGGGGCGCCGACGTCGATCCACCAGCGGGCGTCGATCTCGGTGTACGGCGCTGGCAGGCCCGCCATGAACCGTTGGCTGACCGGGTCGGCCAGACCGTCGACCACGTCGGCGACGTCCTCGGCGCGGAACGGCCGAAGCCGCACCCCGTGCGACTCGACGACCTGCCCGAGGCTCATGTCAGGTCCTTGCCGAGCAGCGCGGCCACCCAGACGTCGACCCGCTCGCCGCGGTGCTGCACCCCGGCCCGGGCCGTGCCCTCGAACGTGAAGCCCGCCTTCTCGGCTACTCGGCGGGAGGCGGTGTTGCCCACGTTCGCCTTCCACTCGACCCGGGCCAGGCCCAGCGTGGTGAAACCCCAGGCGCTGAGCGCGACCAGCGCGGCCGACATGTACCCGCGACCACGGGCCGCCGGGGCGGTCATGAAGCCCACGTCGGCCAGCAGCGCGTCGGCGGGGGAGAGCCGCAGGTCGAGCGAGCCCGCGTACCGGTCGTCCGCGTCGGCGATCACGAAGTGGGCGGCGTCCCCCCGGGACCAGGCGTCCTGGCCGTGGATCCGGTAACCCTCCGCGTCGGTGCGCTCGTACGGGTCCGGCACCGTCGTCCAGCGGATGCTCTCCGGGTCCTGGCAGGTCTGCACCACGGCGTCCAGGTCCTGCTCCTCCATGGGCCGCAGACGAAGCTCGCCGGCCTTGGATTCGGCGAACAGAACGGGCTGCGGGCGGCCGAAGACGGCGGCCCGCCGGGCGGCGAGGGTGCCCGGGCCGGCCGGCCCGGTCGACCCGGGCGCAGGGACCTCCCCGGGCAGCAGCGAGCCGATCCAGCCGTCCGCGCCACCGTGCGGCGTCCGGTGGGCCAGCCGCAGCCGGCCGTCGATCCGGAAGCCGGCCCGGAGTGCCACCAGGCGGGAGGCGTGGTTGCCCACCTCGGCCTGCCAGATCAACCGGCGTAGCCCGAGGCTGTCGAAGGACCAGCGGGCCACCGCCCGGGTGGCCCGGACCATCACTCCCCGGCCGCGCGCCCAGGGGGCGGTCCAGTAGCCCACCTCGCCGGTGCCGGCCGGGTCGATCGAGATCAACCCGCACGAGCCGAGCAGGTCACCGGTGGCCGGGTCGCACACCGCGAAGAGGGCGCCGGTGCCGTCCGCCCAGGCCCGCCCGCTGATCTCGGTGACAAAGCCGTGAGCGTGTTCCGGGCGGTATGGGCGGGGTACGGTTGTCCAACGCTGAATGTCCGGGTCCTGACAGGCTCGGTGCACGGCCTCGGCGTCCGCCTCCTGCCAGGGCCGCAGCAGGACGCCGTCCTCGATGATCTCCACAGGCTCCACTCGTGCATCCTGCCGTAGCGTTCGCCGACGGCGTAACCGGATAACGTTTGGAGCGTGCGCAGGACGCGAGTTATGTCGGGTTCGGCGGGGTCGAGCACCGCCACCAGTGACCATCGGGCCGATGCAGCGCCTACGATGGTTCGAGACTGTCTAGGGGAGCGTTGATCCGTGTCGATTCTGGAAAAGGTCCTTAACGCGGGCGAGGGCCGCATGGTGCGGCGGCTCAAGGCCATCGCCAATGCCGTCAGCTCGATCGAGGACGACTACGTCAACCTCACCGACGAGGAACTGGCCGGCATGACCGAACAGTTCCGGGAGCGGCTCGACGAGGGGGAGACCCTCGACGACCTGCTGCCGGAGGCGTTCGCGGTGGCCCGCGAGGCGGCCGCCAGGGTGCTCGGCCAACGCCCGTACGACGTCCAGGTGATGGGCGGCGCGGCGCTGCACTTCGGCAACATCGCCGAGATGAAGACCGGTGAGGGCAAGACGCTGACCTCGGTCATGGCCGTCTACCTCAACGCGCTGTCCGGCAAGGGCGTGCACGTGATCACGGTCAACGACTACCTCGCCCAGCGCGACGCGGCGTGGATGGGTCGGGTGCACGAGTTCCTCGGGCTGACCGTCGGCGTGGTGCTGCCCAACCGGCCGGCCACCGAGCACAAGGCCGCCTACGAGTGCGACATCACCTACGGCACCAACAACGAGTTCGGCTTCGACTACCTGCGCGACAACATGGCCTGGTCGAAGGAAGAGCTGGTCCAGCGCGGCCACAACTTCGCCGTGGTCGACGAGGTCGACTCCATCCTGATCGACGAGGCCCGCACCCCGCTGATCATCTCCGGCCCGGCCGAGCACTCGGCCCGCTGGTACGGCGAGTTCGCCGGCGTGGTGGCCCGGCTCCAGCCCGGCACCGACGGCGAGGGTGACTACGAGGTCGACCACTCCAAGCGCACCATCGCCGTGACCGAGCGGGGCGTCGCCAAGGTCGAGGACCGGCTCGGCATCGACAACCTGTACGAGTCGGTGAACACCCCGCTGGTCGGCTACCTCAACAACGCCATCAAGGCCAAGGAGCTCTACAAGCGCGACAAGGACTACATCGTCAGCGACGGTGAGGTCCTGATCGTCGACGAGTTCACCGGTCGCATCCTGCACGGCCGTCGCTACAACGAGGGTATGCACCAGGCGATCGAGGCCAAGGAGGGGGTGGAGATCAAGCAGGAGAACCAGACCCTGGCCACGATCACCCTCCAGAACTACTTCCGCCTCTACGAGAAGCTGTCCGGGATGACCGGTACGGCGCAGACCGAGGCGAGCGAGTTCAACAAGGTCTACAAGGTCGGCGTCGTGACGATCCCGACCCACCGCCCGATGGTTCGCGAGGACCGGCCGGACGTCATCTACAAGACGGAAAAGGCCAAGTTCAACGCCGTCATCGAGGACATCGCCGAGCGGCACCAGATGGGCCAGCCGGTGCTCGTCGGCACCGTCTCGGTGGAAAACTCCGAGATCCTCTCCCAGCTCCTGCGCCGACGGGGCATCCCGCACAACGTGCTGAACGCCAAGTTCCACGCCCGGGAGGCCGAGATCGTCGCCCAGGCCGGGCGTAAGGGCGCGGTCACCGTGGCCACCAACATGGCCGGCCGCGGCACCGACATCCTCCTCGGCGGCAACCCCGAGTTCCTCGCGGCGAACGAGCTGCGCCAGCGCGGCCTCGACCCGCTGGAAAACGAGGAAGAGTACGCCAAGGCGATGGAGGAGGTCCTTCCCACGTGGAAGCAGGCCTGCGACGCCGAGGCGGAAGAGGTCTCCGCCGCCGGTGGCCTCTACGTGCTGGGCACCGAGCGGCACGAGTCCCGGCGGATCGACAACCAGCTGCGCGGTCGCGCCGGCCGACAGGGTGACCCGGGCGAGTCCCGGTTCTACCTGTCCCTTCAGGACGAGCTGATGCGACGCTTCCGGGCCGGGGCGGTCGAGGCCGTGATGGAGCGCTTCAACATCCCGGAGGACGTGCCCATCGAGTCGAAGATGGTCACCCGGCAGATCAAGAGCGCCCAGGCCCAGATCGAGGGTCAGAACGCCGAGATCCGCAAGAACGTGCTCAAGTACGACGAGGTGCTCAACAAGCAGCGCCAGGTCGTCTACGCCGAGCGGCTCCGGGTGCTCAACGGTGAAGACCTCTCCGACCAGGTCCGCAACATGATCGACGACACCGTCGAGGCGTACGTGCGGGGTGCCACCTCCGAGGGCTACGGCGAGGACTGGGACCTTGAGCAGCTCTGGTCCAGCCTGAAGCAGCTCTACCCGGTCGGCCTGACGATCGAGGAGCTGGAAGAGGAGGCCGGCGGCTCGCGCGCCGGCATGGACGCCGACTTCCTGGTCTCCCGCCTCAAGGAAGACGCGAACGCCGCGTACGACCGGCGCGAGGAGCAGGTCGGCACCGAGGGGGTGCGCCAGCTCGAGCGGATGGTGCTGCTCCAGGTCATCGACCGCAAGTGGCGCGAGCACCTCTACGAGATGGACTACCTCCAGGAGGGCATCAACCTCCGGGCGTACGCCCAGCGCGACCCGGTGGTGGAATACCAGCGCGAGGGCTTCGACATGTTCGCCACCATGATGGAAGGCATCAAGGAGGAGACGGTCGGTTTCCTCTACAACGTCGACGTCCAGGTGACCGAACCGGAGCCGGACGAGGGCTCCGAACAGGTCGCGCTGCTCGACAAGCCGGTGGAGATCCGGGCCAAGGGCCTCAACCAGGCGCCGCGGCGGCAGGGCCTGCAATACTCCGCTCCCACCATCGACGGTGAGGCCAGCCCCGGCGCGGTCGCCGTCGAGCAGGCCGACCAGCAGGCTCCGGCTCTCGGCGTGGGCCGACCGGCCCCGGGTGCTCCGGCGGCACCGGGACAGACCGCGCCGTCCGCCCCGCAGCGGCCCGCCTCCGGGCTTCGCGGCCCGGCGGTTCCGTCGGCAGCTTCCCGCCGGCCGGCACCGAACCAGGCCGAGGCGAGCAACGGTCCGTCCCGCAACGCGCCGTGCCCGTGTGGCTCGGGCCGCAAGTACAAGCGCTGCCACGGCGCCCCCAACGGCGGCAACTGACCGACAGCACAAGGCGTTCGGGTCCCGGCCATCAGGCCGGGACCCGTTCGTCGTCTCCAGGCCCTCATGCCCCCGGTCAAACCGCACGCTGCGGCGTCGCAGGCAGGGCCAACCAAAGCTGGCGGCGTCACCGTGCACCCCGCAGGTCCATGATCGACTCGGTTTTCAGGAAGTCGGGGTGTCAGCGCCAGGTTGATGCCCCGGTTTCCTGAAACCCGAGTCGATCAAGCCGATCCAGCCTGGTTTTGCCCGGCTTGGCCTGGTTTGGCTTTGCGGGGTGCGGTCCGATGGTGTCCGGCGCGGTCCGACATGGCCTGCCCGCTCGGCCCGCCTGGCTTGGCCCGCCTGGCCCGGCCCGCCTGGCCCGGCCCGCCTGGCCCGGCCCGCCTGGTCCGGCCCGCCTGGCCCGGCGGGCCTGGTCCGGCCCGCCTGGCTCGGCGGGCCTGGTCCGGCCCGCCTGGCTCGGCGGGCCTGGCTTGGCCCGCCTGGCTCGGCGGGCCTGGCTTGGCCCGCCTGGCTTGGCCTGCCTGGCTTGGCCTGCCTGGCTTGGCCTGCCTGGCTCGGCCCGCCTGGCTTGGCCCGTCTGGCTTGGCCCGCCCGGCCGGGCCCGTCTGGCCCGGGTCAGGTTGGGTTGGCCCGTCTGGCTTGGCCCGTCTGGCTCGGCGGGCCTGGCTTGGTCCGCCTGGCCGGGCCCGTCTGGCTCGGCGGGCCTGGCTTGGCCCGTCTGGCTTGGCCCGCCTGGCCGGGCCCGTCTGGCCCGGGTCAGGTTGGGTTGGCCCGTCTGGCTTGGCCCGTCTGGCTTGGCCTGCCTGGCCGGGCCGCCTGGCTTGGCCTGCCTGGCCGGGCCCTCCTGGCCGGGCCAGGTTGGGTTGATCGAACTCCGGCAGGGTGTGGTCAGAGGACGTGCAGGGCGGTGCAGAGCCAGCGGCCCCGACGATGCTCCAGGCGGAGCGCCATCGCCCAGCTTCGGCCGCCCGCGCCGGTCAGGACGGCAGCCGCCTCCACTGCGGCTTCCCGGGGTTCGCAGAGGCGTAGGCGCAGCAGTCGGACGACCGGTCGGTTGGTGCGACGGCGAGGTGCGCCGGCCCGCCCGGACGCGCGGGCCAGCTCGGTCAGCAGGTCACTCGCGCGGGGTGGGTCGAGCAGTGCCCGCACCTGCGCCGGGGACCGGTAGCCGTTGATGACCTCCAGGCAGGTGCCGACGAAGCGATGCGCGGCTCCGGTGGCTTCCGGGGCGGTCGCCGGTGGCAGCGGCGTTACCGGGTGGGTGGTGTTCCGGCTCGGCACCGGGCGGAGTGCGCCCCGGCGCTCGGGTGGTCGGACCGGGTCCGGCCGGGTCGAGGCGAACAGGTCAAGGGCGAGTTGGCCGTGGACGGGTGCCGGCCAGTACGACCCGTCGGCCTCGTCGGCGTACGGGGGGTCGATGGGCGGGACTGGGCGCAGCCGGACGGGTGGTCGGTAAGGGCCGGGTTGCGCCTGGCTCATCTTGGCCCCCTTGATCTTACGTTTGCATTCGTTTGCCTACGACTACGCCAATTCTCAGGGATAAAGAGGCCTCGGTCAATGGTTGAGTGACGATCCTGCCGAGTGCCCAGCTTGATCCACTCGGGTTTGCCGAAGTCGCGGTATCCGCACGGCCTGGACACCGCGCTTTCCTTGAAACGGAGTGGATCAAGCGCGTGGAGTGAGTCGGGGCGCTAAGACGGGGCGCCAGCCGCTGCTACTCCGGGTCGCGATCGATCAAAGGATTGCTCTGGACCCATTCCGCGGTCTCGTCGTACTTGCGCGCGATGTACTCCTCCAGGCGCGCGCGTTCGACGCGCCACTGGCCCCGTCCACCGATCTTGATCGCGGGCAGTTCACCGCTGCGCACCATGTGGTAGACCTGCGAGTCCGACACGTTCAGCTCGGTGGCCACGTCGGAGAGCAGCAGGAACCTCGGCTCCACAGGAACTCCCGGGGTTGATGTCGTTTGGCTCAGTTTGCCACCGACAGACCGCACCGCCCAACGCCGGGCCGTCACGGAGGTCAGGCCGACCCTAAAGGACACACCGGCCGGGAACTTCCACCGACCGGAGGCGGGGTGTATGACGGTCACGGCGTGCGGCATGATCTGCGCCCGTGCCGGCGGCCGCCGGTGGTGGACGAAGCGGGGGAGACGACCGGTGACCGAAGAGTTTGTCCGGGTGTACGTGCCGGCGACCGTACCGATGCTGACCCGGCTGGGGGACGAGGGGCTCGCTGCCGACGAGGCGCACGCCGTGACCCCGGCGCTGCGCGAGTGGTACGCCGAGGGCGACGAGGAGGAGTTGGAGTACGTCGCGTTCACCCGGGCCGCCCAGGACGCACTGCACCTGCTCCGGGCGGACCCGGCCGCGCCCCGCCGCCGCGTCGTCGTCTCGGTCGACCTGCCGGCCGGCGCGGTCGGGCGGGGCGACGGTGAGCTGGGTTCCAGCATCGTGACGTTGGCCGCCGCGGTGCCGGTTGGTGCCATCGCCGCCATCCACGTGGACGGAGCGGACGCGGTCGAGGACGTCACGGCGGCGGCCGACGTGGTGGCCGAGGCCGACGCCGGCGACCCGGATGCTCAGTTCGCCGTCGACGGCGCTGAGGACCATGAGCTGGAGTGGTACGACGTGACGGAGTTGGACCTGCTGCTGCGCGCGGTCGGCTGAACAGCCGACGAGCGCTGCGCGGTCAGCGACCAGCGGACGGGCCGGACGTCAGCCGACCAGCGGACGAGCCGGACGTCGGCCGACCAGCCGGACGTCGGCCGACCAGCCGGACGTCGGCCGACGTCAGCGGGACGGGTCGGCCTTGGCCGGGTCCGCGTCGTACTCGCCGAACGTCTCGGCCGGGCTGGTCTCGTCGTCCTCGGGGTCGACCCGGTCCGCGACGGGCTCAGGGCTCTCGTCAGGGTCGTCGTCGGTGTGGGCCGGGCCGAGGGTGCGGCCGAACGCGATGAGCGCCGTCAGCGCCCCCACGAACAGCACCCAGATGCCGTTGTCCACCCGCGAGGTGCCCAGCGAGGTCTGCGCCACCGCGTCAGCCTCGCTGAGCGCGCTGGCCAGATCGAGCAGCGACCGCCCACCGACCCGGATGATCAGCTCGGCGAGCAGCAGGAGCAGCCCGGGGCCTGCGCCGGCGAGCAGGTACGCCGGCCAGCGCAGCGCCGGGGCCGCGGGATCGCGGCGGAGGGCCCGACGCCGCGCCCAGGTCAGGTAGCCGAAGGCGAGCAGCCCGGCAAGCAGCCCGGCGACGAGTGACTCGGTGCGGGACACCCACTTGGCGGCGTTGACCAGCGACTCCTGGCTGTCACCGGCCCCGAACAGGTCGAACAGCGGGTCGCGGGCGTTGCTGAACGCGACCACGAAGATCAGGGTGCCCAGCGCGGCGGTCACCACCGCGCCGACGGCCGGGGCGGTCCGCGCTCCGGCCACCGCGCCACCGATGATCGCCGCAGCCGCCGTGGTGCCGGCGATCACGTTGGTGGTCGAGGTGTCGAAGTAGGTGAGGTTGATCGCCAGCGCGGCGCCCAGGCCGACCAGCATCCCGCCGCCGATGGCTCCGGCGAAGCGCAGGGTGGCCCAGTCGCCGTACCGGCGGGCCAGCAGGTTGCCCGCGGCCAGCGCGACGCCCGCGCCGGCCACCAGCGCGGCCGAGATCACGCCGGGCAGGGCGAACGCGGAGAGGCTGATCGCGGTGATCCCGGCGGCCGCCGAGGTGATGGCCTCCCGGGTGGACCAGAGCATGGCGGTCAGCCACCCGAGCGCCAGCAGCGCGAGGATCGCCGCGCCGGGGGCGGGCAGCGGTCGGCTGCTGGGGCTGGCCGTGTCGGCCGCCGGGTCGTCCGACTCCGCGGCCGGGACGCGGCCGGGCTGCTTGGTCATCGTCTCCCCTTCGAGGCGGCAGGTCACCGACCATTCAGGGTACGCGGGCCCGCTGGGTCACCCGCCGCCCCGGGACGACCGCGGGGGTACGAGCCGGGCCCGACTCCCCGCCGTGCGGGCGAGGGACTGCCCGGCGGTACGCGAGGGTCGGCGGATCGAGCCCGATCGGTAAGGGGAGGAGGGGTGGGTCGGTCCTTCGGGGAGGGCGGTGGCGGAAGTGGGGCGTGCAGCCCTTCGTGGGAGAATCACGGGAGGTCCCGCCGCTGCTCGGCCCTCCCGGGTAGCGTCCGGTGTCCGGCCGTCCGGTCGGTGCCTGCGGGTCCGGTTTCGCCACTGCTGTCGAGATCGCCAGGAGCCTTGATGGATGCCGTGTTCTCCGTTCCCGAGCCGCGCAACGAGCCGGTTCGCAACTACGAGCCGGGCAGCCCCGACCGGGACCGGCTCCAGCGGCGGCTGACCGAGCTCGCCGCCGAGCGCATCGACCTGCCGATGACCATCGGCGGTGAGCAGCGGATGGCCGCCGGTGACCCGATCGACGTGGTGCAGCCGCACAAGCACGCGCACGTGCTGGGTGTGACCGGGCACGCCACCCACGACGACGCCCGCGCCGCGATCAGGGCGGCCAAGGACGCCGCCCCGATGTGGCGGGCACTGCCGTTCGAGGAGCGCGCCGCGATCTTCCTGCGCGCCGCCGAGCTGCTCGCGGGCCCGTGGCGCGACACTCTCAACGCCGCCACCATGCTGGGTCAGTCGAAGACCGCGATCCAGGCGGAGATCGACGCGGCGTGTGAGTTCATCGACTTCCTGCGGTTCAACGTGCACTTCGCCCGTCGCCTGCTGGAAGAGCAGCCGGCGTCCTCGCCGGGGGTCTGGAACCGGTTCGACCACCGCCCGCTGGAGGGCTTCGTCTACGCGGTCACCCCGTTCAACTTCACCGCCATCGCCGGCAACCTGCCGTCGGCGCCCGCCCTGCTGGGCAACACGGTGGTCTGGAAGCCGGGCCCGACGCAGCAGTTCGCCGCGCACTTCACCATGCGGCTGTTCGAGGCCGCCGGCCTGCCGCCCGGCGTGATCAACATGGTCACCGGCCGGGGCGAGGAGGTCTCCGACGTCGTGCTCGCCGACCCGGACCTGGCCGGCATCCACTTCACCGGCTCGACCAAGGTCTTCCAGCAGTTGTGGCGGACCGTCGGCGACAACATCGCCCGTTACCGCGGCTACCCGCGCCTCGTCGGCGAGACCGGCGGCAAGGACTTCGTGGTCGCGCACACCAGCGCCGACGTGGACGCCCTGCACACCGCCCTGATCCGCGGCGCGTACGAGTACCAGGGTCAGAAGTGCTCGGCGGCCTCGCGGGCGTACGTGCCGCGCTCGATCTGGGAGGGTGGGCTGCGCGACCGGCTGGCCGCCACCGCCGACTCGCTGACCTACGGCGACGTGACCGACTTCGGCAACTTCGGCGGCGCGGTGATCGACGACAAGGCGTTCGCCCGGCACACCGCGGCGCTGGAGCTGATCGCCGGTGACGACTCCTGCCGGGTGCTGGCCGGTGGCACCGCCGACGACTCGGTCGGCTACTTCGTCCGGCCGACGCTCTTCGAGTGCGGCGACGCCGCCCACGAGACCTTCACCACCGAGTACTTCGGGCCGATCCTGGGCGTGCACGTGTTCGACGACGCCCGCTTCGACGACGTGGTGGCGCAGGCCGAGTCGATCGCCCCGTACGCGCTGACCGGCTCCGTCTTCGCCACCGACCGTCGGGTGGTCGACGCGGTCGCCGAGCGGATGCGGTACGCGGCCGGCAACTTCTACATCAACGACAAGCCGACCGGCGCGGTGGTCGGGCAGCAGCCCTTCGGCGGCGCCCGGGCCAGCGGCACCAACGACAAGGCGGGCTCCTGGCTCAACCTGGTGCGCTGGGTGTCGCCGCGCACGATCAAGGAGACCTTCGTGCCGCCGACCGACCACACGTACCCCCACATGGGCTGACCTGCGGCGACGACCCGCCGGCGGTGCGCGAGGCCGCCGGCGGGTCGGCCGAGGGTCGTGATCCATCGAAAGTCCTGAACGGACAGTCTGCCGCCGACAGTGCACTTAGGAAGTCCTGTCGGGTGGCAAACTGGCAAATCCTGGACGCCGGGTGCGCAAAGTGGCAGCGTAGTGGGCATGGCGGATTCCGGAGTCAACCCTACGGCGGCGGCCCTGCTCGGCCTCCTCCACGAGGGCCCGATGACAGGCGGTCAGTTGATGGCCGCCGCTGAGCGCCGTCTGGCGCCGTACTGGTCGATGACCCGCAGCCAGGTCTACCGCGAGTTGCCGGTGCTGGCCGAGCGGGGTTTCGTGCGTCTCGGTAAGCCGGGGCCGCGGATGAGCCAGCCGTACGCTCTCACCGCGAGTGGGAAACGGACGTTCTCCCGCTGGCTGGCGGAGAACCCGGGGCGGGACACCATCCGCAACCCGATCGCGCTGCGGATGGCCTTCGGCAACCTGCACTCGGCCAGCCAGCTCAAGGGCCTGTACGCCTCGGCCAACGAGTACCACACCGAGGCCCTGGCACAGGTTCGCGAACAGGTCAAGAACGCCAAACGCGACGGCGAGACGTACGATGCCAGCGCGCTGGAGTTCGCCGTCGCCTACCACCGGGCCGCCCTGTCGTGGTTGAAGACCGCCCCCGTCGGGTGACCACCGGGCAGTTCGCGCACCGGCAACGAGCTGAGCAGCCGGCGATGGCGCAGCGGCAATTTGGCGTCGGCCTGCGGGGCTCGCAAGCTCGCTCCGGGTCCGCGCAGTACGCTTATCTGTCGTGACCGCTGCCGATTACGCCGAACAGCTCAAGGAACTCGACGCGACCCTGCGAAACATCGAGGCCGTCCTCAACCTCGACCGACTCCACGAGGACAAGGCCCGCCTTGAGCAGGAGGCTTCCGCCCCCGACCTCTGGGACGACCAGGCCAAGGCTCAGCAGGTGACCTCGCAGCTGTCGTACGTCAACGGCGAGATCAGCAAGCTGGGCAGCCTCCGTTCCGGCCTCGACGACGCCCAGGTGCTGCTGGAGCTGGCGGAGGCCGAGGCGGACCCGGGTGTGCTGACCGAGGTCGAGTCGGAGATCGTCGGGTTGACCAAGGCCATCCAGGAGATGGAGGTCCGCACCCTGCTCTCCGGTGAGTACGACTCCCGGGAGGCGCTGGTCGCCATCCGGGCCGGCGCCGGTGGCGTGGACGCCGCGGACTTCGCCGAGATGCTGCTGCGGATGTACCTGCGCTGGGCGGAGCGGCACGGCTACCCGACCGAGGTCTACGAGACCTCGTACGCCGAGGAGGCGGGCCTGAAGTCGGCCACCTTCGCGGTCAAGGTGCCGTACGCCTACGGCACGCTCAGCGTCGAGTCGGGCACCCACCGGCTGGTCCGGATCAGCCCGTTCGACAACCAGGGCCGTCGGCAGACCAGCTTCGCGGGCGTCGAGGTCCTGCCGGTCACCGAGCAGACCGACCACATCGACATCCCGGAGAACGAGGTACGCGTCGACGTCTACCGCTCCTCCGGCCCCGGTGGGCAGAGCGTCAACACCACCGACTCGGCGGTCCGGCTGACCCACATCCCGACCGGCATCGTGGTGACCTGCCAGAACGAGAAGTCCCAGCTGCAGAACAAGGCCTCCGCGTTGCGGGTGCTCCAGGCGCGGCTGCTGGAGCGCAAGCGCCAGGAGGAGGAAGAGAAGATGGCCGGCCTCAAGAGCGGCGGCACCAGCTCGTGGGGCGACCAGATGCGTTCCTACGTCCTGCACCCGTATCAGATGGTGAAGGATCTCCGAACTGAGCAGGAGACCGGCAATCCGAGCGCGGTCTTCGACGGCGAGTTGGACAGTTTCATCGAGGCGGGCATCCGCTGGCGCAAGCAGCAGCAGCTTGCCGGCGACGGTGCGTAACGAGGCGCAGGCGCTGCGCGTCATCGATCTCCAGGTAGAGGCCTGATTCGACGACTCGTGGCGGATCGGCGGGGCGTGGGGCTTGGCTCAGTTGTTACACCGCGTAGACTCACCACCCGTGATTCAGCTTGAGCAAGTGACGAAGACGTACCCGAAGGCGTCCCGGCCTTCGCTCGACAACGTGTCCGTCTCGATCGAGAAGGGCGAGTTCGTCTTCTTCATCGGTCCATCCGGCTCCGGCAAGTCCACAATCATCAAGATGCTGCTGCACGAGGTGGCCCCCAACAAGGGCCGCGTCGTGGTCAACGGCAAGGACGTCACGTCGATGCGTTCGTGGAAGCGACCCCACTTCCGGCGCTCGATCGGCTGTGTCTTCCAGGACTTCCGGCTGCTGCCGAACCGCACCGCGTACGAGAACGTGGCGTTCGCCCTCGAGGTGATCGGCAAGACCAAGGCGGTTGCCCGCCGGGTCGTGCCGGAGGTGCTGGAGCTGGTCGGGCTGGGTGGCAAGGAGCACCGCTACCCGCACGAGCTCTCCGGTGGTGAGCAGCAGCGGGTCGCCGTCGCCCGGGCGTTCGTGAACCGTCCGCTGATCCTGCTGGCGGACGAGCCCACCGGAAACCTGGACCCGGACACCTCGATCGAGATCATGCGTCTGCTGGACCGGATCAACCGCACCGGCACGACCGTCGTGATGGTCACCCACGACTCCAACATCGTGAACCAGATGCGCCGCCGCGTCGTTGAGATCGAGAGCGGTCGCATCGTGCGTGACCAGGCCCGCGGCGTTTACGGGTGAGCCGGCGCTCCACCCCTGCGCAGCCTGACGACGAACACCTCATGCCGGAGACCCGGAGGAAATCCCGATGCGCGTGAAATACGTCCTGTCCGAGGTATTGGTCGGACTGTGGCGCAACGTGACCATGTCCATCGCGATGATCATCACGATGGCGGTCTCGCTGACCATGCTCGGCGCCAGCGGTCTGATGTACCGCCAGGTCGACGACATGAAGGACCTCTACTTCAAGAACATCCAGGTCGCGATCTTCCTGAACCAGGAGGTGAGCGAGCCGCAGCGCACCGAGCTGAAGGGCAAGTTGGAGAGTGACCCCCTGGTCAAGGAGGTCATCTACGTCGACAAGGCCCAGGCGTACGAGCGCTTCAAGACGATGTACCAGGACGCGCCGGACCTGGTCAACGCCGTCAAGCCGGACCAGCTGCCCGAGTCCTTCCGGATCACGCTGAACAACCCGGAGGAATACCGCAACATCTACGACCAGTACAAGGAGACCGACGGCGTCGACGAGATCGTCGACCAGAGCAAACTCCTCGACAAGATCTTCAACATCCTCACCTCGATCCAGAACATCGCGCTGGCCGCCGCCATCGTGATGGCGATCGCCGCCCTGCTGCTCGTCGCGAACACCATTCAGGTGGCCGCGTACAGCAAGCGACGTGAGGTCGCGGTCATGAAACTGGTGGGTGCGTCCAACTGGTTCATCCAGGCGCCGTTCGTGCTGGAGGCGGTGGTGGCCGGCCTGATCGGCTCGCTGCTGGGTCTGGTCGCCCTGGTCGCGGCGAAGTATCTGCTCTTCGACGGGTCGTTGAGCGCGTTGCAGGGTCTGCTCTCGCCGATCAGCTGGGGTGACATCCTGTTCATCTTCCCGCTGATGGCCGGCGTCGGTGGTCTGGTCAGCGCGGGCACCGCCTGGATCACCCTGCGCTTCTACCTGCGGGTCTAGGCACCGGACGGGTCGTCCCGTCGTCTTGCGAGGACCCTCCCGCAGCCGGAAATAAACGGCGCGGGGGGGTCCTTGTGATTCGGGTAGCATGATCGGTTGTCCGGCCGGGGTGAGCCCGGCCACGGGCGATCCAGGAGAGGGGGTGGCACCGATGCCACGGGAGAAGGGGCGCAAGGTGGTCGCCTCCAACAAGAAGGCGCGCCACGACTACGCGATCCTCGACACGTACGAGGCGGGCATGGCGCTGACCGGCACCGAGGTCAAGTCGCTGCGGGCCGGGCGCGCGTCGCTGGTCGACGCCTTCGCCCAGGAGCGCGACAACGAGTTGTTCCTGCACTCCATGCACATCCCGGAGTACACCCAGGGCACGTGGACCAACCACGAGCCCCGGCGTACGCGCAAGCTGCTGCTCAACCGGGGCGAGCTCGACAAGCTTCTCGGCAAGACCCGCGAGGGCGGTCTGACGATCGTCCCGTTGCAGGTCTACTTCTCCGACGGCTGGGCCAAGGTCGAGATCGCGCTGGCCAAGGGCAAGAAGTCGTACGACAAGCGGCAGGACCTCGCCAAGCGGGACGCGGACCGGGAGATCGCCCGGGTGTCCGGCCGGCGCGGCAAGGGCATGGACGACTGATTCATCCTGTTTGTCCGGGCTGGCGCGTTGGCCCGGGGCTCGGGATGAAAGCGGTTGCGGCAGGCGTTAGTCTTGTCAGTGCCGCCACATCGGCGGCCTGTCGAGGGGGTGACTGGTTTCGACTTCGTACGCAGCGACAGGGGAAGCGAGCCGAGGAAGCCGACGTCGTCTCGAGAATCGGTCGTCGGAAACTTATAAGCGCCAAGAACCAACGCGCTGACTTCGCTCTCGCCGCCTGAGGCGAGTAGCTAAGTCTGTCGGTCTGGGAACGCCTTCGTCCCAGTAGCCGGCATCAGCTAGGAGGCTGGCCAATCGGACCCGGTCGCGGGGTCCGTGCGGCGAGATTAATCAGCGACTGGGCCCGTCACACCAACTTGCTCGCGTGAGCGGTGGGGCCGAGTAGAGGCACAGCGAGCTGCGCTCGGAGAAGCCCTGACAAACCGGCGAAGGACCCGGGTTCGATTCCCGGCACCTCCACCACCTCGAAGCGAAGCGCCCCGGCCCACCGGCCGGGGCGCTTCGTTGTGTCGAGGTGGTCCTACGCTGCCTCCTGTGACCAACCAGGAGTTGCGCCTGTCGGTCGGCGCGTCACCCGGTCAGCGCACCGTGGCGGTGCTGTCCGGCGTCTTCGTCGCGACGGTCGGTGCGGCCTTCGTGGCGTTGCCCCTGATCGCGGGCGGGCTGCTGCGTCGGCTGGCCGGCCCGGGGGACGCGTTCGCGTCCTACGAGGAGGCCCGCGATCTCCCGCCGGGAATGCTGCCACCCGCGTTGCGGGATTCCGGTGCCGGCGCGGACCAGTCCAACCCCGTACCGGTCATCGGGTTGTGCGGCCTGCCGTTCCTGCTGCTCGGTGTCTACCTCGTGCTGCGGGTGCTCCGCACGGCCGCCTGGCTGGACGGCAGCCGGGCCCGGGTGCGGGGGGCGTTCACCACCCGCACCGTCGACCTCGCCACCGCAAGGATCGACACCGCGAAGCTGTCGTATCGCGGGACGGGGGACGACGCCCCGATGGTCGGGCAGCGGCTGCGGGCCGTCATCGCCACCGACCGGGCGAGCACGCGGCGGGTCGCCATCCCGCTGCGCGGCATGGGCCTGGGCAGCCTGCCCCCGGCCGAGCTGCGGGCGTTGGCGGACGCGATCACGACGGGCCGACCGGTCGACGGGCGCGACGACGCGTACGCCGTCGCCGACCAACTGCGCCGCCTGGCCGCGCACCCACCGGCCGACTAGGACCTCTGTGGCGTCCTGGAGCCCTCATCAGTGGTGCCCATGAGGCGCCTGCGGCGAAAGGGGCAGATGAGCCGTTGTGCGGCCCTGGACACGGTGGGCCGGGCAGGCTCACCATCGCGGTATGGGATAGCAGCGCGCCGCGCGGGAGGTGCCATGGTCACCGGTCCGGTCCAGCAGCCGTCACTCGTCGTCCGGCCGCGCGCCGGTCACCCCGCCGAGCCGGATCCCGCCGGTCATCCCGCCCAGCCGGACCCCGTCGGTCAGCCCGCCGAGCCACCTCCCGTCGGGTTGCCCGGTGAGCCGCGCCCGGCCGGGCTCGCCGGAGACGTGCACGCGCTCGGTCGAGCCCTTGCCGCCGTGACCACCGCGCCGCGCTGGCGCGACGAGGTCCTGCTGCGGCTGCGTCCGGTGGGGCAGGGTTTCGCCGAGCACGTCCGGATCACCGAAGGCCCGGCGGGGCTGTACCGGGAGTTGCTCACCCAGTCGCCGCGGCTTCACCACGGGGTACGGCTGCTGACCCGGGAACACGCGGCGATCGTCGCCGCGATCCTGGCGGTCCAGCGCAGCGCCGAACAGCCCGAGACGCACCCGGACGAGCTGCGGCACTGGGCCGGGCACCTGCTGCGGAGGCTGGCCCGGCACCGGCGACGGGGCACCAATCTGCTGTGGGAGGCGTACCAGACGGATCTGGGTGGCGAGACCTGAGCCGGGAACCGGAGGGTCCACGGACGCGTCGAACCGGGTATGCGTCGACCGACCCTGCTGCTCGTACTCCCGTTGTTGCTGGCGGCGGGCTGCGCCCGGACCAGCGTCGGCCCCGCTGACGGGCCCGGTGACCCGACGCGCCGTGCCGAGGCCTTCGACCAGCGGGCCGCCCGGGTCGCCGAGGCGTGGCAGCCCGGCCCCGACTGGCGCTCCGGGTACGTCCCCCTGGAGGGGCCGACCGTGCTCACCGGTGACCCGCGCTTCACCCCGGACACCGAGACGGCCTTCCGAGCCGGGTGGTACCGCGCGAAGGTCCCGATTCCGCCGATGCGGGTCGGCGGTGAGATCCGGTTCCCGGACGGCCGGCTGACGCTGCCGTTGGTCAGCGCCGCCGAGGCGTACCGGCAGCTCGACCAGGGTGACCCGCTGCCCTGCCCGGGTCGACCGAAGCGGCCCGGCCTGCCCACCCCCGGCGGCCCCACCGTCGAGCCGGGGCCGGATGGTTGGACCACCAGCACGGCCGCCCAGACCGCCTGCCTCCCGCTCACCGTCACCGGGGTCACCCTGGGCACCGTGCCGGTGCGGACGAGCCGGGGTGAGGCGCAGGTCCCGGCCTGGCTGTTCACCGTCGAGGAGCTGGCCACGCCGGTGGCCCGGCTCGCCGTCGCACCCACGGCGGTCAACCGGGTGCCCGAGCCCACCGCGCCGGCCGGGCCGATGCCGGACGGGTTGGTGTCCGCTCAGGACCTCGCGGCGGTCGACGGTGCCCGGTTGACCGTGCGGCTCGGCGTCGGCGCCTGCGACAGCGCGATCACGCCGCTGGTGTGGGAACGGCCGGACGTCGTGGTGGTCGGCGGCAGCGTCACCCGGAGCGCCGACGTCTGCCCCGCCATCCTCAAGATGGAACCGGTCACCGTCACCCTCGCGGCGCCGCTGGGCGCCCGGCCGGTGCTGGACGTGTCCACCGGCGGCGCGCTGTCGATCGCCTCGCGCTGACCGGCCGCTCGCCGGACGGCAGCAGGGCCAGCACGGCTCAGAGGATGCTGGGCACGTCGGTGCTGATCGGCACGGGCAGCACGGTGGGTCCGTCGGCGCGCAGCCCGGTGGCGAGTGCCGCGCCGAGCTGGTCCGGGGTCTCCACGACCTCGGTGGCGCAGCCGTAGCCGGCCGCGATCGCGACGATGTCCAACCCCGGCAGGTCCAGGCCGGGCACCCCGGGGGTGTCCTTCAGCTCCGCGAACGCCTTGAGGATCGCGTACTGCTGGTTGACTGGGACGACGACCACCACCGGCAGGGCGAGGCGCGCGGCGGTCCACAGCGCCTGCACCGAGTAGTGGAACGAGCCGTCGCCGATCACCGCCACCACCGGTCGGTCGCGCCCGGTGTCCCGCTCGGCGAGTGCCACCCCGATCGCGGCCGGCAGGCCGTAGCCGAGGCCTCCGCTGGCCATCGTGAAGTACGACGCCGGGCGTCTGATCTTGAGCTGACGGCGCAGCGCGGCCAGATTGGATGGTGACTCCTGGACCAGCACGGCGTCCTCCGGCCAGTGCGCGGCCAGCGCGGCGAACAGGGCGTCGGCGCTCAGTGGGGTGGTGACCTCGGGTGGTGCCGGTGCGTCCCGCCGGGTGGGCGGCTGCCGGCCGGCCGTCGGCACGCGTTCGACCAGCGCGGCCAGGGTCAGCCCCGGGTCGCCGAGCAGGCTGTCCCCGACCGGGGCGCGGGCGGCCTCGTCGGCGTCGTCCGTGACGTGCAGCAGCCGGGTGCCGTCGGGCAGGTGCCCGCCCGGCACGTACGGGTAGTAGCGGAACACCGGGGCGCCGACGACCAGCACGGTGTCGTGCCCGCGCAGCGCCTCGGCCAGGGGACCGATCGCGTACGGCAGCACCCCGCGAAAGTGGGGGTGGTCCTCGGGGAACACGGCCCGCTCGGTGGCCGGGGCCGACCAGACCGGTGCGGCCAGCAGTTCGGCCAGTGCGACCGCCGTCGGCCAACTCCCGGAGCGGTCCACCCCCGGCCCGTACACCAGAACGGGATTCTGACTGCCGGCGAGGATCCGGGCGAACTCGTCCAACCGCTCGGGGTCCGGCGCGAACCGGGTGGCCACCGAGCGCGTCGCGGGCGGCGGGTCGGCGGTCTGGGCCCAGTCGTCCATCGGCAGGGAGAGGTAGACCGGCCCGGCGGGTGGCTGCACCGCCGTCGCGTACGCCCGCAGCACCGCCGCGGGGATGTCCTGCGCCCGGGCCGGCTCGTAGGCCCACTTGACGTACGGCTGGGGCAGCTCGGTGGGTCGGCGGTTGGCCAACCGGGGTTCGAGCAGCAGCATCTCCCGGGTCTGCTGGCCGGCGCTGACGATCAGCGGGGTCTTGTTGTGCCAGGCGGTGACCAGGTTGCCCATGCCGTTGCCGGTGCCCGGGGCGGTGTGCAGGTTGACGTGGGCGGGTCGTCCGGTCGCCTGGGCGTACCCGTCGGCCATCGCCACGGCGGTCGCCTCGTGCAGCGCGTGGACGTAGTGGAAGTCGGCGGGGAAGTCCCGCAGGAACGGCTCCTCGGTGGAGCCGGGGTTGCCGAAGACAGTGGTCATGCCGAGGGTGCGGAGCACGTCGTATGTCGCGTCCCGGACCGTTGTCATCGCCACCCGCCTCCGTGTCGCGGGCAGGGACGATCGCGGTCGTCCTCCCGATCAGCCGAATCTATCGGGATGTGACGGACCTTTCGGGCTTTTCACCGCCGTCGGTGGTCCGGATCGTTCGATCACCAGGAGGTTCGCGGTCGGGGTCGTCGACCCTCCGTCTCAACTGTCCGATCACCTGCCGTTCAGACCTTAGCCAGCACCCGGGACGCAGGCTATGGTGCCAGGCATGGCGTTGACAGCGCGGCTGATCCCGGCGCACCGGGCGGATCCGGCAGATGACCGATCCCCGGCGCGGGCTCACGGTTGACGGGTGTGTGGGATGCAGGGAGAGGGCCAGGCGATCGGCGGACGAGCCATGGAGTCGATGACCGGGCGGCTGCTGGTCGCGACTCCGGCGCTCAAGGACCCGAACTTCGACCGTACGGTGGTGCTGCTGGTCGCCCACGAGCCGGGCGGTGCGCTCGGCGTGGTGCTGAACCGCGCCACGGAGGTGCCGGTGGCCGAGGTGCTCGGCGACTGGAGTGACCTGGCCCGGCACCCGGCGGTGCTCTTCGAGGGTGGCCCGGTGCAGCCCGACTCGGCCATCTGCCTGGCCCGTATGCGGCACCCGATGCGCCGGCTGAAGGGCTTCCACCAGGTCTCCGGGGCGGTCGGCACGATCGACCTGTCGGTCGACCCGGAGCGGCTGCGGGAGAGCATCGGTGGCATCCGTGTCTTCGCCGGCTACTCCGGCTGGGGCAGCGGCCAGTTGGAGCAGGAGATCGCCGACGGCTCCTGGTTCCTGCTGGACGCGTTGCCCGGTGACGCCTTCGTCGACCGGCCCGACGACCTGTGGCCGATGGTGCTGCGCCGGCAGGGCGGGATGATGGCCGCGGTCGCGCACTTCCCGCCGGACGTGGCGCTCAACTGACCCGGCTCGGCGGGGGACCCCGCGAGATGACCATGCGGGCCGGTCTGTGTATAGTTTCCCAGTGCCCGGGCGACCGGGACAACAGCAAGGGGCCGTGGCGCAGCTGGTAGCGCACCACACTGGCAGTGTGGGGGTCAGGGGTTCGAGTCCCCTCGGCTCCACCCTTGTGAAACGCCCTGACCGGCAAGATCCGGTCAGGGCGTTTTCCGTTGCGGCCGGGCCCGCCGCGCGCACGAGCAGCCCCCCGTTCGGCCGGTATCTAGACTGACGTCAGCCGATGCGTCAGGAGGTGGCCGTGCTGGCCGGAGCGTTCATCTCGGTGGTCTACGCATTCCTCGGGTGGCTCGTCGCATTCACCGCCAGAGCCTCGCTGCGGCCGTCGGTGGACAGGTATCGCAGCCCGGGGGTGCGCACCGCCGCGACCATGAGATCGACCGAGCACTGGTACGCGGCGCACCGCCGGGTCGAGCGGCCGTTGTACCGGACCGGGATCCTGTTGGCCGTCGTGTCTCCGCTGCCGGTCGTCCTCGGCACCGCCTTCGGCGACCCGCCGGTGATCGCGGCGGTCCTGGTGCTCGCCGTGCTGGTCGTGCCCTACCTGCTCTACCTGGGCTACGTCGGCGACCGGGCTGCCCTCGCCGTGGACGACGGGTCCTGACCGGGGTGCCCACAGTGAGTGGGCGCCTGGCGCACCGGTTCCTCCTTCGAAGCGCCGCGCCACCGCCGCCGCTCCGACGGGCAGTTCCGCCGCACGCGAAACGCCCTGACCGGATGACCCGGTCAGGGCGTTTGTCGACTGTATGTCCGGTGCGGGCTGGATCAGCCCTGGCGGCTCTTCCACTGCGGGTTGGCGCGGTTCACCACGACCACCCGGCCGCGACGGCGGACCACCACCGAACCCGGCTTCTGCTTCAGCGCACGCAACGAGCTACGTACCTTCATCTCTGCCTCCTCGGTGCAAGCGGTTCCGAGTATCGAAACGCTGCACCCACCCGCCGGATTCCCGCCAGCCAACCGTCGAACCTTTGCCGCCCGCCGGCCGTACCAGTGGGCGGAGGTCATCCTCATGTCCGTACGCCGGCTCTTCGCCATGGTGCTGGTCGCTGCCGCGACCGTGCCGCTGGCAGCCACGCCCGCCGCCGCCCACGGCGCACCGACCAACCCGGTCAGTCGGGCGGCGGCCTGCGGGCCCGAGGGCCGGTACGCGGCCACCAGCGCCTGCCAGGCGGCGGTCCAGGCGGGCGCGGCGGTACGCGAATGGGACAACGTGCGCGTCGCGGCGATCAACGGTCGGGACCGGGAACGGATCCCGAACGGTGAGTTGTGCAGCGGTGGGCTGTCCGCGTACCGGGGGCTGGATCTGCCCCGCACGGACTGGCCGAGCACCGAGCTGACCACCGGCGCGAAATTCACCTTCACGTACCGGACCACGATCGAGCACCGGGGCACCTTCCGGCTCTACGTCACCACGCCCGATTACGACCCCCGTGAGCCGTTGACCTGGGCGGATCTGGAAGCGCGCCCGTTTCTGACGGTCAAGGACCCGCCGGTGCGGGCCGGGGCGTACCAGTTGGCGGGTCGGCTGCCGGCGGGTCGCGACGGTCGGCACCTGATCTACACGATCTGGCAGAACTCCAACACCCCGGACACCTACTACTCCTGCTCGGACGTGGTGTTCCGGGGCGCGAAGGCCACCGCGTCGAAGGCCACCGCGTCGAAGAGCGCGCCGCGTACCCCCGCTGGTGCACCGGCTGCCTCCGGGTCGGCGGTGGCGGCGGCGGCCGACCCGGGCGTGCCGGTGGCGTCGGTGACCGACCTCCGCGGCCGGTGGCCGATGCTGGCCGGCGTCGCCGGCGCGCTGGTGCTGCTGCTGTTGCTGGTCGGCGCGAGCCGGCGACGTCGGGGCGCCGCCGCACCCGTCGGGCGGCAGTGCGAGGTACGCAACCACCGGGCCGGGCGGCGTCGGATCTGGTGACCCGACCCGCCCGAGGCCCGGCGGTGTTCAGCCCAGGTGCTGCTCGATCTCGGCCAGCTCGTCGGCGGTGAAGTCGAGGTTGTCGAGCGCGGCGATGTTGGTCTCCAACTGCTCGACGCTGCTCGCCCCGATGATCAGACTGGTCATCCGCGGGTCGCGCAGCGCCCAGGCCAGCGCCAGCTGGGCGAGGGACTGCCCGCGCCGCTCGGCGACCGCGCCGAGACCCCGGATGGTGGCCATCTTCTCGTCGCTGAGGTCGCTCTCGTTGAGGAAGACGCTGGTGCGCACCCGGGAGTCGGCCGGGATGCCACCCAGGTAGCGGTCGGTCAGCAGCCCCTGAGCCAGCGGGCTGTACGCGATGCACCCCGCGCCGACCTGCTCCAGCGTGTCGAGCAGGCCGTCGGACTCGGTCCAGCGGTTGAGCATCGAGTACGACGGCTGGTTGATCAGCAGCGGCGTGCCCAGGTCGCGCAGGATCGCGGCGGCACGGGCGGTCTGCTCGGAGTTGTAGTTCGAGATGCCGACGTAGAGCGCCTTGCCGGAACGGACGGCCGCGTCGAGCGCGCCCATCGTCTCCTCCAGCGGGGTGTCCGGGTCGAACCGGTGCGAGTAGAAGATGTCGACGTAGTCCAGCCCCATCCGGGCCAGCGACTGGTCCAGCGACGAGATCAGGTTCTTGCGCGAACCCCACTCGCCGTACGGGCCGGGCCACATGAGGTAGCCGGCCTTGCTGGAGATGACCAGCTCGTCCCGGTACGCCCTCAGGTCGGTGGCGAGCATCCGGCCGAAGTTCTCCTCCGCCGAACCGGGCGGTGGGCCGTAGTTGTTGGCCAGGTCGAAGTGGGTGACACCCAGGTCGAAGGCACGCCGGACGATGTCGCGCTGCCGTTCGAAGGGGCGGTCCGGACCGAAGTTGTGCCAGAGCCCGAGGGAGACGGCGGGCAGCCGCAGGCCACTGCGCCCGCTGCGCCGGTAGGTCATGGAGTCGTAGCGGTCATCCGCGGCGAGGTAGGTCACGATCATGAGCCTAGCTCCGGCCCGTGCTGGCGGGGATCGGGCGTGTGAACCAGGACATCGGGGTAGTTTCGACGCCATGCGTTTCATTGCGCTCGACACCCCCAAACCGCTGTCCAAGATCGGGCTGGGCACCTGGCAGTTCGGCTCCCGGGAGTGGGGCTACGGCCCGGCCTTCGAGAAGCAGGCGGCGCAGATCGTCCGGCGGGCCGTGGAACTGGGCGTGACCGTGTTCGACAGCGCGGAGATCTACGGCTTCGGGCGCAGCGAACGGATCCTCGGCGCAGCCCTCGGCGACGACCGGCCCAAGGTGGTGGTCGCCACCAAGATCCTGCCGGTCCTGCCGGTGGCCGCGGTGGTGCAGCAGCGGGCGGTCGCCTCCGCGGCCCGGCTCGGCGTCACCAGCATCGACCTCTACCAGGTGCACCAGCCCAACCCGCTGGTCGCCGACCACACCACCATGCGCGGAATGCGGACCCTGCAGGACGTCGGGCTGGTCGGCGAGGTCGGGGTCAGCAACTACGGGCTGCGCCGCTGGCAGGTCGCCGAGGCGGCGCTCGGCCGGCGGGTGCTCAGCAACCAGGTCCGGTACAACATGCTGGACCGGGCACCCGAGCAGGACCTGCTGCCGTACGCGCGCCAGACCGGTCGGGTGGTCATCGCCTACAGCCCGCTGGCGCAGGGCTTCCTCTCCGGCCGCTACGACGCGAAGAACCCGCCGAGCGGCGCGGTCCGGCGGGCCAACCCGTACTTCCTGCCGGAAAACCTGGAACGCGGCGCGGTCCTGATCGACACCCTGCGCCAGGTGGCCGACGCACACGACGCCACCCCCAGCCAGATCGCGCTGGCCTACCTGCTGCGCCACCCGAACGTGCTCGCCATCCCCGGGGCCTCCGGGGTGGAACAGATGGAACGCAACGCCGCCGCCGCGGACATCGACCTCGCCGACGACGAGTACGCCGCCCTGGCCGAGACCGCGAAACGCTTCCGCCCGGTCACCGGCCTCGCCGCGATGCCGGCGATGGTGCGCGCCCGGTTCGCCAGCCCAACGGAGAAGTGAGCACAGTGGACGACATCACCGCGCTGATCCTGGACGACCACGCCGCCTTCCGGCGCGGCTTCGCCCGCCTCGACGACGCCCGCGACGAGCACGAGATGCTCGCCATCTGGGACGCCCTAGCCCTGCACCTGGACATCCACGCCGAGGCGGAGGAGGCGATCCTCTACCCGCACCTGGTCAAGCACGGCGACGACGGCGAGGACGAGACCGCCGACGCGATCGGCGACCACAACAAGATCCGGGACGCCATCGCCGAGGCGAAGCTGCACCCGGTCGGTTCGGAACAGTGGTGGGAGGCGGTCGGCACCGCCCGCCGGGAGAACAGCGAGCACCTCGCCGAGGAGGAGGACGAGGCGCTGCCCGACTTCCGCCGGCACGCCAGCACCGAACTCCGCGCCGAGCTGGGCCAACGCTGGCTGACCTTCTACGGCGAGCACAAGAATGGCCGCAACCTGCCGTTCCGCGACAAGGACCCCCAGCAGTACGTGGCCGACCACCGCTGAGATCTCCCCGGCACGGGGGAGTCGCCGAGCCGGGTTCGGGCACGAGAATGACGAGGTGACCCTCCGAGCGGCGCTGACCCCGCTGGTCGCCGGCACCACCTGGCGACGCGGCGTGTTCCTGCTGCTCGGCGGCGTGCTGGCCCTGCCGTACGGGGTCCTCGTGGTGACCTTCGCCCAACTGTTCGCCGACTCGGCGATCCCCCGCCCACTGGTCTACGCCCTCCTGGTCATCGCGGTGCTGATCGGTGTGGTGCCGCTGCTGCTGGACGGCAGCCGGGCCCTGGAGATCGCCGCCGTGCGGGCGTTGCTCGGCGTCGACCTGCCCGAACCCGCGGTCGGGCACACCGCCGACCGGGAGACCCGGCTGCGCAGCGCGCTCTGGATCGCCACCCACCTCATCGTCGGTGCGCTGGTGATGGTCGCGCTGTTCGCCGCCCTGCCGATGGCGTTGGCCTTCATCGCCCAGCAGTTCGGCGTCGGCAACGAACTGCTCAGCGGAGAGCAGTTCGGGCCGCTGGACGGGCGCGACAGCGGCTGGCTGACCCTGAGCGGGGTGGCCCTGCTGGTCGGCCTCGGTTACGCCGTCGCCGGGCTCGGCGCGCTCGCCAGCCTGATGGCGCCGGTGCTGCTCGGCCCCGCGCAGGCGGAGCGGATCGCCGCCCTGGAGGCGCAGGGCGTCCGGCTCGCCGAGCGCAACCGACTGGCCCGGGAGCTGCACGACTCGATAGGTCACGCGCTGACCGTGGCCACCCTCCAGGCCGGGGCCGCCCGCGAGGTCCTCGACACCGACCCGGAGTTCGTCCGGCGGGCGCTCACCGCCATCGAGGAGACCGGGCGGACCGCGATGGACGAGCTGGACCACGTGCTCGGGCTGCTCCGGGAGGGCGGCGGCGGCCGGCCCGTGGTGGCGCCGCAGCGTACCCTCGCCGACCTGGACCGGTTGGTCACCGACGCCCGCGCGGCCGGGCTGGCGGTGCACGCGCACCGCGTCGGCGACCCGGCGCGGGTGCCCGCGGCGGTCTCCCGGGAGGGCTACCGGATCGTCCAGGAAGGCCTGACCAACGCCGCCCGCTACGGTGAGGGGCCGGTGACGCTGCGGCTGGATCTGCACCCGGGAGCACTGGAGTTGGAACTGGTCAACGGGGTGCGTCGGCCCGGCCGGGCCAATCCGGGGCGCGGCGGTCGAGGCCTGGACGGCATTCGGGAGCGGGTGCTGCTGCTCGGCGGTGGGATCACCGTCGGGCCGGACGGTGACCGGTGGCTGATCCGGGCCCGCCTGCCCTACGAGGAGACGAGATGACCACCGGCGTGCTCATCGTCGACGATGACGAGCTGATCCGGATCGGGCTGCGGGCCATCATCGACGCCCAACCCGACCTGTGCGTGCTCGCCGAGGCCGCCGACGGCGCCGAGGTGCCACCGCTGGTCGCCCGGCACCGACCCGACGTGGTGCTGATGGACGTGCGGATGCCCGGCATCGACGGCATCCAGGCCACCCGGCACCTGCTGGCCACCTCCGCCGACCCGCCGCGGGTGCTGGTGGTCACCACCTTCGCCAACGACGAGTACGTCTACGAGGCGCTGCGCGCGGGCGCCTCCGGCTTCCTGCTCAAACGGGCCCGGCCCGCCGAGGTGGTGGAGGCCGTCCGGGTGGTCGCGGCGGGGGAGTCGCTGCTCTTCCCGGCCGCCATCCGCCAGCTCGTCGGGGCGTACGGGCCGACCGGCGGGGACCAGCTGCGCGCCGCCCGGCTCACCGACCGGGAGGCCGAGGTGCTGCGGTTGATGACCACCGGCCGGTCCAACCCGGAGATCGCCGCGCACCTGGTGGTCGGCGTGGAGACGGTCAAGACGCACGTCGGCAACGTGCTGGCCAAGCTGGGCGTCCGGGACCGCACGCAGGCGGTCATCGCCGCCTACGAGTCCGGCTTCGTCACCCCGTCCGGCTGAACGGTCCCTCCGCCGGGGGAGCGGGTTCACCGCCGGCCGGGAGGGAATCCGGGGGTCGTCCGTCGAGGCTGTGAGTATGACGACGATCACTGTCTCCCCGCCTCGTTCCGACTCCCGCTGGCCGGACCGGCTCGCCCCACTGGCCGCCGGCTGGTTGGGCCTGTGGGGCGTGCTCGCCCTGGTCGGCTCACTCACCGGCGCCGGCTACCCGTTCGGCCCGAACGACACCAACGGCGGCGACGTCAGCCTGCTGCGCCTGGTGCCGGAGGAGGTGGCCACCCCGCTCTTCGCCGGCGTACTGCTCACCGCCGCGGTGGCCGCCCTGGCCATGAGCCGCCCCGCCGTACGCCCCGCCGGCCCGCTGCGGGCACTGCTCGCCGGCTACGGCTGGGCGGTGGCGTTCGTCCTCGCCGTGGTCGTGCCGGATGTCCGGGTGCTGCTCGTCCTCGGCTACCTGCCGATACTGATCGTCGGCGCGCCGTTCGGCTGGCCGCCGGTCGACTACGCCGACATCTTCAACTGGGCGCTGTTCGGTCGGTTCGCCGCGCTGGCCGGTGGGCTGCTGCTGGCCGGGGCGGTGCTCGCCTGGCAGCGCCGCACCGCCGCGGCCTGCGTGGGCTGCGGCCGCGACCACACCGACCGAGGGTGGACCACCCCGGCCGCCGCCGCGCGCTGGGGCCGGTGGGCCGCCGGCATCGCCGCCGTCATCCCGTTCACATACGCCCTGACCCGGTTCGCCTGGGCGGCCGGCATCCCGCTCGGCATCTCCCGGGAGTTCCTCACCGAGATGCAGGACAGCGGGCTGGTGTGGGCCGGGTTCGGGCTGGGCGCGTTCGCCACCGTTGGCGCGATCCTCACCCTCGGGCTGGTGCAGCGCTGGGGCGAGCGGTTCCCGCGCTGGATGGTCGGCCTCGCCGGTCGCCGGGTGCCGGTGAAGCTGGCCGTGGTGCCGGCCACCCTGGTCGCCATCGCGGTGACCGCGGCGTCGTTCGGGCTGCTCAGCAACCCGAAGTTCTGGGAACTCACCGGCGGGCTCAGCCTGACCGGGGCGCCGATGCTGCTCTGGCCGCTGTGGGGCGTGGCGCTCGGCGTCGCCGCGTACGCGTACCACCTGCGCCGCCGCGGAGCCTGCCGGCGCTGCGATCGGGGCTGAGCGGGAGTGGGGGTGCTCCCTGATGCCGGGGCACCCCTGCGGATGTGAGCTAGCGTGGGTCGGGTGACTGCGCCTACCCCGGTAATCCCGGTTCCACCGGCCGACCTGCCCGGCACGCTCGGCGCGCTTCGGGCGGCCGGTCACCAGTACCGCACCGTCAAGCAGGAACTCCGTGACAACCTCCTCGCCCGGATGCGCTCCGGCGAGCCCCGTTTCCCCGGCATCGTCGGCTACGACGACAGCGTGCTGCCCGAGGTCGAGCGGGCGCTGCTGGCCGGGCACGACATGGTGCTGCTCGGCGAGCGCGGCCAGGGCAAGACCCGACTGATCCGCTCACTCGGCGCGCTGCTCGACGAGTGGACCCCGGTCATCCCTGGTTCGGTGCTCAACGAGCACCCCCTGCACCCGCTCACCCCGGCGTCCCGCGCCCAGGTCGCCGAGGCCGGCGACGAGCAGCCGGTCGGCTGGCTGCACCGCTCGATGCGCTACGGCGAGAAGCTCGCCACCCCGGACACCAGCGTCGGCGACCTGATCGGTGACGTCGACCCGATCCGCATCGCGCAGGGCCGCACCCTCGGCGACCCGGAGACCATCCACTTCGGGTTGGTGCCGCGCACCAACCGCGGCATCTTCGCCGTCAACGAGCTGCCCGACCTGGCCGAGCGGATCCAGGTGGCGCTGCTCAACGTGCTGGAGGAGCGGGACATCCAGGTCCGCGGCTACCAGTTGCGGCTTCCGCTGGACCTGCTCCTGGTCGCCAGCGCCAACCCGGAGGACTACACCAACCGGGGCCGGATCATCACGCCGCTCAAGGACCGGTTCGGCGCGGAGATCCGCACCCACTACCCGGTGGATCTGCACCTGGAACTGGACCTCATCCGGCAGGAGGCCGACCTGGTCGCCGCCGTGCCGGAGCACGTCCTGGAGGTGCTGGCCCGCTTCGCCCGCGCGGTGCGGGAGTCGCCGTCGGTGGACCCGCGCTCCGGCGTCTCCGCCCGGTTCGCCATCGCCGCCGCCGAGACGGTCGCCGGTGCCGCGCTGCGCCGCGCCGGCCTGCTCGCCGCCACCGCCACCCCGGAGGGGCGGCCCGAGGCGGCCGTTGCCCGGGTCGGCGACGCCGTGTCGGTGACCAGCACGCTGCGCGGCAAGGTGGAGTTCGAGAGCGGCGAGGAGGGGCGGGAGATCGAGGTCCTGGCGCACCTGCTGCGCACCGCGACCGCCGAGACGTTCCGGGCGCACCTGGCCGGGCTGGACCTGTCCGGTTTCACAGCTCTCGTCGAGGACGGCGCGGCGATCGAGACCGGCGAGCTGGTCAGCGCCTCCGAGCTGCTGCGTCAGGTCGGCACCGTGCCCGGCCTGGCGAAGGTCCTCGACCGGCTCGACCTGGGCGACGCGCCCACCCCGGAGGAAGCGGCGGCTGCCGTCGAGTTCGTGCTGGAGGGGCTGCACCTGACCCGCCGGCTCGGCAAGGACGTCACCGACTCCGGGCGCACCGTCTACGGCGGCCGGGGCTGACCGTGGCCGGCAACCGGTTCCGGTACGGGCAGTGGAACGGCGGGCCCGACCCGCTCGCACCCCCGTACGACGTGCGTGAGGCGGTGGACGCGGTCGGCGCCGAGGTGCTGGCCGGCGGAAGCCTGCGGGAGGCGTTGCGCGACCTGCTGCGCCGTGGCCCCCAGGGGCGGGGCGGCCTGGACGACCTCGCCGCCCGGGCTCGGCGGCTGCGCCGGGAGGCGCTGCGTCGCGGTGACCTGGACGGCGCGGTCACCCGGGCGCAGGCTCTGCTCGACCAGGCTCTCGCCGCCGAGCGGGACGAGTTGCGGGGCCGCGACGACGACGCGGCGCGGTTCGCCGAGTCGGTGCTGGATAACCTGCCCCGCTCCACCGCGCGGGCGGTGGAGGAGCTGTCCGGCTACCAGTGGGCCAGCGACGACGCCCGCCGCTCGTACCAGCAGATCCTCGACCAACTTCGTGACGACGTGCTCGGTCAGCGGTTCGCCGGGCTGCGCGACGCCGTACGCGCGTCCGCCGACCCGGCCGCCCAGCAGCGGCTCGCCGAGATGATGGGCGACCTGAACGACCTGCTGGCCCGGCACGGTCGCGCGGAGGACACCACCGACGCGTTCGCCGAGTTCATGCGCAGGCACGGCGACTTCTTCCCGGAGAAGCCGGAGACCGTCGACGAGCTGATCGACGTGTTGGCGCGCCGCTCGGCGGCCGGTGAGCGGCTGATGAACTCGCTCTCCGACCGGCAGCGCGCCGAGCTGGCCGGTCTGATGCAGCAGTCGCTCGGCGACCGCCTCGCCGGGGAGTTGTCGGCGCTCGACGCGAACCTGCGGGCACTGCGCCCCGACCTGCGCTGGGGGCGTGGCGAACGGGTCCGGGGCGACCAGCCACTGGACTACGCCGACGCGGCGGGCGCGTTGGGTGAGATCGGTGAGCTGGACGACCTGCTGGACCAGCTCGACCAGGAACACCCCGGGGCGACCCTGGACGACGTGGACGTCGACGCGGTGGCCCGGGCGTTGGGGCGCGACGCCGCCGACGACGTCCGCCGGCTGCGCGACCTGGAGCGGGAGCTTCGCCGGCAGGGCTGGGTGAGCCGGGACGCCGAAGGGCTCACGCTGAGCCCGAAGGCGCTGCGCCGGCTCGGCGGGACCGCGCTGCGACGGGTCTTCTCCGACCTGACCGCCGGGCCGCGCGGCCAGCACGACCTGCGCTCGGCGGGTGCGGCCGGCGAGGTCAGCGGTGCGTCTCGCCCCTGGGAGTACGGCGACGAGCAGCCGTTGGACGTGGTCCGGACGTTGACCAGGGCGGTCAGCCGGGCCGGGCCGACGGTGCCGGTGCAGCTCTCGGTGGACGACTTCGAGGTGGTGGAGACCGAGAAGCGGGCCTCGGCTGCGGTGGTGCTCTGCGTCGACCTGTCGTACTCGATGATCTCCCAGGGTCGTTGGGGGCCGATGAAGCAGACGGCGCTGGCGCTGGCGCACCTCATGGAGACGCGTTTCCCGCAGGACGCCCTGCAGATCGTGGGCTTCGGCCGGGAGGCGACGACGCTGACCCAGCAGGAGCTGGCCGCCGTGGAGCCGGACGGCGAACAGGGCACCAACCTCCAGCACGCGCTGCGGTTGGCCGGTCGGCACCTGCGCCGACACCCGGACGCCGAGCCGGTGGTCCTGGTGGTCACCGACGGCGAGCCGACCGCCCACCTCGACCCGGACGACGGGGAGGCGCTGTTCCACTGGCCGCCGCTGCCGGAGACGATCGAGGCGACGGTCCGCGAGGTGGACCGGCTGAGTCGTTACGGTGCCACGCTCAACCTGTTCATGCTCGGCGACGACCCGGGTCTGCGGCGTTTCGTGGACGCGGTGGCCCGCCGCAGCCGGGGCCGGATGTTCACGCCGGACACCGACGACCTCGGCGAGTACGTGGTCTCCGACTACCTCCGCTCCCGCCAATCCCGCCGCTAACAACCGGCGGGGCGGGTTGACTGGGGGAATGGAGAGCGGGGGATTGCGGCGGGCCTACGACGCCGTGTTCGTGGAGGTCGACGCCGGCGGGTTCGGCCCGGCTCCGGAGGGGCAGCTCAGCGCCGAGCAGATCGTCGCGCATCTGGTCGCCAACGACGAGCTGATGATCCAGGCCACCGAGGCGCTGCTGGCCGGGTCGCCGTTCGCGTACTACGAGGTGGAGGAGGACATCCACCGTCCGCAGCTCGACGCGCTGGCCGCCGAGCAGGGCGGTCTGCGGGGTCTGGCCGCTCTGCTGCACGGCACCAGCGAGCGGTTGTGCGGGCTGGTCGACCGGCTCGGCCTGGCGGCGGACACCCCGGTCGAGACTCACCTGCGTGAGGGCTTCGACCTCGTCGTCGACGAGCCGCTGCCCTGGTCTCGCACCCTCGACCTGCACACCCGGGTCCACCTGCCCAAACACCAGGCCCAACTGCACCTGCTCCGCTCCTGAGGCGGCGCGAGCACGCGTTGGCCGGTCGACGGGTGCGGGCGTCGGGCATGGCGCTCTGTCGAGCGTTATACCTGTGAGTCATAAATATGCCTCACAGTCATCGCGCTCAAAGTAGTGATGCCCTGGGCGGTGACCTCAGGCCCCGGCGGCAGGACCCCCGGCGGCGGGATCAGCCGCTGACCAGCTCGCTTCGCGGGTGGAAGGTGCGGCGGTAGGTCGAGGGCGCCACGCCGATGCGCTGGTGGAGTTGCTGGCGCAGGGCGGCGGTGGTGCCGAAACCCGAGCGGTGGGCGATCTGGTCGACGGTGAGGTCGGTCGTCTCCAGCAGCAGTCGCGCGTGGTCGGTGCGCTGTTGCAGCAACCACTGGGCCGGGCTGAGGCCGGTCTCCGACCGGAAGCGCCGGGTGAAGGTGCGCACGCTCATCCGCGCCTGCTCGGCCAGGTCACGCAGGGCGATCGGCTCGTGCAGCCGCTGCCGCGCCCACTCCCGGGCGCTCGCGGTGCTGGTGTCGGTGGCCTTCGGCACCGGCTGCTCGATGTACTGCGCCTGGCCACCGTCGCGCCAGGGCGGCATCACACAGCGCCGGGCCGCCCGGTTGGCCACCTCACTGCCGTGGTCGAGACGGATGACGTGCAGGCAGAGGTCGATGCCGGCGGCGACCCCGGCCGAGGTGAGCACCTGGTCGTCGGCGATGAAGAGCACGCCCGGGTCGAGGTCCACCCGGGGGTGCAGGCTGCGGAACCGCTCGGCGTACGCCCAGTGGGTCGTTGCCCGACGCCCGTCGAGCAGCCCTGCGGCGGCCAACACGAACGCCCCGGTGCAGATCGACATGATCCGGGCACCCCGCTCGTACGCCCCGCGCAGTGCCTCGGCGACCTGCGGCTCGACGGTGCCCGAGGTCAACGGGGTGCCGTCGTGGATGCCCGGGACGATCACCGTGTCGGCCGTGTCGAGGAGTTCCAGACCGTGGTCGGGGACCACCTGGAAACCGGCGGTGCTGCGCACCGGTCGTCCGCCCGGCGTGCAGACCCGGACGTCATAGAACAGCGTCTGGTCGGCGGCCCGGGCGGTGCTGAAGACCTGGGACGGGGTGCCGAGGTCCAGGCCGACGACGTGGTCCAGGGCGAGGACGGCGATCCGGTGCGGGCGAACGGTCATGGCCCGATTATTGCGCATGATGGCTTTCCGGCCACTCGTCGCGTCGATCGGCCCCACCCAGACTGGTGCCGTGACCAAGAACCGCCGCCTGCATCCCGCCTGGCTGGTCGCCGCCGTCGCCTTCGTGGCGCTGGTCGGCGCGGCCGGCTTCCGCGCCACCCCGTCGGTGCTGCTGCACCCGCTGCACGAGGAGTTCGGCTGGCCACTGGCCACGATCTCCGCGGCCGTCTCGGTCAACCTGCTGCTCTACGGGCTGACCGCACCGTTCGCCGCCGCCCTGATGGACCGGTTCGGCATCCGCCGGGTGGTCTCGGTGGCGCTGCTGCTCGTCGCCGCGGGCAGCGGGTTGACGGTCTTCATGAGCGCCAGCTGGCAGCTCCTGCTCTGCTGGGGCGTCCTGGTCGGGCTGGGCACCGGCTCGATGGCGCTGGCGTTCGTGGCCACCATCACCGGGCGCTGGTTCGTCCAACGACGGGGCCTGGTCACCGGGGTGCTCACCGCCGGCGGGGCGGCCGGACAACTGGTGTTCCTGCCGCTGATCGCCATCCTGGTCCGCGACCACGGCTGGCGTACGGCGGCACTCGTCGTGGCCGGAGCCGCGCTGGCGGTCGTACCCCTGGTGGTGTGGTTCCTGCGCGAGCACCCGGCGGATCTCGGTCTGCCCGCCTACGGGGCGGCCGAGGTCGTCGCGCCGCCGCCGGCCACCGGCGGCGCGGCGACCCGCGCGCTGGGAGCCCTGGCGACCGCGGCCCGGACCCGCCCGTTCTGGCTGCTGGCCGGCGGGTTCGCGATCTGCGGGGCGACGACCAACGGCCTGGTCGGTACGCACTTCGTGCCGGCGGCACACGACCACGGCATGGCCGAGACCACGGCGGCCGGGCTGCTCGCCCTGGTCGGGCTCTTCGACATCGTCGGCACGATCGCCTCCGGCTGGCTCACCGACCGGGTCGACAGTCGGTTGCTGCTCGGCATGTACTACGCGCTGCGGGGTCTGTCCCTGCTGGTGCTGCCGAGCCTGTTCTCCGGCACCGCCGAGCCGAGCATGTTGGTGTTCATCATCTTCTACGGCCTGGACTGGGTGGCCACCGTGCCGCCGACCGTGGCGTTGTGCCGGGAGTACTTCGGCGCGGCCGGAGCGGTCGTGTTCGGCTGGGTGTTCGCCGCGCACCAGTTCGGAGCCGCCATCGCCGCGACCGGTGCGGGTCTGGTCCGGGACCAGCTCGGCGACTACGCGATGGCCTGGTACGCGGCGGGCGCGCTGTCGATCGGCGCGGCCGGGCTGTCGATGCTGCTGCGTCGGCGACCGGGCCGGCCGGTGCCGGAGGCCGTTCTGGCCGCCGCGACCGCGCCCCGGGCGTGGAGTTTCCGGGGCTGACGCCGGGCCGGCGGCTGGTCGGTCAGCTCAGCGTCCACTGCTGGGCCGGCCGGCCGTCGCAGGGCCGCTGCCGGACCTTGTCGCCCGGCTCGTCGCCGTCGTCGTCGGCCTGCGCGCACTTGCCGCTGTGCGCCGCGACCAGCAGCACCGGGCCGGTGCCGGTGGCGGCGAGCCGCCACTGCTGGTTGACCTGGCCGTGGCAGGGGTACTGCATCACCCGTGCGCCGTCGTCCCGACTGGCGCCCTCGACGTCGAGGCACTGCCCGTGGGCCGCGTTGGTCACCGTCAGCACGTCCGCGCCGGCCGGGTTGACCACCCACTGCTGCTCGGGGCCGCCGCTGCACGCGGCCAACCGGGCGCCGGCCTTCTCGCCGTCGCCGTCGAGCCCGAGGCAGAGCCCGGCGGCGCTGCGCAGCACCCGGGGCCCGGTGGGCGGCCCGGCCGGGGTCGCCGACGGGGTCGGTGACGGCTCGGCCGGTGCGCTCGGCTCGGCCGCCGGGTCGGTCGGCGTCGCGCCGCCGGAGGACGCCCCGACCGTCGCCGGGACGGGCTGCTCGTCCTGCCCGTCGAGCAGCCCGGTGGCGAAGACCACCCCGAGGAGCGCGCCGACGACCCCGACCGCGACCGCGACCCGCAGCAGCGGGTCGGCCAGCGGCCCGGGGCGGGGTGCCTGTCGACCGCCGTAGACGGTGCCGGCGGGGTCGGGGCGTTCGTGGGGCGCGGACATAGGCGCCATCCTCGCCCACGGTGGCGCGCCGGAGCCAGCCCGGCGGTCAGTCGACGACCCGGACGTCCTTCCAGAACGCCACCCGGTCACGCACCATCTCGGCGTCCGGTTTGGGCTCCGGGTAGTACCACACGGCGTCCGCGCTGGTGCTGCCCTCGTGCTCAAGGGTGTAGTACGAGGCGGTGCCCTTCCACGGGCAGACGGTGTGCGTCGCGGACTCCCGGATCAGATCGTCGCGCAGGGCGGAGCGGGGGAAGTAGTGGTTGCCCTCCACCAGCACGGTGTCGTCGCTCTCGGCGACGACCAGGTCGTTCCACACGGCTTTCGGCATGTTTTCCACACTAGGCCGTGGCAGCGACGCCGGCAGCGCTCAGCGGGTGGGCTGCGGGTCGGTGACGTCGGCCACGGTGGCGTCGAGGGCCGCGATCACGGCATCGGCGTCGGCGGCGATGGCAAGGCCGCGTTCACCGGCGCCCAGGCTGATCTCCCGGCCGCGCAGTCGCTCGTCGGCGATCACCGGCCAGGCCGTGCTCGCGCCGAACGGGGTGATGGTCCCGCGCTCGTAGCCGGTGGCGGCCCGTGCGGCCGCCGCGTCGGGCATGGACAGCCGCTGCACCCCGAGCAGGGCGCGTAACTTGGGCCAGGAGACGACCCGGTCGCCGGGGGTCAGCACGAACAGGTGATCGTCCGCGCTCCGGCGGACCACGATCGTCTTGACCACATCGGCGACGGCCATGCCCTGGGCTGCGGCGGCCTCCGCGAGGCTGCCCACCTCACCGCGGCTGACCAGCCGATATGGCAGTCCGGCGGCGTCCAGGGCGGCGATCGCGGGCGATGGCATGCCCGCCACGGTAACCGCCGAGCCGGTCGGCGGACGGGAAACTGCCATCGTCGACATCCCACGGTTTCTGGAACGCGAGCGTAAGGTGATCACATGCGCGCTGAGCGTGTGGATCACCCCATTGACCATGATCAAGCGGTGGACACGCTGCGACGGTCGTACGCCGCGGTGCCCACGGGCGAGCCTGTCCGGCTGGCCAAACGCACCTCCAACCTGTTCCGTCCCCGGTCCGCTCCCCGGACTCCGGGGCTCGACGTGAGCGGCCTCAACGGTGTGCTGTCGGTCGACCCAACCGGCCGCACGGCCGACGTGCAGGGCATGTGCACCTACGAGGACCTGGTCGACGCGACCCTGCCGCACGGGCTGATGCCGCTGGTGGTGCCGCAGTTGCGCACCATCACGTTGGGCGGTGCGGTGACCGGCCTCGGGATCGAGTCGACCTCGTTCCGCAACGGCCTGCCGCACGAGTCGGTCCGGGAGCTGGACGTGCTCACCGGCTCCGGCGAGATCGTCACCGCCCGGCCCGACGGGGAGCACGCCGACCTGTTCGCCGCGTTCCCCAACTCGCTGGGCAGCCTCGGTTACGCCACCCGGCTGCGCATCGAGCTGCAACCGGTCGGCCGGTACGTGGCGTTGCGCAACGTCCGGTTCACGCAGCTGGAGGCGCTCACCGACGCGATCGCGGAGGTGACCGCGACCCGCTCCTGGGCCGGCGAGCCGGTCGACGCGATGGACGGGGTGATGTTCAGCCCCGGTGAGGCGTACCTGGTCCTCGCCACGTTCACCGACGCGGCCGACCCGCCCAGCGACTACACCGGCCAGGCGATCTACTACCGGTCGCTGCGCCAGCGCACCCGCGACGTGCTCACCGCGTACGACTATCTCTGGCGCTGGGACACCGACTGGTTCTGGTGCTCGGCGGCGTTCGGTGCGCAGCACCCGGTCATGCGCAGGTTCTGGCCGGCGCGTTACCGGCGCAGCGACTTCTACCACCGGCTGGTCCGTCTCGAGCACCGGCACCAGGTGGCGGCCCGGATCGACCGGCTGCGCGGGCAGCCGGCCCGGGAGCGGGTCGTGCAGGACGTGGAGATTCCGCTGGACGAGACGGCTGACTTCCTGCGCTGGTTCGCCAGCGCGGTGGGGATGAACCCGGTGTGGCTGTGTCCGTTGCGACTGCGTGAGCCGGCGGGGCCCGGCTCGGCGCGGTCCTGGCCGCTGTATCCACTCCGGCCGGGGCAGGACTACGTCAACATCGGGTTCTGGGGGAGCGTGCCGATCGCGCCGGGCGCCGCCGACGGCGACGTCAACCGCACGATCGAACGCAGGGTGTCGGAGTCGGGCGGGCACAAGTCGCTCTACTCCGACGCGTACTACGACCGGGACGCCTTCGATCGCCTCTACGGCGGCGACACGTGGCGCGCGGTGAAAGACCGCTACGACCCGGACCACCGGCTGACGGGACTGTACGAAAAGGCGGTAGCACGAGCATGAGCCTGACCGACAGAGATCAGGGGGCGGCGAGCGTCCCCGCCACCCCACCGGCGGGGGGCCGGCCCACGGGTCCGACCGTGGCGGATGTCATCCGCGCGGTCACCACGGGGCCGTTGCCGGTGCGGATCACCGGGTACGACGGCAGCTCCGTCGGCCCCTCCGACGCGGGCATCACCCTGGCGATCCAATCCGAGCGGGGTTTGTCCTATCTGCTCACCGCTCCCGGTGACCTGGGCATGGCCCGGGCCTACGTCAGTGGCGACCTGGCGTTGCAGGGGGTGCACCCGGGTGACCCGTACGAGGCGTTGCGGGTGCTCAAGGACGAGCTGCGGTTGCGCCCACCGTCGCTGGCCGAGGGGTTGGCGCTGGTCCGTGGGCTGGGCTGGGAGCGGCTGATGCCGCCGCCGGCACCACCGCAGGAGGCGTTGCCGCGGTGGAAGCGGGTGGTGAACGGGCTGCGGCACTCCCGGGTGCGGGACAGCACGGCGATCTCGCACCACTACGACGTCTCCAACGCCTTCTACGAGAAGGTGCTCGGCCCGTCGATGACGTACACCTGCGCGGTCTACCGGTCTCCGGACGACACGCTGGAGCAGGCCCAGGCCGCGAAGTACGACCTGGTCGCCGGCAAGCTGGCGCTCAGGAAGGGCATGCGGCTGCTGGATGTGGGCTGCGGCTGGGGTGGCATGGTGCGGCACGCCGCGCGTGAGTACGGCGTCAAGGCGCTCGGGGTGACCCTGTCGCAGGCGCAGGCACAGTGGGCGCAGGCCGCGATCGAGCGGGAGGGGCTGACCGGGTTGGCCGAGGTGCGCTACCTGGACTACCGGGACGCGCCGGCGGAGCAGTTCGACGCCATCTCCTCGATCGGGCTGACCGAGCACATCGGGGTGCGCAACTACCCGGCCTACTTCGGGGCGTTGCGCAGTCGGTTGCGGCAGGGCGGGCGTCTGCTCAACCACTGCATCACCCGCGCGGACAATCGGGCGCCGCACCGCTCCGGCGCGTTCATCGACCGGTACGTCTTCCCGGATGGCGAGTTGGCCGGTCCGGGTCGGCTGATCAGCGAGGTGCACGACGCCGGGTTCGAGGTGCACCACGAGGAGAACCTTCGTCAGCACTACGCGCTGACGTTGGCCGCCTGGTGTCGCAATCTGGTCGAGCACTGGGACTTCTGCGTGTCCGAGGTGGGTGCGGGCACCGCCCGGGTGTGGGGGCTGTACATGGCCGGGTCGCGGATGGCGTTCGAGCGCAACGGCATCCAGTTGCACCAGGTGCTGGCCACGCACAACGGCCCGGAGGGTGTGAACGGCTACCCGCTGCGACCGGACTGGTTGCCCTGATCACCTGCTGACCGCCGCCTGAAGCCGCGTCGAAAATGTCGGCGCGGCTTCTCGCGAACCGATTGACAAACAAGTTTTGTACGTACAAACTGATTTTGCCATGAGAGACGTCCTGTACCTGGAGCAGATCGAGCAGGCCGAAGTCCTGCTCAAGCCGCAGCGCGTCGAGGTGCTGCGGCAACTGGCCGAACCGCGCACCTGCACCGAGGTCGCGGCCCGACTCGACCAGACGCCCCAGCGCGTCTACTACCACGTCAAGCAACTCGTCGCGGCCGGCCTGGTCGAGCTGGTCAACGAGCGCAAGGTCCGCGGGATCACCGAGGGCATCTACCAGGCCGCCGCCCGGTCCTACTGGCTGTCGCCCCGGCTCGTCGGCCGCATCGGGCTGCGCCGGGCCCGTGACGAGCTGAGCCTGGGCTACCTGCTCGACCTGATGGAAGAGGTCCAGGCCGACGTCGCGGCCCTGGACCGGGCCGCGCCCGAGCTGCCCTCCATCGGCGTCTCCGGCGAGATCCGGGTGCCGGCAGAGCTTCGCTCGCAGTTCCTGCACGACCTGCAAACCGCACTTCAGGACCTGTTCGCCCGCTACGGCGGCAGTGAAGGAGACGCCTTCAAGCTCGCCGTCGCCTGCTATCCGAAAGGAAACGACAATGAGTGAACCCATGAAGGTCCGGGCCCGTCTCTCCGCGCCCGTCGGGCGCGTCCGCGAAGCCCTGACCGACCCGGCCGAGCTGCGTCTCTGGCTCGCCGAGCACGCCGAGGTCGAGCTGCCCCAGCGGTACGAGTTCTGGGGCCGCCACACGCCCGAGGGTGACGCCCCGCACCAGCGGCTGCTGCACGCCGACGACGACACGCTGCGCTTCAGCTGGCTGCTCGACGGGGTGGAGACCACCTCCGAGTTCCAGTTGACCGCCGAGGGCACCGACAGCACCGTGCTGACGCTGACCCAGAGCCACTTCGACTTCGCCGAGGCGATGAGCGGTTCCAGCATCCGGGGCGTGCTCCAGACGTACTGGTCGCTGGCCATCGCCAACCTGGCCGCCCACCTGGAGGGCCGGCCGTTGCTGCCCCGCACCGACTTCACCTCCGCCGACCTGCGCGGTGAGCTGGTCATCGCGGCCCCGGCCGACAAGGTGTGGGAGTCGCTGACCGATTCCGACCAGGCCAGCGCCTGGTTCGGCTACCCGATCGGCATCGAGCCCTGGGTCGGTGGCCGGTACGCGATGGGCGGGTTCGACGCCGGTTACGCGGCCAAGGTGGTCGACCTGGAGCCGGGCCGCAGGATGTCCGTCGACTGGGGCCCGGTCGGCGTCACCAGCTGGGAGCTGGCCGAGTCCGGTGGCCGGACCACGCTGACGTTCGTGCAGAGCGGCTTCGACGAGGCCAACCCGCCGTACGCGGCCTGGAGCGGGTCGGTTGCCGGGCTGGCCGAGCTGCGCCGCTTCCACGAGGTGCCGGCCTGGCAGCCGATCTGGCTCTCCGAGGAGATCCCCGGCCTGGAGCCCCAACCGGCCAACTGACCGTCTCGCCTCGTCTTACTCCAAGATCCGAGCAACATCAGGGAAACTGCTGCCTCAGGCCACTCGGAGGCAGCAGTTTCCCTGAAAGTGCGCAGATCTTGTGGCCCCGCACGTGGTGGTTGTCGTGATTCGCTGGTCGGATCTGGTGACTTCTTGGGGTGAAGTGGGTACTGGCGGGCGATGTTCTTCATCTTTGGTCTGCGTACCAAGGTCAACCGGTCCGGCGTCGTGCAGCAGGTCTGCCGTCACTGCGGCAACCAGGCCGCCCAGGTGATCACCCGCCGCTCGACCAAATTCACCCTGTTCTTCATACCCCTCATTCCGATCCGCACCCGCTACGCGCAGCAGTGCACGTTCTGCGGGGCGCAGTACGACATCTCCAGGTCCGACGCTGAGCGCCTCCCGGTCGGCTGATCTCCCGATGGAACGTTTCCTCTGCTGGCTGATCGGCCGACCGACGCGGCCGGTCGACGTGGCGGTGCACACCGTTGCCCGCCCGCCCTGCACTCCCGGCCGGCGCAGACGCCGCCGCGCACGCCGCCCACTGGCCGGCACCGCCCTGCCCCGCTCTCCCTGGAACCGCTCCGCCGGCCGCTGACCCCTCCCGGTGCTCGGGTGGGCGGCCCGCCTGCCGGAGTTCGTTGCCACCGTCGGCCGATCGCCTGCTCCGCCACGACCACACCGTGGGTCACCGCGAGCGGGCGGGCACGCAGAGTCGGAATGTGGGCACTGTGGCCCGGGGCACGTCCGCCCCACTCCCGGGGCAGGTCTACAGGGCCCTCACCAGGGGCCTTTACCGACACTGGACGGCCGATCCTGATTGGACCGACGCGCACGTTCGGCCCTGGCGGCGTACTTGAGCGCTGGTTAGGCTTTCGGGGTTTGCCGTGGACCGGTCATCCGAGGGTGCACGTACGACGCAGAGCCGGAGCGACCGTGTCCCGACAGGACGGAAAGCAGGCTGCGGGGCAGCTCAGCCCCGTCGGCGCTGCCGTCGCGGCCGCGGTCATCCTGCTGGAGGCGTTGTGGCTGGTCGCCGCACTGCCCGGTGCCGCGCTGGTCAGTGACCTCGGCGGGATGCTGGTGGCCGCTTGGGCGACGCTCGCGTGCGTCGGGGTGGCCCGCCGGCATCCGGCACCGCTGCGCCGGTTCTGGTCGCTGCTCGCCGTCACCATGGCGCTCGCCGCGCTCGGCCGGGCGATCTGGACGACGCAGCGGCTCGTCGGCGGGGACCTGCCGCACACACCGCTGGTCGGGGTGGTGTTCACCGCCGGCATCCTCACCGGCACGGCGGCGCTGCTCAGCTCGCCGTCGGCGCCCCGATCGGGGGTGGGGCGGGCCCGTACGTTGCTGGACGGGGTCATCGTCGCCCTGGCCCTGGTGCCGATCGGCTGGGTGCTGGTCTTCCGCGGGGTGGCCGCCGCCGAGCTGGCCGACCCGGCACGCACGCTGGGGCTGCTCTACCCGATGTTCGACCTGATGCAGCTCACCATCCTGGTTGCGGTCGCCGGCCCGGTGCGGCCGATGTGGCGGCCGATGAGCATGCTCGCGGCGAGCCTCACCCTGCGGGTCGTCGCCGACGTCGTCTACGTGTCGCTGGTCGCCCGTGCCGACTACGCCGCCGGTCACCTGATCGACCTGTGCTGGCCGCTGAGCTACCTGCTGATCGGCCTGGCCGCCCGGAACCCGCCGCCACCGGACTGCGACGGCACCGACGACACCGCCGAGTCGCCGCTGCCGCCCTGGTGGCGGGTGGCGCTGCCGTACCTGCCGGTGGGTGGGGCGATCATCGCGGTGGTGCTGGCCCGTCGGCCCACCGGGCAGACCCCGCAGCTGGTCTTCATCACCATGATGGCGTTGCTGGCGGCCCTCGCCGTACGGCAGGGGTTGGCCGCCAACGAGAACCTGCGGCTGGTGGCCCGGCTGCGCCGGCTCGCGTACGGCGACCAGCTCACCGGGCTGCCCAACCGGCTGTTGTTCAACCGGCGGCTGCGCCTGGCCCTGCGCGACGGGCGACCGGTGGCGGTGCTGCTGCTCGACCTGGACGGGTTCAAGCAGGTCAACGACCGGTTCGGGCACGCCACCGGCGACACCCTGCTGACCGGGCTGGCGGCGCGGATGCGGGCTGCCGTGAGCGACGACGGCACCATCGCCCGGCTCGGTGGCGACGAGTTCGCGGTGCTGGTCGACGGCGAGCGACCGGTCTCACCGGAGCGACTCGCCGAGCGGCTGTTGGACGCGTTGCGGCCCTCCGGCGACGAGGAGGACGTCGGGGTGCACCCGTCGGCCAGCATCGGCATCGCCGAGTACGGCCCGCAGCACGCCTCCCACACCGACCTACTGCGCGACGCCGACATCGCCATGTACGCGGCCAAGGCGGCCGGGAAGTCCGCGTACCGTACGTGCACCCCGGCGCTGCGTGAGTCGGCCGTCTCCCGCGCCGAGTTGATCGCCGACCTGCGCCGCGCGGTGGACGAGGAGCAGTTGCACCTGGAGTTCCAACCCATCGTCGACCTGGCCACCGGCGCGGTGCGCAGCGCCGAGGCGTTGGTGCGCTGGCGGCACCCGCGCCTGGGGATGCTGCCGCCGGCGAGGTTCCTGCCGCTGGCCGAGGAGACCGGGTTGATCCTGCCGATCGACCGCTGGGTGATCCACGAGGCGTGTCGGGCCGCCGCGACCTGGCGGGGTCGGGCGCCGGAGGCCACCGTGGCGGTGAACATCGCCGCGGCGCACCTGCGCCGGCCGGACCTGATCGCCACGGTCACCGCGGCCACCAGCGCCGCCGGGCTGGCCCCGAAGGCGTTGACCCTGGAGCTGACCGAGTCGGCGCTGATCGAGGGCACCGACGCGGTGCTGGAGCGGCTGCACCAGATCCGGGAGCTGGGCATCAGGATCGCCATCGACGACTTCGGCACCGGTTACTCGTCGCTGAGCTACCTGCACCGCATCCCGGCCACCGAGTTGAAGATCGACCGCTCGTTCGTGGCCCGGCTGGGGGCCGACGACCGGGCGTACGCCACGGTGGAGATGGTCACCCGGCTGGCCGGCGCGTTCGACCTGACGGTGGTCGCCGAGGGGGTGGAGACCGAGCGCCAGCACGAGGCGGTCGCCGCGATCGGTTGCCCACGCGGTCAGGGCTATCTGTACGGGCGGCCGGACGGCCCGGCGATGGTGGGTCAGAATCGGGCTTGACCCTCACGTAGCGGCAGGCGGGAGCCTGGTTCCCGGAAGGGAGGGGAACCATGGCGTACACGGTGGGTCAGGTGGCGAAGCTGGCTGGCGTGACGATCCGGACGTTGCACCACTACGACGAGATCGGTCTGCTCTCGCCGAGCGGACGGACCTCGGCCGGTTACCGCCGCTACGACGACGCGGACCTGCAACGGCTGCAACTCGTCCTGTACTACCGGGAGCTGGGTTTCCCGCTTGAGGAGATCACCGCGATCATCGACGACCCGGCGGCCGACCCGGCCGCCCACCTGCGCCGACAGCACGAGCTGCTGACGGTACGGATGAAGCGGTTGCAGGAGATGGTCACGGCGATCGAGTTCGCGATGGAGGCGAGCAAGTTGAACATCCAACTCACCCCGCAGGAGCGGTTCGAGGTCTTCGGTGACGTCGACCCGGAGGAGCACCAGGCCGAGGCGGAGCAGCGCTGGGGCGACACCGACGCGTACCGGGAGTCGAACCGGCGGGTCGCCCGCTACACCAAGGACGACTGGCTGCGGCACAGGGCGGAGAACGAGGACTGGGGTCGACGGATCGTCGCGCTGATGGCCTCGGGCGCCCCGGCGGACAGCCCGGAGGCGATGGACCTGGCCGAGGAGCACCGGCAGATCATCAGCCGCTGGTTCTACGAGTGCTCGTACGAGGGGCACACCGGTCTGGCCGACATGTATCTGGCCGACGAGCGGTTCACCGCGTACTACGAGAACATCGCGCCGGGGCTGGCCGCGTACCTGAACGAGGCCATCCACGCCAACGCGATCAGCCGCGCGTGACGTCGGGCGGTCCGGCTAGTCTGGCCGGACCGCACCGCGGTGAGCGTCGATCGGCGACCGGCCGGCGGCGTGCCGCTCCGGGGGAGATGACCGTGCAGAAGCCGAAGCTGATCGCCGCTGTCGCCGTGCTCGTGGTGGCGGTGGGCGCCGGGGCGTGGGCCCTGGTGGCCGGCGGCGACGAGCCGGACGCGGGTCGCCCGGCGGCGTCGGCCGGCCCCACCGACCCGGTCGGTGTGCTCAGGGCAGCCGCCGGGAAAGCCGACGAGCAGCCGTACAAGCTGACCGTGGGCACCGGCGGCGCGGACGGCGACGCCACCGTGCTGCTGTGGGACCCGAAGGCGAAGCGTGGTCTGGAGACCACGTCGCTGAAGGTGCCCACCGGTGAGGTGAAGATCGAGCGGTTGACCACCGGGCCGGACGTCTACGTGCGGGTGACCGCCCCGGATCGCCGCGTGCCGGTCTGGGACGGCAAGACCTGGTGGCACGTCGGTGCCGCGGGTAAGCCGGCGGCCAAGCAGGGCCTGGACAACACCCGGCTGGCCAGCACGTTGGCCGCGCCGGCCGGGGTCCGGCAGACCGCCGATCGGCAGTACGCCGGCACGTTGGACCTGCGCGAGAGCAGCGCCGTGCTGGGCAGCGGGGTCAGCAAGGTGCTCGGTGACCGGGCCGGGGCGGTGCCGTTCACCGCGGCCGTGGACGAGCAGGGGCGGTTGGTCCGCTACCGCATCGAGCTGGCCAGCGAGCAGTCGCAGACCGCCCAGCTCGACCTGACGTACTCGGACTTCGGGTCGCCGGTGTCGGCCGACCCGCCGGCGGCCGACCTGGTCGGCGAGGACCCGCCGGCGAACATCCCGGGCGCCTGACGCCGGCTCACTCCTCGACCGCCCCCTCGGTGGGGGTGACCAGGAAGTCGTAGACGGTCCGGGCCATCCGTCGGACGGTCTCGTCGCCGGTGGCCATCGGCCCGGCGGTGAGGAACGCGACGGCGGTCTCGGTGCCGGGGATCAGGTAGTAGCCGACGTCGTGGGAGGCGTCCGGCAGGTCACCGGTCTTGTGGGCCACCGGCACCCCGGGCGGCAAGGCCGCCGGGATCTTGGTGTTCAGGGTCTGCTCCCGCATGAACCCGATCATCAGGTCACGGGACGCGGGCGTGAGGATCTCGCCGTCCCAGACCGCCCCGAGCAGGGACACCACGTCGTCCGGGCTGGTGTAGTTCTCCTCGCCGCGCTGGGCGGCCGCGCTGTCCAGCATCCGGCGGGCCAGGATGGTGGACCGCTGGTTCATCGAGTCGATCAGCGCGTTGACCGGCGCGAACCCGCCCAGGTAGGTGATCAGCACGTTCGCGGCCACGTTGTCGCTGTACTTGACGAGGTACCGGGCGAGCCGGTGCAGGGTGACCACCTGCGGGAACGTCTCGAACTGCAACTGACCGGTGCCGCCGACCACGTCCTGCGGGGTCACCAGCACACCGTCGTCGAGGGCGACCTGTCCACAGTCGACCCGGCGGAGCAGCTCGACGAGGATCCACAGCTTGATCACGCTGGCGGCCTTGGGGCGCAGCGAGCCGTTGACCGCGATCTGCTGGTCGCCGTACCGGCCGGAGAGGTCGCGGACGGTCACCCCGGCCGGGTTGAGGCTGGCGTCGGCGACCACCCGGGCGAGCTGCCCGCTGAGCGGGAACAGCCGGGCGCCGGCGATCGGGTCGGTGGGCGGTTGCGGGCTGGTGACCACCACGCCGGTGAGCGTCGTCGGCGGCCGGTGCCGTGGGATCACCTCCAGCGTGCCCTCGGCGCGCCCGACCAGCGGCACCCGGTAGCGGTAGGCCGTGCCCCCGACGACGACCGCACCGCTGGCCACGCCGGCGGCGACCCGCATACCCGGGTCGGCGACCCGGCCGGTGTCGCCGTCGCACGCGCGGTAGCGCACGGTGTGCCCCAGCGAGTCCACCGCGAACACCCCACCGGGAATCGACAACCAGGACACCTCGCTGGTCGGCGCCCGCTCCGGCGTCGGCTCCACACCGGGCTCGTGGCTCTGACCGTCGCCGGGCTCCACCGCGTACCCCGGCTCGGTCGTCTGTGCCGGGTCCGCGACGGGCCCGTGGTCCGGGCCGTCCGCGGTGGCCGGCCCGGTCGTCGCGACCACGGCCAGCGCGACCGCCGCCGCCAGCCACTTCAGGGGTACGCGGACAGGGGCCCCGGCCAGGGAAGATGAGCGCTTCTTGTCGCTTTTTCTCACGTTTACACGATATGAAGCGCAGGGGGCTGGTGAGACCAGCGGGACCCGGCGTCACCCGTCCGGGCGGCGACGTCCCCATGAGCGTGATGACTCACCGGTATAAAGATGACTCAGAGGCATCACCCTCATCAGTGGCACCGACCCCCGGAGGATCCCCATGTTGATCATCGCAGGCAGCCTGCGGGTCGAACCGGCCGCACGCGAGGCCTACCTGGCCGACTGCGAGAAGGTCATCGCGCAGGCGCGCGCCAGCGCCGGCTGCCTCGACTTCCTGCTGGCGGCCGACCCGTTGGAACCGGGGCGCATCCACGTCTACGAACGCTGGGAGTCCGCGGAGCAGTTGGCCGCGTTCCGTGGTTCCGGGCCGAGTGACGCGCAGGAAGGGGAGGTCCTCGACGCCGACGTGCAGCGCTACCTGATCTCCGGCGTCGAGGCGCCCTGACCCGGGCCACTCAGGGGCCGCAGGGTCACATCGGCGGTCCCGCCGAGGGCTCGGCCTCCGCGGGCAGGCTGGGCGCCAGCCGGCGCATCGAGGTGAAGGCGGGCACCAGCGCCTCGTACAGCTCGGCGAAGAGCGGCAGCAGCGCCGCGTAGGTGGCGGCGGCGGCCGGGTCGGGGCGTACGGTCTCCTCGATCCGCACCAGGTCGGCGGCGACGTCGATGCTGGGGATCAGCCCCAGCGCCTGCATCCCGAGCAGTGCCGCGCCGAAGCTCGACCCCTCGTGCGCGGCCGGAAAGCTCACCGGCAGGCCGAGCACGTCGGCGAGCATCTGCCGCCACAGCCCGCTGCGGGCGAAACCGCCACCGGCCCGGATCTCGCGAACCTCGTTGCCGGCCGCGCGCACCGAGCTGAGCACCAGCGCGAGCTGCTGGCAGACCCCCTCCAACGCCGCCCGGATCAGATGCTCGCGGCGGTGCCCGTGGGTCAACCCCACGTACGCGCCGCGCGGCAGCGCGCTCCAGTGCGGCGCGCGTTCGCTGTGCAGGTACGGCAGCATGATGAGCCCGCCCGAGCCGGCCGGCGCGCGGGCGGCGAGAGCAACCAGCTCCTCCTCGGCGTGCTCGCCGAGATCCGGGGCGAGCGCCGCGCCGGCCCACTTCAGGACGATGCCACCGTTGTTGATCGCGCCACCGACCGCCCAACGGTGCTCGGTCAACGCATAGCAGAACACCCCACCGAGCGGGTCGACGCTGGGCCGCTCCACCATCACGCGCATCGCGCCGCTGGTGCCGATCGAGCAGGCCACCATGCCCGGGTGCACCGCGCCCAGGCCCAGGTTGGCCAGTGGCCCGTCCCCGGCACCGACCACCACCGGGGTGCGCTCCGGCAGACCGGTCGCGGCGGCGACCTGCGGGGTGAGGCTGGGCAGCACGGCGGTGGTGGCGACGAGCTGGGGGAGTTGCTCCTCGGTGATGCCGGCGATGGTCAGCGCCTCGGTGTCCCACTCCAGGGTGTGGATGTCCATCAGGCCGGTGGCCGAGGCGATCGAGTGGTCGATGACCAGCGCGTCGCAGAGCCGCAGCAGCACCCAGTCCTTGATGCCCACCCAGTGGGCGACGCTCTCGAAGAGCTTCGGCTCCTGCTCGGCGAACCAGAGCAGCTTGGGCAGCGGCGACATCGGATGGATCGGCGTGCCGGTGCGACGGTGCAGGTCCAGCCCGGACGGCACGGCCCGCAGCCGCTCGGCCTGCCGGGTCGCCCGCGAGTCGGCCCAGGTGATCGACGGGGTGAGCGGGTTGCCGGCCGCGTCCAGGCCGATCAGGCTGTGCATCGCGGAGCTGAACGACAGCCCGGCCACCGGCTCGACCAGCTCGGCGACCACCATGCTGATCGACTTCAGCACCCCGTCGAGGATGAGTTGCGGGTCCTGCTCGGCGTAACCCGGCTGAGGGTCGTTCAGTGGGTAGCCGACCGAGTGGCTGGCCAGCTGCCGCCCGTCGGTGTCGTACGCGACGGCCTTGGTGCTGGTGGTGCCGATGTCCACGCCGACGACCACGGCGGGCCTGTCCTGCGGCACGACCCGCACCCCCTCGGTAAAGATGAATCGTCGACGATAATTCGGCCTCCGCGCCGCAAGACGGCACTCCGGACCGAATGAACGTCGGCAACAGTATCGCCCTACCGTGTTGATTCCTCCGCCGATCGGCCAGTTCGCCCGTTTCGGCGTTTCCGAGCGCCGCGCCGCGCCTGTTAAACCCCATGACACCCCAGATTGGTGGCCTGCGCGGCGAAGGAGTCGGCGTGGCAAGGACTGAATCGACGGGTTCCACCTGGCGTTACCAATGGGCGCACCGGCAGAACGTGCGGCGGGTCAGCACGTACCGCGGCGCCGAGGCGGCATGGCGGCGACGCGACGAGGAGTTGCGGCGGCTGCGCGCCCTGGCCGCCGAGTTCCAGGGCTCCGCGGCGGCCGGTGCCGGCCTGCCGTTGGAGTTGGCCGCCGACGAGGTGGTGCTCTGGGCGCTGCCCGCGGCGCAACTGGTCGAGGTGCGGCACACCGCCGTGCTACCCGCGCCCGACCTCACGGTCGCCGCGCAGACCGGGCCGCTGCGCCCACGCCGCCCCGACGGCGTACGCGTCACCGACGCGGGCATGGCCGTGATCACCAGCAGTCGACTGGTGCTGCTCGGTGGACGAGGCCGGCGCGACTGGGCGTACGGCCGGATCACCGGGCTGGCCCACGACCCGGCGGCCCCGGTCACCCTGATCCAGTCGCTGGACCGGCGGCGTACCTCCGGGTTGCTGCTGCCCACCGACGCCGCGCCGGACTTCCGGTTCAAGCTGACGCTGGCCTTCGCCGACGCGATCGAGCAGCGCGCCGCGGTGCTCGACCAGCTCGACGAGCTGATCGCCGAGCACGCCCAGCTCAAGCCGTTCCGGCCGGCCGTGAACACCCCCGCGCAGGCCCGGTTCTCCGCGCGGGTGCCGGGTGGCCGGCGGACCCTCGCGGTGGCCGCCGCCATCGCGCTGCTGGTGCCGGCGGCGCTGATCGAGTCGGACCCGTCCGGCCCGACCGGTGGCCCGGAGGTCGCCGTCGCCGCCACCCCGGCGCCCACGCACAGCGTGGCGCCCGCGCTGATCCGCCCGGCGCCGGCGCGGGTCACCCCGACCCCGAAGCCGACCAGATCGACAGGGCCGTCTCCGAGCGCGTCGCAGGGGCCGCGCTGTGGGGCGCCGGAAAACCCGCTGGGGTACGACTTCTGCGGCGGAACGCGGATCCGCAAGCCGGCCGCCGAGGTGTGCGACTGGTTCGACTGCGTACCGGAGTTCTGGGCCGGTCGGGGTTACCTCGTGCAGTGTCGGGACGATTCGGTCAGCCTGACCGGCGGCCGGTCCAACGCCTGCGCGGAGCACGGTGGGGTGCGGCGGACCATCGCCAAGTGACCGATTTAGGGGCGAAAGTCTACTTCAGTCAGCCAGAATGATCGAGTGGAGATCCGGTCTGACGATGGCGCGCGGGTGCGGATACGCCCCGTCGGCTACCAGCCCGGCATCGACCCGCCCGACGACCCCGACGGGCCCACGCCCGGCTGGCACGACTGGCTGCTCATCGAGGTGGACGCCCGCACCGCCGACGGTCAGACCTGGTCACACCACTACCCGAGCCTCATGGTCGAGGAAGCCCGCGCACTCGGCGGTTGGCTGCACGGGCAGGCCACCGCCGCCCTCGGGCTGAGCGCGCCGCCGGCGCTGGTGAGCTTCACCGAACCCAACCTGGCCCTGCGCAGCCGGGTGCTGCGCCGCCGCCGGCTGGAACTGATCGTGGAGTTCTCCGCCGAGTCCCTGCCGCCGTGGATGCGCCGCCCGTCCACCGCGATCTACCCGCTGGTGCTCACCGTGTCCGCGGACGCCCTCGCCACCGCCGCCGAGCACTGGGGTGAGCACTGCGAGGCGTACCCGCCGAGGACCCAGTCGCGGTTTCCGGCCCGAGGGCCGTTGCCACACCGCCGACGAGCCGGCTGACGGCTCGCCGGGCGGAAGTGTCGGACCAGCGTGATACCTCTGCGGTACATCGATACCTCACAGTCATCACGGCCGGGCGGACCTCCGCCCGGAAGGGAGCCCGGATGTCCGGCTATGTCCAGCTCGGCGACGTCAACACGTACTACGAGCGGGACGGCGTGGGTGAACCACTCGTGCTGCTGCACCCGGGCTTCGCCGACTCCCGGGCCTTCGAGCAGAACGTGCCGGGGCTGGCGGACCACTTCACCGTCTACCGACCGGACCGCCGTGGGCACGGCCGCACCCCCGATGTCGACGGCCCGATCAGCTACGAGCTGATGGCCCAGGACACCATCGCCTTCCTGGAGCGGGTGGTCGGCGAGCCGGCACACCTGGTCGGGCACAGCGACGGCACGCCCGTCGCGCTGCTGGTGGCACTGCGCCGACCCGACCTGGTCCGCCGGCTGGTGCTCGCCGCCGGCGTGTTCCACCAGAGCGGCTGGATCGACGGCGCGATCGACCTGGACGAGGAAACCGTCGAGTTCTTCGTGCGGTACCACGGCGAGGTGTCCCCGGACGGGCCGCAGCACTTCCCGATCGTCAAGGACAAACTGGACCGTATGCACCGCGAGGAACCCACGTTGACCGTCGCCGACCTGGCCGCCTATCCCGGTCCGGCGCTGGTGATGGTCGCCGACGACGACGAGATCCACATCGAGCACACCCTGGCACTGCGCGAAGGACTGCCGCAGGCGCAGCTCGCCGTGGTGCCGGGCACCGGCCACGGCCTGCTCGCCGACAAGCCCGACCTGTGCAACCGGCTCATCATCGACTTCCTGACCGAGCCGGTGAAGGGGTAGGGAGCCGCCCGATCGTGGCCCGGGCTCCGCCGCCTGCAATTCTCTCCTTTCGGGCGCAACGGGATACATCGATCATCGTCGCGTTGCCTGTCACGTACGTGAGCGGTTGTACCGCGTGTGACCGTGACCTCTGTGGCCTGCGCCCCCTGGCGGATCGCCTGGGCCGAGCGCGAGAACGAGCGCCGGCAGCGCGCGTACCGCGACGCCACCGACGCCTGGCTGCGCCGCGACGACCACCTGGCCCGGCTCCGCATCGAAGCCGCCAGCTTCCTCGGGTGTACGCAGCCCCGCACCGGCCTCCCCGTGGAGCTCGCCGACGACGAACTCGTCTTCCGCGTGCTTCCCGTCGCCGAGTTGGTCGAGGCCGAGGCCCGGCACCTCCCCGGCCTACCCAGGCCGGGCTGGTGTGACTTCACCGAGACTGCCGATCTGTTGTTGCCGGCGGGCCTGCGGGTGGTCGACACCGGCATGGCCGTCGTGACCAGCCACCGGGTGGCCTTCGCCGGCCGGGAGCACCGACGCGAGTGGCGGTACGCCGACCTGGTCGGCCCCGCGCACCACCCCGACGTGCCGGTCACCCTGCTGCCCGACCACTGTCGACTGGCCGGGCTGCTGGTCCCGGCCAACACCGTGGTGAACTTCCGCTTCTACCTCACCCTCGCGGTCGCCGACGATCGTGCCACCGTCACCGCGCAGGTCGACGCGCTGCTGGCCGCCCACCGGGCCGCCCGGCCCGTGGCTTCTGTCTTGGTGTCGCCTGACGACGCGCCGCTGACGGCGGTGCGCCCTGATCGCCGGGCGCTCGGTGCTGCCGCCGTCGCGGCGGTGGTGTTCGCGACGATGGGTCCCGGCGCTCTGGGGCCTGACGCGTTGGGCCCTGGCGCTGCGGGGCCTGGTGCTGCGGGGCCTCGCGTTCTCCGGTCGGAGCAGGTTTCTCCGGTGCAGCGGGCGGAGATCGTCGCCCTGGAGGCTGCCCTCATCTCGGTGCGTCCCGTCGGGCCGGTGGCGCCCAAGGCCAGGTCCGGGTCGGTCAGCGGGACCGCGCAGAGTCGGCCTGTCGCTCCGCCGGTCCGGCCGGTGGCTGTCTCCTCAGTCGTGGGACCGGCAATAGCGCTGGCCGCACCGCCGGTCGTCGTCACGCCGTCCGTTGCTCCGGCGCCGTCCGCCAGTGTGGTGCCGACACCTGGCCCGGTGCCCACCACGGGTCCACCCGCGCCGGCCCTGCCGACGCCGCCCGCTGGGTCGGCCTCGCCGACTCCTAGTGGGACGCCGTCACCTGGGCTGCTGACGGTCTGCCTGGATCCTCTCCAGCTGCCGTTGCTGAACCCGGTGCTCTGCCCGTCTCCGGCACCCTGATCGGCGGTTCGTGCGGGCGTTCTTCCATTTGGGTAGTCAGTCCATGGCGCTGAAGTCGGGGACGGTCAGGGTGCCGTCCGCGGCGAGGGTGAAGCCGGGGTTCCAGGCGATCTCCCAGAGGTGCCCGTCCGGGTCGGCGAAGTAGCCGGCGTAGCCGCCGTAGAAGGTCTCCCTCGCCGGCATGGTCACCGTGCCCCCGGCCTTCGTCGCCGTGGTCATCAGCTCGTCGACCTCTTCCCGCGAACGGACGTTCTGCGCCAAAGTCACCCCGCCGAAGCCGTCCGTGCGCCGATCGCTGATGCCGGCATCGGCGGCCAGCTTGTCGCGGCCCCAGAGGACGAGGGCCAGGCCGCCGGCCTGGAGGAAGACCGTCTCCTCGACCTCCTGACCGTGCCAGCCGAGCTGCTCGTAGAACGCCTTCGCGCGGGCTACGTCCGAGACGCCGAGAGTGACGAGGCTGATGCGCTGCTCCATGGTCCTCAACCTAACGCGTGATCACTCGGGGGCGTGGCAGACAGCCTCGACGTTGTTGCCATCCGGGTCGCGGACAAACGCGGCGAAGTACGTCGGGTGGTACTCCGGCCACACCCGGGGTGCATGCAGGACCTCCGCGCCGGCCTTGACGGCGGCGTCGTGGAACGCCTGGACGGTGGCGCGGTCGTCGGCGGTGAAGGCGACGTGTAGCTCCCGGGCCTCGCCGAAGGTGTCGGTAGGGCCGAGCCAAAACTCGGGGCGTTCCGTGCCGTAGGCGACGACGTTCGGGAACTCCATCAGGCGGCGACCGCCGAGTGGGGCGAGCACGGTGTCGTAGAAGGCGGCGCTGGCTGGCACGTCGCGGACCTGCACGGACAGATGATCCATCATCGCGGGTTCCTCCAGTCACGGGTTCAGGGCGGACGTCACGCTAACGGCGGGGTGTGACACGCCGCCTGCAATCGCTCGCCACCAGGGCGGCCTAACCCCTGCCGGCTGACCAGGGCATAGCATCAACGCTATAAGCGGAGGTGAGCGATGAATGATCGCCTGGACTGGAATGACCTGCGTGACCGTCGTATGGCTGAACCAGGGGCGGCTGAGACCTACGAGGCCACCCGGATCGCCTTCGAGCTTGGTCAGGAGGTGCGCCACCTGCGAGAGGGGCACGGCTGGAGTCAGAGCCAGTTGGCGCGAGCCGCCGGCATGACTCAGTCCGCGGTGGCTCGCTTCGAAGCGGGCGGCACAGTGCCGACCTTACCGGTCCTGGAACGCCTAGCCCGAGCCCTAGACCGGCGGCTCGACGTCAGGTTCACACCCAACGCGGACGCTGCCTGATATCAAGGACAGGGTGGAATCAGGCTGGGCCGGATAAGGCTTAGGCGGCGATCGCCCGGGCGGTGGCGTACACGTCGGCGGGTAGGGCGCGGTGGAGTTGCCACAGGACGCGCATGGGTCGGTCGCCGGTGTGCGACTCGTACGTCATGGTGCCGGCGTACAGGTACGGCGGTGCGCCCAGGTCGCGGTCGGCGATCCGGGTCTCCCGAACGAAGAGGTGCACCGTCGAGCCGCCCGACGTGTAGCGCTGCCCGGTTGCCGACGCCGACGAGGTGGTGCTCTGCGACTCCCACTGGAACAGCGTGTCGGTGATGGCCCGGTCGGCGTACATGGTGGTCGGGGAGTAGTGCGATTCCGACTTGACCAAGGTGACGAAGAACAGGTCGGCCTGGGCGTCGGGCAACCACTTCACCCCCTCGCGCAGCGAGCCTGGGTTGGTCATCCCGAAGGCGGCGCACGCCTCGTTGCGGCTGTAGCGGGCGTGCACCCGCAACGGCACCTCACCCAGGGCGGCAGTGGGCGTGACCCGGCGGATGCGGTCCCGCAACACCTCGGCGATCTGGCGCAACTCAGCGCAGCGGGCCGGGTCCTTCCAGAGGCGGGCCAGCCGCTCGTCACGCGTCGCCAGTGGTGCGGTTGGCCCCCAGAGGCTGAAGTGCAGCATGTCAAGTAGGCGGCCGTTGCCCGCGTACACCTGCTGACCTGGAGCGGGCGGTCCCGCCGCGACCCGGGTCAGCAGCTCCAGCCGGTCGACGTCGTCGGTGTGCAGCATACGACCGATGGCACGGCCCAGCTCCCGGTCGTCCGGGCCGGGCGCGGACGCCTCGATACCGGCGAGCCGCCGCAGCCCGGTCCAGCCGCCGATGCTGGCCGACCGGTACACGTCCTCGATTTCCAAGTCGGTCTCGCGGAGGAACGTCGCCAGGCTGACGTCACCGAGTTGCCGCAGCTCAGACACCAAGCCGGTCTTCGAGGTGGGCATCGCCGATCGCAGGTTGGCGAGCACTATTTCCTTCGCCACCCGGTCCAGCTCGACGTGGCAGCCGCTCGGCAGACTTGGGAAGTCGTCGCGGACAGCCTCGGTGATCGCCCGCCGGCTCACCCCGGTCAGGGCACGCCACCGCAGGTCGAAGCGGAAGTTGGCGTGCTGCCCGCCGATGAAGTCGAGCACGGTGAGGCAGGGTTTGTCGTCGTCCAGGCGCAGGCCACGGCCGAGCTGTTGCAGGAAGATCGTGGCGCTCTCGGTGGGCCGCAGCATCAGGATCGTGTCGACCATCGGCAGGTCGACGCCCTCGTTGAACAGGTCCACGGTGAAGAGCACCCGCAGCTTGCCGGCCTTGAAGTCCCGCAACAGCCCCGCCCGGTCGGTACCGGCTCGGGAGGTCACCGCCGCCGCCTCGACCCCGTGCTTCCTGAACCGAGCGGCCATGAACTCGGCGTGGTCGATGCTCACGCAGAACCCGAGCGCGCGCATCCGCACGACGTCCACCTTCTCGCCGACCGCCCTCAGCACCGTGCGGGCCCGAGCATCGCTGGCGGTGTAGATGGTGCTCAGTTGCGTCAGGTCGTAACCCTGGCCACGCTTCCAGGTGACGTGCGATAGATCCTCGTTGTCGTGCAGCCCGAAATACTGGAACGGAGCCAACAACTGCCGCTCCAACGCGTCCCACAGGTGCAGCTCGACAGCCGCACGCCCGTCGAACCACCGGCGCACGTCGCCGCCGTCAGCCCGGTCGGGGGTCGCGGTCAGGCCCAGGAGTACGCGGGGACGCAGCCGCTCCAGCAGCCGCGTGTACGTCGGCGCCTCGGCGTGGTGGAACTCGTCCACGATCACCATGTCGTACGCCTCGGGGTCGACCTCCCGCCGGTGCAGCGACTGGATGGAGGCGAAGACGTGCTTCCAGCCGTTCGGCTTCTCGCCCGCGACAAGAGTCTCGCCGAAGCTGCCGTCCCCCATGACCTGCCGGAACGTGGACAGGCTCTGCCGCAGGATCTGCTCCTGATGAGCGACGAAGAGCAGCGAGTCTGCTCGTCCCGCCTTGTTCAGCCGACGGTAGTCGAGGGCGGCGACCACCGTCTTGCCGGTGCCCGTCGCCATCACCACGAGGTTGCGCCAGCGCCCGTGCACCAGCCGCTCGGCGTCCAGGTCGGCAAGGATCTCCGCCTGATACGGGTACGGGCGCACGTCAAGGTTGGAGATCTCGGTCGGTGCCTCGTCGCGGCGCTCCCCGCTCAACGCGTGCCGTAGGCGACCGGCATCCCTGGTCGCGTCGTACGTCTCGAACGCCGGATCGTTCCAGTAGTCCTCGAACGTCGCCGTGAACGTGTCGATGACGTGCGGCTGCTCCATGTTCGAGATGCGAACGTTCCACTCCACGCCGTCGACCAGCGCGGTCTTCGACAGGTTGGACGAGCCGACGTACGCGGTGGTGGTGCCGTTGTTGCGGCGGAACAGCCACGCCTTCGCGTGCAGGCGGGTGGTCCTCGTCTCGTACGACACCTTGATCTCGGCGCCCAGCTCGGCGAGTCGGTCGAGGGCTCTTTGGTCCGTGGCACCGAGGTAGGTGGTGGTGATGACGCGGACTCGGCCGCCTCGGGCAATCAGCTCGCCGATGGCTGTCTCAACGATGCGGAGGCCGTACCACTTGATGAACGCGCAGAGCAGGTCGACGCTCTCGGCCGACGCCATCTCGTGGTTGACCTCGTGACCGATGCGGGGCTGGTGGCGACCGTTGACCAGGAGCGCGCCGGTGGAGAGCGGAGTGGTGGGGCGCCGGGGAAAGGCGGGCTCCGCGGGTGGGGTTGGTGGGGCGGCGATGGCGTGGAGCAGGTGCTTGGCGTCGGTTACCTGGTCCTGCTGGGTCGCTGCCTTGGGGCTCAGGAGGGCGATGGCGTCAGCGATCTGGTTCGCCATTTTGACCTGGTGATGGAGCTTGTCGTCACCGTTCGGGACAGACTGGAGGGCTCTTGCGGCCAGGGTGGCGATGTGCCGGGCGAGGGTTGTGTGCGCGTCGGCGGGGTCGAGCTTGTGGGGTTGGACCAGGGCGGGATCGACGTGCTGGAGGCGATCGGCCAGCTCACGGGTGATCAGATGCTCGTAAAGCCCCCGCTCAAGATCCGTCATCTTGGCACGGTAGCGGGCCTGGTTGCGACGGCGCCGCCCCGACATGCAGTCCTTTCGGCTTGACGATATGGGCAGAGCGTACGAAGACATCGAAGGTTGGCGCCGCTTCCCAGTTGGGCCGTAGTTGCGTGACGCGGCTCCAGCCCCAGGAGCGATACGCCGTCTGGGCGGCGACGTTGTCGGTGCGAACCAGCAGCGTGACTCGGGGCTCAGTGCGGGCTCCAATCAAGTCGTCATGCAGCGCCGCAGCGATGCCCTGACGTCGCCAGTTGGAATGCACTAGCAGTTCGCTGAGCGCGAAGGTCCGCGTTCCGTCCTCATCGGTGAACCCGGGCGGCACGGGCTGGTGGATCCCGTCCCACCACCGCGTCTGTGGGGGAAGCGGGAATCCGTAGATGTAGCCGATCAACACCCCGTCGAACGTTGCCGTCACCAGCTCCCACCCAACCCGTTGCATGTGCATCGAGAGCTGACGCCGGAAGCGGTCCTCGCTGTAGAACTCGCCGCCTCCCGCGTGGACCTCGAGGTAGAGGTTCACAAGCTCATCGAGGATTCCCGCGGCCTCGTCGGCGTTGCGATGGCGGAGTTGCAAGCCCTCAATCACACGCTCACCGCTCGGTCGTAGGCGTCAACGAACTGGTGCGCTGTCGTGGTCGCTTGCCGTGATGCCGCCAGGTTCGAGCGCACACGTGCAAGGTGCCGGCTGACCCGCCCTGAGTTGATTCGGGTTATCGCGGGCAGTGCGTCCAGCGCGATGCGCGCTGCCCCGTTGATGTCACCCTGCTGATACGCCGCTTCTGAGAGGTGCACGGTGTAGTAGATCTGGTTACGCCGATGCTCCGGCGACGGATTGGCAATGATCGCGCGGAACGACTGTGCGGCGCGGCCGGGCCTGTCCATTGCAAGGTAGGAAAGCCCTTCGATGCCGTTCAGCTCTTGCGAGGTAACGAAGTGGACAAATCCCGGATCATCCTCGTGTGGTCCGCGCTCCAACTCACGGCGAGCCTTGGTCATCTCCCGGCTGAAGCCACTCGCATCCCTGAGCACGGCGTGGGCGTGCGCCCTCCGTAGGTGCAGCAGGGTGGTGAGCCGAGGCGTCGCCCAGCCGGCAGACACCCGTAGCGCGGCTTCGGCGCAGTGCAGCGACTCGCCGGGCTGACTGTCGCGAAGCAGCATAGAAAGCTGGGTCAGGGCCCGTACTTCCACGCGAGGGTCATCTGCGATGCGAGCCCGAGTAATGGCCTCGTTCAGATAGGGCCTGGCCTCCGGCCTGCGGTCGGCATCGATAGCGAGCCATGCGGCCTGGATGCCGAGGTCAGCTAGGGCGCTTTGAAGAGCGTCGCCCACGTCTCTGCTGTAGCTTGCCCTCGCCGCCCAAGTCGACAGCCGGGTGTGTACCTGAATGGCGACGTCGCAAAGCTGGTCAGCCCCGACTGCCGCATCGGCTCGCCGGAGGTCTTCGACCAGCGAGCTAGCCATTCGTACTTGCTCCATGCCGATATTTCCCGGGTCAGCATTTCTCCCGAGGAGGTAGGAGTGACCGGCTGCGGCGAGTCCCGCTAGCGCGGCCATTGCGTTGAAGCGTCGCCGGTCCGTAGCGCCACCCCCTCGGGTTGATGCCCCATCCACGGGAACCGCCATCGCAGGTAGTTCGCCCTGCTCAGCGATCCGATCGTGGGCATGAAGATCATCTGCGGCACGGTCGTCGGCTGGGTAAGGCAGGCCCGGGAGACCGAACCAGAGGCAAGAAGCCGGCACCCGCAGAAGCTGCGCCCAGTGCGCAAGCCTGTCCAGGTGCACCAGCGGAGGCCCGTTCTCCACGCGACTCAACTGCGCCTGCGTGATCCCCAACCACCCCGCCACCACGGTCTGCGGCAACGCGACCCGCCCGTGGTACGGATGGCAGCGATACGCCCGGATCACCCGCCCGAGATGTCGTTCCGCCAGGGCCCGCCGTACCGGCTCGTGCTCCCAGAAGCTCGCCGGCACCATCGGCGGGGCGCTCAACCGGTCCCGCTCGGCGGCTTGGCACGGCGTGCACCGTCCGCTGTCGTTGTCCCGGGCCAGCCGTCCGCCGCACCGAGGGCAGGTCGCGTGGGTCACCGGCGGCTCCGTCCGTCTCGCCTCATCGAGCGTATCCATTGAACACGCTGCGTGGACCGCTGGTATACGCACGACGCATATCTCAAGGACTGCCGAACAGGGGAGCAGGTATTCAGGCTGGACGCAGCAACCGCAGCGCCTCGACCACCATGGCCCAGCGATCCGTTCCGTCCGTCGTGTCCAGCACCTTCCCCTTGGCGACGACCACGCCGGCACCGCGCAGCACCGCCAGGTGACCGCCGTACGCCGGGTGCGCGGCCAGCTCCTCCTTGACGTGCGGGAAGGCGAGGATCGGCAGTCCCGCACCCAGCGACTCGTTGAGGACGCCGAGCGCCAACGTGTCGTTGATGCCCAGCGCCCACTTCGTCACCGTGTTGAACGTGAGCGGGGCGGCCACCACCACGTCGGCCGGCGGGTGCGGCTCGGGGTCGCCGGGCATCCGCCACTCGACGCGTACGAGATAGCCGGTCTTGTCCTGCAACGCCTCCCGGTCGAACCACGGCGCGGCGGTTGGACTGACGATCATGCACACCTGCCACCCGTCAGCGAGCAGCAGATCGACCAGCTCGTCGATGTGTTCCGCCGGACCCGCGGCGCAGACGACCAGGTGCAGCACTGGGCGTTCCATCATGCCCGCAGTGTGCCCGACCAGGAGGGCCCGTGGTGGACCGCATACGGGTCGCACATGCCGCTGACGATCACCGTGACATGCCGTATCGCCTGGTCAAGCGCGAGAGTCGACGCATGGCCCGGGGCGGGTGCCCTGTCCCGGAGTTGCGCCGGCCCTCAACGGCGCAGCTCTTTCCCGCCCGCCCCGGTGCCAGCCCAGAAATCAACGACTTGGAGCTGGCATGCCTACGGAGAACGGCGACCACCTGGCTCGCGTGAGACTGGCCTCCGCCTGGGCGTCGGTCGACGTGCGGGCCGCCGGCGACTTCTGGCGCACCCTCGAAGACCGCCGACCCGGCCTGCTCCCACACCGTGACGCGCCGCTGTTCTTCACCGCGCTGGGCCGCCTCCTGGTCGGCGGCGACGGCCCGGCGAGTCGGGCGGCGCTGCTCCTGGTGCTCGGCCGCGCGTACCGTCATCTCGACCTGCTCCCGCACTCCACCACCATCGGCGACGCGCTGCTCGCCACCGTGGCCCGCCACACGCACCCACTGTGGACGCCGCAGCTCGCCCTGGCCGCGGAGCGCGCCCTGTGCCGCGCCACGCACGCCGTGCGCCGCGCCGCCGTGCAGGCCGGCGACGGTCGGGCCTGGTGGCACGTCCAGGTGATCGGCCACGACCGGCCGTCGCCCGACATCGCCATCCTGACGGTACGTCCCTGGCGGCGACTGCCCTTCCAGCCAGGTCAGGCCGTGCCGGTGTGCACGCCGCGCCTGCCGGGGCACTGGCGCTGGCTCTCACCGGCCAACGCCCCACGCGCCGACGGCACCGTCGAGCTGCACGTCCGCGCCGTACCCGCCGGCGCCGTCTCCCACCGCCTGGTCCATGAGGTACGCCCCGGCGAGCCGCTCTGGCTCGGCCCACCCGGCGACACCGGCCTGCGGCTCGACCCGGAGAGCACGAACGATCTGCTGCTCGTCGCCGGTGGCACCGGCCTGGCGCCGCTGCGCTCCCTGGTCGAGCAGGTCGCCGCCGCACCGGGCGGCCGGCGGGTGACGCTGGTTGTCGGCTCACGCACCTTCACCGACCTGTACGACTCGGTCAGCCTCGACAAGCTGCAATGCGCCCACGACTGGCTGACGATCGTGCCGGCGTTCTCCGACGACCCGTGCGCCGACCCGGCCGAGCAGGGTGACGCCCTGACCATCGCCCTCGACCACCACCGGCCCGGCCAGGAGGTCTACCTCTGCGGCCCGCCCGCGATGCTGGCCGGTGCGCGGTCACGGCTGCGTGCCCTCGGCGTCCCCGCCGCGCGCATCCACCTGCCCGCGGAGCGGCCGGTCGAGGGTTGACCAGCCCAATGGTGGTGGCGCTGATGCTCGGATCGCATATACCTGTGAGGCATAAATATGACTCACAGGTATACCGCTCGTCATGACATCGCCGGCCGGACGCCGCTCGAGCCGGTCGCGAGGCCAGGTCAGGTGTACGTGTCGCCGAACTCGCGTACCTCGTCCACGTCCAGGGTGATCCGCGCGTTCTCGGTCCACTGGCTGGTGGCGGCGAGCCAGCTCGGGTCGTCGCGCTCGTCGATGTCGCTCCAACTGTGCCGGTGGTGCCGTAGCTGGATTGGCCCGGTCGACTCACCCGGCTCAAGGGTGCCGTCGGTGAAGGTCAGCTCGACCCAGCCGGGGACCGGCGTTCCCGGGATCGGGTAGTTCGGTGGCGCCGGGGTCGTCAAGGCGGGCGGCGTCCCGCCGGGCGGCCCGCCCGGTGGCCCGCCCGGTGGGACGAAGAACTGCACGGTCTGGCGGATCCGGTGACAGCCCAGGGCAGCCCAGTCGCAGTTCGGCACCAGCGACGTGTTGCCGCCCTCGAAGCGCAGGTGGTAGCGCACCCGGACCGCGCTCAGGTCGAGCGGCCCGGTGCCGGTGTTGGTGACCTTCAGGATGTGCTGGATCTGGTTGTTCGTCGGCGACCAGTCGAGGTTGAGGTAGCTGACCGTCGCGCGACCGCTGGCCGTACGCACGGTGATGGCGGGCGAGCTGTCGGAGTAGCCGCCGAGTGCGCGGGCGGCAATCGCGATCCGGTACGTCGTGCCGGGCGCGAGGTCGGTCAGCGTGATCGTGGTGTCGAGCGTGGTGCCCAGCCAGCGGTACGTGTTGGGGCCCAGCGGTGCCTGCACCTCGTAGTTGATCGGCTGCTCGGCGGCCGGATCACCGATCCACGTGGACGGCGTCCAGCTGAGGGTGAGCTGGTGTGGGCCGTTCGCCACCACCGTCGGGGCGCCGGGGGTGCTGATGGCCGGGCCGTCGGCACGGGCGGCACTGACGGCGAGCAGGCTCGCCAGCGCGGCGACGGCGACGGCGGCGGTGACGCGGCGAGTAGGCATGGTCGAATGGTAACCGCAATACATCAGCGTCAATGCACTGTCTGGCAATCATTCAAATCCACTCAATACACCGCGTCCCGTTCCCGCCGCGCTCCCGCCGTACTCTATTGGTTTTGATCGTCTTTCTGGCGCCCAGTCGTGCTCGTCCAGACGATCAACGATGCGATCAGCAGGAGGAACGAACTGACCAGGAAGGCGTGGGTCACCCCTTCGGTGAAGCTCGCCTGCAACATCGCCCGCTCCACCGCGGCGAAGTCGCCAGGCAGCGCTGCGGTGATCGGGCCGATGACCTGCTCGTTGCGCTGCCCGGCGAAGTGCAGGGCCACGGTGCTGAGCACGGCGAGACCGACTGATCCGCCAAGTTGTTGGGCGGCGTTGAACAGGCCGGAGCCGACGCCGGTGTCCTCCGGCGCCACCCGGTGCAGCGAGGCCGGGGTAAGACCAGCCAGGACCATCCCCATACCCACCGCCATGGTGGCCAGGTATGGGAACACCTCAGCCCAGTAGCTGACGTCGCCACCGACCGTGGTGCCGCCGCTGGCGGCCAGCACGGCGGCGGCTGGGCTGTCGTCCACTGAGAGCTGCGCGAACATCAGCATCGAGAAGGCGGCGAGCAGGGTGCCGATGCCGGCGATGATCGCTGGCTGGACGCGCGCCATCATCTTGCCCGCCATGGTCGCCGCCGCCACGATTCCGAGCGAGAGCGGCAGGAAGGCAACTCCAGCCATCAGCGGCGGGTAGCCGAGGATCTGTTGGACGAAGAGGGTCAGGAAGTAGAACATGGCGAACATCGAGGCCATGGCCAGCGTCAACGCGAGGTAGCTGCCGGCCCGGACCCGGTTGCGGACGATCCGCAGCGGTAGCAGCGGATGGGCTACCCGCCGCTCGACCAGAACGAAGACGACGAGCAGAGCCGCGCCACCGACCAGGGCCGCGATCGTTGCGGGGTCGTCCCAGCCGTGTCCCTCACCGGGCCTGGTGAGCCCGTAGACGAGGCTGCCCAGACCCAGCGAGCCGGTGATGGCGCCGGGGACGTCGACGAGCCCGGGTCGGCGCGGCGACTCGCGCAACAGCTTCGGGGCGAGGACGGCGGCCATCAGCGCGATCGGGATATTGATCAGGAACGTCAGGCGCCAGCCGTCCAGCTCGATTCCGAAGAAGCTGTCCAGACTGGTCATCCAGCCACCGATGATCAGGCCGATCCCGGCGCCGGCACCGGACATCGCGGCGTAGATGCCAAAGGCACGGTTGCGCGCCGCGCCCTGCGGAAAGGTCGTGGTGATCAGGGCCAGGGCGGCAGGAGCGATGAGTGCGGCGCTGGTGCCCTGCAGGGCGCGGACGGCGAGCAGGACCGGCCCGCCGGTGGCGAGACCGCCGAGCACCGAGGCGACGGCGAAGCCGACCATGCCGATCATGAGCATTCGTCGGTAGCCGAACAGGTCACCTAGACGCCCACCGAGCAGGAGCAGGCCGCCGAAGGACAACGCGTAGCCGATGGTGAGCCAGGTGAGGCTGGCATCGGACATGGCCAGGTCCGCGCCGATGTAGGGCAGGGCGATGGTGACGATGGAGCCGTCGAGCACGATCAGAAGCTGGGTGGCCGAGATGAGGGCGAGCGCCCAACCAAGGTGCCGCGTCGCCGGCGCCCGCTGGGCACCGGCGACCTCAGGGGTGTGCAGGTCGGTCATGGTTGGTTCCTCGCGGCGCTCTGTCGGTTGTTGGTGCGGTGGCGCTCGACCGCCGCGCGGGTGTCCTCCGCGACGAGGTCGGCGTTGAGGTGCTGGCCGGCGGTCGCGCCAGCGGCCGCGGCCGCCCCGACCTGCGCGGTCAGGTCGGTCACGTTCCCGGCCAGCCACACCCCGGGCACCTGGCTGCGGCCGAACTGGTCGGCGGGCAGGTGGTGCCCCATGCCGCTGGGATGTTCCACGGCGTTCAGTCCGAGTTCGCTGAGGAATCCGGCGCGCGCCTCCATGCGGGTCGCGACCGCGATGACCTCGCGCGGCACCACGCGGCCGTCGGCCATCCGCAGCCCGGTCAGGTTCCCGTCGGCGGCCTCGGCGGCGGCCACTTCCCCGGTCACCACGTCGATGCCGAGGGCGGCGAACTGCTCTTCCTGCTCCTCGGTGAGCTCGCTGTGGTGGGTGAAGTAGACCAGGTCGGCGCTGAGTTGGCGGAACAGCAGGGCGTGGTGCACCGACGGCGCACCGGTCGCCAGGATGCCGATCGCCCGACCGCGTACCTCGTACCCGTGGCAGTACGGGCAGTGCACGACGTCGTGCCCCCACTGCTGCGCCAGCCCGGCCACATCGGGCAGCACGTCAACCAGGCCGGTCGCGATCAGCAACCGACGAGCCCGCAGCCGCGTTCCGTCGGTGAGGGTGACGGCGAACCATTCCTCGTCACGACGGGCATCACTCACACTTCCGGTGACGATCTCCCCGCCGTAGCGTTGGACCTCGTCCCGTCCGGCCGCCAGCAACTCGGCCGGTGGGGTGCCCTCCCTGGCCAGCAGACCGTGCACCCCGTCTGCGGGTGCGTTGCGCGGCTGCCCCGCGTCGATGACGACAACCGAGCGCAGGGAACGGGCGAGAATCAACGCTCCGCTCAGCCCGGCGGCGCCACCGCCGATGATCACCACATCAACCGCTCGCGCGGCCTGTTCTCCGAAGTTCCTCACTTCGATCACCTCCGGGCACGACAGTGCGTCGCCACCGAGGGATCGGCAATTTCCTTCCCGGTTATGGCAACATCGGGGGGTGTCCGAGTACATGGAAGAGGCCATCGCCGCCGCCGGCCCTCGACTTCAGGAGCTACGGCGTCGCCACCGCTTGACCCTCAACGACGTGGCTGAGAGGACCGGCATCTCGAAGAGCACGTTGTCACGGTTGGAGTCGGGCCAACGGCGGGCCAGCCTCGAACTCCTGCTCCCACTCGCGACGATCTACGAGGTCACGCTCGACGACCTCGTCAACGCCCCGACCACCGGTGACCCGCGGATCAACCTCCGTCCGGTCCGGCGCGACGGAGCGACCCTGCTCCCGCTCACGCGCCGCCCGGGCGGCATTCAGGCGTTCAAAATCGTGATCGAGGCGGGCCGATCGGACAAACCGGACCTCCGCACGCATGAGGGTTACGAGTGGCTGTACGTCCTCAACGGGCGCCTACGACTCAGGTTGGGCAGTCATGACCTTGTCCTGCGCCCAGGAGAGGCCGCCGAGTTCGACACCCGCACGCCGCACTGGTTCGGGACGATCGACGGCGAGGCCGCCGAGTTCCTCAGCCTGTTCGGCACGCAGGGTGAGCAGGTCCATTTCCGCGCGAGGCCGAAGACGCCACGATGACAAGGTCCGTTACGCGACGTAGTCGGTTTGCGGATAATGCCTGGTCAAGAGACTACCTACCGTCAACCCGTCATCAGGAACGGCCTTGGAGTCGGCGTCACCACATCCGCCGCCCGGGCCTCAGACGGGAGATACCTATGCGTACCCAGAAACCAGCCCGACGCCTCGGCGCCCGAGCGTCCGTACTCGTGCTCGGTCTTGTCGCGGCCGGAGCGGTGATCGCCCCGGCGAGCCCGGCGTCCGCCGCGGTCCCCGGCCTGGTGCGGGTCACCGCGACCAGCGTCAGCAGCTCGACCGACTTCCGCAGCGTCACGGCGACGTGCCCGGCCGGCAAGGTGCTCACCGGCACCGGCTACGAGCTGAACGGCGTCACCGGCGAGGGCATCGTCGACGACCTGCGCCCCAACGGTGGCCCGGCGACCGCGCCGACGGCCGTCACCGTGGGCGCGTACGAGGCGGAGGCGTTCGCCGGCAACTGGTCGGTGACGGCGTACGCGATCTGCGCCAACCCGCTGCCCGGCCTGGTGCGGGTCTCCACGGTCAGCGTCAGCGACTCGGCCGACTTCCACAGCACCACGGCCACCTGCCCGGCCGGCAAGGTGTTGACCGGCACGGGCTATGAGCTGAACGGCGTCACCGGCGAGGGTGTCGTTGACGACTTCCGCCCCAACGGCGGCGTCGCCACCGCACCGACCGCGGTCACCGTGGGCGCTTACGAGTCGGACGCGACGGCCCTGACCTGGTCCGCGACCGCGTACGCCATCTGCGCCAACCCGCTGCCCGGCCTGGTGCGGGCCTCCACGGTGGGTGCCAGCAACTCGCTCGACTTCCGCAGCGTCGTGGCGAACTGCCCGGCCGGGAAGGTGCTGACCGGTGCCGGCTACGAGCTGAACGGGGTGACCGGCGAGGGCATCGTGGACGACTTCCGGCCCAACGGTGGCCCCGCCACCGCCCCGACGTCCGCCGCCTCGGGCGCGTACGAGGAGGACGTCTTCGCCGGTAACTGGTCCGACACGGCGTACGCCATCTGCGCCACGGCGTAGCCGGCAGGTTGTCCGCCACCTGTCGAAAGGGGACGGCCGCCTCGAAGTAGGTGATGCCTGTGAGTCATCGTGATGACTCACAGGCATCACGCTCGTCAGAACAGGGCCGCCCGGCAACGCCGCGGACCGTGTCGTCCGCCCTCGTCCGGCCTCACGGATTCCAGTAGACGAGGACGCTGGCCTGGTCGAAGCGTCGCTCCCTCAGGTCGGCACGCTGGATCACCCAGTAGATGGTCGCGCCGCCCTGTCTGCCGCCGTGGAACTCGGCCAGCAGAACCCAGTCACCATGGTCGGGTGGCCCGTCCTTGCCGGAGTGGCCCGAGCGGTTGGCGCCCAACCAGGCGGGGTTGAAGCCGTTGCAGTCAGTGCCGTAGCCGCCCAGCAGCAGCGGCGTCGTGTGGCCTTCGTAGGAGAACGGGCCGTCCGGCACGTCGCCCAGGACCTCCTGCCACACCTCGGCCATCTTTTCGAACGGAGGATCGCCCGGCAGCGGCGGAGACCACGGCGGCCCTGGGATCGTCTTGACGTAGGGCAGGGAGATGTCGACCGTGAGGTGCAGATCGCCCTGCGGGATCTCCGCGTACACCTCGGCACACTCCTCGTCGTCCGGAGAGAAGCCCGGCGGATGCTGTTCTCGCTCCTCCACGACCACGCCCGCCGGCACGTACATCACCTGGCCGTAGCCGTCCTCCTCCGGCCAGCCGAACAGCAGCAGGTGGCCGTCGGCCGGTAGCGGAAGGTCTGTCACGTCTGCCGGAAGGGCAGCGCAGTCGATGGCGGCGATCAAGGGGAACTGGGGGTCCTCGGCGTCGGCCGGAAGCATCACCGGCCCCCGGATGGCGCCCACGATCGGCCCGTCACCCTGCTGTTTCAGGAGCGCAGACGGGCGGGCGAGCCCCAGCCAGTGCTCCACGTCGGCAGCGGGGATGCCGCGTCGCAGCGCCTCGGCGCGGACCTGATCGATGATTTTCACGTTTCGGGGAAGCACGCGAGCACCGTAGATCAACCGTGTGACGTCCTTCGACCCCTGCGGCGATGCGGGGTCGCGGTGTTGCTGCTCAGAAGGCAGGCGTCCCGGAGGAGGACGTCCTCGCCGGTAACTGGTCCGACGCGGCGTACGCCATCGGCGCCACGGTGTGGCCGATCAGCCGGTGTCGCCGCCCCGCGAACAGGGGGGCGGCGACATTCTTGACCGGTCAGATCACGACCCACCCTGGCGTTGAATCCGCCCGTCGCCGGACACCTTGGCTCGACCCAGGTCGCGCTCGGTGCCAGCGGAGCCGGTCGCGGTGCGGCGGTGCCGTTGGTCCGGCGAGTGTTCCACGGGCGAACCCTGGCGGCCCCGAGCGCCGCTGCCCGGATGCCGCCGACCTCGCGCCGACTCGCCACCGCTGTCGTGTTTGTTCTGCTTGTGGCTACCCATGCACTGCGCCTACCCGGTCGTCGGGCGGCTAGTCCTGAGCGCACTCCGGCGCGATACCGCGATATGGCGTCAGCGGCCCGCGAGCGGGCGCTCCCGTCCGTAGCGTCCGAGCGTCAGGTGCGAGGCCGAGGAGGCGACCATGCAGGTGACCGAGGGTGTGGCGGTGCCGGGCGAGCAGGCCCCGGTGGCCGTGCACGTCGACCGCTGGCGGGCGGGGCTGCCACCAGACGCATGGCCCGACACGCTGCCAGCGAGGGGGCAGCTCTGGCGGCGCGACGTCTTCGCGGTGGCCGAGGCGTACCGCGCGGGCGCCGCGAGCCCGCGGCAACTGCTGACCGCCGTGCTGGTCTGGGCCTACGGACCCATCGGGTACGGCCCGTGGCGCGCCACCAGGTCTCTCGACGCCGACCGTGACGGCAAACGCCTGGCGTACGCGCTGGAAGAGGTGTCCACGCCAGCGCCCGAGGAGGCCGCGCTGCGCACGGCGTACCGCCGCTTCGGCGACCCCGGCCAGGCTCGCCTGCCCTGGTTGGGGCCGGGCCTGTTCACGAAGGTCCTCTACTTCGTCGGCTACCGGCGTGGGGTGGGCGGCGTGCAGCCCCTGATCCTCGACCGTGTCGTGGCCGGCCTGCTCCCCGCCGAGGCGGGTGTCGGCCGGCGCAACGGCTGGTCGTCGGAGGAGTGGCTGGCCTATCTGCGGTGGGCGGCCGAGCAGGCCCGGGTGCGGGCAGTCGAGGCGGACGAGGTGGAGATGACGGTTGTCGGCGGCGGGTGAGGTGGCTGTCGCGGCACGGCTTATCGCGCCGCGCGGAGGCGGCTTATCGCGCCGCGCGGAGGCGGGCGTCGAGCGCGTCGAGGTCGGGGAGGAACCAGATGTGCCCACCCTGGTTCGACTCGTGCACCAGGGCGCGCAAGGCGGAACTCTCCGCGAGCTGCGCCGAGATGTCGCCGACGACGGCCAGTCGCATCCGGTAGTTGACGAACTTCTGCATCACGTCGCCGGCGAAGCGGGTGCCCAGCGAGAAGAAGCGTTCGTCGAGCCGGTTGGCCGGCACAGCGACCACCTGGGCACCGAGGAATGCCGCCCCGATCAGGTCCAGTGCGTCCTGCTCGGTGGCCAGGGGCGGGCCGGCGGGGTCGCAGACCAGCACCGGCACTCCGGCGCGTTCCTGGATCTCGTCAGGCATCGTGGACCTCCCGGTCGAGTAGGCCGTTGTCGGCGTTGAGCACGGCGTCGAGCAGGTGCAGCAACTCGGCGGTGGCGGCCGGGTCACCCAGAATGATGATCTTCATGCGGTGGCGTTGCTCGTCGTACACGGTCTGCACCCGCAGGGGGTTGGCCTGGTCGTGGCCGGTGTTGGCGCTGGTGAGCACGAGCGTGCCGAGCCGGTCGGCGGCGGCGCGGTCGACACCGTCGATCTGGACGATGCTCGACACCTCCGCCTGCCTGACGGCGCTGGGCGCGGCCGGGGCCTGACCGGTGAGCGCGTCAAGATCACTGGCGGCGATCCGGTACTGCTTGCCGATCCGCACCGCGCGCAGCCGGCCCGAGCGGATATAGCTGCGCACCGTCCGCACGTGCAGCCCAAGCCGGTCAGCCACCTGCTCAACTGAGTACATGTCTTCCGTCATCGTTCCCCATCATACGCAGATAGGGAAGTTTGAGGAGTGTTAGGGGTGACCCTTTGGTGACATCAGCTCCACATGCTGCCGCGAACACATCGCTCCCGTAGGCCAGGAGAGGCACAACTCGCTCGCGCTGTCGGACCGTTCCAGTACCGTCTGGAAACCATGGACGCGCGGCGCGGCGACGCCATCATCGGGCGGGATCATCCCGCGGGCCTGCTGCGCGCCGAGTTGGATCGCGCCAGCACCAGTCACGGCGGTCTCGTCCTGGTCACCGGCGAGCCGGGCATCGGCAAGACGACCCTCGTCACGTCGGCCGCCCGGGAGGCCCGGCAACGGGGCGCGCTGGTGCTCGGTGCCGCCTGCTGGGATTCCGACAGCGCCCCCGGCTACTGGCCGTGGGTGCAGGTGCTGCGCGGTCTGCGGCGCTCGGCCGACGACTGGGCGGTGGCCCGGCCGGACGCCGAGCCGGCCCTCGCGGCCCTGCTCGGCGAAACCGACACCAGCAAGCAACAGGCCGAACGGATCACCAGTTGGGCCGGTGTCGACACGGACAGCGCCGACCAGGAGGCGTTCGCGCTGTACGACGCGGTGACCGCCGCGCTGGTCGCGGTCTCCCAGCAGCGGCCGGTGGTGGTCGTCCTCGACGACCTGCACTGGGCCGACCCGGCCTCCCTACGGCTGCTGAGCTTCGCCGCCCAGCACACCTGGTTCGAGCGGTTGTTGCTGGTCGGCACCTACCGCGACGCCGAGGTCGAGTCGGGCGAGCACCCGTTGCGTCCCCTGCTGATGCCGCTGGTCGCGAAGGCCACCACGATCACCCTCACCGGCCTCGCCCGCGACGAGGTGGGCGCGCTGATGGCACGCACCGCCGGGCGGGAACCCGACGCGGACCTCGTCGACGAGGTGCACCGGCGCACCGGGGGCAACCCGTTCGTCCTCGACCCGACCCCACGGCTTTGGCCCGCCGACGACGCGGCCCGCACGACCGCCCCCTGCGTACCGGAAGCCGTCCGCCCCCCCCTGGCCC
>NZ_JAKKFI010000005.1 GCF_022230955.1 Micromonospora cabrerizensis
ACTGACGTCACGCAGGTTGTGCTCGCGCGCGCCACGGATAATCAGTCGGTCGGCCACGGTGCGTGTACTCCCGGGAGAAGACGAAGCGAAGGATCTGTCCCGCTCTGGGTGATTGTGAGCGGTCGTGCGGGCGCGGAAAACACGCCTCGGCAACTCTAGCCCCGAGGTACGACAGTTTCCCTCGCCCGCACATTCCCCCAGCTCAGCCCGGTCGGCCGCACCGCGTCGAGCGCCCGCGGCCCGCGCCGAGCGCCCGCCGGCCGCCAGCCCGCAGCCCGCTGCCCGCAGCCGGCAGCCGGCAGCCGGCAGCCGGTCAGTAGCCCCCGGGCGACGGCGGCCGGGCCGACCGGCGTCGGGCCGACCGCCATCCGCCGCGCCGTTCCGCCGCCACCCGCGCCTCCCGCCGTCGGCTCTCGTGGGCCACCTCACCCTGGAGCCGACGCCAACTCTCCCACCGACGGGTGGAGAGCTCCCCGGTGTGCAGCGCGTCGCGGACCGCGCAGGCCGGCTCGCCGTCGTGCCCGCAGTCGGCGTACCGGCAGCCCTCGGCCAGCCCGGCGATGTCGGCGAACGCCCGGTCGAGCCCGGCGGCGCCGTCGAGCAGGCCGACCGCCCGCACACCGGGGGTGTCGATCACCGCGCCCCCGCCGGGGATCGGTACGAGGGCTCGCCAGGTGGTGGTGTGCCGACCCTTGCCGTCGACCCGGCGGATCGCCTGTGTTGGCATCACCACGGTGCCGGCGAGGGCGTTGACCAGGCTCGACTTGCCGGCACCGGAGGGCCCCAGCAGGCCGAGCGTGCGCCCGGGCGTCACCTCGGCGCGCAGTGGCTCCAGCCCGGTGCCACGCTCGGCGCTGACCGGCAGCACCGGCACGCCCGGTGCGACGGCGGCGAGTTGGCGGGCCAGCGCGGCCGGGTCGGCCGCGAGGTCGGCCTTCGTCAGTACGACCAGCGGTCGGGCGCCGGACTCGTGGGCCAGGGCGAGCAGGCGCTCGATCCGGCCCACGTCCGGCTCGGGGTGCACCGGCTCCACCACGGCGGCCGCGTCGAGGTTGGCGGCCAGCACCTGGCCGCTGGCGTCCTTGCCGGCGGTACGCCGGATCAGCGCGCCCCGCCGGGGCAGCACGGCCTCCACGGTGACGCGGCGGTCCGGCCAGTGGGTGAGCAGGACCCAGTCCCCGGCGCAGGGCAGCGCGGACGGGTCCCGGGCGGCGGCGGCGAGCACCGCCCCGCCCAGGCTGGCCCGGAGCGGGCCGGTCGCGGTGAGCACGGTGCAGACGCCCCGGTCCACCCGGGCCACCCGACCCGGGTGGTGCTCGCCGCGTCGCTCGGCGTACGCCGCCCGCTCGGCGTCCCAGCCGAGGGCGGTCAGATCGATCGTCATGGCATCCTCATCGGTGTCGAAGCTGGTGATGGCGGAACACGCGTGCCAGGTCCGGCATGATCAACCACCTCCGTCCGATGTCCCGGTGCCGCGTCTGCCGCTGACGGTAGGTCGCGCGCCGACGCGCCGAAAGCGATTTCCCCGGCGACGTCGCGACGGCGGACCGCTAGGGTCGACGGGTGACCACGGACCCGCTGCTGCTGATGGGCGAGGTGGACGCGGCCACCAGCCGACTTCTGCGTACCGCCGCTGCTTTCGACGCCGCGGACCTGGCCGCCGCGTCGCGGCTGCCGGGCTGGACGCGCGGGCACGTGCTGGCGCATCTGGCCCGCAACGCCGACGGTTTCGTCAACCTGCTCACCGCGGCCCGCACCGGGCAGGCGCTGCCGATGTATTCCTCGCTGGCGGCCCGCACCGCGGACATCGACGCCGGCGCGGGCCGGCCGCCCGGCGAGCACCTGGACGACCTGCGGCGCACCGCCGACCTGTTCGCCGAAGCGGTCACGGCGATGCCGGCCGAGGCCTGGGCGGCGACGGTGCAGGCGCGTATGGGCCCCTGGCCGGCCGCGCTGCTGGTCTGGGGCCGGCTGCGGGAGATCGAGGTGCACCACCTCGACCTGGCCGCCGACTACGGGCCGGCCGACTGGTCGGAGACGTTCGCCCACCGACTGCTGCGCGAGGCCGCCAGCCACCACGCCACCGGGCCGACACCGCCGTCGATGGTGCTGCGCCTCGACGGGAGCGAGCACGACGTGGTGCTCGGCGACCGCGACGGCGCCCCGATCGTCGCCGGTCCCGTTTCCGACCTCGCCGCCTGGCTGATCGGCCGTGCCGGCGGCGAACCGCTCTCCGTCACGCCCGACGGTCCCCTGCCTACTCCACCGGAATGGATCTAGAAACCTCATGACTTACAGCGGAGACGTCACGCACGGCGGCGCGCCGGCGGTACGGGAGCTGGACGGGCTCACCATCAGCAAGTTGTCGGTGGGCCCGATGGACAACAACGCCTACCTGCTGCGCTGCACGGGCACCGGTGACCAGGTGCTGATCGACGCCGCCAACGAGGCGCCCCGGCTGCTGGAGCTGATCGGCGACGGTGGGCTCACCGCCGTGGTGACGACCCACCAGCACATGGATCACTGGGTGGCGCTGGAGGAGGTGGTCGCCAAGACCGGCGCCCGGGCGCTGGTGCACGCCGACGACGCCGCCGGGCTGCCGATCGAGGCGGAGCGTCTGGCCGACGGCGACACCGTGGCGGTGGGTGACTGCGCGCTGGAGGTCATCCACATCAAGGGGCACACCCCGGGGTCGATCGCGCTGCTCTACCGCGACCCGGCCGGCACCCCGCACCTCTTCACCGGTGACAGTCTTTTCCCCGGTGGGGTGGGCAACACCGACAAGGACCCGGAGCGCTTCGCCGCGCTGATCGACGACGTCGAGCACAAGCTGTTCGACCAACTGCCGGACGACACCTGGTTCTACCCCGGCCACGGCAGCGACAGTACCCTGGGAGCCGAACGCCCAGCCCTCCCCCAGTGGAAAGCAAGAGGCTGGTAACAGACCAGCAGCAACCCCAACGAAACGCTGACCGTTCACCCTCAAGATCTCTCAACCCCCGACGGCGGCGGCGCGCTCGCACGAGCCGCGCCCGCAACGGGGGCGGGGCCTGCCGTGCCCGGCGCAGGGATCAAGCCTGACCGCCCGGAGCCGGGCACGGCAGGCCCGCCCCTCAACCGCAACCACCGACCGGCCGAGCAACCACCGACCCAAACAGCAACCTCAGCCAGTCACAGCGAACAACCGCCGCCGAGCCCCCAGCAGCACGACGGAAGCCAACACCACCCCGACCCCCATGGTGACCAGCAGCGGGCTCGGGTCCCCCGGCAGCAGCCCGGCCAGCGACCGCGACGCGGTGCCCAGCGCGAGGTAGAGACCGGCCCAGGCGGTCGCGCCGAGTGCGGCGCAGCCGAGGAATCGGCGGTACGACATCCGCAGCCCGCCGGCGGCCAGCGGAAGCAGCGCGTTGAACACGGGCAGGAAGGGCGCGACGACCATCATCCGACCGCCACCGCGACGCAGGATGCCCTCCGCCGCCGTCCAGCGCGTCTCGCCGATCCAGCCGCCGACCCGACTGTGCCGTAGCTGCTCGGAGTAGCGGCGGCCGATGAGGAAGCTCAGCGACCAGCCGGCCAGGCAACCGACCAGGACTGCGGCGAAGGTGGCCAGCCCGGTGGTCGGGCGGCCCACGCCGACGGCGGCCAGGATCGCCACGTCGCCGGGGATCAGGACACCCAGCAGGGGTACGGCGTCGAAGAGCATGACGAGCCCGAGCGCACCCATCAGCAGCAGAACGGGCAGTTCACCGATCTGGGCCAGCCATTGCGTCATGCCTCGTACGCTATGGCCGCCGCACCACTTCGGACATCCGGTTTCAGCCCCCAGCCACCCCTGGTATCGGTCTCGGGGTCGCCCCTGAGGGGCGTCCACACTCAGACGGGTCGCAGCACCTGTACGCGGCGTAGCGACGAGTCGACCGACGGTTCGGTGGTGGGCACCGGATAGTCGGCCAGCACGGTCAGGCGGTCCGTCGGCAGGTGGCCCCGGCCGGGGTCCCCGACCAGCACGTCGGCGCCCGCCGCGGCGGCCCGTTGGAGGAACGGCAGCATCCGGTCGGCCATCGCGCGGTCGTAGAAGACGTCTCCGGCGACCACCAGGTCGGCCTTCGCGTCGGCGCTGTCGAGCAGGTCGTCCCCGACGGCGTCGACGGCGACCCGGTTGACGCGCGCGTTGAGCGTGACGGCGGCGACGGCGTACGGGTCGATGTCGTTGGCGGTCACCTGCGTGGCGCCGGCCAGCGCGGCGGCGATGGCGACCAGTCCCGACCCGGCGGCGAGGTCGAGCACCCGGCGACCGGCGGCCAGCTCCGGGTGGTCGAGGAGGTGACGGGCCAGTGCCTGACCTCCCGCCCACGCGGACGCCCAGTACGGCGCCGGTAGGGCGTGCCCGGCGGCGGCTTCCATCCGGGCCCACCAGACGATCGCGTCCTCGGCCAGGTGCAGCCGCACCTCGGGCACGAACGGGGTGGGGACCAACCGGAGCCGGTCCAGGCCGGCGCCTGGCGCGCCGATTTCGCGTTCCAGCTCGGTCAGCGCGTCGGCTGCGGCACCTGTCATCGGCGCAAGCATGCCCCAGCGACGGGTGATCGGGGCGGGTTTCACATGCCGCCGCGCAGAGTTCACTCGACTTCACACGAAGACCTACGGCACTTCGGCCAGCGGATCGGGGTTTCGCCCGTTACTGTCGGACAGGTACGGGCGATCATCGGCCAGAGGCCGAGGGTCAGCCGCTTTGAACAGGGAGAGATGCATGGCAACCGGCACGGTTAAGTGGTTCAACTCGGAAAAGGGCTTCGGTTTCATCGAGCAGGATGGCGGAGGGCCGGACGTGTTCGTCCACTACTCCGCGATCGCGTCGAGCGGCTACCGGGAGCTCAACGAGGGCCAGAAGGTCGAGTTCGAGGTGACCCAGGGGCAGAAGGGTCCGCAGGCGGACAACGTCCGCCCGATGTAGCTCCGTGCCGGTGACGGCGGCCGGTCTCCGGCCGCCGTCGCAGCGCACTCAAGACGCCGCCGGGGCGGCGGGCAGGTCCCGCCGCCTCCGGATCGGCCCGATCAACAGAATCAACGGGGTGAGCGCCAACCAGGCGGTCATCGCGAATATTGCTGTCCCGACGCCGTAGCGCGCGCCGATCGCACCGGCCAGCACGGCTGCCAGCGGGATCGTGCCGTAGTTGAGCAGATGCATGCTCACCGTCACCCGGCCCAGCAGGTGGTGCGGTGTGTAGGTCTGCCGGAAGGCACCCTTGACAACGTTGCCGATGGCCACGCCGAGGCCGATCAGCAGGCCGCCGAGGGCTGGCCAGGCCAATCCGATGCCCGGTGCGGCGAGCGGGATGAGCAGCGCCGGCGGCCCGGTGAACACCGCCCCGATCAGCAGCGCCCGCGCGGTGCCGTAGCGCCGGCCCAGCGTGGTGGCGAGCAGCGCGCCGACGATTCCTCCGGCACTCATCACCGCGACCAGCGCGCCCACCAGGCCCGGTTCGAGGCGCAACTCACGGACCAGGAACACCACCAGGACGGCCTGGTAGCCGATCAGCCCGATGTTGCTGGCCGCGCCGAAGACCGCCAGCACCCGCAGGTACGGGTCCCGGATGACGAAGCGCAGCCCCTCGCCGATGTCGCGGCGCAGTGACCGGGACCGGTCGGCCCGGCGTGCGCGCGGCTCGACCGTGCGGATCCGCAGCAGGAGGACGGCGGAGAGCAGGAACGTGAGCGCGTCCAGCACCAGCGCGACGACGGCACCGGTGAGCTGGGCGATCAGGCCGGCGAGGCCGGGCCCGACGACGTAGCTGACGGTCTGGGTCGCCTGGAGTTTCGCGTTGCCCTCCGGCAGCTGCTCGGGTCGCAGCAGCACCGGCAGGTACACCTGGTCGGCGGTTTCGAAGAAGACCCGCGCGGCACCGGCGCTGAGGGCGACCACCAGCAGGTGCGCCACGGTGAGCCGGCCCAGCACGGCGGCGAGCGGCACGCTGAGGAACGCCAGCGCGCAGAACAGGTCGCACACCACCATCACCGACCGGCGGGGCAGCCGGTCCATCCACGCGCCGGCCGGCAGGCCGATCAGCAGCCAGGGCAGCCAGGCCGCGGCGGTGAGCACCGCCACCTGGAAGGTGCCGGCGTCGAGGACGGCGACCGCGACCAGGGGCAACGCGACGGTGGTGACGTTGCTGCCGACGCTGCTGATGGCCTGGCCGGCCCAGAGCAGCCGGAAGTCGCGGTGCCGCAGCAACCCGCCGGCCGGGCGGACCGGCGTCGGGTCGCTGCGGGTGGCGGCGGTCACGGTCGCGCCGGCACGCCGTGGACGAACACGAAGACCGGCCGGCGGCCGGCGTCGTCATCGTCGTCGGGCAGGTCCCGGTTGGCCCAGCGCGCGAGGAGGTCGATCATCTCGCGGCTCAGCTCGGCCAGTTCGGCGGGCGTGAGGCGTAGCCAGTGGTCGGTGGAGAACGGGGCGTCGTCCCAGGTCGCCTGGGTGCTCTCGTCAGCGGCGTGCCACGCCCGGGCCAGGGCGACGTGCCGGTCCAGGTTGAGCGAGGTGGCGGCGTCGGCGACCGCCCGGGCGGCCGGGTCGGCGTCGAAGTCGGCGTTGGACCAGCGCAGTGCTCGGGTGACGAGCCGCCACCACCGCTCGCGCCGGTCCCGGGCCAGCTCGGGGGCCTCGGTGACCAGGTCCGCGGCGGCGAGGACCTTGAGGTGGTGGCTGACGTTGGCCGGCGCCTGGTCGGTGCGTTCGGCGAGCTGGCCGACGGTCGAGGGGCCGTGCACCTTGAGCACGTCCATCAGGCGGCGACGCAGCGGGTGGGCCATGGCGGCCAGCACCCGCGAATCGGTGATCTGGCGTACGTCGGGCATCTCCATACCGCCACGATGGCATCCGCAACAATTCTTGTGCAACAGATATTGCCCAACAGTTGTTGCGGACCGGAACTGCGAAGAGGGGCGGCCCGGCGGCGAACGGGCCGCCCCCCGCTCAGGCGACCAGTCGGCGGGCCAACTCGTCGGCGACCTGCTTGGCGATGGTGGGCGGGATGGCCGCGGCGATATCAGCCGGCGTCAGCCCTGCGAGGACACCCTCGATGATCGCCGCCTCGTCGGTGAAGTCCTTTCCGGCCAGTGCGTTGAGCGTGGCCTGCAGGGCGGTGAGCTGCTTCGTCATCGCCTGCAGGTTCCAGTTTCCGGTCACCGGGGCACCAGTCTCGTCCCGGCCCTCGGCCATCCGGGTGTAGATCTGCCCGATCGGGTTGCGACCGTCGAGCACGGTGAGGTTCTTGTGGACGGTGGCCAGCCAGTTGTGCTCTTCGGGGGTCATGTCGTCGTCCTCCAGGAGTCCGATGGAACTGAGATAGCGGCGGAACAATGGCCGCTGGTCGCGGCCCGCCTTGATGGCATCACGAAAGAAGCTGAAGTGGGTGTGCCAGCGGTGCGAGCTGTCGCCCGTGCTGCGCTTGTCGAGGCGGTCCCACCGCTTCACCGTCTTGCCGTCGGGGCTGTAGATGATCTCGCGGATGTCCCGGGTGTCCGCCGCGTTCGCGGCACACTGGGCCACGCACCAGACCGAGAAGCTGGCCATGGTGTGCGTGCGGCCACCGGAGCGGACCTCGAACTGGCCGACGTCCAGCGCCGCCGCGTCGAGGGTCAGCCCGGCCCGGTCGCGCGGTGACTCGACCACCGAGTAGTCGTTCGTGACCACCCGGTCCGATCCGCAGTGGTAGCCGCCGCGGTGGGCCGGATCGCCGACGATGCCGACCTCCGCCGGGTCCAGGTCGTCCGGGCCGGGGGCGTTGTCGAGGTGAGTGAGGAGCAGGGTTCTGAGGGCCAACAGATTAGCCGGGGCCCGGGTCATGGGGTCCCCCTCTCGAATGGGGCGGGGACCGGGCACGACGTCACACCGCGTACGCGGTGCTGGGCTTTGGGCGAGCCCGGTCTGCTGATGCACGGCGCCGGGCGTTGACCCAACCATAGCCCGCATTTGCGGTGAATGCCCAGCTCAGGTGGGCTCTGTTCAGATAGGAGACTGTGCTGGGGCAGAGTGGACGATCGGCAACAGCAGCGCCGAGGGGTGCGCCGGGTCATGCAGAACCTGCCGCCAGCCGGCACGCAGCGTGATCGCCGTGCCGAGGGGTTCCCCGGTGCCGGGGTTGCGCGCCCAGCGCGGATGGGCGCCGCCGCCGACCTGCACCCGCAGCCGGTGCCCGGCGGCGAACCGGTACGCGGTCGGCCAGAGCGGCACCGGGACCCGCAGCGCCCCGGAGGGGTCGACCGGGAAGCGGTCGGGTGTCACCCGCACCAGACCGTCGCAGACGTTCCACGAGCGACCCCGCTGGTCCACGTCGCACAGTCGCACGAAGACGTCCAGGTGTGGCAGCTCGCTGCGGACGTGGATCTCGGCGCGTACCGGGCCGATCACCTCGACCGGCCCGGTCAGCGGGGCACTGGTATAGGTCAGCACGTCGGGGCGGGCCTCGACGGGCCGGTTGTCCACCGGGCCGGCGCGCTGGGCGACGAGCAGCGGCCCGCCCAGCGACGGGGTGGGGTCGGCCGGGTCGTAGCGGAACGCGTCGGGCGTCGAGGTCACCGGTGGGCGTACCGCCAGCTCACCGCCCGGATGCAGGTGCCAGGCGGTCTCGACCGCCGGTGGTGGCCAGGCCGGCAGGTCCCGCCAGCCGCCGCCGGGACCGCTCACGTGCAGCCGTACCGGGGCCTTCCGGAGTGGGTGCTCGCTCGCCGGCGGCGTGGCCGTCAGGTGCTCGTCGAGCCAGGCCAGCCCCTCGCTCAGGGCGGCCACGAACAGGCCGGGGCTGCCGTGTGTCCAGGGGCCGATCACCAGTCGCGGCTGGGCGCCGGCGGCGCACAGGGTGGCATGGTCGTCGAGCTGGGCGGGCAGGAAGATGTCGTGCCAGCCGGTGACCATGATCACCGGCGCCCGCACCCGGGCCACCCGGTCGGCGAAGACCCGGGTCCGCCAGTAGACGGCGTCCGGGCTGTGGTGGCGCAGCCACTCCTGGAAGAAGGGGATGGTCACGCCGGTGGCCACCCGGTCGGCGTCCACGAGCGGCAGGTGTGTCAGCGCGGCGGCCAGCCGGGGCTGCCCGCGCTTGAGCTCCCACTGCCGGGCCAGCCACGGCACGGTCTGCGCGTGCAGCAGCTCCGCCCAGGTCAGCACCGTGTCCAGGGCGAAGGACTCCCCCGCGTACGTCGAGTCGCGGGTGGCCGAGGCGGTCACCACCGCGACCATCGCGCGCAGCTCCTCGCCGGCGTCGGCGGCCAGCGCCCACTGCGCGAAGCCCTGGTAGCTGACCCCGAACATGCCGAGCCGGCCGGCCCACCAGGGCTGGCGGCGCAGCCAGTCCAGGGTGTCCGACCCGTCGTCGCGCTCGTGCACGAGCGGGGCGAAGGTCCCACCGGAGCCGTCCGTGCCCCGGCAGGACTGGATCACCGCGTGCCGGCCCCGCGCGGCGAGCAGCCGGCCGAGCAGGCGCAGCGGGCCGCCCCGCCCGTACGGGGTGCGGATCAGCACGGTCGGCGCGTCCGGGCCTGCCGGGGCGTAGTGGTCGGTGCTCAGCACCACGCCGTCGCGGGCCCGGACCGGGATGTCGCGGGTGACCCGCACCGGGCCGGGCCGGGTCGGTGGCAGCCGCAGCGCGGCGGCGGCGAGGCGGGCGGCGAGCCGGTCCGGCACCGAGGTCAGCCCGTCGGGCGGCGGGGCGACTCGGGCCGGGCGGCGCGTACCGCGTCGCGGTGGCCCCGCAGAGACTCGCTCATCTCCGCCATGAACCGGTGCACGATCTCCAGCTCGTCCTCGCCGAAGCGGGCCATCACGGTGTCGGTACGGGCGCCCAGCGGCTGGAAGAACCGCATGGCCAGGGCGGCGCCCTGGTCGGCGTAGTGCAGCAGCACCTTGCGCCGGTCGACGGTGTCGCGGTCGCGGCGGATGTGGCCGGCCCGCTCGAGCCGGTCGATCAGGGCGGTGACCGAGCCGGAGGAGAGGTTGAGCTGCTCACCGAGCCGGCCGGGGGTGATCGGATCACCGAGCAGCTCGGCGTCCATCACGGCGATCAGGGCCTGCAGGTCGGTCGGGTTGAGCCCGTGCAGGTTGGCGAAGGCGTGGCCGACCTGCTGGGCGTCCACCGCGTACCGCCGGAGGTTGTTGGTGATCTCCGCGACCAGCTGCTCGCGGCGCGTGTCGCGCCGTCGGTACATGCCGTGAGTCGCCACCTCGCGCCGCTTCTTCCCGTCGTCGGTTCCCCGGGTTGCAGCATAGAACAGCCGCCGATAATCTCGACAGTCAAGATACTTGGCTTCCGAAGGACCCTGAGGTCACCTGATGTCTGTGTTCACCAGAGTCGCCCGCGGCCGGCTGGCCGCCTGGCTCACCGTGGCCGCGGCGATCGTCGTCGCCGCGGCCGTCTTCGGGACACCCCAGCCGGACAACCCGGCACCGGTCTCCGCCACCGGCCTGTCCGTGCAGTGGCAGTCGACCCAGGTGCAGCGCCTCCAGGACCAGCTGCCGTCCAGCGACGTGCAACCGGCCATCGTGGTGGTCAGCCGGGGCGACCGGGCCGCGCTGAGCGACGCCGACCGGGCCAGCGTCGACGCCCGCGCCGGCGACCTGCGCCGCTTCGCGGTGGGTGGGCAGGTCAGCCCCGCACAGGTCTCCCCGGACGGCACGGTGGCCCTCATCGCCGTCCCGGTCGACACCGCCGGCGGGCAGGAGGCCGTCACCGAGACGGTGACCCAGCTGCGCACCGCCCTGGCGGACCTGCCCGGGTTGACCGTCGAGGTGACCGGCTCCCCCGCCTTCACCGCCGACCTCTCCTCGGTGTTCGACGGCGCCGACATCACCCTGCTCGCGGTGACCGCCGCCGTCGTGGCGGTGCTGCTGCTGATCACCTACCGCAGCCCGTTCCTGTGGATCGTGCCGCTGGCCGTGGTCGCGGCGACCGAGCAGCTCACCCTGCGCGCGGTGGACACCATCGTGCCGGCCGTCGGCATCAACCTCCAGCAGGGCCAGGTCACCGGCATCGCCAGTGTGCTGGTCTTCGGCGCCGCCACCGACTACGCGCTGCTGCTCATCGCCCGCTACCGGGAGGAGCTGCGGCGCGAGGAGGACCGGTTCGCAGCGATGCGTGCCGCGTTGCGCCGCACCGCCGAGCCCATCCTCGCCAGCGGCGGCACCGTGATCCTCGGCGTCCTCACGCTGCTGCTCAGCGAGCAGGAAACCAACCGGGCGCTGGCGGTGGCCTGCGCCACCGGTGTGGTCTTCGCCATGCTCTCGGCCCTGTTCGTGCTCCCCGCCGTCCTGGTGCTCTTCGGTCGGGGTCTGTTCTGGCCGTTCGTGCCCCGCGTCGGTGGCCCGGCCCGTGAGGGACGGCTCTGGGGCCGGCTCGGCACCGCCGTCGAGCGCCGCCCGGTGGTGGTCGCGGTGCTGGCCACGCTGCTGCTCGGCGGTCTGGCCCTCGGCGGCCTCGGGATCCGCACCGGCCTGTCCGAGACCGAGCAGTTCCGGGCCGAGCCCGAGGCGGTGACCGGGGCGCAGACCCTCGCGAGGGCCTTCCCCGCCGGCAGCACCCAGCCGGTGGCCGTGCTCACCACCCCGGCGGCGGTGCGGGCGGTCACCGAGGCCGCCAGCGCCGTGCCCGGTGTGGCCTCGGCGCGCCCCGGTGACGCCGGTGACACGGTGGCCCAGGTCGACGTGGTTCTGGAGGCCGAGCCCGGCACCACCGCCTCGGACCGCGCGGTCGAGGCGCTGCGCGAGGCGGTCGCCGCCGTTCCCGACTCCGCTCCCCCGGCCGCCGCCGGCGCCGACGCGCCGTCCGGGGCGATCGTCGGTGGCTCCGTGGCCGCCACGTACGACTCCGACGAGGCCAACGACCGCGACCTGCGACTGATCCTGCCGATCATCCTGCTGCTGGTCGGCGCCGTGCTCGTGCTGCTGCTGCGCGGTCTGCTCGCACCGCTGCTGCTGGTGCTCACCGTGATCGCGTCGTTCTTCGCGAGCCTCGGCGCGGCGTGGCTGCTCTTCGACCACGTGCTGGGCTTCCCCGCCCTGGACAGCGGTGTGCTGCTGCTCGCCTTCGTGTTCCTGGTGGCGCTCGGGGTGGACTACAACATCTTCCTGGTCACCCGTGCCCGGGAGGACGCCCGCAGCGCGGGCACCCGCGACGGGATGCTCTCCGCCCTGCGGGTCACCGGCGGAGTGATCACCAGCGCCGGGGTGCTGCTCGCCGCGGTCTTCGCCGTGCTCGGCGTGCTGCCGCTGATCACACTGACCCAGATCGGCATCATCGTCTGCATCGGCGTCCTGCTGGACACCCTGCTGGTGCGCACGGTCCTGGTGCCGGCGCTGGCATTCATGCTGGGTGAGCGCTTCTGGTGGCCCGGGCGGATCACCCGCGACCGGCCGGAGGGCATCCCGGCGTCACCGGAGGCGGTCGCCGCCCGCGACTGACCGACCGGTGCGGCGGGGGCCGGGGCGACACCGCCACGGCCCCCGTCGAGGTCAGTAGTCCAGGCAGACGCACTCGGTCATCAGCGCCCGCACGTTGCGCACGTACGACGGGTTGGGGATGGCCAGGGGTTTGCCCTCCTGCGCCACGGCGCCGTGCCCGAAGTTGTACGCGGCGATGACCGCGTTGATCAGGCACGAATTCAGCTCGGCGGTGCACAGGGCCGGATCGAGACGGTAGTCGGACTCGAAGTACATGTCGCCGATGTACTTCGTCGCCCAGGCCAGGTAGGTGGCGCCGAGGTAGGCGTTGTCCCGGTAGGCGTCGATCTCGTAGCTCTTCTCGAACCGCTGGTTCATCCAGGTCGCGGTGCCCGGCATGACCTGCATCAGCCCGACCCCGCCGTCGCAGGCGTAGATGTTGGACTGCCAGCCGCTCTCCTGCCAGGCGGTGGCCTTGAGCAGGGTGAGCGGCACCTTGATGTCCGGCGCGGACGTCGGCCAGTAGGTGCGCCCGGCCGCGTCGGTCAGCGCCGCCTTCACCTCGGCCCGGCTCGCCTGGGTGCCCTTGTACGTCGGCTTGCAGGAACTCGGCGCCGGCTTCGGCGGGGCCGGCGGGACCTGCGTCTCGGTGGGCGGCTTCGCCACGGCGAGCGGCTTCGGCGCCGTGCGGGTCGGCTTCTTCGTCGGCTTCTTCGTCGGCGTCGCGCTGCTGCTCGGCGCGGCACCCATCGACTCCACGGCGCTCACCGACGGACTCGGCTCCCCGGTGGCCTCGTCGGCGGGGGCGTCCGTCGGCGCGTCGGTGACCGCCACCGGCGCGGACACGCCCTGCGGGCTCTCCCCCTTGGCGGCGCAACCGACCAGCGCGCTCACGACCAGGAACCCGGCGAGCACCGCGGTGCCCAGCCGTTTCGTCCGTCGAACCATGCCCCGGCCTCCCCGCTGTGATGGTCGCCGCACCCTAGCAAGGTTCAACCGGGCGGCGGTGCCCCTGCGACGGAGGCTGGGCCTGCTCCGCAGGCTGCTCCAGATCCCCCACCGCCCGGTCCCTGGTGGCCCACGCCACCACGAACACCACCGTCCACAGCACCCCGAGCAGCACCGCCGCGGCCGTCCCGCTGGCCGTGTCCAGACCGAGGTAGAGCCGTGCGCCGCTGATCCCGAGCACCCCCGCGGCGGCGGCTGTCCAGGCGGCCACCGCCACCGGCCAGCGGGAACTGCGGGACACCAGCCAGGCCAGGGTGCACAGGCTCGCCGCGACCACGGCGTTCTGGGTCGGCAGCGGGGCCGACTCGCCGCCACCCGGCGCGCCGCCGTGCGGCCCGGTCAGTTCGGCGACCACGGCCAGCACCACCAGCGGCACGAACGCACCCACCGTGCCGACCACGCTGAGCAGATCCGCCCGCCAGGGTCGGTTACGCCACGCCAGCGCCGCCGCCACCAGTGCCACCAGCACGATCAGCACCGACCCTCGTACCACCGACACCACGAGCATCGTGGCGTCGGCGGCACCGGGGGTACGCCGGGAGGCGAACCAGCCCGCGACGGCGCCGTCCAGGGCGGCCAACCCGCTGTTGCGCACCGCCACGGCGAGCAGACCCGCGATGGCGAGCCCGGCGGCGAAGAGCAGCAGGAGCCCGGCGGCCAGATTGAGCAGCAGCGTCCAGCCCGGCCCGATCCGCATGGCCACCAGGAAGAACAGCACCCCGTAGCGGGCCGTGAGCCAGCGCACCGGCGGCAGCGCGCCCGCCCGGGACAGCAGCGCGCGTACCGGGTCGGGGTTGCGGCCCAGCCACCGGCCGGCGAGCACCACACCCAACAGGCCGGCCAGCAGCACCAGCGCCGCCCCGGTGGCCCTGCCGAGCAGTCGGGAGACCGTGTCGTACGACTCACCGGCGAGGTGACCGAGCAGGACCGAGCCGCCCACCCAGGTCACCACCCCGGCCAGGTTCCACAGCGCGAACCGCCGGTACGGCATACCGGCCGCGCCGGCCAACCGGGGCACCAGCGTGCGGGCGAAGGCCACCCAACGGGCCGCGAACACGCCCCGACCACCCAGCCGGGCGAGCATGGCCTCGGCCCGGCCCCACCGCTGGGGCCCGACCCGGTGACCCAGCCCGGCACGCAGCCGGGGGCCGTACCGCCGTCCGGCGCGGAAGGCCAGCCCATCACCGACGACCGCCGCGACGATCATCGCCAGCAACGCCGGCCCGAGCCGCAAGGTACCGTTGTAGGTGAGGAAACCGACGAGCAGCAGGGTAGCCTCACCCGGCACGAGCAGGCCGAAGATCACCGCGGTCTCGCCCGCCACGATCAGCGCGGCGACCAGGTAGATCCACAGGGTGGGCAGACCCTGCACCCAGGTCAGCAGGTCGTGCACTCAGGCCCCCGGGACACGGGAGCCAGCATGCCAGCCGGGGGAACCACCCGGACAGCAGTTTCACCATAGATCAGGGGCACCTGGGGGTGACCCCGACGCAGCCTGCGCGAGCGCAGGCGGAAGGATAGAGGGTATGCAGCTTCGCACCGACCTCCGCAACGTCGCCATCATCGCTCACGTCGACCACGGCAAGACCACCCTGGTCGACGCCATGTTGCGGCAGGCCGGGGCGTACGGCGCCCGGGGCGAGAACACCGAGCGGGTGATGGACTCGGGTGACCTGGAGCGGGAAAAGGGCATCACGATCCTGGCCAAGAACACCGGCGTGCGCTACCTGCCGGCGGACGGCTCCGACCCGGTCACCATCAACATCATCGACACCCCCGGCCACGCCGACTTCGGTGGCGAGGTGGAGCGCGGCCTCACCATGGTCGACGGCGTGGTGCTGCTCGTCGACGCCAGCGAGGGCCCTCTGCCGCAGACCCGCTTCGTGCTGCGCAAGGCGCTGCGGGCCCGGATGCCGATCATCCTGGTGATCAACAAGGTGGACCGGCCCGACGCCCGGATCAAGGAGGTCGTGGACGACACCTACGAGCTCTTCCTCGACCTGGACGCCGACGAGGAGCAGATCGACTTCCCGATCGTCTACGCGTGCGCCCGCGACGGCATCGCCTCGCTGACCCAGCCCGCCGACGGCTCGGTGCCCGACGACAGCACCTCCCTGGAGCCGCTGTTCCGCACCCTGCTCGACACCATCCCGCCGCCCTCGTACGACGAGGGCGCGCCGTTGCAGGCGCACGTCACCAACCTCGACGCCTCGCCGTTCCTCGGCCGGCTGGCGCTGTGCCGGGTCCGCCAGGGCACCATCAACAAGGGTCAGACGGTGACCTGGTGCCGCACCGACGGCAGCACCCACCGGGTCCGCATCTCCGAGATGCTGATGACCGAGGGCCTGGAGCGCACGTCGGCCGAGACCGCCGGCCCGGGCGACATCATCGCCGTCGCCGGCATCCCGGAGATCATGATCGGTGAGACCCTCGCCGACCTCGAGAACCCGGTCGCGCTGCCGCTGATCACCGTCGACGAGCCGGCCATCTCGATGACCATCGGCACCAACACCTCGCCGCTGGTCGGCCGGGTCAAGGGCGCCAAGGTCACCGCCCGCATGGTCAAGGACCGGCTCGACAAGGAGCTGATCGGCAACGTGTCGCTGCGGGTGCTGCCCACCGAGCGGCCGGACGCCTGGGAGGTGCAGGGCCGCGGTGAGCTGGCGTTGGCCATCCTGGTCGAGCAGATGCGCCGGGAGAACTACGAGCTGACCGTCGGCAAGCCGCAGGTGGTCACCAAGGAGATCGACGGCAAGACCTGCGAGCCGGTCGAGCGCCTGACCATCGACGCGCCGGAGGAGTACCTGGGCGCGATCACCCAGCTCCTCGCCACCCGTAAGGGCCGGATGGAGCAGCTGGTCAACCACGGCACCGGCTGGATCCGGATGGAGTGGCTGGTCCCGGCGCGCGGCCTGATCGGCTTCCGCACCGAGTTCCTCACCGACACCCGGGGCACCGGCATCCTGCACCACGTCTTCGAGTCCTACGAGCCGTGGTTCGGTGAGCTGCGTACCCGCAACAACGGCTCCCTGGTCGCCGACCGGGCCGGCGCGGTCACCGCCTTCGCGATGACCAACCTGCAGGAGCGCGGTCAGCTCTTCGTCGACCCGACGACCGAGGTGTACGAGGGCATGATCGTCGGGGAGAACTCCCGCTCCGACGACATGGACGTCAACATCACCAAGGAGAAGAAGCTCACCAACATGCGGCAGTCGACCTCCGACGAGACCGAGAAGCTGGTCCCGCCGCGCAAGCTCTCGCTGGAGCAGGCACTGGAGTTCTGCCGCGAGGACGAGTGCGTCGAGGTCACCCCGGCCATGGTCCGGATCCGCAAGGTGGTGCTCGACCAGCAGCTGCGGGGCCGGGCCACCGCCCGCCGCAAGCACGCCGGCTGACCCCACCAGCACCCGACACCGGGCGCGTCGGCCGCTTGCGGCCGGCGCGCCCGTCCGTTTCCCCTCGGGAGTACGCGGGCCAGCCCGACCCGCTGCCGCTGATCGGCTACGGTCACCGGCATGACCTGGGATGATCTCGACGCCCACCTGGACAGGGTGCCCGGCACCGTCTCGGCGTACGTGGGCCGACCCGACGCGCCGCCGACCTGGACCCGCCACCCGGACGCCGCCCACTACGCGGCCAGCACCATGAAGGTGGCGGTGCTCGCCGCCCTGCACCGCGCCGCCGAGGCCGGCACGCTGGACCTGGACGCCCCGGTCCCCGTGGTCAACGAGTTCGACTCCGCCCAGCCCGGCGCGCCACGGTTCTCCTGCGCGCAGCCCTACGACAACGACGACACGGTCTGGGACCGGCTCGGCGGCACCGCGTCGCTGCGCTGGCTGGCCGACCGCATGATCGTGCGATCCAGCAACCTGGCCACCAACCTGGTCATCGGTCACGTCGGGCTGCCCGCGGTGGCCGACGTGTGGGCGCGGGCCGGTGCCGGCACCAGTGTCACGGGCCGCGGCATCGAGGACTTCGCCGCCCGCGAGGCCGGCATCACCAACACGGTCACCGCCGCCGACCTGGCCGCCCTGCTCGGCGCACTGGCCGCCGGGGCCGGCACCCCGGGTCGGCTCGCCTCGCCCGCCGGCTGCGCGGCCATGCTGGACGTCCTCCTCGCCCAGGAGCACCGCGAGGACCTGGCCGCCGGCCTGCCCGAGGGCACCCGCATCGCGCACAAGAGCGGTTGGGTTCGCGGCGTCCGACACGGCGCCGGGCTGGTGCTGCCCGACGACGCCCCGCCGTACCTGATCGCCGTCTGCACCACCACCGACCTGGCCGGCGGTGACGACGAGGTCGAGGACGACGCCTGCCGGCTGCTCGCGCACATCTCCGCGCAGGTCTGGGCCGCCCGTCACCAGCTCTGACCATTACCCGCCGGTACGGCTACGCTGCTCGCACCCCCACCCCGGAGCCGCCGATGCCCCGCAGTCGCACCGTCCTCATCGTCTTCCTCGTCGTGACGGCGGCGAACCTGCTGGCCAACGCCACCGGCGGGGGCGTGGGCTTCCTGCTCACCAAGCCGCTGCTGATGCCGCTGCTGGCCGCCTACCTGTTGCGGGTCAGCGCTGAGCGCGGAGCCCGACCGGACCGGCTGGTGCTCGTCGCGCTGGCCTTCGCCACCGGCGGCGACGTCGCCCTGATGATCGACGGCACCGGCTGGTTCCTCGCCGGCATGGCCTGCTTCCTCGGCACGCACCTCTGCTACGTCGCGGCGTTCACCCGACACGGCGCCGCGACCGCGCTGCGGCGTGCGCCGCTGCTCGCGGTCCCCCTGGGGTACGCGGTGCTGACCGTCGTCGCGCTGTGGTGGATGTGGGCGGGGCTGACCGACGTGGGGCTCGCCGTGCCGGTGGCCGGCTACGCGCTCGCGCTGGCCACGATGGCCACCACCGCCGCCACCCAGGGCTGGCGGGTCGGTCTCGGCGCCGCGCTGTTCCTCGGCTCCGACCTGCTGATCGCCGCCGGGGTGGCCGAGGTGGCCCAACCACCGGGCGCGCCCGTGCTGGTCATGGCCACCTACGCCGCCGGCCAGGCGCTGATCGTGCTCGGCCTGGCCGCCCACGTCGGCACACCCCCGCGCACGCCGGTCACTCCAACAGCTGCGCCCGCAGCGCGCTGAGGGTCTCGTCGGTCAATCCCAACCCGTCGCGCAGGTACGCGTCGAACGAGCCGTGCACCCGGCGTACCTCGTCGTAGCCGGCGTCGAGGTACTCGGCGCGGACCTCCAACACCGGCAGCACCGCGTCGACGTCCAGCTCCGGCTGCCGCCGTCGCATCGCCTCCACGATCACCGCCCGAAGGCTGTCGGTCAGCTCGTTGTTGCGCAGGTAGTCGGCGCGGATGGCCGCCTCGTCCACCCCGAGCGCCGTCAACAGGATGACGGTCAGCCAGCCGGTGCGGTCCTTGCCGGCGGAGCAGTGGTAGACCAGCGGCAGGTTCTCCGGCTGGGCGGCCAGGCGCACCGCCTCCGCGAAGCCGACCCGGGCCGACTCCCCGGTGACGAACCACCGGTAGATGGCCGCCATCGCCCCCGTCGTGCCCTGCCGGGCCAGCTCCGCGTACGCGTTCAGGTCGTGGCCGAGCAGCACCGCCGACACGTACGTGAAGACCGGGTGCTCCGGGTCGTGCACCGGCAGGCACACTACCCGTGGCTCACCGGCCAGCCGATCCGCCGGGGCGACCTCGATCTCCGCGGGGGCGCGCAGATCGAGCACGCACGCGGGCCCCAGCTTCGCCAGCACCGGCAGATCCTCGTCGGTCAGCCGACCCAACGCGGGGGTGCGGAGCAACTGCCCCACCCGGACCCGCCTCCCGTCGGCACCGACGAGCCCGCCCAGATCGCGTGCGTTCGGTGCACCTACCAGCTCCCAGCCCTGCCCGGTCATCCGGTCTCCCATCCCGACGTGCGCCTGCGTATAGGGTGCCTGACATGACGATCTCGGAGGTACGCACCCACCGGGTTTCGGCCCCCTTACACACCCCGTTCGTCACCGCGTTGCGTCGTACCACCACAGTGGACACCCTCGTCGTCGAGCTCGTCGACTCGGACGGCCGTTCCGGCTTCGGCGAGGCCCCCCAGGTCTGGCAGGTGACCGGTGCGTCGGTCGCCGGCGCACGGGCGTGCGTAGGCGAGTTGCTCGGCCCCCAGCTGATCGGTCGTGACCCGGACGACCTGGTGGCCCGGTGTGCCGAGGTGCAGCGCGCCGTGGTCGGCAACGAGGCGGCGAAGGCCGCGGTGGACGTCGCCCTGCACGACCTCGCCGCCCGGCGGTTGGGCGTACCCCTGGTGCGGTTGCTCGGGGGCACCACGCTGCGGGTGCCGACGGACGTCACACTCGCGGCGGGTGACGCGGTGGACCTGGCGGCGGCGGCGCGGCAGCGGCAGGCGGACGGCTTCGGCGTGCTGAAGTTGAAGGTCGGCACCGACGCGGGCACTGACCTGGACCGCGTGCGGGCCGTTCGCGCGGCCGTCGGCCCCGGTGTGCGGATCCGGCTCGACGCCAACCAGGGGTGGACGCCCCGGGAGGCGGTCCGGGTGATTCGGGGCATCGAGGACGCCGGCCTCGACGTGGAGCTGGTCGAGCAGCCGGTGGCCCGCTGGGACCTGGACGGGCTGGCCTGGGTCAGCGACCGGGTGTCGGTGCCGATCCTGGCCGACGAGGCGGTCTTCGGGGTCCGTGACCTGGTGGAGGTGATCCGTCGTCGGGCCGCCGACCTGGTCAACGTCAAGCTGGCCAAGTGCGGCGGGTTGCACCCGGCGCGTACCCTCCTCGAACTGGCCACCGCCCACGGGCTCGGCACGGTGGTCGGCTCCATGATGGAGAGTCAGGTCGGCATCGGGGCGGCGGCGAGCCTGGTCGCCGCGTACGGCACCACGGCGGTGCCCGACCTGGACGCCGCCTGGTGGCTGGCGTGGTCGCCGGTGCAGGGAGGAATACGCTACGAAGGGGCGACTGTGGTGTTGCCCGATGCCCCTGGCCTGGGCATCTCTGGCCTCACTGAAGCAAAGGTGCAGGCGCGTGGTTGATGAGCGTTGGTTTCTTTCATAGGGTGCCCTGGACAGCCGGCTCGATCTGGGGGTTGACGTGAAGCTGCAACCGGGCCGCGAGGCCGTCGTCCGGGTCGCGGTGGCGACGCTGTGGACCTCCCCCGAGGCGGTCCGCCCGGTCGACCATCCGGCCCTGACCGCCGGCGCCGACATCCTGGCCTGGGTCGCGGGCCTGGACACCGACCAGCAGGTCGGCGACTGCGTGCTGAGCCAACTCCTGCTCGGCGAGCGGGTCCTCGTCAGCGAGCTGCGACCGGACGGCTGGGCCCGGGTCGTCGCCGTCGAGCAGCCCGCCGCCAAGCTGGACCCGCGCGGCTACCCGGGCTGGCTCCCCAGCGAGCAGCTGACCCCCGTCGATCCGTCCACCGACACCGGCACCGACCCGCCGCTGGTGGTGGACTCCACCGTCACCGGGCTGCACGCCGCTCCGAACGGCCCGGTGGTGCTGCCCGGCGTCGTCGTCGGCACCCGCCTCGTCCCGGCCGGGCCCCCGCGCGACGACTGGCGGCCGGTGCACGTCCCCGGTCACGCCGCGCCGCTCTGGCTGCCCGACGACCATCTCGTCGCCCCGTCGGCCGGGGCACCGGCCGCGGCGCAGGCGCTCGCGGTGGCGCAGCGGCTGCTGGACGTGGTCTACATCTGGGGCGGTCTCTCCGCGCACGGCATCGACTGCTCCGGGCTGGTGCACCTGGCCTGGCGGCGGTTCGGGGTGCTGCTGCCCCGCGACGCCGACGACCAGGCCGTCGCCACCACCCCGCTGGCGTTGGGGGCGGAACGCCCGGGTGATCTCTATTTCTTCGCCCGACCCGGCCGCAAGATCCACCACATCGGCATCGTCACCGCCCCGCCCGGCAACGGCGGCGAGCGGCGGATGCTGCACGCCTGCTACCGGCGGCGGCGGGTCATCGAGGAGCCCCTGCCCGCCGACCGGACCGCGACGCTGGTGGGCGCGCACCGGGTCTAGAGCTGGTTTCGGAGGTGTCGGTCGAGCCGAGCCGGAGTCCAGGCGTCGTCCGGCAAGGCGGAGCGGTGTCCGGATACCGGTGTGGTATCCGGACACCGCGACAACGCCGCCGGGCGGCGGTTGGGCCCGGCGGAGGCCGGCCAGCACTTCCGAAACCAGCCCTTCACCGGCCGGGCGCGGGTCCCGCACCCGGCCGGCGACAGATCAGCGTCGGGCGTCGGCCAGCTCGCGGCGTCGGTCCCGGGAGGACTTGATCAGGCTGGCGGCGGTGGCGACGCCCAGGGTGCCGAGGATGACCAGCAGCGACAACCAGATCGGGATGTGCGGCGCCCAGCCGACGTGCTCGCCACCGTTGATGAACGGCAGTTGGTTGTCGGCCAACGCCTCCAGCACCAGCTTGACCCCGATGAAGCCGAGCACGACGGCCAGGCCGTAGCTCAGGTAGATCAACCGGTCGAGCAGGCCACCGAGCAGGAAGTAGAGCTGACGAAGGCCCATCAGCGCGAACACGTTCGCGGTGAAGACCAGGTACGGCTCCTGGGTGATGCCGAAGATCGCCGGGATCGAGTCCAGGGCGAAGATCAGGTCGGTGGTGCCGATCGCGATCATCACGATCAGCATCGGGGTGAACAGCCGCTTGCCGGCCACGTGGGTGGTGAGCTTCGCGCCGTCGTAGTCCTTGGAGATCGGCAGCGCCTTGCGGCTCCACCGGATCAGCAGGTTCTCGGAGAACTCGTCCTCGTCCGGCTCACCCTGCCGGGCCAGGTTGACCGCGGTGTAGATCAGGAACGCGCCGAAGATGTAGAAGACCCAGGAGAACTGGGAGATCAGCGCGGCACCCGCGGCGATGAAGCCACCGCGCATCACCAGTGCCAGCACGATGCCGACGAGCAGGACCTTCTGCTGGTACTGCCGGGGCACCCCGAAGCGCGCCATGATGATCACGAAGACGAAGAGATTGTCCACCGAGAGGCTGTATTCGGTGAGCCAACCGGTGTAGAACTGCCCCGCCGGGCTCGCGCCCGCGGTCAACCAGACACCCACGCCGAAGAGCAGGGCGAGACCCACGTAGAAGCCGACCCAGAGGCTCGACTCACGCACACTCGGCTCGTGCGGGCGTCGACCGATGATCAACAGGTCGACGAGCAGGACAGCGGTCAGTACGACCAGCGTTCCCGCCCACACCAATCCGGACACGTCCAACGTTCATTCCTCCGGCAGACACGCGGCGTCGGGCACACCGTACGCCCCCGGAGAGGCCGGTGTGCCGCTGTCGCTCACTCTGGTGACTGTCGGAGGTCTCTTCCGCCGCCGCCCGCGAACGGAACGGCGACCTACGGAGCCGGGTCGGGTCGCCGAGGTTCCGACGATCGACCGTGCTGACGACTCCGTTGCGAAGGAATACTCCCCTCCTCGCTGACCATTGTTGCCCACCACGCGCCGTGATCACACCCCGGGCAGCCGGTGGCGCCCCCCACCCGTCGCCGGGGAATATCGAGGGCCGGGTCCGGAGGGTCGTACCGCGGCGTGACGGCCGCTGGTGTGACGGCCGCTGGTGTCACACGCGCTGTGGTTTCCTAGGAGGCTAGTGCAGGTCGGGTGCGGTTATCGGGTCGCCGAGCGACCACCCGACGGTCAGCAGGTCGTCACACGCGCGTACCGCCCGTGCCAACCGCTCGGCGTGCGTCCCGGCCAACTCCACCACCGGCACCCCGCACCCGGCCAGCTCGCCACGGAACCGCTCGGTCATCCAGGCCCGCAGGTGCTCGCCGTCGCGCAGCCCGTCGTCGGTGAAGGGCACGTCCCGGTGATCCGTCAGCAGGTACAGCGCCGGCCGGCGGGCCGCCGCCCGCACCTGCGGCGACGCGCTGCCCAGGTAACGCTCCTCCCACACCGCCGTGGCCCGCGCGTCGGTGTCGCAGATGAGCAGCGGTCCGCTGATCCGGGCCGCCGCGTCCTCGGCCGCCTGCTGCTCACGGACCACCGTGCGGAAGTCGTCCCGGTCCCAGGTGACGTCGAAGACGCTCGCCCGCGGGTCGCGCTCCCGCAGCCGGGCCAGCTTGTCGGCGGTCAACTCCCGGCCGTACTCCGGCACCCAGGGCGTGCCATAGTGCGCCGCGAGCGCCTCGGCCATCGTGGTGGTGCCGGTCGACTCGGCGCCGACCACCACCACCCGCCGGACGAACCAGGCCCGCACCGGAGGGCTCAGAAACCGCCAGTGACCCGCCGGATCCGCGCGGACCGCCGTGCCGGAGACCGGCACGGTCCGCCGATCCGGATCCACCGACACGGGTACGGCGTCGAAGCGGCGAGCCAGCTCCACCCCGTACGCCTCGGACGAGACCACCACGTCCACCCTGCGCGGCCCGACCGCCGCCCGGAACACCGCACAGTGCGCATCCCAGACGGCCGGGTCGTCGTAGTCGACCGGGTGATCGTCGTACCGGCCGACGAACCGGACCCACGGGGTGTCCGCGTGCACCTCCCGCAACCAGTCGAGCCGCAGCGTGAGCGGGATCGACTCCCGACGCGAGGGCGCCACGACGACGGTGACCTCGCCGCAGCGGGCGGCGGCGGCCCCGATCAGCGCGTGGTGCCCGGCGTGCGGCGGGTAGAACTTGCCCACCACCAACCCGTGCCCGAACTCCGGGGCGCGCGCCGGGTGGCCGGCTGTCGGGGCACGGCGGGGCGTCGGCGCGCCCTCCGCTGTCGGCGCGCGATTCGGCGGTCTGGCGTTCACGCGGTGACCGGTGCCGCGCCGGGCGGGACCGGGGTCGGCAGGTCGGCCCGACGCAGGTCCGCCCGCCAGGCACGCAACCCGAGCACGCACAGGGCGAGGAAGACCACATAGAGGACGGCGGTCAGGTGCAGCCCCTTGTACGCGTACAACGGGATGTAGATCAGGTCGGCGGCGATCCAGAGCCACCAGCTCTCCACCCGCTTACGCGTCTGCCCGTAGGTGGCCAGCAGGGACAGCGCCGTGGTCAACGCGTCCGGCAGCGGCACGGTCGAGTCGGTGGCCCAATCCAGCAGGGCCCACAGCCCGCCGGTCAGCAGCACCCCGGCGACCGCCAGCAGCAACCACTCTCGTCGCCCGGTCCGGCTCACCGTGAGCCGGCTGCGCCGCTCGCCACCGAACAACCAGTGCCACCAGCCGTAGCAGCCGAGCGCGACGTAGACGACCTGGAGCCCCGCGTCGGCGTACAGACCAGCGGTCCAGAACAACACCATGAGCAGCAGCACGTTGGCGATGCCGACCGGCCAGTTGGCGATCTTCTGCCGGGCCACCAGCCACACGTTGAGCACGCCGGTCGCGAACCCCAGCAACTCCGCCCAGGTGGTGGCCGTGCCGGCCACCCGGAAGGCGACGCTGGTGAGCCAGTCAATGATCACGGTGCCACCCTAGGTGCGCCGTCGGCACCGGAACAGACCCCGCGACACCCCCGCCCCGGCCCGCCGTGCGAGGCTGTCCGACATGGTGCTTGAGGTCGCGCTCATCGACGTACTGCCCGGACACGAGGACGCGTTCGCCGCCGCGTACGCCGAGGGGCACCCGGTGCTCGCCGGCGCGACCGGCTGCCGGTCCGTGCGGATGACACGCGGCATCGAGTCCCCGACCCGTTTCGTGCTGCTGGTCGAGTGGGACTCGGTCGAGGCGCACGAGGAGAACTTCCGGGCCACCGAACGGTTCGCGCAGTGGCGGGCGTTGATCGGGCCGCACTTCGCCGGGCCGCCCATCGTCGAGCACTTCCTCGACGTGCCGGCCTGAGCCTGCTGTCGTACCCCGCGGTTATCGTGCCCTGCGCACGCGCCGGCCGCCGATCCCGACGGGCTCGGGGGCGCCGGGCCCGGTGGCCGCGCGGCGCGGCTCCTACTCGCCCACGCGGCGGGCCAGCACGGTGATTGTCTCCTCCGGTGACAGCGCGGCCGCCAGCAACGCCTCGGTCATCCGCTGGTAGCGGTCGACGTCGAGCAGGGTGGCCAACCGCACGTCGGTGGTCAACGCCTCCAGCATCACCGTCCGCGGGTCCGCCGGGTCGGGAAAGGCATAGCAGGAGTACGGGGTGAGCGGGTGCAGCCCACCACCTGCCGCCCCGCGGGGCAGCAGCCGCACCGTGACATGGGACAACCCGGTCACGGCGACGAGATGCCGCAACTGTTCACGCCAGACCTCGTCCGGCAGGTCGCCCGGGTCGCAGACGGCCTCGGCGAGCACCGCCGTGTAGCGCGGCGGATAGGCCCGCCGCAACACCTCCTGCCGCAGCGCCCGGGCGCGCACCTCGGCCTCCACGTCGACCTCCGGCGTGAGCTGGGCGCCGGCGGCGACCAGCACCCGGGCGTACGCGGGCGTCTGGAGCAACCCCGGCACGACCGCCGGCTGGTATTCGACGATGTCGGCGGCACCTGCCTCCAACTCGGCGTAGGTGCGCTGCCGCTCGCTCATGTCGCCCAGCGTCTTCCACCAGCCGCGGCTGGTCGCCGCGTCCCGGGCGATCACGATCAGCGCCTCCCGGGCGGGCGAGGGCACCTTGTAGATGTCCAGCAGATCGAGCACGTCGGCGAGGTCAGGGCGGCTCTGACCCAGCTCGATGCGGGACAACTTCGACGTCGAGGCCCAGCCCAGCCGGTCGCAGACCTGCTCCAGGGTCAGCGCCTCGCGCCGGCGTAACTGGCGCAACTCTGCGCCGAGACGTGCACGTCGAATGACAGGACTCGTTGGCAGCGGCATCCCGGCCTCCCCACCGAGGGAGAGTACGCAGGACGATCACCCAGTGCAATAGCTCGCTCGCGCACCGCAATCAGAGTGACGGATGCCGTCCGCTGGTCAGGCCGGACCAGATCCGCCGTCACCGCAGGTCAGGCGGGGTGCCGAGCCGTTGTTGCCGGCCCGGAGCCCCGCCCAGCGCGGTCCCGCGCATCCGGGTCGGCCCCGACCGCCCTCCGCGCGACCCGGCCGGCCGCGCCCACGGGGAGCGCTGATGGTGGCCGGCCGGACGGGGATCACTTCACGCCGGCGGCGTCCATGCCGCGCAGCTCCTTCTTCAGGTCGGAGACCTCGTCGCGGATCCGGGCCGCCAGCTCGAACTGCAACTCGCGGGCGGCGGCCAGCATCTGGTCGCTGAGCTCCTGGATGAGCTGGGCCAGGTCGGCGCGGGCCATCCCCTCCCGCGACGGGGTGGTGGTGGCGGACCGGCTCCGGCTGCGGGTCTCCTTGACCGGCGCCTTGCCCCGGGACAGCTGACGCACCGCGCCCCCGACGCGGGAGTTCTCGGTGTCCTCCGCCTCGCGGTAGATGTCGTCCAGAATGTCGTGGATCTTCTTACGCAACGGCTCCGGGCTGATCCCGTGCGCCTCGTTGTGTGCGATCTGCTTGGCCCGACGCCGGTCGGTCTCGTCGATCGCCGCCGCCATCGACGGGGTGATCTTGTCGGCGTACATGTGCACCTGACCGGACACGTTACGGGCGGCCCGGCCGATGGTCTGGATCAGCGACCGGCCGCTGCGCAGGAAGCCCTCCTTGTCGGCGTCCAGGATCGCCACCAGCGACACCTCGGGAAGGTCCAGGCCCTCGCGGAGGAGGTTGATGCCGACCAGCACGTCGTAGTCGCCCTTGCGCAGCTCACGCAGCAGCTCCACCCGGCGCAACGTGTCGACCTCCGAGTGCAGGTAGCGCACCCGGATGCCGTTCTCCAGGAGGTAGTCGGACAGGTCCTCGGCCATCTTCTTGGTCAGCGTGGTGACCAGCACCCGCTCGTCACGGTCGGTCCGCAGCTTGATCTCGTGCATCAGGTCGTCGATCTGGCCCTTGGTCGGCTTGATCACGACCTGCGGGTCGACCAGACCGGTGGGCCGGATGACCTGCTCGACGAACTCGCCCTGGGCCTGCTCCATCTCCCAGGTGCCCGGGGTCGCGGACAGGTAGACCATCTGGCCGACCCGCTCCAGGAACTCGTCGAAGCGCAGCGGCCGGTTGTCGGCCGCGCTGGGCAGCCGGAAGCCGTGGTCGATGAGCATCCGCTTGCGGGACGCGTCACCCTCGTACATGCCGCCGATCTGCGGGATGGTCACGTGCGACTCGTCGACCACCGTGAGGAAGTCGTCGGGGAAGTAGTCGAGCAGGGCGTGCGGCGGGCTGCCGGGCAGCCGCCCGTCCATGTGCATCGAGTAGTTCTCGATGCCGGAGCAGAAGCCCACCTGCCGCATCATCTCGATGTCGTAGGTGGTGCGCATCCGCAGCCGCTGCGCCTCCAGCAGCTTGCCCTGCCGCTCCAGCTCGGCGAGGCGCTCGGCCAGCTCCACCTCGATGTCACGGATCGCCCGCTCCATCCGCTCCGGACCGGCCGCGTAGTGGGTGGCCGGGAAGATCACCAACTGGTCGACCTCGCGGACCACGTCACCGGTCAACGGGTTGAGGTAGTAGAGCTTCTCCACCTCGTCACCGAACAGCTCGATCCGGATCGCCAGCTCCTCGTACGCCGGGATGATCTCGAGCGTGTCACCGCGGACCCGGAAGGTGCCCCGCTGGAAGGCCATGTCGTTGCGGGTGTACTGGATGTCGACCAGCCGCCGCAGCAACTGGTCGCGGTCGAGCTCCTGCCCGGTCTGCACCCGGACCGCCCGGTTGAGGTATTCCTCCGGGGTGCCCAGGCCGTAGATCGCCGAGACGGTCGCCACCACGATCACGTCTCGGCGGGTGAGCAGCGACATCGTCGCCGAGTGCCGCAGACGCTCCACCTCCTCGTTGATCGAGGAGTCCTTCTCGATGTAGGTGTCGGTCTGCGGGATGTAGGCCTCAGGCTGGTAGTAGTCGTAGTACGAGACGAAGTATTCGACCGCGTTGTGCGGCAGCAGCTCGCTGAACTCCTTGGCCAGCTGCGCGCAGAGCGTCTTGTTCGGGGCGAGCACCAGGGTCGGGCGCTGCAGCCGCTCGATGAGCCACGCCGTGGTGGCACTCTTGCCGGTGCCGGTCGCGCCGAGCAGCACGGTGTTGCGGTCGCCGCGCCGAACCCGACGGGCAAGCTCGTCGATGGCCGCCGGCTGGTCGCCGGCCGGCTGAAACTCACTGACGACCTGGAAGCGGCTGTCGAGCCGGGGAATGTCGAGCGCCATACCATCAACGGTACGCCGGAGGTCCGACAGGAACGGCCGTCACGCCAGGTACGTGATCAGCTTCAATATTCCCATTGTGTGGCCCATGTCACCGGGACTACCCTCTTCATGTAGGCCGCTCGCGGCGGCCGACCGGGCCGGTGGCCAGGCCGTCACATCACGGCCGGCCGCCCCCGGCACTGCGGTCGCAGCACCCGGCTTGTCCGGCGTGCGCACCCGTGTGGTCGCGCTCGAGGCGCAGACCGGCCGCCGCGAGCGCCCCTGCTCGTCACCCTGACGCCTCCCCGGCCGTTTCATCTCCGTGGACACCTCTCCGACCCCGGCACCCGACACCACTCCCCTCGGCACGCCCCGGCCGGACGTCACCGCCGCCGGACGGCCCAGCACCCCCAGGGTCGGGCGGCCAGGCAGCGGACGGCACCGCACCGGCCCCGGCACCGCACCGGAGATCACCCGAAGCACGGACACCGGAGCCGGATCCACCACCGGCCGGCCCACCGACGCCCGCCGAACCACCACCGGCCGCACGACCGACGCCCCACGGCGAGCCACCACCGACGGCGACACCGACACCGCAGGTCCAGCCACCAACCGCAAGGCCACCACCGCTCGCCGGGCCACCACCCCACGCGACGCCGACGCCCCAGAGCCAACCGCCGGGCACCGCAAGACCGACTCCCCACGCCGAGGCAGCACCAGCCGTGGCACCGACGCCGCAGCCGGGGCCAGTCGGCCTGGAAAGGCCCGCCCGGTCGATACCGGGCCGCCCGCCGCTCACCGGACCGCCCCGGGGCGCGGGCCCGAGAAGAACCAGACCACCACCGGCCACGGGCCCACGGAGAGCCGAACCGCCACCGGTCGACGTCCCGGGACGACGACGACCCGCCGCGAGGCAGCTGCCGAACCCCCTGCCGGCACGGCGGCGGATACCACCGGCCCGGCCCCGGCCAGCCGTCGCAGACGTACCCTGCTGCTGGTGCTCGCCCTGACCGCCGCGACGTCCGCGACGGCGCTGGTGCTCGGGTTGCTGAGCTGGGCGCCCGACCCACCCGAGCCGACCCGACCGCTGACCCTCGCGGAGGGCGAGCGGCTGGCCGCCGCGCGGGTCACCAACCTCCGGGATCTGCGCGCCGGAGTCCGCATCACCGCCGGCGCCGACGCCGCCCGGATCGAGCTGGTGGGCTGGGTGGACTGGTCGCGGTCACTGCTCTACCTCGACGTGGGCGGGCCGGGCGCGAGCACCGAACGCGGGCTGGTGCAGCGGGTCGGCCCGATCCTGGTCATCCGGCCCGACCCGGCGGCCGTGCCCACCCCCGCCGCACCGCCCCTGCTGCCCCCGGCGGACCGTTGGCGGCTGCACCGCCTGGCACCCGGGACACCCCTGGGGCCCGTGCTCGACCTGCTCCTCGGCCTCGCCACCGACCGCCCGGACCAGACCCAGGCGGTGCCCGGCAGCGGCGCGCGGTGGATCGCCCGGGACACCGTGGCGGCCGGCCCGGTGGACGTCCTCCAGGCGTCGCTGCCGGCCGGGCCGCCACAGCGCACCCCCGCACCCGGCAGCACCGGGGCACCCACGCCGGGCGCCGGCTCGGCGAGCACCGACCCGGACGGGCAGACCCGGTTCTGGCTCGACCAGGACGCCCGACTGCACAAACTGGTGACCCGGCTGCCCGGCGTCGGCCCGGTCACGATGATCCTCAACCGGGCGGACCGGCCGACACTGCGTCCCGTGGACGCGCTCGGCGGCCGGCCCGGCCTGCCCCGCACGCTGACCGACGCCGAGCGGCGTCGACTGGACCGCTTGCCGGCCCGGCTGCGTGCCCAGCGCGGTGCGACGATGACGCTGACCGCGCCCGTGGGCACGGACACGAACCTGCGGGGCACCGGCTGGGTGAGCTGGACCACGCGTAGCGCGTACCTCGCGGTCGCCGACCTGGGCGTCCCGGACCGCCGGACCCTGCTGCGGCGCGACACCGCGGGTCTGACCCGGGCCGACCTGCCGGCGGACGCCGCTGGTGGCGGCACCGCCGAGGTGCCCGGCCGGCCACCGCTGCCGCCCCCGGCCGGGCCCTGGCGGGCCCAACGGTCCGGCGGCGACGACCTGACCATGCTGGTCGACGCCGCGGTGGCCGCCGGGTCGGTCGGGCCATCAGGAACAGCCGTCCGGGTACGCGAGGACGTCACCGCCGGACGGACCGTGGACGTCGTCGAGGTGGGCCCGGCCGGCGCGCGGCTGCGCTACTGGATCGACCGCGACGGGTCGCTACGCCGGCTGGAGCTGCACACCGACGCCAACGCGTGGGCCCAACTGGACCTCCAGCCCGCCGTGGTGCCCCGACTCAACCCGGTGCCCCGCCCGGCAGCCAAACCTCGGCCCGCGGCGCCTCGGCCCCGCTGACTCAGGGTCGCCAGCCGGTCTGCTCGGCCCACTGCTCAGCCCGCAGATACTCCTCGTCGAACCACGGGTCGCGGGCCGTGCCCGAATCGCCGGCATCCGGTGCCGCGTCGACCAGGTCCCGCTTGAGCAGCAGGTACGCGGCCCGCTGATCCGGGTCGGCCCGCAGGTGGTCGCGCATCAGCAGCGCGTACCGCCAACCCGGCGATCCGGCCATCCGCACGTGCAGGCGAACCGGGCGGGCCGGGTCCGCGCTGCCGTGCAACCTCTTCTCCCACCGACCGCTGCCGGCCGGGCGCGGGTCGTCCCACCAGTGCCCCGGAACCCGTGGGAACCCGGCGTTCGCCAGCCGGTCGACCAGCGCACCGTCGGCGGCGGCAAGGCTCGGCACGGCCACCTGCACGTCGATGACGTCCTGGGCAGCGAGGCCGGGCAACGCGGTGGAGCCGATGTGGTCGATCCGCAGCGCGTCGGAGCCGAGCGCGTGCCGGATCCGGGCGGACAGCCGCTCGTACTGCTCCGGCCAGCTCGCGTCGGTCCCGGCCAGGTCGGCCCGACCCGGCAGGACCACCCGCCGCTCGCGCAGATTGTTCTCGTAGGGCAGCAGCCGCTGCCGCCAGAGCGTGTCGACCGCGTCGTGCAGATCCGCCAGGCTGCCGTCGTTGGTCAGCACCACGTCCGCGGCGGCCCGTCGGCGGGCGTCGTCGGCCTGGGCGGCGATCCGCCGCTCGGCCTCCGCGCGATCCATCCCCCGGCCACGCGCCAGCCGCTCCAGCCGGGTCGTCACGGCCGTCTGCACCACGACCACCAGGTGGTACGTGGGCGCGAGACCCACCTCGACCAGCAGCGGTACGTCGTTGACGACGATCGCGTCGGGTGCCGCCGCGGCGGCCAGCTCCGCGGTACGCGCCCGAACCCGAGGGTGGGTGATCGACTCCAGCCGACGGCGGGCCTGCTCATCGGCGAACACCACCGCGCCCAGTGCGACACGGTCCAGCGCACCACCGTCGTCCAGCACCGCGTCGGAGAAGGCGGCAACGATCTCGGCCAGCCCCTCCGTGCCCGGCGCCACGACCTCCCGGGCCACCTGGTCGGCGTCGATGAGCACCGCGCCCCGCTCGACCAGCCGCGCGGCCACCGCGCTCTTTCCCGACCCGATCCCGCCGGTCAACCCCACTCTCAGCACCCGACCAGTCAACCGGATCCCCGAGCCCGTCGCCAAACCCACCACGATGGTCCCCGACCGATCCGGCTCGAAAGGCCGAGGCACGCGCAGCCTGTCCGGGCCCCGGCCCAGGTCGGCCCAGGTCGGCCCGGCTCGGCCGGCCCAGCTCGGCCCAGCCCGGCTCGGCTCGCCCCGGCTCGGCCGGCCCAGCTCGGCCCGGCCCCGCTCGGCCCGGCCCGGCCCGGCCCGGCTCGGCTCGGCCCGGCCGGCCCAGCTCGGCTCGGCTCGGCCGGCCCAGCTCGGCTTCCTAGCTGCAAGATCGTGCTCGAACCAGGTTCTAGTGGTGCCGTGGCGCCTCGGAGGCCCCTACAACCAGGATCGAGCACGATCTTGCGCCCTCGCAGGCTTGGACGATCTTGCGCCCCGGCAGCCGGGCAGCTTGCCACGCTGAAAGGCCCGGGCAGCCCCCACGGCGAAGGCCCCGCCCCACGGCGAAGGCCCCGCCCCACGGCGAAGGCCCCGCCCCACGGCGAAGGCCCCGCCCCACGGCGAAGGCCCCGCCCCACGGCGAAGGCCCCGCCCCACGGCGAAGGCCCCGCCCCACGCCAAGGCCCCGCCCCCACCCCCAC